>JBFIEE010000030.1:0-42258 GCA_041603535.1 Porticoccaceae bacterium
AACGCCATGGATGGCAAACACATGCTTCGCAATATCAAGACCACATCTTACCGTTAGCTTATCCATTATTGTTCTCCTCGTTTACTCGTTAACCTCGTTAGTGAGGCTAAGGGAGGAGAGAGTCCATGTCATTAATTATAGAGCCAGTGGCTCTATATCACTATTGCACTCTATTCCAGCAGGCATAGCAAAGAGGCTGTATATATTGCGTTTAAAAACAATCGGCTGGGTGTGTCTTGGTGTTCGATGAAATATCATGCTGTGCCATCCTTTGCTGCGTTTGTATTTTTTCCTGGCCAGTTATCATATTCGAGTATCTTTAAAAATCAAGGGCTTATAAATTATTTTCCTGTGATAAAGAGCCAGTGGCTCCTGATCCAGGGAATTGACTAAATGAGAAGCCCACATAACACTGTATGTAACAACAGCAATGGAGAGATAACGTCATGGATGACATCCGACACACGCTACCCGCCACACCCACACGTTTTATAGACTGTTTGCACCCGCATATACGGGAGAGTGGTTTAGCCTATCGAATTGAACAGGCTTCGTCCATTGGATTAAACGATCTATATATTCTCACAATAAGCGTCAGCCTGAAGATATCAGCGCCGCTGCGATTGAAGCATTTTTAAACCCTATTGGTATTCAACGCCGTTGTTCGCTTAGCACACAGCGTATCGCGCTAAATACTCTCGTCTATCTCTACAAGCGATATATGGGGCTAGATATAGGTGATTTAGACTATTCTTTAGCGCGTGTGCCAGGGCGCTTACCTGTCGTCTAGAGTCGCGATGAAATAGCCGCTATTTTGACTCATGCCATCTTTCAGCATACCCGCGGCTTTAGCGTACTTCGTCTCGTCCAGGTTACTGCTTTCCCATTCATAGAAGCCGTCTTTTCAGGCAACGCCCGCTCGTTGTAAAACCTCGCTTAAAACAGGCTAGCAATCCCATAGCGATGGCAAGCGTATTCAAGCTATTCAACAAAAGCAGACATTCGCCCGTTCACTGCGAAACCGGATAACCGCATTGATCTAATTCGAGGAATTCAGTCAGTCCAGGTTCTGTACGGTCTATTTTTGAGTTAGTCGTGAATCGTGCAGCGCCGTTTTGTCACGCCACACGCTTGCGTTTGTTGGCTACATAATCGTGCAGAATATATTCGCCGAGGCGGTGAGGCGTGGTGTAAAACACGCGACCGCCGTTCATCTTGGCGATTTTATTCATAAAACTGCGCAGAAAGGGGCTTTGATCCAGCATGAAAGTATTGATGGTGATGTTTTTCTGCGTGCAGCGTTTAACTTCCAGCAGTGTCCTGGCGATGGTTACTGGATTGGGCGGATACTCAAAGTACGGATAGCCTTCCTCGAGATGGGCGGTCGGTTCGCCGTCGGAAATCATAATGATTTGCCTGGTGCCGCCATGCACCCTGGCGAGTTTCTTTTGCGCCAGGATCAACGCATGGTGCATGTTGGTGCCCATGGTGAACTGGTCAACATCAACCGTCGTCAGTTCGCTGGCCCTGATCTCCCTGGCATAGGCCGAAAAGCCAATGATCTCCAGACTATCGCGGGAATAACTGCTCGAAATTAAATGATGCAATGCCAGCGCAACTTTTTTTGCCGGTAAAAACGCATCACGCATAGCCATGGACCAGGACAGATCCAGCAGCAATACCGTGGATGTTTTGGTATTTAACTCATGGCGGTGTATTTCGAAGTCGTCAGGGTGGAGGTTAACTTTGCGCTGTCCACGACCAGTTCGCGACGTTGCCGAGTGGTCAGATGACTCGCGGCGAATGGCATTTTTCAGGGTGCGGGGAATATGCAGGCGCAATGGGTCGCCATATTCATAGGGTTTGCTGTCTTCCTGCTGGTCACCAAAACGACCTTCCTTGATACTGCGATGGCCTCCGAGATTAGCGTGTTTCAGCTTGCGGTAAATCTCTTCCAACGCCTTATGGCCGATGATTCTGGAGCCGCGCGGGGTCATCTCCCAGCCTTTACCGTCCTTGCGAACGTAACCAGCCTTTTCGAGGGTGTCGAGAATATCCTTGAGTTCATTAAAGTCATCAGCGCCGGCTTCGCCCAGTAATTCCTTGACCAGGTCTTCGTCAATCTTGTCAAGATCACCAATGTTTTGCACATCATGAAATTGCTTTTCGAGATTTTCGAGCCGCTGCAGTTCTTCCATGAGCTTCATGGCGGACTGAAAGTCGATCGCCTGTTCGCCGGAAAACCGGTGTTGATCCACCTGAGGATTGAGAAACGATAATTCCTTGCTTAGCTTCATTAATTCCTGTTGCAGCTCACGGTCACCACCCAATTTACCTTCAAGCAGGGATTCCAGCTGCCGACGCTGATCGGGCGACATGGAATTGAGCATGGATTGAGTTGCCGCCATCTGCGCTTCCATTTGCGCCAGCAGTTCTGCCAAGGATTGCGGCGGCTGGTCGCCAAACATGTCGCCGAACTGATCCATAAACTGCTCAAATCCGGGATCCTCACCCGCGATGTGTTTGACCAGCATGTCGTTGAGCGCTTTAACCATGTCTTTCATGCGGGACATATCGCCATCAGACATGGACTTGACCATGTCGGTGATGTCCTTGAAAAAAGTTTGAGTCATGGCGTCACGCAGTTGTTGCAGGAGCTTGAGAAACTCCTTTTGCGCGTCGGCATTCAGAAAATTGTAGTCCTGTAGAGATTTAATCTGCTCACTGAAATCCTGGGGTAACTGCTTTAATTCTTCGCGATTTCTTTCGGCAATACTCTTCAGTACGTTACTGGAAAATTTACTCTCTGCTTGCTGACTACCACTCTGCGAGGTTGCGCCGCCGACGCCACGCTCGCTGACGTTACTGTCTGTGCTGTCTGTGCTGTCTGTGCTGTCTTCGTCGCCGGGGCTGTCTGAGCTGCCTGGCTTTTTAGCGCTTGCATCACTGCTCGCAGACGCTGCGTTATCTTTGGCGGTGTCCTGCTGCCCGGCGCGTCCTGTCAGCCACTCGTCAATCGTCTGGTGCTCCATCTCCATGATTTCGCTGAGCTTTTTCTTGATGTCATCGAAAACACTATCGAGGTTGTAACGCTGCAGTTGCTGTCGCCGCTGCTCTCGCAGCTTACGGATCATGTCGTGGATGCCAGACATGCGTCGCTCCGATGATAAAGGCATGCCGCGTCGCATCAGCGAGCGCAATGCCTGTTCGATGCTCCCCGATTCCAGAAAGTCATCGGACAGGGCGCCCATCAGGTCGTCAGCGCTGTGCCGTTTCCGACTGCTGCCGTCCCAATGGGAGTAACGGTATAAGGCAGTGTAAGCGGTAGCCATTTTTTTCACCCCCGATAAACGAACTGACCTTCCATAGCGTCCTTGCTCACCCGGTCATTCACATACAGGCCTTCCAGAATAAACTCTACGGCGGATGCCCGCATGGTGGGTTGAGTCGAGCTTATCACCCGACTCACTGCCTGGCCGAGACCCGGCACCTTCTGAATCGTGTCTTCGTAAAACCCCGAATGCAGGGCTTCGCCAGTATCAACACTGAACGGGCCTTTAAACGCGTCCGCCAAGGAATCCATGTCAGCTCGGGTAAAATACCTGGCGAAAACGTTTTCAACTGCGCTGTCAAACAGTTGTTGTAAAATCTCCTCCTCCTGCCCTTCATCAAGCACCTCAAATTCGACCTTGCCAGCCAGGGCTGGAAGCAAAAAGGGCAGGTCGGAAATTCGCGGTACGATACTGTCTTCGCGTAAACGCACCGCGCGGCGCAGGGCATTGGCTATCAGGTTTTCATAGTTGGCAATGGAGGCTCGCACCGAGACCCCGGAGCGCTGACTGATATCCGAGGACTGACGCGCCAACTGGGTGATTTCCACTACAATTTCCTTCATAAAATCAGGCACCTGTAGCGGATAGTCCTCCAGCGTAGCGTGCTGGTACTCCTGCTCCATGATGGCCATTTCGGTGGCCAGTTCAGTCGGGTAATGGGTGCGAATCTGCGAGCCAAAGCGATCCTTGAGAGGTGTAATAATGCGCCCCCGATTGGTGTAATCCTCTGGATTCGCGGTGGCGATGACCAATATATCCAGCTCCAGACGCACCTTGTGCCCGCGAATCTGAATATCTCGCTCCTCCATAACATTAAGCAGGCCTACCTGGATTCGCTCAGCGAGATCAGGTAGCTCATTAATAGCAAAAATGCCCCGATTGGTTTTGGGAATAAGGCCGTAGTGCAGTGTCAGTTCATCGGACAAATAGCGCCCTTCCGCCACTTTTATTGGGTCGACTTCGCCAATCAGGTCAGCCACTGTAATGTCCGGCGTGGCCAGTTTTTCGCCGTAGCGTTGATCCCGGTGCAACCAGGCTATCGGCGTATCATCACCTTTTTCAGCGACCAGCGCCCGCGCCTGAGCGGAGATTGGTGCGTAGGGGTTCTCGGGAATTTCGACACCGGCAATAATCGGCGTGTACTCGTCCAGCAATTGTGTAAGAGCTCGCACCAGGCGCGTCTTGGCCTGACCGCGCTCGCCCAACAGCACGATGTCCTGTCCAGCGAGTACCGCATTTTCAAGCTGCGGCACCACTGTTTGTTCGTAACCGATGATGCCTGGGAAGAGTTGCTCGCCCGCCGAGATTTTCCTGATGAGATTGCGCTGCATCTCCTCACGAATGGGCACCACCTGGTATGCCGACTCTTTAAGCGCGCCCAATGTTGCTGGCAAAGCCGTTTCAGATACTGCCTTACCTTGAAATACTGTTTCCCGAAATTCTGTCGTTGGCACCTCTAACCTCCTCGTTGTCGCCGGTCGCGGTGGCATGACGCCAGCTTGCCTGTATCAAGCACTTCCCTCAGACCTGATAGTTTTCGAATCGCCATCCGGCCCGCCCGAAACTACGCTGGTGGTCGCTATCAACTCGCTAACTGTCAAGACCAACTTGCGTCTGCACCGACTGTCTGTCGCCTAAGCGTAATCCTAAATTTATTCGACTACAAATTAGTGGCGACCTGTGAGTGGCGACCGGCGCAAGCGGCCGAGGCTTGAAACCATCAGGGCTCTGAAAATCGTTAAAGTGCTGCGATTAAGTAATTGTAATAACCGGGGCGATTAGCGCGATTCTCCCGACATTATTAATGTTAAGGCTCCCGGCAGTTAACAATCTTCGGCCAGTTTTATCGCGCCAACGCCCACGCTCAAAATCCCTGCTGTGTCACCACGCTGAGAGTGAGAGAATGATCGCCGAGGAATCGCTCGTATCAACAACCGTGTTTACTACGGTCCTATCGGGCTAATCAACTATTTCCTAATATTTGGCCAGCCATCTCGCTACATATGAAGGCCATAAGCTTCATTCGTACCCGCGGGGATTAGTGCTTTGCCAGCGCCAACCGTCGCTAATCATGTGCTCCAGGCTGCGCGTCGCCGCCCAATCAAGCTCGCTTTTAGCCTTCGCGGGATCTGCCCAACAGGCAGCGATATCACCCGCCCTTCGGCCAACAATCTCATAGGGTACGGCTTTGCCAGATATTTGCTCGAACGCCCGTATCACCTGCAATACGGAGTACCCGATGCCGGTGCCAAGATTCCAGACTGAACACCCGTGTCTACCGCCTTGCACCAGTTTTTTAAGCGCAGATAGATGCCCCTCTACCAGATCCATCACATGCACATAATCCCTGACCCCGGTCCCATCCTCCGTCGGCCAGTCATTCCCGTACACCATCAGAGTCTCAAGCTTGCCAACCGCGACCTGAGCTATGTAAGGCAACAGATTATTGGGTATACCGTGGGGAGCTTCACCGATAAGGCCGGAAGAGTGCGCGCCGATAGGATTAAAATATCTGAGCACAGCAATATGCCAAAAGGGTTTATTAAGGGCTTCGTCTGCGCTCACCAGATCAAACAGTACATCCTCAACCACTTTTTTTGTCCGCCCATAGGGATTCGTCGGATTTAATGAATGATCTTCTGGAATAGGCAGCGTCGCCGGATCACCATAAACCGTGGCTGACGAGCTAAACACCAGATTGCCAACACCGTGCTCCCGCATTACCTGGCACAAATTCAGCGTGCCACCCACATTCACGTCGTAATACAGCAGCGGTTCCGCGCAGGACTCACCGACGGCCTTGAGTCCGGCAAAGTGCATAACGGCACCAATTGACTGACTGGAAAACATGTTGTCCAACAGCTCCGCGTCACGGATGTCGCCCTCTACGACATCAAAGACCTTGCCGGTGATCTTTCTGACACGCGCCAGCGCAGCCGGACTGCCATTTGACATATTGTCCAGTACTATCAATTCATAACCTTCGGCAAGAAGCGCCACGCATGCGTGACTACCGATATAGCCCGCACCGCCGGTAATCAGTACTTTAGTGCCCATAGCACCCCCTTTGGGGTATAACTTTCGGAAAGTTTTTCCACTATTGCCAAATCGCTGAGCAGTGTAATTCGGCGACTATTGTGAATGAGTTGCGTTGGTTAAATCCAGGGAGATTCTGAACAGCCTGAAAGTATTCCGTGGATTCATTCAACTCTTGAAAACTCATAAGGATATGTTTTCGGATGGGCTGATGTCTCTTCCCTACTATCAGTCTATTCTGTACGGCAACACAGAGTCTATTCTGTACGGCAACGCAGTGATATTTTGGTTGTGGTCGGCAATCACTCAACCCCATTCAATTTACGCTTCCAGCGCGCCGTCTAAGACAGCGTTCGACAGGAAAGACCGGGCGTTATTACAGACACTCATCCCACAGCTCGAACGAGTGCGCCGCAACGTTTAACCAAGGAATACTGCGAGCTTCGAGAACAAGTGACGGGAGCCACGTTGTTCCAGAATCTCAGGATTGGCAAACGATCTGGCACACGGCGCTATATCGTCACATTGGTAGTAATACCCACAGGTGGTGCTGACGAGAAAGACAGCGGACCGGTGCTGATTCTGTTTGTTCATGGCCCGGATCGATATCGGGCCGCTCCCTCACCACCGCTCGTAACATGTTAAAACGGGTCTTCACTCGCACCGACACCTGCCGACAAAACCAGTTGGCAAGCCTGCTCGCACAGACCACAGTCAACATCCCGCGAGCGGAGAGCAAAAGTTAGCAGGTGACCAACCAGGATCCGCCCCACCACTCTCGACACCGCATCCTCTGTCTACGACACTCCCGCCAACCGGCTCCCCAGGAGCGTCGTCACTGCGCGCAACAGTCGCTTCATCCTAAGCGCCTTGAACAAAGTGCTTCGAAATTCAATTTGAAAAGCGTCGCAGCAGCGTTCATAGTTAATGCGTTCCGCCAGGTTATAAACTATGTCATGATCTTCGAGGGCGGCGCTTGCTCTCTGGAAAACGATCCAATACGTATTTGTAGGAATCCAAAAACAATATAACTACCTCTGGTGCAGAAAAATGAATAAACCTTTCCGAGCTTCCGATACGCCCTATGCCATCGACGTCACCGAGGGCAAAACTTATTTTTGGTGTGCGTGTGGTAAGAGTCAGAAGCAGCCATTCTGCGATGGTGCCCATGCTGGCACTGAATTTACGCCGCTAAAGTACAAGGCCGAAAAGTCCACCAAATTGTTCTTTTGCGGCTGTAAAGCGACCAATAAACAGCCGCTTTGTGACGGCAGCCACAAGGCCTGAGTATTTTGACTGTGAAACCAGACGGCAGTCCGATCAGGTAGTGCTACTAGCACCCACAGCGGTAACGGCGACAGCGGCAGAGTGCGACTGCTTGCCAGCTAGCCTTTCCGCACCTGTCGAGCGCGGAAAAACACCTACCGCGGACAGCGCCCCTGAAAAATGGTGGTTTATGTATCGCCCTTACTTATTTTTCTCGGGTTTGCGACACGGACAACGACACGGACGACATAGACATCTGACGTTTAATTACATGATAAAGCAACGCCTTAGCATCAGCGAAGGGAACGCCTGGTTACGCAAGCTAAATTACTCAGGACGGAGAATTCCATGAACGGTGTCCTTACAGGTATACGAGTACTGGATTTCGGTAGATACATCGCAGGACCCTATTGTGCCGAACTGTTGTCACAGTTCGGCGCTGACGTCATTCGTATTGAAAAGCTCTCCGGTAGTGAGGACAGGTATACAACCCCTGTTACCGAAGACGGCCAGGGCGCGCTCTTTTTACAGATGAACTGCAACAAGCGAGGCATAACCCTCAATCCGACCAGGCCCGAAGGCCGCGAGGTCGTTAAAAAGCTGGTCGCCACCGCCGATGTCGTGCTGGCCAACCTGCCCCCACCCACCCTGGTAGAGATGGGCATCGACTACAATTCTTTAAAAGCCATCAAGGAAGATATCATCTTCACCACGGTATCGGCCTTTGGCTCGGTTGGCCCCTACAGTGATCGCCTCGGTTTCGACGGTATCGGACAGGCCATGTCAGGCGCTGTACATATGGGCGGCTTTCCCGGCCAGCCCATCAAATCTTACGCGCCTTATGTTGACTTCGGCACCGCCACCTCAGCAGCCCTTGGCACTCTCGTCGCCATAATGGCCCGTCAGCAAACCGGCAAAGGACAGGTAGTTGAAGGCGCCTTGCTGCGCACCGCTTTGTGCTATTCAAATTCATTGATGATCGAGCAGGTGCTACTTGACCTCAATCGAACGGGCACGGGGAATCGCGCCCAAAACGCTGGGCCCGGAAATATTTTCAACACCAAAGATGGCGCCGTCATTATTCAGGTGATTGGCCAACCGCTGTTTGCTCGGTGGACAAAACTTGTCGGCGCAGATGAGTGGTTAGATGACCCGCGTTTCGCCACCGACGCGCTGCGAGGCGAAAATGGGGCGATCATCAGCGAGCGGGCGGCTGCCTGGTGTGGCGAGCGCACGACTGAGCAGGTCCTGGCAGAATGCGAGGCGGCGCGGGTACCCAGCGGGCCGGTGCTAACCGCCCAGCAGGCTTACGACGACCCCCACGTACAGGCCATGGGTGTACTCAACTCCATAGACTACCCCGGGCTAGCGGAGGCCGCGCCAGTGGCGGGCACCCCCGTAGTTTTGTCCGAAACACCCGGGCAGATCACCCGCCGCCCACCGACACTTGGGGAACACACCGATGAGATCATGTCTGAGATTGGCTATTCCGCCCAGGAAATAGCCGAGTTGCGCGAAAAACGTATTATTTAGCCACCATACAAAAGCTGGATAACCTGTGGGTGACAAGCCCTCCACCCAGGTTATCAGGCACGCCATAAAACTGACGAGCACTTCAGCCGAACAGCGTCAATATTTTGGCTCCGAGTTTCAACCCCCTGTTTTTAAAACTTAAATTTCTCTGGCATGAGTATTGCTGAGACCATGTGTTGCAGAACTATGGTCGCGAAGTGACGGCTGCTACTGCTACCTAAACGCTCACTGCCACTGGACATCGAAACAATGACTTATCAACGGGATACCGATGGCTATAGACAATAATCGCAACCTTGGTAAACACAAGCCCGCTGCAGCCCGCGGCGGCATCAGCAGGGGGCTATTGATCGCAATCATTGGCCTTGTTTTAGTGGGCGGAGGGGGCGGTGGTTATTACTATTTCACTACCCAGCAAAAAAGCGTAGCTGATGATGAATCTGCCGTAGCGGACACGCTACGCCCCGCTATCTACCTGGATCTGGAGCCGTCCTTTATTGTCAATTTTGTCTACAAGGACACCCTACGGTATCTCCAGATCAACATTTCGGTCATGACCCGCGACCAGTCTGTCATTGAGCAGGTACAACATCACATGCCCGCCATCCGGCACCAGTTACTGATGTTGCTCAGCGACAAAACTTACACTCAACTGAGCGGCGTGGCCAGCAAGGAAAAGCTGCGCCTGGAAATGCTCATAGAGATTCGCAAAATCGTTGGCACCAGCGCATCCGGACATTCCGTGGATGCTGTGTACCTCACCGGCTATGTCATGCAGTAGGGCCGGCAGCAACCCATGGACACTAATGAGATCTTAACTCAGGACGAAATCGACGCACTGCTGTCACGCGTCGAAGATGGCTCTGTGCCCGTCGCCAGCGACAGGCATAGTAGCGACTCCCGCTCGGTCAAGCTGGTTGATTTCTCAAACCAGAACCAGCTGTTGAGCACCGGCATTCCAATCCTCAATGTCGCATACGAACGTTTCTCACTCAATTTTCGTGAGAGCGTATTTAACACCTTGCGTTGTACCAATAGCGTTGAATTTACCGGTACTCGTATAGTCAGCTTCGTCGATTACCTGAACAGCATGAGCCTGCCCAGCTACATCAGCTTTATTCACCTCAAACCGATGCGCGGTCTCGCGCTGGCGGTTTTTGACGCCAACATTATTTGCGCGGCGGTGGATCGCTTTTTTGGCGGCGGCGTCAGTCATGAAGTAAGCAGCAATAAACGCAGTTTTACGCCCGCCGAAACTCGCATGGGCAATATGCTCCTGCAAAAAGCATTCGCGGATTTGAAATCCGCCTGGCAGTCACTGCTACCGATCGAGCCGGAACTGGTGCAAACCGAAACAAACCCGGACTTTGCCCACCTCCTCAACCCGTCTGAACCGCTGATGCTCAACACCTTTGAGATCGCTTTTGACAATGGGGCGGGGAAATTCCAGCTCGCCATCCCCCACACCATGATCGAGCCGTTTCGGGATCGCATGGTGTCCTCCTATCAAACAGATCCCACGGAGATCAGCGGCGGGTGGACCCCGGTGATTATGGAGGAAATGAAATCAGCAACGATGAGTGTCTCCAGCACCCTGGGTAAAGCCCAATTAACAGTGAAAGAAATACTCGATCTGCTGCCCGGCGACGTGATTCCGTTGACCGTGCCAGACAAAGTCACGCTCTACGCTGAAGGTGTCCCGGTTTTTATCGGAGAATTTGGTGCTTATAACGGCAAAAACGCTGTCAAGGTCACGGGCAAAGCACCCAGACCCTGACGACCTATGAGACCACTGAGGTAAGAAAATGAGCGACGACCAGAACGAAACCACCCCTCCCGGGGAAACCACTAAAACACCTGAGGCGCAGGCGGCCGAAACCGCCGGACAGAACGTCCAGCCAGCAGGCTTACAGAACCTGACACCGGGCTCGCCGTCTCCCGCTGCAGCAACCGGTGAGGCAGGCGCGACGAGCGACGTAAACCTCGACGTTATTCTGGATGTGCCAGTCACCATTTCTGTGGAAATCGGGCGCACGCACATACCCATTCGCCAACTGCTGCAATACAACCAGGGGTCGGTGATTGAGCTCGACCGCCATGTCGGCGAAGCACTCGATGTGCTGGTCAACAATACACTCATTGCCCATGGCGAAGTGGTCATGATTGACGACCAGTTTGGTATCCGCCTCACAGATGTCGTAAGCCCTTCCGAGCGGGTCAAAAAATTACAATGAAACCCGCCACCGTGACCTTCCGTCTGGCTAACTGTGTCATTTGCGTGTGCGCAACGACGCTGTCTTTTGTAGCTAGCGCAGCTGCAACCGCGACGCCGCTGGCACCGACAAGCGGCGGCTTTATGCTGCAGTTACTCTCGGGTTTGATCATGGTGCTAATCACCATTGTCGGACTCGCCTGGTTATTAAAGAAGGTTAATCGCCTGCCCAACAAGGGTCAGGACGCGATGGAGATAGTCGCTACGCTTTCGCTTAGTCCGCGCGAAAGACTGATTATTGTGCGCAGCGGCGACCTGAAATTATTGCTCGGCGTCGCACCTGGACATATCGCTACGCTTCATGTTCTCGCCGGGGAGGATGCAGCACACCCACCACCCCCTTCCCGCTTTGCCAAGCTGATGGCAGACCCCGCCGTACTCAGTGAGCGCTCGTGACTCGTCCACTGTTGCTGCTGGTGTTACTGGCCGTTGCCCTACCCGTGTCCGCTCAGCAGGGCATTCCCCTGATCACGGTGACGACCGGCGATAACGGCGGCCAATCCTATAGCGTCACCATTCAGATACTGCTGTTGATGACTGTGTTGAGCCTGCTGCCGGCAGCGCTCATCACCATGACTTCCTTTACACGGGTTCTCGTGGTGTTCGCCATCCTGCGTCAGGCGCTGGGTACAGCGCAGACACCATCCAACCAGATACTCGTTGGCCTGGCGCTGTTTACCAGTTTGTTCATCATGACCCCGGTGTTTGAAAAAGCCTACACCGACGGCGTTGCACCCTATATCAGTGAGCAACTGGGTTTCAACGAAGCCGCGGTCAAGGCGTTACAACCTTTTCGCGAGTTTATGCTCAATCAGGTTCGGGAGGACGATGTAGCCATGTTCGTGGAGATGTCCGGCGAATCTGCCGTCGGCTCCCTGGAGGAAGTGCCATTGAAGGTATTGCTACCAGCTTTCGTGGTCAGCGAATTGAAGACTGCCTTCCAGATCGGTTTTCTTATTTTTATTCCGTTTCTGATTATTGACCTGGTGGTCGCCAGCGTCCTGATGTCCATGGGCATGATGATGCTGTCACCCATCCTTATTTCACTGCCATTCAAGATCATGCTGTTTGTGTTGATCGACGGCTGGTCATTGGTAGTGAGCACCCTGGCGGAGGGTTTTTACGTATGAGCTTGTGCGCAACCAAAACTATCCACCGATGTATCGAATACTGGAGGGTCGGCGATGACACCTGAATCAGTCATGGACATCGGTCGTGAGTCCATGTACGTCACCGTGCTGCTGGCGGCACCACTGCTTTTGTCGGCTTTAGCCGTGGGTTTGTTAATCGGTATTTTTCAGGCCGCCACGCAAATCCAGGAAATGACCCTGAGCTTTATTCCCAAGCTGATGATTATCGCGCTCGCCATGGTCGTTGCAGGGCCGTGGATGCTACAGGTCATCATTAACTTTACGCTACGCCTCTACACCAGTATTCCGGAACTGACCGGCTAGCCATGGGCGGCGGACTGGAACTGGCCAGCACAGACGTCGCACGATGGCTCGGCAGCCTGCTGTGGCCCTTTGTCCGTATTAGCAGTTTTTTGGTTGTCTCACCGATTTTCGGCGCTCGATCCATTACCCGTCGAGTGCGCATTATATTGGCCCTGCTGGTCGCCTGGTTACTGCTGCCCAGCCTGCCCGTAATGCCCGCTGTTGAGCCCTTTAGCGCGCCGGGCATGCTGATTACCGCGCAACAGGTTTTGGTCGGTGTCGCTATGGGCTTTGTTTTCCAACTGGCATTTTCCACGGTGGTGGTCGCCGGACAAAGCATCGCGATGTCCATGGGCCTCGGTTTCGCCTCGGCCATCGACCCACAAAATGGTGTCCAGGTGCCCATGGTTAGCCAGTTCTACATGATTCTCGCGACACTGTTATTTTTGAGCCTCAACGGCCACCTGCTGCTAATTGATACCGTCCACGAGAGTTTTCGGATACTGCCCATCGGCGTTGCACCCCCCAATGAACTGGCGTGGAAAATCACCCTGTGGGGGTCGCAGATGTTCGCCAGTGGTCTGCTGCTGGCGCTGCCGGCGCTGGCGGCCCTGCTACTGATCAACCTGGCATTTGGCGTAATGACCCGCTCCGCGCCCCAGCTGAATATTTTTGCGGTGGGCTTCCCTGTGACCCTGACGGCCGGATTCATATTGATTTTTTTCGGCCTGCCCAATTTTGGGCCCCAGGTCAGCGATATTTTTGATGCGGCCTTCGAACTTATGACCGCGATTCTGGAGTGACCGATGGCCGAGAATGAAAGCGGGCAGGAACGCACCGAACAACCCACCCCCAAACGTCAGGAGGACGCCAGAAAAAAGGCTCAGGTGCCCCGCTCCAGAGAGCTCAACACGCTGTTGTCACTGCTCTTTGGATCAATGGGTTTGTTTTTCTTTGGTGGCGGCATTGTCACCGGCCTGCTCGACATATTAAAGCGCAGCTTCACCATCAGCCCCGACCAGTTTAACGACCCGACTGCATTGAGCGTCAGTCTGATCAGCGGCCTTGAACAGGCCCTGCTTTTTTCCCTGCCGCTGTTCTTACTCCTGGTTGCCGGGGCCTTCGTGGGGCCATTGGCCATGGGCGGCTGGGCATTCAGCACCTCGGCGATTGCCTTCAAACTGGAAAAAGTTGATCCGCTCAAAGGCCTGAAGCGCATTGCCTCGGCAAAATCGCTCATGGAGCTACTCAAGGCGCTGGCCAAATTTATTTTGGTGACCAGCGTAGCCACCGCGGTGATCTGGCAAGTATTCGATGAATTCCTGATGCTGGGTCGAGAGAACATCGAATCGTCCCTGGCTCACCTGGCCGGCATTGCTTCCTGGGCTTTTCTGGGCTTCTGTGTCGCGCTTATCGCCATCGCCGCCGTCGACGTTCCCTTTCAATTGTGGGAACACACCCGGCAGATGCGGATGACCCGACAGGAAGTCAGAGACGAATCCAAGGAAACCGAGGGCCGTCCCGAGGTTAAGAGCCGCATGCGCGCTTTGCAACGGGAACGCTCCCAGCAACGCATGCTCGAGCAAGTGCCGACGGCCAGTGTCGTTATCACCAACCCGACTCACTATGCAGTGGCACTGAAATACGATGACCAGAGCGCCCGTGCGCCCGTCGTGGTCGCCAAGGGCAGAGATCTGATCGCCGCCCGCATCAGGGATATCGCCGGGGAAAACAACATCACCATTTTCGCCGCGCCACCGCTAGCACGGGCGATATACGCTACCACGGAAATAGACCACGAAGTGCCCGCGCAACTATACGTCGCGGTAGCCCAGGTGCTGGCTTATGTCTATCAACTGGAGAAAACCCTGAAACCTACAGACCCCCGGCCGCAACCGCCCAGCAACCTGCCGGTGCCGGACGATTTGGCTAAAGGCCTAATATAATGAAAGCTCTCGACGCACCTAAGAACAACCGCCCGGCAACCCTGTCCGATCCCGGATCCCTGCCGGGGATGCTGGTGGGCGCGGGCACGCCAATGCTGGTCGTCGTCATGCTGGCGATGGTGGTGTTGCCATTGCCACCGGTTATGCTGGATCTGTTGTTTACTTTCAACATTTCTCTGTCGTTAATCGTTTTGCTGGCCGTGGTCTACACGGCTCGACCGCTCGAGTTTGCCATCTTCCCCACCGTCTTGTTGATTGCCACGCTACTGAGGCTGGCGCTCAATATTGCCTCCACGCGCGTGGTTCTGCTCAACGGCCACGAGGGCACTGATGCTGCAGGCAAGGTAATTGAAGCTTTCGGTGATTTCGTGGTCGGCGGCAACTACGCGGTGGGTCTGGTGGTATTCGCCATTCTGGTGATTATCAACTTCGTAGTTGTCACCAAAGGTGGTGGACGCATATCCGAAGTGTCCGCGCGCTTTACTCTCGATGCCATGCCCGGCAAGCAGATGGCCATTGACGCGGATCTGAACGCTGGGCAGATCACCCAGGAGGAAGCACACCAGCGACGTCAGGACGTTGGTCGTGAAGCGGATTTTTATGGCGCAATGGATGGCGCCAGCAAGTTTGTCCGCGGCGACGCGGTGGCCGGTATTTTGATTCTCTTTATCAATATCATTGGCGGCATGACCATCGGCATGTTGCAGCACGACCTGTCGATGGCGCAGTCCGCCCACAACTATGTGCTGCTAACCATCGGCGATGGCCTGGTCGCACAAATCCCCTCTCTGCTGCTATCAACCGCCGCCGCCATTATTGTGACGCGGGTGTCCGATGCGCAGGATATGGGGCAGCAGGTAGTCACTCAGCTGTTCAAAAACCCACGCGCACTCATGATCACTGGCTGCGTGTTAGGCGCACTGGGTCTGGTACCAGGCATGCCTAACCTGGTGTTCCTGTCTTTGGCGGGCCTGATGATGGGTGGTGCCCTGATGCTTACGCAGGCGGGCGTCGCCGATCAAACTGACGTGGTCGAATCAGCGCCCGCGGCGCCCACCGAACAGCGCGAATTAAGCTGGGAAGACGTACCCCCCGTCGATGTTATCGGCCTTGAGGTCGGCTACCGCCTTATTTCCCTAGTAGACAAAAACCAGGGTGGTGAGTTGCTCGGTCGCGTCAAGGGTGTGCGCAAAAAACTGTCCCAGGATCTCGGCTTTCTGGTCCAGGCGGTTCATATCCGCGATAACCTCGACCTGCCGCCCAATACCTACCGCATTACGTTGCTGGACGTTCCGGTCGGCGAAGCGGAAGTTCACCCCGGCAAGGAATTGGCCATTAATCCGGGGCAGGTGTTTGGCGCGCTACGGGGTGTCGAGACCAGTGACCCTGCCTTTGGCCTCAAAGCTGTCTGGATCGAACCGAACCAACGCGATGAAGCCCAGGCCATGGGTTACACCGTGGTCGATTGCAGTACCGTCATTGCAACCCACCTCAGCGAATTACTCCAACAGCACGCTCACAATCTGCTGGGGCATGACGAAGTCCAGCAGCTGCTCAATCAACTGGCCAAGTCCTCCCCCAAGCTGGTGGAAAATCTGGTGCCCAACACCCTGTCCCTCAGCGTTATCCTGAAAGTCATGCAGAACCTGCTTGAGGAGGGTATTCCGGTACGCGATGTCCGTACGATCGCCGAAAACCTGACTGAGCGCGGCAGCAAGAGTCAAGAAGCTGACACTTTAACGGCGCAGGTAAGGATCGCCCTGAGCAGAACAATCTATCAGCATATCAACGGGATGGCTAACGAACTGGAGGTCATGACCCTGGATACCGAATTGGAACAGATATTGCTTAGTGTCATACAGGGGTCAACAACAGGGGGTGGCCTGGAGCCAGGCCTGACCGACCGCATGCTGCGGCAGATCAATGAATACGCACAAACACAAACCGCGGATGGCCGGACGCCGGTACTGCTGGTGTCGTCGTCTCTCCGGGCCTGGCTATCGCGCCTGGTCAGGGGCGCCAACCCAGGCATGCATGTGCTGGCCTTTGAAGAAATCCCTGCCAACAAACGGATCCGGGTTACCAGCACAGCAGGCAAGGCCAATTAGACGATATTAACGTTACACCTTATACCAAGCGGGAAACAGGGCGCTTACGACGCTAGCGCCACGCAGCAAAACCGCCAGTCGGTAGGAGAAGCGACATGAAAATTAAGAAATTTACAGGCAGTGACATGAAATCCACCATGCGCAGCGTGCGCGAGTTCTGGGGACCTGATGCGGTGATACTGGCCAGCAAGCGTCTCGAAAACAGCGTCGAGATCACCGCTGCCATCGATTTCGAAGAAGAGATCGAAGCGCAAATGGCCAGCGCCGAAACAGTCCCCGTGAAACCGCGGCCAAATGCTGCCGATCCAGGGCAAGGCGCAGCCGCCAGCCTTGCCGCCGCCGCGAATGCAGTCAACGCTAATGCCAACACCGCTGCTTTGGTTAACAGGGCGTCGATTAGCAATGCGCCTGCTAACGACGTGCTAGCCACGGCCGCGCCGACAGCTAACGTTGCAGTCAACAAATCGGCCACCGGCAACTCTACGACCGATAAAACCCCTGCGACAGGCAATGTGAGGGAATCGGCAAACGACGCCGCGCTGACCGAGATGCGCAAGGAACTTGCGACGCTCCGCGGCCTGCTGGAAGGAGAGTTGTCACAACTCGCCTGGCGGGAAACCGCGCGTCAATATCCCTTGCGAACAAAGTTAATTCGTCAGCTCGCCGGCCTGGGACTGGATCGGGAGTTTTGCAGTCGGCTGGCTGCAGGCGTCCCTGTCGACGAGACTGCCACCGGTGCCTGGAAAAAAGCGCTGGTAAAAATTTCCCAGATGCTTAAAGAGCCTGACCAAAACATACTTGAGTCCGGCGGTGTCATCGCGATTGTGGGTTCCACGGGCGTTGGTAAAACCACGTCTGTCGCGAAACTGGCGGCTCGCTACGCCATGCGACACGGACGTGACCATGTCGGCCTGGTGACCACCGATTGCTTCCGAATTGGCGGACAGGAACAGCTGGATACCTTTGGTAAACTGCTGGACATACCTGTGCTGCTGGCCTCCAATCGCAATGACCTTGCCCTCGCTCTCGATAAACTGGCGGATAAGAGGCTGGTACTCATCGATACCGCGGGCATGAGTCAACGCGATCTAGGGCTGTCGCAACAATTTGCCACGCTGAAGGGCGCGGGTCACAATGTTAAGGTATATTTGGCCCTGTCGGCGACAGCGCAGAAAACCATTACCGATGAAATAGTACGTGTTTTCAGTGAAATCGAGCTGACGGGTACCATTATCACCAAGGTTGATGAGGCAGCGAGTCTGGGTGCTATGCTAGCCACACTGATCCGCTACCAGTTGCCAACTATGTTTATCAGCAATGGCCAGCAGATTCCGGAGGACATTCATGTTTCCAAACCGATCGAACTGGTAAAAATTGCTCGCGATCTTATGGAGCAAATGGGTTGGCAGCAGCCACCGCCACCATCATTAATTGCTAACCTGGATGCACAGGCCCATGCTTGAAGAGACCTTGAGTCAGCAGGTTAACGGAATCGACACTGTCATGTCATCGCAACCGGTTCGCGTGATCGCCGTCACCAGTGGTAAAGGCGGTGTCGGCAAGACCAATGTGTCGGTTAACCTGGCCGCCGCGTTTGCCAGAAATGGCAAACGCGTATTGCTAATGGACGCCGATCTAGGGCTCGCCAATGTCGACATCCTGCTCGGCCTGCAACCCAGGTATGATTTGCGCCACGTGATATCCGGCGAACAAACATTGGCCAATATCGTCGTCCAGGGACCGCTCGGGATCAACGTTATTCCAGCCTCGTCCGGCGTCGCGCGCATGGCTGAATTATCTGCCAGTGAACACGCTGGGCTGGTCAGGGCTTTTGCCGAACTTCCCGTGCTCGCCGATATCATGATCGTAGACACGGCAGCTGGTATTGCTGACAGCGTGGTCACCTTCTGCAAGGCCTGCCAGGAAGTCGTGGTCGTGGTCTGCGATGAGCCAGCATCCATTACGGATGCCTATGCCTTAATCAAGGTAATGAGCCGCGACCACGGCCTCAAGAGATTCCATGTGCTGGCCAACATGGTCCGCTCGGATGCCCATGGTGAAGATCTCTTCCAGAAAATATCTCGCGTCACCGATCGTTTTCTTGATGTCCACGTTGAGCACCTTGGATCGATCCCCCTCGATGATTATCTGCGCAAGGCCGTCCAGCGCCAGATGACGGTTGTCCAGGCCTACCCACGTAGCCCCTCATCAATATCAATTGACAAAATCGCCAGAAGCATAGAAGCATGGGGACCGCCGTCGGCGGCTAGCGGCAATCTGGAATTTTTTGTGGAGCGCCTGATCAGCGCGCAAAGTACCGCTCGGTTGTTATGAGCAAAACAGCTTTTTACGCTGATAACCCGCTCGACAATGGCGATGCACTGGTTCGCCAACACCTGTTTCTGGTAAAACGAATCGCCCATCATATTGTCGCGCGCCTGCCGGCCAATATCGAAGTCGACGATCTTATTCAGGTCGGCCTGATCGGCCTGCTCGACGCTGCCAAAAACTATAATGCGGCCCTCGGCGCGGGTTTCGAGACCTATGCCGGTATCAGAATAAGAGGCGCCATTCTGGATGAACTGAGGCGTACCGACTGGGTGCCTCGCACCATACAACTCAAGGCTCGGCAGTTGGCGCAGGCGATCCGCGAAGTCGAAAATCAGCTGCAGCGCCCAGCGAAGGATTCCGAGATCGCGCTGCACATGTCTCTCGATATCGACGCTTACCACGCCATGTTGCGGGAAGCTTCCATTTGCAGAGCGGTGCAATTTGATACGGATGAGCTGGCCACCAGCATCAGCCGGGACCCCGGTGACGACCTGGAGGCTAACGATTTCAAACTGGATCTGGCAGAGAAAATAGCCCAGCTCCCGGAGCGGGAACAACTGGTGATGTCGTTGTATTATGACGACGAACTAAACCTTAAAGAAATAGGGGAAGTACTCGGTGTCAGCGAATCTCGCATCAGTCAAATTCACAGCCAGGCGATTGCGCGATTGCGCGCCCAGTTGGACTCGTGGACTGATCTGTCAAAAAAGAACCTGCCTTAAAGTAAGGCCGAACAGCTGAGATGGATATATTAACCCTTATCGGTGTAACCCTGGCTTTCGTTGCAATTCTCGGCGGCAATGCGCTGGAGGGGGGGCACCTTGATTCGCTGATGCAATCCACAGCACTGTTGATTGTCGTTGGCGGCACGCTGGGCGCGGTGATGGTCCAAACACCCCTGACCGTATTTCTGCACGCCATGAAGATCGTTGCATGGGTCTTTGTTACGCCTAATCGCGACGGCGCGGCAACCATCCAGAAAATTCTCGAATGGAGTCAAATTGCCCGTCGAGAAGGCTTATTGAGCCTGCAGGGGGTGGCGGAAGACGAGCAGGATGAGTTTGTTAGAAAGACCTTGCAACTGCTGGTTGACGGCAGCGAGCCAGAAGCCATCAGGCGCATTATGGAGGTAAACATCTCCAGCGAGGAGAAATTCGACACGCTGGCCGCCAAGGTCTTTGAAGGCATGGGCGGCTATTCGCCAACCATCGGTATCATCGGCGCCGTGCTGGGCCTTATTCACGTCATGAACAATCTCGCCGATCCGGCGACCCTGGGACCAGGCATCGCGGTTGCCTTTGTCGCAACCATTTATGGCGTAGGCCTGGCGAACCTGTTTTTCCTGCCCATGGCCAGTAAACTGAAAACCATTATTGCCGACAAGGCCAATTATCAGGACATGGTTATCGACGGTATCGTGTGCATCGCGGAAGGCGAAAACCCCCGAAATATAGAGACCAAACTGCTCGGTTACATCAAATAATAAAGGTTATCCATGGCGAGAAAAAAAGCCCACCCGGAACATGAGAACCACGAACGCTGGCTGGTTTCCTATGCTGACTTCATTACGCTGCTATTTGCCTTTTTTGTCGTAATGTATTCAATATCATCGGTCAATGACGGGAAATTCCGTGTCCTCTCCGAGTCACTGGTTGCGTCCTTCCGTTCTTCAAGCAAGTCGCTGGCACCAATTCAGATTGGTCAACCCGTGCGCTCGCCGTACCAGTTTTCCGCCACTACCCAGAACATTCCATTTACAACCACGCGCGCGCCCATTGAGCTAAGTCGGCTGAAATCGATGCAGGAAGACGCCATACATCTGACAGAGAATGGTAACGAAGATAAACTGTCAGAAGATGGCGAGGGCGAGAGCTTCGCCGGTAATGCCGGGGAAATGGCAACAATTTCAGAAGATGTTGAACAGGCACTCGGGCCGTTGCTTGATGATGGCATGATTTCCCTGCGCAAGAATAAAAACTGGCTAGAAATAGAAATTAACTCCAGTATTTTGTTTGCCAGCGGTAGCAGCGCGCTGGCTCGCGACGGGGAAGCGGTGCTGAAATCCCTGGCCAACATCCTCAAAAGCCTGCCCAATCGTGTCAATGTCGAGGGCTTTACCGACAACCTGCCGATAAAAACTCAAGTTTATCCATCTAACTGGGAGCTATCCGCTGGTCGCGCCGCAACCGTGGTGCGCTTATTTGCCAGCTACGGCGTCGATCCCGTGCGGCTGGTATCCATCGGTTACGGCGAATTCCGCCCTGTCGCTGACAATGCTACTGCCGCGGGTCGCTCTGCCAACCGCCGTGTCTCAGTCGTGGTGCTGGCTACCACCACCGGCGCTGACGGCGGCGATCTGATGCGCCGGCTGGATGATCGCTCTGGCGCTACCAGCCCATCAGAGTTCCCGGAACTGAAACTGACCTCTGTCATCAATATAGCTCGCATAACCAACAGGGGGCAGAATACCGCTGACGGCACCGGAGTCTGGTAATGAAAGTTATCGCCATCGCAAATCCAGCGGGCGGCTGCGGACAAACGACGACTGTCGTATCCCTCGCCGGCGCGCTTGCCAGTGAGGGGTTCGCTGTGCTCGTCGTGGAAGCTGATCCAAGAGCGAATATCTCAGCCTTTTTTAAAAATAAAACGATAGCGCCCCATGTGTTGGCCGATTTATTTAGCAACGTGCCTGTCCACCTGGACGAAATCAGCGCCAGCGATACTGATGCACCAGTTACCGGGTCGCTGAGTACTGGGCCCCTGGATACCAAGCACCTGGATACGGAATCCCTGATCGGCCAAACAGGTGTCGAAAACATTCAATTGATTCAGGCTGGCGAACACCTCAACGAGGCTGTCGCCGCCACGCCCGGCCGCCACGGCGCCGGGCTGATCCTGAGAACTTTTCTCGACAGGCTGGACGGGCAGCAGGACTACGTTCTCATCGGTTGCCCCACGGATTTAAAACTGTTGATGGTCAACGCCATTGCTGCCTGCACCACGGTCATCATCCCGGTACCGGTCGGCAGTGATAACCCGGACGCGGTAGCCAGCCTGCTAAACCTGGTGCAGATGATTGAAAAGAGTAAAGCAAAGGTCATTAAAAAAATCGTCCTGCCCACCCGGCACGATGATCAAGCTGAAAACGCTGATGACGCCATAACAGTCATGAGACAGGCCTTCGGCGAGGACCTTTGGTCCGGGTTTATTCCGGTAGACTCGAAATTTGGTGAAGCGCTGGAGCAGAGCGTACCCATTGTTGCGGTGGATGCAAAAACCCCCGGCGCAGTCTCCTATCGACAACTGCTGAGCACCCTGACCTGACCTCTATTTTCCCGGTGCCTGGCAGCAGCTATAAATCAATCGGCTTGATATGAGGCATAGCCGAAACACAGGGGTCTAAGCAAACAACCCGGGTTCACTCAGCCGGGAGGAGCACAAGGTCATGGCAGATAAAATTGATATTCGACCCGGGTTTCCGGCGTCTCGTTCGATACCGAGCACCAGCATTGCGGACCGCCGTAAGAAACCCGACGACAAACTCAAACGCAATAAATCCCGGCCACGGAAACGACCGCCAACGCCTGATGATGGCAAACCACATATCGATGAATACGTTTGACCGTAAATCAATATACGAAATAGCAGGTTAACTCGTGCCACTGACTTCGCGAGGCGATTCTCGATGTGAGAGATTCTCGATGTGAGAATAGTCGCTGAATTTTTAATGGCTAGAACGTTAGCGTCTAGTCCAGCTGATAACCTGGTCTGCGCCGCGGGGAGAACGGTGTGGAACATGGCCGTCACGAATCAACGGGCGTACGAATACGACAGCCCTCAAACATAGTAATCAATGGCCCCCAGGCTGGTGATATAGCCCTGCTCGGTCAACCATTGCTGATCGCTGACACCCCCTTCTGATACCGAGGGATCTGACATCGCCGACGAACCATCAGCGCCGCCCTGCTGGCCGTCCCCGGCATCCTGTGCCCGCCCGTCTGGATACGCCGATACATCAGCCCCGGCCAGATCCAGACCGTGCTGCTCAAACATCTGCTGCAACCTGGGCAACGCCGACTCAAGCAGTTCTCGAGCATGGGGATGGGCGGCAAAAAACGTGACATTGGTACGCTCCCCATCGTTGACAATACGTACCTCAACCGAACCAAGCTGTGCCGGATTAAGCCGCAGCTCAGCCAGTGGATTGCCACGACCCAGCAACCAGCGCACCCTGTCCCCCAACTCCGCATCCCAACCCGGCGTTCCGGCCTGGGCTAGTAACGTGAAAGTTGGACGGGACAGTAACAGACTCTCCGTCAGCGGTTTGCCGCCCTCTGCCTGCAGGGGCTGCCCGGCCTGTCCGCTCGACGCATGGCTGACCGGCGTTGCAACATCCTGCACCGCTGTATTTAAACTGGCCAACGATGACTCTGCTCTGCCAGTGGCAACCGTTTCAAGGTGGGCGCGGATGGCATCATGGTTAGCAGAGTTAATAAACGCTGCTTTTTCCAATGCCGGAATCAATACTGGTGCCGCAGCCCTGCCGGTCAGCGGAACGCTCTGGCTAGCTTTCGCGAGCTTGCCGCCCATGCGCGCTGCGTCTTTACCGGTACCACCAGCTTGAGCGGCATTCAAGCCCGCAATAAGGGAACTGAACGCCCCAGCGACGGCAGCCTCCACTTCGGCACCTGACAAACTATCCTCCGCCGACGATGCAGCATTAGTGACACCCGCCTCTCGGGCAATATCAACATCGCTGTCGTTAATGTGTTGAACGGCCAGATTATTAGCCAAGTCACCCTCGGGCGGCAGCTCACCGCCCTTGTTCGGCAACTTCCTGCCGCTATTGCCGTCAGCAACGGTAATCTCTTCAGCGCGGCCATTACCTTGTTGGCTGTCCTGAGTGTTGTCCCGAATGTTTTCTCGACTATTATCTCGACTGCGCTGCGATTTATCATGCTGAAGTCGTTGCTGATCGGTTCTATCCTGATCGACTTTGTTCTGCGACTTACCCTGATCGGCTTTTTTCTGATCCGCTCGATGCTGATCCACGCTATTTTGATGCCTGTCGTCCCGCGACGCATTGTGCTGACGCGCCTTTAATTCGCCATTCAGCTCTGCGCTAAACGCGTTACCGCCATTGTCGCCACGGCCTGTCGAAGATCCGAGCGCCTGATTTCCAGTTGTCGAAGTTGTCGGCAGATTACTATCAACGCGCAAAGCGGCTGGCAAATGCATCGAACAGAGCCTCCATCAGGCAATAACAACTGATTAAAACCGCGGCCAAGTGCCGCCATCACAAAACCCACAGGCACCAACGCCCGCACCTTCTGTCGTACTGATCCAGTACTAGGTGTAATGCTGAGCAAATACCGGGCCAAACCCGCATCAATCAGCAATGGCGATAAGGTAATGACAGCGGCGGGTTAATAACCAACGCGTGGCAGGATCAGTTGCGAAGATAAGGCTCTTTGACGCCGACGGCGCCGACACGATCGTCCGTTTCCTTTTGTTCGCGGCGAGCACGCTGGGCTACTTGCTGGCGAACCATGTGTTCGTGGGCGCCGATCAGGGCTTCTGTACGTTGGTGTTTCTCGAGCCAGTCGTGACGACTCTCCTCGACCTTGCGATCGGCACGCACCGAATCCTGTTTCTTCTGCGCAATGGCGTTGTCGATATTACTGAGGAATATTCGATAGTCGCGTAACTGTTGTGCGTTCATACCAGCACCCGCCGCCTGCTCGAAGCGCACGCTGTATTCAGCCAAAAATTCCTGTAATTGATTAAGCTGCTGTTGATCAGTGGTTTGCCTGTCACGTGCACTGGCCAGGCGACGACCCGCATCACTTTTTTTTTGCTCGGCCAACTTGATAATCGGCTCCAGTCGTTTCGGATCGTCCATCGGTCAGGTTTCCGTCAGCCGTTCATGTTCACTGCGCCTGTATCGCAGCCGACAAGGTTTTTAGTTGTGTAAAACTCTGCTCCAAAGTGACTTTCTCGTCCAGCCCCTGTTGTAAAAATGCCTGCAGATGAGGGAAGGCGTCAATCGCCAGATCGGTGCGCGGGTCACTGCCGCGGGTATACGCGCCCACATTGATCAGGTCGCGGTTCTGTTCATAACTGCTGTAAAGCTGCCTGAACTGCTGCACCTGCGCCAGCTGGCCCGGATCCAGAAGTCGGTTAACCACCCGGCTCACCGAGCCTTCTATATCAATTGCCGGATAACGCCCCGAATCTGCAATCCGACGACTCAGACTAATATGGCCATCGAGAATCGCGCGAGCGGCGTCAGCGACGGGATCCATCGGATCATCACCCTCTACCAGCACTGTATAGATAGCCGTAATTGAGCCGGCCCCGGCAATATTACCGGCCCGCTCAACTAATTGTGGCAGACGAGTAAATACCGATGGCGGGTATCCCCTGGTCACGGGCGGCTCACCAATGGCCAGAGCAATCTCCCGCTGCGCCTGCGCAAAACGCGTCAGAGAATCCATCAGCAACAGGACATTGAGGCCACGATCGCGGAAATACTCGGCAATGGCGGTGGCGCGCCAGGCTCCGTGCAAGCGTAGCAGCGGCGGATGATCCGCCGGCGTCGCCACCACCACGGCGCGGGCGAGCCCCTGGGGGCCGAGAATTTCTTCGATAAATTCCTGCACCTCCCGACCGCGCTCGCCAATCATGCCAACCACGACAATATCGGCATCGGTATGACGGGTCATCAAACCCAACAAGGTGCTTTTACCTACACCGCTGCCGGCAAACAGGCCCATGCGCTGGCCGCGACCGATGGTGAGCAGTGCGTTGATCGCCCGGATACCCACGTCAAGGGGCTCTTTTATTAAACTGCGTTGCAATGGGTTAAGCGCTCGCCCTAACAGGGGCACGTGCTGGTCAAGGGTTATCTCGCCACCACCATCAAGGACCGCGCCACTACCGTCAATAACACGTCCTAGCAAAGCTGTACCGACGGCAACCTCACTGCTGCGCCGGGCCGGGGTAACCAGAGACCCGGGCGTCAAACCCTGTACTGAACCGACCGGCATCAGAAAGAGCCGCCCGTCACCAAAGCCCACCACCTCAGCTTCGACCACCTCACCGGTCGCAGTTTCTATGTGACACCGGCTCCCCACCGCGGCCTGACAGCCGGTCGCCTCCAACGTCAGACCAACCATCCGTACCAGCTTACCCTTGACCAGTGAAACCTCACCGGCAGCACCAGAGAGTTGCCGGCGGCGCCCCGCCAGGCGCACATCAAGGGCAAGATGTTGCTGGCGGCTCAGGTCGTCACGCCGAATCTCCGAAGTCATACATGCGCCACGCAATCAGTCATCGGTCTCAATACCAAAAGATTGCGACACAATAGCTCGGATACGACCCCGAACGGTGGCATCAACCAATTCATCCTCACAGTCAATCTGGCAATCACCGCGCGCCAGGCCGGGATCTTCGACAATGCGCCATTGCTGTGGAACCGGTTCCTTGCTCTGCCCCGAACGCAACACAGCAGCATCTTCGGGATGCAGATGCAGATTAATGTGCCGGGCCGATGTGGACAACGCCGCTGTCGCCTCCTGAACAGCCACCTTGATCAGGCCCGGGTCAACACTCACCTCCCGCTTGATAAGCTGTTCGGCAATCGCAGCGGCAAGCAATATCAATTCATCTTCGACGTTGCTGTTTATCTGCTCGAAGGGTTTGGTTAGCGCCGCCAGTACCTGATTGAGTCTGGCAACCTGCTCCTCTATGGTTTTATGGGCGGCCTGAAAACCCTCCCAGCGACCCACTTCAAAACCCTTGCTGTGGGCCTGCTTTTCAATATTGGCGACATCTTCGGGCGTAAGACGCGGGTTTTCATTGCGCGTGTCGTCGTAAACAACCGGCGCCTCCCACAGTGTCAGTTCAGGACGCTCACTACCGCTAAACACCCTAGACAAACTGCTCCCCACCTCTGGAACCGAGCATAATTTCACCTTCATCGGCCAGGCGACTGGCCACGACGAGTATCTCCCGCTGCGCCTGCTCCACCTCACTCAACCGCACTGGACCGCGCGTTTCGAGATCCTCTTCAAGCATCTCTCCTGCCCGCTTCGACATATTTTTGAGTATTTTATTACGCACACGCTCATCGGCACCTTTCAGCGCAATGATGAGAATTTCAGAAGACACCTCGCGCAACAAACGCTGTACACCTCTATCGTCAACATCCAGCAGGTTATCGAAGACAAACATCAGATCCTTGATTTTATCGCCCATATCAGCGTCGACCGCAACAATTGCATCGACCAGCTCAGTTTCCAGATCACCGCCGAGGTGATTAAGAATATCGGCCGTGGCCTTGAGCCCCCCGACCGCCGAGGGTTGCGTGGCGTTGCCCTCGGCGAACTGCTTTTCAAGTATGTGATCAAGCTCCTGAAGGGCCGAGGGATGGATGGTATCCAACCGGGCGATGCGCACCACCGCCTCCTTGCGCACAGGCTCGGGCAGAAACCTGAATACTTCCGCCGCGTGATCGCTGTCGAGATAGGACAATACAATGGCAACGATCTGCGCATGTTCGTTCTTGATCACATTCGCCACCGACCGCGCATCCATCCAGCGCAAAGAGTCGACGCCTTTGGAATCCTTACCGAGCAAAACGCGGTTAATCACCCCCTGCGCCTTTTCTGCACCGAGCGCCTGGACAAGCACCTTGCGCACATAATCTTCCGTGCCGCCGCTCAATGAGGTCACATCACCGATGGCCTGCGAGAACATACTGATGACTTCTTCGGCCTGCTGGCGGCTGACATTCTTCAGATTGGCCATGGCCTCGCCCACCTTATGCACCTCCTTGGGGCCGAGGTGTTTCAGGACCTGCGCGGCCGACTGTTCGCCAATGCCCAGCAAAAAAACCGCGGCACGCTCAGGCCCTTTCATGGTCAGCGGTTTGTCACTCATCTTCCGCAACCCAGCTTTTCATCACCTGCGCGGCACGCTTCGGGTCATCCTTGGCAACAGACTGGGCCATGGCAATCTGGCGCTCATAGCCAACATTAGCCCCGGGCAACTGCGGCACGCCGGCACCGCTCAAGCTCACCTGATCCTGACCCAACTGCAACTCCCCGGCCATCAGGGGGCCATCCAGCCCCGGCGGCTGTCGACCACCGGCACCTCTAGTTGTACCACTATAAGTCGCGAGGCTGGCCATCACTGGCCGCAACACTCCAAAGATCAGTAACGCCACCCCGAGTATCGCCAGCAGCTGTTTGCCGAGGGTCAACAACCAGGCCTGCTTCCAGATCGGCGTCTCGGGCAACGCTTCAGGCACCGGCTGCGTCAAAAACGAGGCATTGACAACGTTTATCCGGTCACCCCGTTCAGCATCAAAACCTACAGCCTCCTGAACCAGTTGGGTGTAACGCTGGATTTCCTCTTCGGGCAAAGGCGCTCTTTCGACTTTACCCGCATCATCAGTCTGCTCCAGATAATCCAGAACTACTGCCACCGATAGACGCTTGATTGCTCCCGGTGCCTCGTTGATGTGACTAATGGTTCGATCCAGTTCATAGTTTTTCGTCGCCTGTTTACTGCTACGCACGGGCCCGACCGGATTTTCAGCACCATCGATGCCCGGTGCAACCACGCCCGCAGGTGGCGGCTGATTGGTCAACGCGCCAGGCACCCCCCCCACGCCACCAGAAGTGCTCTGCTCTTCAGACGTTTGTTCACTGCGAACGGAGGTGCTCTCAGGGTTGTAAACTTCACTGGTTTTTTCAATCGTGGTGAAATCGATGTCCGCCGTCACCTGGGCACGAACTTTTTCAGCGCCAATAATCGGCGCTAACAGCGCCACGATGCGCTGCGAATAGTCACGTTCGATATTGCGCACAAAGCCCAGCTGCTCAGCACTCATGGCCAGGCCCGAAGACCCTCCGCCCCCGGCAGTTAGCAAGGTGCCCTGCTGATCGACCACCGCCACCGTGTCAGACGTCATGCCCGGCACACTCGATGAAACCAGATGCACGACACCGGCGAGCTGCGCATCGTTCAGTTTGCTGCCCGGGTACAGGCTTATCAGCACCGAGGCGCTGGCCTCCGACTGATTGCGTAAAAAAGCCGAGCGCTTTGGAATCGCCAGATGCACGCGGGCGTTTTTAACGCCATCGAGTGTGGCGATCGATTTGGATAATTCTCCTTCCAACGCCTGGTGATAACGCGCTGTCTCGAGAAAGCTGCTGGTGCCAAACTTCTGCTCTTCATCAAGCAGCTCAAAGCCACGTGTGCCACCCTTGGGTAAGCCCTGACTGGCCAGCCTGATGCGCAGATTGGGGACGTGTTCGGCGGGCACGGCAATAGTACCGCCCTGCAATCGGTATTTGACGTTCTCCTGCTCCAGCACGGCAACCACCGGCGCCATATCACGCTCCGCCAGATCCGCGAAAATCGGCACATAATTTGGCTCATTGGACCAGGAAACAACCCCAATACCGAGCGCAATACTCAACGCCAGGCCAATCAACAAACCCAGCTGACGAACCGCCGGCAACTGGCTGAGACCCGTAAACGGTTTGAGCAGGGTGTTCTGTTCAGCCACCGCCGTTACCCCTGTTATTGATAGCTACTTTCATTCACTTACCTGGCTCTTGCATTCACTTACCTGGCTCCTGGAACAGCTTTTTCGCGAGCGGACGCTGGCGCCCGAGCAAGCTGTTAGGAAAATTTGTTACACCGGCATATTCATGATTTCCTGATAGGCCGATAAGAGGCGGTTACGTACCTGCGTCATCGCCTGGAAGGAAATATTTGCCTCCTGCATGGCCACCATCACCGAGGGCAAGTCGACATTTGACTCGCCGCGCACAAATGACGCCTGCATCGTTTTGGCCTGCTGCTGGGCCTCGTTTACCTTGTCAATGGATTCGGCAAGCAGGCGGCCAAACTGGCCGCCGCTGTCGGTCGCGGTAACGCCTTCGGTACCCGTGCCAACCTTCGCTGCCGCCGCCATCCCGCGCATTTGCGAAAGCACCTGGTTGATATCTATCTGACTCATCTCTGAACTCCTTACAACGATTAAACCCTTTGCCTGTTGCCCTTTATCGAGAGCCGAGCAAGCCTGACAGCAACGCTACGCGCCAAGCATGCCCGGCAGTGCTATGCCATCTTCACGCAATTTGGCCAGCTTATAACGCAGCGTTCTCGCGCTGATACCGAGGCGCTCTGCGGTCTCCTTGCGGCGTCCATTTTCCGCCTGCAAGGCCTGCAAAATCAGTTGCTGTTCGCGGTCGCGCATACCGTTCTCCAGAGGCGATTCGCTGCAATGGCCGGACTGCGCAGTTAAACTGACGTCCTGCATACCACCCGCCATACCTTCCTCGAAACGAATATCCCCATCCTCAATCACACTGCCATTGCAAAGAATGACCGCCCGTTGAATAACGTTTTGTAATTCGCGGATATTACCCGGCCACGAATGCTCCAGTAACGCCTGTTCGGCGGCGCTGGACAGCTTAAGCTGTTTACCGGGCGGACTTTGCTCCTGCACGAAGCGGTGCGCCAACGGCAGAATATCTCCGCACCGCTCGCGCAGCGGTAATACCCGAATCGGAAACACGTTAAGTCGGTAAAACAGATCCTCACGGAAATGGCCTGCTTTGACCTCTTCAGGGAGATTGCGGTTGGTAGTAGCCAGTATTCTGACGTCCAGCGCGACAGCGGTTTTACCACCCAAACGCTCCACTTCCTTCTCCTGCAATACCCGTAATAACTTAGCCTGCAGGCCAATATCCATCTCGGAAATTTCGTCGAGCAAGAGCGTTCCGCCCTGCGCCTGTTCAAATTTTCCGGCACGCGCCTGATAGGCACCAGTAAACGCGCCCTTTTCGTATCCAAACAAAATTGATTCCAGCATGGTTTCCGGCAAAGCCGCACAGTTGATCGCCACAAACGGCCCACTTTTACGGGCCGATTGTTCATGAATCAGGCGTGCAATAACTTCTTTACCGGTACCCGACTCGCCACTGAGCATGACCGTTGCATCAGAATCAGCAACCCGTGTCGCCAGCTCAACGATCTCTTTTGATTGCCTGTCCTCAGCCACCAGAAAACCGGCTTCGACCGGATCATCGCCGGCCAATCTGGTCACCATTTCGATGAGCACTTCCGCTTCAAAGGGCTTCACCAGATAATCGGCTGCGCCATCGCGCATGGCTTTTACGGCTTTTTCAATGCTGCCATAGGCGGTCATCAAAACCACCGGCAATCTCGGCCACTGCTTCTTGATATTCCGCAACAGGGCGTGACCATCCATCGCCGCCATCTGCACGTCGCTGACCACCAGATCAACCAGTTCGGCGTTGAGCAATCGTAAAGCCCGGCTACCGTCCTCAGCGCTTACCACCTGATAACCCGCCAGCTGCAGGGTGTCGCTCAATGCTTCACGCAACAGGTCGTCGTCTTCCACTACCAGAATTTTTGCACCACTCATCAAGCTACCTCTTTCTTGCCAGGCTCGTTACTCATGAATCCACCGCCGTCAGGCAAGGGCCCCAGCGGGCGACAGGGCGTCAACGTCATGGCGAGACGGATATCGAGTTTCTTCGGTATCACCTCCGCCTTGCTGATAAACCGGTAATGTCAGCTCAAACACGCTGCCATTACCGCTCTTACTGCTAACCGAAACCTTGCCACCATGGCTACGCGCCGTCATCGCCACCACCGCCAGCCCCAGGCCAGTACCCTTTACCCGGGTGGTAAAAAACGGGTCAAATATCCGCTCACACAGCTCAGGTGCGATACCTCCGCCGTTGTCAGCCACGGTGATTACGAGCTCCTCACCGCGCACAGCCAGTCCAAGACGTAGCACCAGATCACCAGTCGACACAACGATGGCATTGTCGACCAGATTGAGTATTGCGCTGATCAACGCGTCCTTATCCCCGAGCAAGCTGTGCTCCCCGCTTGTGTCGATATCTTGACGAAATACACCCCCGGCCTCACTCACCAACGGCGCGATGGCATCAACCAGCTCGCTGGCCAGCTGTTCAACTTCAACAATATCCCGGGCCGGCGGCGCTCCGCGCACGAAATTGAGCATCGTATCGACGAGATTTTCCATGTGCCGCAGGCTCGACATCACTTTTTCGGTAACGCGGTTGCGCTGAGCCACGGGTATCCCCGCGTGGTTTAAGTGGCCCATGTATAGCAGTGCCGAACTCAGTGGTGTACGTATTTGATGAGCCAGGCGAGCGGCCATTTCACCCAGCGCAGACAGGCGCTGGTCGCGGCTCACAGACTCCTGAAGCTCATGCAGACGGGTCATATCGGTGAGCAAAATAACTTGCTCGTCCTCATCCGTCATATGCGTGCTGTTGACCGATAGTCGCCGCCCGTTGTTCAAAATTAATTCTGCATCGAGCGGCCGCTCACTGGCGACAGTGGTCAACAAAACGTCCTGCCATTTTTTTGACACCAACGCACAACCCATAAAGTCGATCGCCGCATGATTGGCCTCACGAATTCGACCACACTTGTTGACGACGATAACGCCGCCGGGCAATTCTTCCATCAACAGCGCCAGGCGGTTGGCCAGGCGTTCTTTTTCGGCCAGTTCCTGCAAACGTTGCGAGCGCGCCTCTGCCAGCTCCTCGGTGAGACCGGCGATACGCGCCTGTAATACCTGATAACTGGCGTCAAGCTCTGCTGACACGCGATTAAATGTCGCAAACGCTGCTTCGAGTTGCTGCTTGTCTGGATCGGCCGTTGCCATTGCGCCCCTGCCCCTGAGTGCTCTACCACCCGCATTAACGGGTTTAAGTGTTATTCAGTGACTAAAGGCAATAACCGTGCCTGGAGAAAATATCTATATATATTAATCGGTTGAGCACACCGGGATAGCGCGCGTCAAAATCCTGACACCGAATCGATGCGGTTAATATCAAACTTGCGGATTTTTTCGACCAGTGTTGTTCGCTGTAGCTTGAGCAATCTGGCAGCCCTCGACACCACCCAGTCAGACCTGTCCAGCGCACTGCGGATCAAGCCAATCTCGACATCGCGCAGATGCTCCTTGAGATCGATACCTGCTTCCGGCAACTCGGTGGTCAACATCATTGTAAAGGTCTCTGGTTCGTCACATAAATCACCGTCGCAGGCAAAACCGGCCGCGTCGTCCTCAGCTTCGGCAACCCAGTCCTCGTTAGCCCGGTATTTAGCTGGCAGATCCTGCCAACTCACCGATTTGCCGGGATAAAGCAAGCTCAACCTCTCAATTAGGTTAGCCAGCTCACGGACATTGCCAGGCCAGGGATAATTACCCAGAGCAGCCAGAACACCGGGCGACATGTTGATGGTGCGCTGGTTGTTTGCCTTCATCCGGCCGATAAAGTGCTCAACGAGTTGGGCAATATCGTCGCGGCGCTCATTGAGTCTGGGCACCTCAATGGGAAAGACATTAAGCCGGTAAAATAGATCGAGGCGAAAGCGACCCTCGGAGACCAGGTGCTCAAGGTTGCGATGGGTGGCCGCTATAACCCGCACATCGGTTTCGATAGTCTTGTTGCTGCCCACCCTTTCAAAAGATCGCTCCTGCAAAACCCGCAACAACTTGACCTGCATATCCAGAGACATATCGCCAATTTCATCAAGAAAAAGGGTACCGCCATCGGCCATTTCAAAGCGGCCCTGTCGACTCGTGATGGCGCCGGTAAAGGCGCCCTTCTCGTGACCAAACAATTCTGACTCAAGTAACTCGGACGGGATAGCGCCACAGTTGACTGGCACAAAAGGCCGCTTACTGCGCGGCGACTGCTCGTGCAAACTGCGCGCCACCACCTCCTTCCCGGTACCGGATTCACCAAGAATCAACACAGTTGCGTCACTGTCCGCTACCTGTCCGATCAGGCGGCGCACCAGCTGCATGGGGCGACTGCTACCCACCAACCCACCGTAAGCGGCGGGCGCGGCGGTGAGTGCAGCAAGGTCGTTTTTTTCAATCAGGTCAAAGACTGCGTCGGCCTCGGCCAGCAGATCCTGCAATTCCTGCCGTTGCAACGGCAGGTCGAGGACACCGAGCACCTGTTGATCGACCTGTAACGAACGTGCGTAAGCGTCCTTACTCGCCAACACGATAACAGGTAGACGCGGCGCAAAATCCTTGATGGTGCGCAACAATGCCGGAAATCCACCAGGGACAGGCATCGCACGCACAAAAACCGCCATCAACTGCTGTTCGGGGTCGATACCCATCTGCCAACTGGCAGGGTCATTCCTGACCACGACGGTTCGGTCTAAAAATTCAAGGATGGTGCATAACTCGCGAGCGAAATCAGCATCTGCATCAATGAGCAGTATGGCGGCTGACTGTTCTGGCATCATGAGATTCTCGCGTTATCCATTATCCGAAGCGGTCTGAACCGGGTGATTTCGAAGCTAATATGGAACTCAATTGTTAGCAAGGCTACATTTCCAAATTCCGCTACGCGGCCATGTGGTGTCTGGCCAACCTGGCACAACACCCCCCCTGGTCTCAAAGCTGCGACCGGGATACCTTCCCGGCACCCGACAGATAACCATAACATAATGCGCTGGAGACGAGCTTGCCCGCACCCGTGGACGGTTACCGGACAGCGCGAAACAGCATCGCCTGGTGGGACACCTTGCACACGACACGCATCGGAAGTTGTTAAAGCTTAGTTTTTATCTGGCTGTCGCTCGAGTGCTATGCGCTTTCTGTGGTGCCGGAAAATAAATTTTTCCAGCTCATCTTCAAGCACCCGACCGAGACCCATATATTTAACACGAACCGGGGTGCGTCCATCAACCGCGGCGCGCTTATCGTTAATACGGACGACCCCAAAAAATTGTAGAGGCCTGGACACGACGCTGTCGATATACAGTTTCAGGCTGATTAGACGCCCTGTTTCAGGTGCTTGTTCGACCCACCATTCAAGACCGTTGTGCCCGAGGGATATGGGGTCGCCACTCGGCAACTTCAGTTGGTCGCGGATCAGTTGCCCGGCAATATCAAGCAACACGTTTAACTTTAAATCGAGGCGCTCGAGCTCAGTGTTGTATTCCACGTTGTCGTCGCCCTGTTCAGGCAATCTATCGCTGAGAGAGGTGATCAACCGCAGGAGCTGGGTATTGGCATCGTTCGCGGAGATCAGCTGCTCATCTCGGGGCTGACTATCTAGATAAGTCCACACCACTGGAACGAGATCATCGTATACCAGGCCGTCAAAAAAAGGATCACTAGCACGTTCAACCATCGACTTTACCCTCCACACCAACGCGTGAGCGAATGTAGCAAAGCGCAGTTGTCAGGTGAGCGGCTTTTGAGGTTACGCAGGCAAATGTGACCCGAATTATTTTTGCTCGCCGACACGCTGATAGGCTTTGGTCGCATCCCGGCCACTGCGCAATTCATTGAATTGCCTGACACTGTCATCCCGCGCCTGTTGTACCATCGCAGTCAACTGGCCATTTAACTGCACTAATTGCTGTAACGAATCGTGCACCTGCTGAGTTTCGTCTTCCTGCAGCGGCGCCCTGAGCGCGGCCATCATGTCGTCGCGGCGCTGGCGCTCAAGCTCGGCAATTTGTTCCCACTCGCCCCGGCCCGCCTGCTCGACCATGTTCTCAGAAAGTTTAATCACCTGCTGTAAACGCACCTGGCGTTCCAGCCCGGCTATTTCCACCGATGCCATCAGGATTGTCCTCCACCGTTTGACCTGGGAACATTACGTTGGGCCTCCGGGATAGCATCCCAGCCCAGCTTGATTTCCCTGATCAACCCCGCCACCTCATCAATCATCGCCACACTGTTGGCCATATTGGCTCGCAACAACCGAGTCTCCATGTAATCGTAGAGATCGCGTAAATTAGTCGCAACCTCACCGCCCTGGCCCATATCAAGCGCGGCACGCAGGTTATCGATAATTTCTATGGCGCGGCCAATTTTTTCGCCCTTCAGCGCAATGTTGTTGTGCTCTATACCGACCCTCGCGGTGGCCAGATTGTCCAGCACACCGGTGAACAACATGGCGATCAATTGATGGGGTGAAGCATCTGCCACCGCGCCCTGGGTGTGAATGGCTCGGTACTGGTTCGTCGCTGAATTAAACTTGGTCATTTGCAAAAACCTGTTGTTGAGGTTGTTAAGCTGAGTATGTGGTGAGTGCGTCACCCGATCTATTTTTGGTTTGGCGATATCGCGCCCGGTAAATTCTGCAGCTGCTGGGTCAGAAACCCACTGGTCTGTTGTAATTGGGCCAACAAAATATCCAGCGCTCGAAAGCGTGTCAGATACCTTGTTTCCACCGACTCCATGCGCAGATTGAGGTTTTTCCGTTGTTCACTGATGTCCTTAATCTGATCGGTCAGATTTTCCGTGCGCAGATCCAGCAAGTTTTGAGCACCCAGGTATTGATCCAGCACAGCGTTCAGGTTGCCAGCGACGCCGCGATTAACCGTGACCGAACCGCGCGCGCCGGTGCCGCCGCCGACAACTTCCAGAACCAGTCCTTCGCTGGCGCTGCCCGCCGCACCGGTCAACGTGCGCCCGACACCGGTGGCAGTAATGCCCCCGATAGAACCGACCACGTCGAGGCCGTCCGTACCCGCGCCCATGGCGAACCCAAGGGTGGCAGCGGTGCTGGTGTCGACCTGGGTAATCTCAACCTTTGAGTCTGCACCATATGCGCCAGAATTAACTACCAGGCGATTATTTGCCGAATCGTAGGTAACCTTTACCGTCGCCCCCGCACTGCTTAGCGCACTGTCTGCGTTAATCCGCGCCTCCACCTCGGCGGCCAGATCATCGCCGGATGTGTAGGTGCCCGCCGTCAGGGTGATTGTGCCCGCCTGCACACCGTCCACCTTGAGCGACAGTGTGTCGTTCAGACTGTCTATAACGACAGGGGTTATTGAAAAATCCGGTAGCACCCCCGCGCCCTGATACTGACCCTGGGTCGCCACCTGGGTAATCGCTACCGGGTACGTGCCGGGCTGGGATTTGGTCGTGCTCGAAACATACTTGACCAGCGCATCGCTGGCAGTGGCGTTCGCCGTAAACAACCCGGCCAGGGCATTAAAATTGTTGCTGAGCACTTTATCCAGCGCAGCGCTGTCCACGGAGAGTTTGCCGTCTACAGCGGTGGTCACGCCGATATCGGCAAGCCGCTGCAGCGTCGCACTGCCGCCGATGGCAGCATTCAATTCACTGCGCACACGGCTGGTGACGCTCCTTAAGGTGGCGTCTCCGAGCAAGATCCCGCCCTGCTGGGTATCCGCGTTGTAGCCCGAAATGCTGTTTACGGTTGATATGAAACTGTTATAGGACGTGACAAATCCGTTAATCGCATTCTTTACCGTGGCTTTATCTTGCGCCACGCCGACACTCACCGGCGCGCCAGAGGTGGTCGATAGCAGGGTCAGTTTTACATCGGCAATGGCGGAGGATACCGTGTTGCTGGCACTGCTCACTGACAGGCCGTTAATAGTCAGCTGGGCATCCTGGGCAGCGACGGTTTGCGTCAGGTTGGTGGCAGTCGCATTGAATGCGAGCTGGCCCAGCCCGGCTGCGCCGGATTCGGTAACGCTGACTTCAAGGCTGTTTTTCGCGCCCGTATCCCCGGAGGACAGTAACAGGCGAAAACCAACACCATCATTGACGATGGTCGCACTGACACCAACATTCGCCGCGTTAATCGCATCCCTGATGCCGGCGAGGGTATTGTTGGTGCTGTCGATCGTCACTTTTGCTTCGGCTTTCGCGGCGTTGACAGCGAAACCACTGTAGGTGTCGGTATCGACATCATAATCCGTGGTGCCGAAACGGAAGGTCAGCTCCCCCGCGCCGACCACCGCAGTGGTGGCGCTGTAGACACCGGAAGCCAGCGAGTGGGCCCGGGCCAGCTGGCTGACTTCTATGTTGTAACTACCGGCAGCCGCCTCAGTGCCGGCACTGACAGTAAGAATTTTGGCATCGCTCACCGTGGCCGTGCGGGCCTGGAAAGTCGTGAGCTTCAGTAAACTCGACAGGGATGACTGAAAGGTCGACAACGCGCTCTTTAACGAACCAAAGGCCGATAACTTGGCCTGTAACAGCGCCTCACTGCGATTCAAGCGACTGTCGGCGGGCGCACGCTCGGAGGCCACCAACTGACCCACCAGGCTGTCAACATCAAGGCCGGAGCCAATACCACTTGCTGTAATCGCCATTAAGCTTTCTCCGCCGCGCTCCGCAGGTCGGTTGTGTTGTCAGCCAATACGTGGGCCTGCTGTTAAATGCACCGGCGCTATATATACCTACATATACCTACATATACCTACATACACCTGCGTTATCGGCACCTACGTTATCGGCACCTACGTTAAAAACAGCTTAACCGATCCAATCGCCATATGTCTGCTGCTACCCAGGCCTCTCGCCTGGGGTTGATGCATATACCCGCATAGGTCGGCTCGCATAGATCGGACCAACTGAAAAATGCACGGACTGTGCCAAAACCGGCCGCCGCCGCGCTAGCGTCGCTGCGCTGTGCCATACCACCGCGCCACGGTAGCCATCATCACGCCCGCCCCAACTTCCCTTGACCAAAACGGCAAATTGTTGCCTGCAGCGGACAGACACTGCCCAGGTCGCCGTACAGACCTGCCTGCCACCAATAAACTTAACCGTGTCGGGAAGCAAGCGTTTCACAACCGGGTATATCGGATATAAAAAAAGGAGTCACCCAAAGGTGACTCCCGTTCAAAGCCCTTCATCATGCGTTAACTTACTGGAGCAGGGCGAGCACATTCTGCGGCTGGGCGTTAGCCTGGGACAGAATGGTAATACCAGCCTGTTGCAGAATCTGCGCACGGGTCAAATTAGCCGTTTCCGCCGCAAAGTCAGCATCCTGAATTCGGCTTCGTGAAGCAGTCAGGTTTTCCGCCGTGGTTTCCAGGTTGGCGATCACCGATTCAAAACGGTTCTGGATGGCACCAAACTCACTTCGCAGGTTGCTGATAGAAGTCAACGCCGCGTCAACACGGGTGATAGTGGTTTCAGAGTTAGCCACTGTTGTTACTGACGCGGTGTCTAGAGCAGAATTACCCAAAGCCAGTGAGGCGGCACCAAAGCCTATTTTCCCCGGCGCTGTTCCGTTAATGACGATCTGCTCAGCCGCTATCAAGCGGATACTGCCGACATAAGTCAAGGGGCCGCCAGCATAAAGAGGGCCACCTGTCGCGTCATTCGTGGCGTTATTCGTACCTTCGTCAGCACCAAAACCTGAGGTAGTAGATGATGTCTGTTCTATCTTGATATCGCGACCATCAGCGGCGGTTAACGTGACTCGAGTGTCTCCGCTATCGTAACTGGCAGTGACACCTGTTGCCGATGTATTGGCGTTGATAGCCGCAACAAATGCATCAGCGGTAATTGCTCCACTGGCAGTACCATCATAGCCTGTGTAGATCGCCACATCATTAACCTCAAGGGTGTAGCCTGTGTCCGTCGCCAGTACGGCTGTGGCGTTCAACAAATTAAACTGAACAGTGGTATCAGCATCAGCGGTCAGACCCGCTATCCCTGAAGCATTTATAGCTTCAACCTTCGCTTTTGCCGAACCGTCTGAAGACGCTACTACCGTTGTTGCGGCATTGGAACCCAGAGCAATGGTTACATCACCAGATGTGATTGCACCGGCAGTAATCGCACCGCCCTGTTGTCCAACGGCTAGCGCAGAACTGTAAGCAACACCACCCACGTAATCGGCGGTTTTGCCGATGGCCGTGAGGCGAGTGCTGGTAGCCAGATTTACCGATATCGTTTCGCCAACGTTTGCACCCACCTGAAACTGGGCGCTACCAAAAGTGCCATCCAGTATCTTTTGCCCGTTAAACGACGTCTGTACGGCAACCCGCTCAATTTCTGCCAGGCGTTGTTGTACTTCCTGATCAATTGCCGCGCGATCACTGGCGCTGTTGGTGGCGTTAGCAGACTGCACGGCCAGTTCACGAATCCGTTGCAGGTTGTTGACCACTTCGTTCAACGAACCCTCAGCCGTTTGCGACAGCGAGATACCGTCGCTGGCGTTTCTAATCGCCTGGTTCAAGCCACGGATCTGTGTGGAAAATCGCTCAGAAATTGCCAGACCCGCCGCATCATCCTTGGCGCTGTTGATGCGCAAACCGGAAGACAGTCGCTGCAACGAGGTGGCAAGAGAACTTTGCGAAGTATTCAGGTTCCGTTGCGCATTCAATGATGAAATATTGGTATTGATAATCTGAGCCATTTTAATCCCCTTAACTGATCTCTTAGCTGTCTCACCCCTGGAAGTCAGGTCTTACAGGCCTGCCTGTGCGCTGGCTGACTGTAGGTTTGACGTGTTGGTCGCGCTAAATGTAAGTACTGATTGTTTCGGCTAAAGCCACAGTGGCTTCAGGTAACAGTAATAGCGGCAGGGGGAGATAAAACTTTAGAGATAACATTAACTTTGTGACACAAGACACAAAATACTTTGCTGGCACCTGCACCGCCGGTCTTGTTGCACGGCGGGACCCGCGAGAAATACTCATTTATTACAAGGGATTAAGCGGGTTCTAGAGGAGATTGAAGAGGGAAAGCCCCTGCACCTGTATGTAGGTTTGCTGTGCCGCCTGCAGGGCAACCGTTTGCAAATTAAGTCGGCTAATGGCCTCGACAAAATCTATATCTTCAACATTTGACTGGGCTTCACGCATCTGCAGGATGAAATCTTCGTTGACCTGAGACTGACTGTCGATGTTGTTGAGCCGTGTGCCAATGCGCGTGCGCACCGCCAGCACATTTTCCATGGCCTGGTCGAGGTTGTTCAGCTGTCGATTGACTTCGTTGTGCAGTTGCGCCCGACCCGGCGGGCTGTCATCGCCGGAGGCGAAAGCCGTGGCCAACTTATCCAGCGTGGTAAACAGATCCTGACGCGCGGCGGGTTTGACAGTAAAGCTGTCGCCATTCGCCGGTACACCAGCAAAGGAAATAGCGGCACCGTTAAAACTGATGGTGCCACCCGCACTGTAAGTGCCGCTGGCAACGGCACCACTGGCCACGCCGGTCACCTGGTAGGTGACCGGATCGGTAGGCGCTAACTGAGTAAAACTGACGGTGTAGGTATCCGCCACAAAGGCACCATCGAGCGCTGTGGTGCCGGCAATCGCGCTGCCTGTATTAGCCGGGTTATCGGTGACGGTGTAGACGCCGTTGCCGGTGCTGATGAGCTGGAACACTGCCGCGCCGGAATCTCCAGTCGGCACCTGCACACCCGGCCCGATTTGCATAAAGCTCTGTCCCTGATCACCGCTATAGACCAGTGCGCCGCCACTGAACGCAAAGGGCTGGTTGTTGGTCTGGAAACCGGCAAAAAGATAGTCGCCATTGGCATCCCTGGTATTACCCAGCGCCAGCAGCTCATCGAGGCGAGTACGGATTTCAGCGGCGATACTCTGCCTGTTTTCCGTGTTCAACACGTCGTTGCTGCCCTGTACGGTGAGCTGACGAACCCGCTGAAGGATATTTTCTACGCCGACCAGCGCGTTTTCCTCCAGCGATAACTGAGTGATCGCCAGGTTGCCATTGCGCTCATATTGCTCGACGGTGGCGATTTGGGCTTTGATATCGAGAACTCGCGCCGCGCCTGCCGGGTCATCGGAGGGTTTGTTGATGCGCTTGCCGGTGGATAATTGCAGCTGGGTTTCGCTCAGCTTGCTCTGCTGATTAAGAATAGCGGTTACGCCCTGCTGAAAAATCTGATTCGTGGACAGTCTCATGTGCCCTACCTCCCCGTGGCGTTAAGCAAGGTCTGGAACAGTTCGTCGGCGGTAGCCACCATCTGAGCCGCCGCCTGATAGGCCTGCTGAAAGCGCAGCAGATTGGCCGCCTCTTCCTCCAGATTAACACCCGACACCGAATCGCGCGCACTGATCGCTCGATCCCTGAGCAATGTTTCGGTTTCCAGTCCGGACTGGGCCTGGCGCGTGGTAACGCCGACATCGGCA
>JBFIEE010000031.1:0-41231 GCA_041603535.1 Porticoccaceae bacterium
AAGGCACGCTGCGTAATCTCCAGAGACGTACTGGGCCATCACGGACGAATAAACAACGACTCGCGTAATATCTTTATCCGCCGCCAGTTGCTTCACCCACCGAGCCATTCGCCAACTTGAATAGTAAGGCAACGACAGAGCGCGCCCGGCACATAAACCCCACAAGCTTTTAAGACGGGCAAGTTTTGGATTCAGCTTAACCAGGCATACTGCCTCGCACAAAGCATCAACCCCTCCTGCGTGCGCCCAGTCGGCGGGATCGTCGACAAAAGCACCCAGGTAAACACGGTAGTGAGAACTCAAATATTTAAGCAAATGATAGGAGCGAATCTTGTCACCTTTGTTCGGCGGAAAAGGCAATCGGTGACACAGGAAAAGCAAGCCTGGTCTTGCCGAATCTTCAGCCGGGGCACCAGGTTCAACCATTAACCCAAATTCCTTGCAAGGAAAGGTCCGACGAAATTGGCGACCGGTAATGGCAGTTTTTTCCAGCTATTAACAAATAGCCGATATTTTGGATTCAGCGGATTAACGTCGGGAACGTCGGCAGCGTTGACCAGAAAGTATTCGTAAGCGAGGGGCTCGGGGGTGAAACCCCAGTTTTTCTTGAAATTGTATGGCCCGGTGCCTTTCTTACTGCGGCCATAATCAAAAATTCTAATGCCCTGTTCACCAGATCTTCGCATCAGTTCCCAGTACATAAAATCGTTGCCTTTTAAAACACGGGCCTGCTCCAAACTGCCTCCGTAGTAGGGTAACACCTGATCCTTGAAATAAAAGCTCATGACACCAGCTATGTCGTGCTGGCCATCGGTAATCATCAATACATCACAGTCGCTCTGAAAAACTTCACGCAAAATTCGAAAATATCTGGCCGGAAAAACCGGTGTCCCCAGGTTGCGAACGCTTTCCGCATAAACTCGATACAGACGCTGCCAACCCGCATCAGTTTCGCTGATCAAACCAGCTTCGATACCTTTACGCACCATCGCCCGTTGCTTGCGGGGAATGGCCTTTAGATTGACTTCGGCATCGGCATCGATTTCCTTTCTGAAAGTCGCGTACAACATCTTCGTTGGCCAGTCCTCGCCCGAGGGGTGAATATTCCTCATCTCCAGCGCATCAACTTTTAACCGGCGGGCAAGCTGGCAGGCCGCCTCTCGCAGGGTCGATCTTGCTTCATCATTCGACGCAAGAATGCCTCCGTAAACACAGAAAGGAAGCGAAGACAGGGTATTACCAAACAACCAGCTTTTGACCTGCGCCAGCGGTAACAAACCTTCTATTTCTCCGTCGCGCTCAACATATAAATAGTGAGTCGAATGCCCGAAAGCGCTTTCCAGCACCGTCTTCCAACCGGCTCTGTGAAAAAAAGTCGCTTCCGGACAGGTCGCCACAAACGCGTCCCAACGAACAAATTCGGTGTCGGCTAATTCAACAACCTTAAGCACTATTCTCGTCCCTTTTTGTAAGCTTTCATCTAGCGGGCATGGCGCTAACCATCCTTGTTGTGTTTTGATCGGGCTTAAATGAAATTAGGCTCTGGGGCCTCTAGGCCAGTCTTGCCCAAAAAAATATTGTCCATACGGCCCCAGCTAAAATCATCAAGCAGGCGGTTTAACCGAGGCAGGGTTTTGTCCAGATTAACGTAGTGGCGAAATTTTGTTTTCATACTCAAATTAGAGATTCGCGGCTGCTCAACATCTATCTCCCAGGGATGGGTATAAAAAATACAGGGTTGTTTGTCGCTTTCGTTAACCCGCTTAAGCGCCCAATGTGTAAATTCATAGGGAAAAAATCTGAACCAGCCACCGCCACCACAGTTAATGTTACGGGTCAGGACAGGAATAGTGGTGATGGGAATCTCTAACAGCTGTTCATTTGCGGTGCGAAACGCAAAACGCGGCGCACCGGGCATGCCGTACAGGTCATGCTTGATGGGTACAATACTTGAGCTGTACTGATAACCGGCTTCGGCAAGAATATCCCATGCCCAAAGGTTATTAGCCCCGATTGAGTAGCTGGCCGCCCGGTATCCGCGCACGGCCTGGCCGGAGATATCTTCCAGGAAGCCCCGCGTCCGCACAATATCATCTTTGAATTCGCCGGGGTTTTGCGTCGAAACCCTTATGTGCTCCCAGCCGTGACTGGCCAATTCGTGGCCACTGTCGGTGATCCGCCTAACCATGGCAGGGCATCGCGTGGCGACACAACCCAGCATAAAAAAAGTTGCCTGCACCGCCTTTTGTTCAAAAAGATCCAGAATACAGTTCACATTCCGTTCAACGCGCCCCTCAATACCGGCCCACTTTTCTTTGGGAATGTATTTTTCAAAGGCCGACACCTGAAAGTAGTCTTCCACATCGACAGTCATCGCATTGCGAATGGAGGGTGCCCTGGCATTCATTTTTTATCCCTCATCCCCTGGCCAATATTCCCTTTGTCTACAGCGCCACGTTTGCCTGGATACCCTGGCCGACTCACACCCTGGCGACCTTAACCCCGCTGGCGACCTTAACTGCGTTAGCCAAACTCCAACCACTGGAGCTGGCCTGCAACGAAAAAATTGGTGCTACTAATTTATAACTGATGATATCTTGATCTCAAACCGTGACCTGGGTTGCTATGTCTGTCCGCAAAGCCAGGCCTGTCCGCAACGCCAGGTCTGCGCAATGCCAGACCTATCGCCATAGCCCTGTCATCTCAGCAGGCATGTCCACACAGCCAACTTTTGACATAGCCAATTTTTAACATAGCCAATTTTCAACAACCAGGGCAATACGTTCAGCCGCTCGTCCATCCCAGTATTCAGGCACACGACCAATTTTCCCGCCTGTCTCCATAACATCTGTAAAGCACAGCGCGATTTTATCGGGATCTGAACCAACAATGGTGTTGGTCCCCTCAGACACGGTCACAGGCCGTTCAGTATTCTCTCGCAGTGTTAAGCAGGGGACGCCCAGCGCGGTGGTTTCCTCCTGAATACCACCTGAATCGGTCAACACAACACTCGCATCCTTCATCAGACCCAGCATATTGAGATAGCCCAGTGGTGGCAACGCCAGCAGGTTAGCCCCCGACATCAAGTGCTCAAGACCTGCGCGACGAATACATTGCATCGTCCTCGGATGAACCGGAAAAATCAGGGGCTTCGCCTCGCTGAGCATAACCAGCGTTCGCAGTAAACGTTCTAGTACAACAGGATCATCCACATTGCCTGGACGATGTAAGGTGACCAGTCCGTAGCCCGAGGAAAAATTCGACACCGGTTTACCTTTTACATAAGCCTTGATCGTCTCCGCAACTGGCACAGCCTCCTCAAGGTTATAAAGCAAGGTATCGATCATGACATTGCCGACAAAATGCACCCTGGCGGCATCGACGCCCTCGCGTAGCAGGTTGATCTCGCCGTCGCGCTCCGTGGTAAACAATAAATCAGAAATCTGATCGGTCAATACCCGATTGATTTCTTCGGGCATCGTTCGATCTCCGCTGCGCAGACCGGCTTCCACATGAATAACCGGAACCTGCTTTTTCACGGCAACCAGCGCACAGGCGATGGTGGAATTGACATCACCGACGACTAAAACGGCATCGGGTTTTAGCTCATCAACGACAGGTTCAAATCGCTTCATGATCTCCGCGGTTTGCACGGCGTGCGAGGCGGAGCCAACCCCCAGATCAATGTCCGGTTCGGGGATGCGGAGCTGTTCAAAAAAGGACTGTTTCATTGCAGCATCATAGTGCTGCCCGGTGTGCAGGAGTCGCGCATCGAGCCGGTTACCAGCGGCGTTTAACGCCCGCATCACCGGTGCGATCTTCATGAAATTGGGTCTTGCCCCGACTACACACAGAACCCGTTTCGCCGACCTTGCAGATACCATAGCTGGTCGCTCTCGGTCTCTGATCTCTAAAAGGTTATACGGTAGGTCATGTTTATTTGATTTTCTGCGTAGTCATCGTCGACCAAATCAGAATCCCTGTCAGCGTGTGTGTACCCCAGCCGTACGTTGCTTTTGGCGCCCAGGCGTCTATTCAAAGCCATTTGAAATCGCCAGGTGTTAAAATCGTCATTAAGCTCGTTTGTCTGGCTCTGCCAGTGGACTGAGCTATCAAAGCTCAACTTGCTGGATAGCGTTCTACTCAACGACAAACTGGATGTGACAAACTCAGTATCTTCGCGTGAATCCTGAGTCTGCTGGATAGAATGCTCCTGCTGCAGGGTGACCGTGGTACGTTTGCCCTGAATGGCCCAGGACGCCCTAAATCGCTCGTCAACAATCTGGCTATCCGTGGGTAACACAAAGACGAGGGATACCGGTATGGGCTCGCCGGTGATGGGGTCTACGGGGTTGCCGAAGGGATCCGTGTCCTCAAAAACTATTTGCTGTAACCGTAACGTTCTCGCATCGGTGAGCACCTTACTATAGCTCGCGGTCAGTACATTCCTTTTCCTGCGATAAGACACATCCAGGGTCGGGAAGCCGCCAAAAAATCGCTTGCCATAACCGACATTCACAGAAGTTCGCTTGTTTGGCGTCCAGACAGTACCGAAATCCCACCTGGTCCCGTCCACATCGGAGCGCACTGAGTTGAAGTCGTTCCACTCTTTGCCCACAGAAGCTCGCAACTGCCACTTGCGACTGACCCGATAGCCTAATCTCAGGTCGGTGGACATCAATTCACTATCGCTACTCTGTCCGGTATCGCTACTCCCGTCGTAATCAGTTTTACTGTAATTCGCAGCGACGCCCCAGCTTAACAACGCGAAATCAGTGCCGCTATCGAGGTTAAAGTCCACGGCCTGGCGACTGCTATCACTAATGTCACCGCCAGAACTTAAGGGGTCATCACGCGTGTTGCTGGAATTCAACTGATCATCAAAAGTGTAACCCAGGCGCATATTGGCAAAATCCTTAAAATGGCCTCGCAAGTAAGGATTTAACACGTACGAGTAGGTGGTACTCGTATTTCCGTCACGCAGGCCACGACCGTCCGCGGGGCGAGAGCGGGAAAGGTTATCGAACCCTGCCGGTCGGAACGGGTCAATGCGGTTTTGCACGGCCGACGCTCTGGCATCGAAAAACAATCTGTCATCAACTAGCTCAGCATTACTATTACCACTGAAACGAGGATTCACCGAATCGCCGCTACCGCCGGCGTCGTTATATTCCAGCGCAGCGGTCAAATCGACTTTTAACTTGCCGCCAACACCTTTTAGCGTCAGGTTCGGTGCAACCACAGTCACAAGCTCGCTTTCCTTACCCTTGTCGACAAGCTCGACATTGTCGGTGTAGCGTTCTGTGACACTTAAACCAGTCGTCGTTGTCCAGTCCGCCGCGCGTACGTTCACCGTCGACACCGCGGCCAGGACAACGGCACAGCGCCAGCTTATTTTGTCACCACCTCTTGGTACCATTAACGTCCTTCCTGACCCAAATCACCTTCAATCCGGGTGTTGCGATACCGACCTTCGTGCCCGTATCCATAGCCATGCCCGTAGCCGTAGCCGTAGCCGTACACAGATTTGTTGAAGGGGTTTGATCTCGCTTTATTCAACACGGTGCCGATAATCTTGTCTTCGCCGATGCGCTGAAGCGCCTCCGTAACAGCATGTTGCGGGGTTTCATCCGCGGCCACCACAAACACAATCTGGCCCATCAGATTGGCAAGCACACTCGCCTCAGACGCCAGCAAAAGCGGTGGCGAGTCAAAAACAACAACCCTGTCGGGGTAACGTTGGCACAGCTCGCGCATAATCAGCCGCATATTATCGCTGGCCAACAACTCGGTAGATCGCTCGTGAATATGGCCTGCCGGAATAACGCGAAGATTACGTATATTGGTGGGCAATATCACATCACCAACGTCGATATCATCATTTTCCAGCACGTCAATCAGACCGTTGGCATCATGAGAAACGCCTAACAGGGTGCCTGCCGTCGCTTTGGCGACATCGGCATCGACAAACAACACCGTTTTATCCTGCTCCATGGCGATACTCATCGCTAGATTAATAGCGGAAAAAGTTTTACCTTCACCCTGCAGGGCGCTGGTCACCATGATCAGGTTTACCGTGTCACTGGCGTCCTCGCGCGCCATATTCATAAGCAACGGTCGTTTGATAATACGGTAAGATTCGGCAATTTCGCTGCGTGGCGCGATGTGCGTCACCATGCCAAGTGAGTGAAGATGAGCAAACGGAATTTCAAGCACATTCGCAGGTACGCCAGAACGCACCCGCTCGGAATCGGCAATATCGCCCGCTTCGCCTGAGTGGTTCGCTTGTTCCGCAATTCTATTCCCGTCGCGCTCAAGGTTTTCACCAACAGGGAAATCTAAACCGTTAGCTACATCCCCGTCCCCACGACGCTTTGTGCTGGTGTCGGCGTTCTTAGTAAGCTTATCAACAGCCCTTTCAATGATACTCATAGCGCGATCCTGCGGGAGTCTTCCTGTTTACCAGTTTTCAAATCAAACCCAGCGTTGGGAGGTAATTTAGCGCTCCGAAGGCAATAAGCAAGCCGAACAAACTTAGCGAAAAAGCCAGGGTTTCTTTTAACTCCTTGCGCTTTCGTGTTGCAGACTTAACTAGCGAAACGCTGCCTAACACAGGCAGGCCGGTCAACTCGCTCAAAGCGTAGCGACTGTTGACCAGTGGTTTGAACAAAGACAATAAGAAAGCCAGGCCAAATCCAACACCAATCGCGACCACAAGAACCGCCGAATTAAGTATCAACTTATTGGGTTCTGTAGGCTTAAGAGGAGTAAAGGGTGGATCAATAACCCTGAATTTGACGTTGCTGCCATCTTCTTCCACTTTTTCCGTTAAATGAGCGGATTCACGGCTGGCGAGCAACTGGGAATGTTGCCTGGAAATAATACCGTAATCCCGGTCCAGCTGTTTTAGTTCAGCCTCAATTAGAGGGACTTTACCTATTGCCTCATTCAGGTCAGCCACTCGCTGAGTGTACTCCCCAGCCCGCACGCGCAACTCAGCGACCCTGGCCTCTGCTTCGGAAAGCATGGCCCGCATTTGCTGATAGACAGGACTCGATTTCATATCCGTGTTGCTAAACGATTCCTCTTCCATGCGTCTTTCGATATCTTCCTGCCTTCTTACTTCAAGCTCTGCAATCAATGCCTGCAGCTGAGTAACCTCGGGGTGTCGCTCGGTATACCGCAACAATAAATTGTCGAGCTGGCTCTCAAGGCCCTGTATCCGCGAATCATATAACGAGGATCCTTGCATTTCATCGTATTCGGCAAAGCCAAACTCCGGCTCCTCATTCCCCAGATCTTCAAGCTGTCGTCGAATCTCTTGACGGCGGTTTTCCATTTCACGCAGCTGCAAACTTACGTCCTTAAGTTGACTCCTTGCCGCCTCCAGTCGCTGATAATAGCCACCATTCTCCCCCGGCAACTGGCCAGCATGGCGCTGTTTAAAGTCGGCAAGACGCGCCTCCGCCTCGATCAGGCGCTGCTCATAGTCCTTGATTTGGTCATCTATAAACAGTTGCGCACCAGCCCCATCGCTACGACTTTCGCCCAATGTGCTTTCGATGAAAACCGTGATGAGCGAGCGGACAATTTTCTGTGCGGTATCTCTATCCCGGTGGACATATGAGATTGAATAAAGCGCAGCGTTACCCCGGTCGACAGAAAGCTGAACACCGTTCTCCAGGCTTTTTAGAACTTTTTCTTTTTGCTCATCGGTGGTAATGGCGAGATCCAGGTCGGCCATACGCATCAGTTTTTCGAGGTTTGGCCGCGCCAGCAGCGTTCTGCTCATCAACGCAACTCTCTGGTTTATATTCGGCGCAATTGTCAGGCCGCGTAGCAGCGGTCGCAACAGACTGTTGGTGTCGATGTAGACCCTGGCCCTGGACTCATACTTTTCAGGTATCTGGCTGACCCAAATCCAACCTCCCACCGCGACGAGCCACACGACGACAAGACCAAACCACCTGAATCGCCAAAGGCCCGAAATATAGCCGAATAGCCTGGTCAGTAATTCCTGCATAGCGCTTATTCTTCCCTGTGCTGAAGCCTGAGGTCGATTACTGGATTAGAACCAGGATTCCGGAATGATTATGACGTCACCGGGGTACATCGCCATGTTCGCTGAAATATCGCCGTCTTCCAGCATATCCTCAAGACGCAGGGTGTAGGTCTTTTGCCCGCCATCAAAATAACGGATCAGCACCGCCTTGTTCCCGTCCGCAAAATCCGTTAGGCCACCTACCTCGATCATCAAATCAAGCAGGGTCATGTGTTTGTTAAACGGTATTTTCAGAGGTCTGACGGCCTCACCGACCACCCTGACCTGCTGTGAAGGAATGCCAACAAAACCTTCAACGATGACACTAACCACGGCGTTTCTAACATACTCGGAATACGCTTTCTCAATATGCCTGGCCAGCTCAGTCGGAGTTTTACCGCTGGCTTCCATATCCTCTACTAATCTGGTGGTTATTTTTCCGTCTGGTCGGACTTCGACAGAGGTCGTCAACTCTTCGTTACCCCAGACAAAGATTTCCACTTCGTCGCGCGGCCCGATGACATAGTCGTATTCCTGCAAGGGATTTAACTGATCTTCCGTTAGTGGTGGGTGGCCACTAAAACTACAACCGGTGACGATGGACACCCCCAGCGCCAATGCCAGGATAGATAACGTCCTGTGAACTAAGCCGTGAACATGTTTCATAAGCGATGCCTCCTTTTTGCCTAACGCAGCATACCCCAAACCAGAAAATTCTATCATGCAAAACGTTAAAAAGCGTCATAACTGCCCAAACGGCGCGTTTTAGGGGATAGGCGGTATTAGAGGTTTTGAAGCGGCGGAAATAAAATTCGGGAAAACAACTATTCACTGTTGACAAAGCATCTGCTCAGCATCCTTCTCGACCGACTCTAGTCGGCGTAACATGAGTCGGCGTAACACAGTCGACAGGCCAGCAACTTGAATCAAGCAACATGAATAATAGCGGCAACGCCAATATTGTATGTAACGCTCCAGCAAAGTACGATAGGCCCGATAATTACAATTCGATCTCGTTCAAAAACACACTTGAGGTGTGTTGCCTTGAAAGCGTCGTCTTTTATTGTGGAACTGATACTGTTTCACAGCAACCCCTGCAAGAAGCGGCTTTAACCAGATGTATCAGCACTATTATAAGTTAAATGCCGAGCCTTTTAGACTCACCCCCGACCACAAGTTTTGCTTTAACCACAAAAGCTACGCCAAGGCGAAAGCTTACATGCAATACGCCTTTGAGCGGGCTGAAGGTTTTGTCATGGTTACCGGCAAGCCGGGAACAGGAAAAACCACCCTCGTTAACGACCTGGTCAATACCCTCCCCAAATCCCAAGTCACTCTGGCTACGCTCGTTAGCACACAACTGGAAGCAAATGACCTGTTACGGACGTCAGCATACTCCTTTGGCCTTGACGGAAATGTCACGCATAAAGCCACTATCCTTCAGGACCTGGCCAAACTCCTCATAGCCAACTACAGAAAGGGTAAACGCGCACTGCTTATCATCGACGAAGCGCAGGATCTCGCCCCCTCTGCGCTGGAAGAACTGCGCTTATTAACCAACTTCCAGCTGAACAACCAGCCGTTGATCCAAATCTTCCTGATTGGCCAGGAATCTCTCGTCGAACTGGTTCGCCGCCCAGGCCTGGAACAGGTGCACCAACGACTCATTGCCGCCTGTCACCTTGAGGCACTGAAAGAGGAAGATACCAGAGCCTATATCAAGCATCGCCTGAAAAGAGTTGGCTGGCGTGGTGACCCCGCAATCAGCGATGCCGTATTTTCGCTTGTTTTTCAATTTAGCCATGGGGTACCGCGTCGCATAAACCTCATCTGTAGCCGCCTGTTACTCCATGGCAGTGTCGAAGAGCGACATCAACTGGGCGTTGAAGATGTCAGGATTGTTCTACAGGAACTGGAGCAGGAGCAACTCACAACAGAAGATTTTTGTTCCGGCATTGATTTTGATATTACAGACCATTTTGAACCAGAAGATTGGGCCGTACTCGGTGACGACTACTCAAATACGGATGATACGAGCACATCCAGACTAAACCCCTATGTCAGCGATGATAGTAACCGCAACAGAAACTCTGCGCCGAACCCCCAAGCGACAGCAACCACACGAGAAACCTGGGTACAGCAGACCCGCGACCCCGTGCACAAAACTGAACGGGAAGAAAACGTCACCAACCGTAAGGGTGACACCGGTGAAGAAAACATAAATACCGAGAACGCCTCTTCTGTCACTGCTGAAACCGCCGCCAAAACTAGAAAACAACATGGAGCGAAAGAGCTGGCATCGGTATCCGGGACGCCTGTCAATATCTCTGCAATAAACAAAACCAATACACCAGGCAAACCCAATCGACCCTACAAATACGCGCCGTGGTTGATGCTGATAGTGGTAATCGCTACCCTGAGCTACAGCCTGCTCAAAGGGTCCGGGAAAGACGAATTTACGCCCATTGGCATGCCGGGCGAACACCTCTCTACTGAAAGCTCGTCTACCTCGCCAGAAATGGTGCCTGACGGAAATGAGCCACTACAATCACTCACGAGGGATAAATCTGGCCAGGACGGAATCGACCACCCCTTACCTGAACAACAGCCAACTAACCCGGCGTTGTCCCAGGCCGAAAAAAAAAACGCCCCCCTGGATAATCTAGCTGAATCAGTTCTCAACCCGGAACTAAAAGGGAATCCAGACGCCATAACTAACGGCGCGGACAGTTCGCTAGCCGCGGCCCAGCGAGGAGACCGCGATGAATCAGCTGGTCTTATTGCCAACAATGCCGCCCCGGATGCCACTGTCATTTTTCAGTTTGACAGTTTTTTAATTGAACCAGAATTTAAAATCAGACTGGACGATATTGCAGAAAAGATGGACCGTTTTGAAGACATGAAAGCATTGGTCGTGGGTTATGCCGATAGCGTCGGCGATGCTGCCTACAATATCCGGCTCTCCAAACAACGGGCTATTGCCGTGTCCGCCTACCTTACCCGTCGAGGTGTATGGACTGAGCGCATTACCGTTGAGGGAAAAGGCAACCCCGTATCATCACCAGTTGCACCCCCCGCGGTTCCGGGAATGCCCCCGCCGGATCAACGTGTCGTGAAGGTCTTTTTGTTGCCATAGCCCGCTCCGGAAACTCGACGAGTGCACCACCTTAGTCATCAGTAAGCAGTAAGCGTAGTAACAGACAAAACTCTCCACTGAGGATTTTCGTTTTTTTCCTTGATATTCCTTGATATTGTTAATGCCGGGATGGTCGTCTCAGCAAAGTCGGTGGTCGATTCCACGCGACGACCAGGCTACCAGCTCAATACTGTCCCCCGGTTTGACAACACCTTCCGTTATTACCGCGGCATAAACCCCCGCCTGCCGTCCATGCGCTTTGGTCACATGCCGCAATAACTCCGGGTTCGCTACCCCGGTATCAGGGTCATAGGTGATCATTGCGCAGCGCGGGTCGCGGTCAACGAGGGTGACCATGACTCTGTCGCCCAGACGCAAAGTCCGACCGACCAGTTGATCCTCGCTAAAACCGTTCTGCTGCAACATATCAACGTAAATATTAGCGCGAAAGCGACGGCCATCGACCGACATACCGGTTTCCCTGGACAACTGATCAATGGTTTGTCGGGAAATCATCGACACCGGTCGACCGTCGGTTAAAGCCCGATCCGAATGACAAACGGATAACAGTGTCGCGTCTGGCAAACCGGTGCTGAGCGTATCGATGAGCGCTGCATCAGTGACGCCGTAAATATCGCCCCGTGGCGTTTCCACATCGACAATCAGCTCTTCGGCGGAACCGTAAACCGGTGTGATCCCGATACTTGTCGCCGCTGCCTGCGCCCAATCTATCGGCAGGCGCGCAACGTCTGGATGACGAAATCGAGGCTTGTACAATAGCATTTGCTGCGTATCTCGGGCGGTGAGATAAGGGAAAAATGCTGCGCCTCCGTGTTTTTTAAACGCGTATAGACGATCCCCATAAACGCCGGAAAACCCTACAAAAGCCTGATCCAGCTCCTCACCGGCCATGCTTTTGACGGGAAAGCGGTACAATTTTTCTATTTTGCCAATAATGCTCATTGCTCAATCGTCCACAGTCGCAAAGAAATGACGCGCTACCCTGGCGACCCGGTTACCGGGATGTCACCTCATGGGTGCCACGTCTGGCTATTTCGTATTCGGGAATTTTTTATCCGGGAGGACATCGGCTACCACGTCCCATGACTTCCACTCTGGATCAGGCGTGACTGCGCCTTGCCGTGGCACATAAATGGACTCCTCGCCGCAGGTGGCTGGGTGAATATAACGAGGACAATTGATAAACACATTGCGCACACTGACCCGAACTATCATCTGAGCCTCATGATACTCAGCCAGTAGTTCGTCATCGCTGCGCACGGAAGCGATCCCGTGAACTCGTAGCCGGTGGGGGTTTTCAAAATCTATAAACAACAAGCCCACATTGTTGTTGATTCTGATGTTGCCGGCGCTCAGGAACATGCCGTTACCGTCGTAAAGCGGAAAAGCAATATTGCCGCTATCCAGCACACGAACAAAACCGGTGGCACCACCTTTGTAGGACACCGTTGGCTGTCCCCTGTCATCAACGGTACTGATAAAAAACATGTTGCGTGAGGTAATGAACGCAGTTGCTTCGTCATCAAGTTGCTCGCCAATAACCAGCTCGTTAACACGATCCGCCAATGGTCGTGTCCCAAACTGATCCTGTAATTCACGATTCCCCCGATGATAAATGTCCGTCATTTTGCGCCCCTCTGCATGTCGTTTCATTTTTGTGTTAGTGCCGCTTCCAGTGCCGTGCCAGCCAATGACAGGCCCACACAACGTTCAAACTACTCTCATTACCCAAACACCTGGCCACAATCCCGGCAGGTGACGTTAAAAGCGACGACAGGGCGAGCGGCCATCTGCACGCGACAGCCCCCGTATCGCCTTCATCAGACGTTAACCAGCTCATCTTCCCTGTAAAGTCTCCTTGACTGACTGATCAGGTCGGCCTCATCGTCTCGTCTTTTAAGCAGCCCGTCCAGCCCCTTACCTTCCCATAAACGTTTCATTGACCGGATTTGAGCAGCGATTCCGGCATTGTCCTGGTCTTTCACCAGGGGTCTGATGGCCGCCATTTCCCTGCGCGCGACGCCACTCATTTTAGCGCCCCGATTGAACACCAGTGATAACAGCCCAGCCTGGGCATCGGCGTGGAGCTCATCGGCACCGGGATACGCCTTTAGCGGTGATGCGGCATAGCGTGGCAAGGTACCACGATAAAATACAGCTTCGGCCAGCGGCAGGCCTATTTTGATATGTTTGACGCCACCGACGGCGGCTTTTGCCGAGCCCCTTTTCAAGCCTGCGATCACCACCAACTTCTCCAGTTCCATCTCGCCAACTTCTCCGGCCCAGTCCCGGCGTATTTGGGTACCGGAGTTATAGCCCAGGTCATAGCCGATCCCAATGGTAATACCCGACTGTCCGCCCGGCCAAACGGGGCCGGCCAGAATCTTGTTGTAATAGGCCTGGGAGGAAATTTCATGCTTGACCAGCTACCCCAGACCCTTTTTAGAAACAGTGAGGGAATAGCTCGCAGCAATCGCAAGGCGTTGGTGCTGATCCATTTTCGAGCGCCGTTAAAGTTGTCGTACCAACAAGCCCATCTGCCTCGACACCCAGGTGCTTTTGAATCTGTTCTATCCGCTTTTTAATGCTTAAATCAGTCATTATTTGCTACTTCGTTACATCACTGAATGGCTGCGATGCACCGTCGTTGCCCCGCGTGTCACCTGCCCTGACAAATTTGGCTTACAATGCCGATTGTAGTCCAGCCGCGTGAGATTACAGGGCACGCTGCCAAGCTGGAACGTTAATGACCAATCGCAATTAAGCGGGTTTATGTCAGAGCAACACCACCACGGACACGGCTTCCACGAGACGGATAATATCCGCCTCGCGTTTTTTCTAAATGCGGGGTTTACCATTGTCGAATTTATCGGCGGATGGCTGACCAACAGCACCGCGATTATGGCCGATGCCGTTCATGATCTGGGCGACAGCCTGTCAATTGGCCTCGCCTGGGCTTTAAAGAACGTCGCCGCGAAATCACCAGATCACCAGTTTTCATATGGCTACCGCCGCTTCTCCCTGCTGGGAGCACTGGTCAATGCCATCGTGTTGGTCGCCGGTTCGATCTTTGTGCTTGCCGAAGCGATCCCGCGACTGATGCATCCTGAAATGCCAATCGCCGGTGGCATGCTAATACTCGCCGTTGTTGGCGTCGGCGTTAACGGCCTTGCCGCGTGGAAAGTCGCCAAAGGTAACTCACTCGACGAACGAGTCATCAACTGGCATTTAATGGAGGATGTACTGGGTTGGCTGGCGGTTCTGGTGGTAAGCATCATCTTGCTGTTTTTTGACCTGCCCATTCTCGACCCTCTGCTATCCATAGGCTTCACCCTGTTTATCCTTTACAACGTGTTTCGTCTGCTCAAGGAGACGGTGGGCGTATTCCTGCAGTCGGTGCCGGATCATAAAGCCTTACACGATATCAGGCAGGGCCTGTTGCAGCTTGATCACGTAGGCAATGTCCACCACATGCACTTCTGGTCGCTCGATGGCGAGCATCATGTTCTCACCGCCCACATTGATTTAACCGAACGCCTTGATGCCGTCGAACAAATTGCCCTGAAAAAAATTATTCACGAAATGCTGGCCGTTTATAATTTAACGCATACCACAATAGAATTTGAACTACCGGACGAGGCTTGCAGAGATGCCTGAACAGATCAGCATAGATGCTATTCCCTCTGACCATAAATACCTGCAGAGGCACGGCGATGTGGTAATCCCCTGTCAGATACTCGCCGCTTGAATATTAGAATCGTCACTTACAATATCCACCGAGCAATCGGTCTCGACCGGCGTTTTCAACCGGATCGCATTGTAAAAATTCTCCGTGAGCATGAACCCGATATCGTCCTTTTGCAGGAGGTCGACGAGGGTGCTCCGCGCTCCAGAGAGCAGGATATGGCCAGGGAAATAGCTCAGGAACTGGGCTACGATTATTACGCTGCCGGGCACAATGTCAGTATGCGCAAAGGCCGCTATGGCAATGCGACGTTAAGCCGCTATCCGATCATCAGGGAACGCAACATCGATCTGACCATTGGTGATAGGAAGCGGCGCGGCTGCCAGCATACTGGCATAGAAATCACGAATAAAAACGGTCTCATCCACCGCGTTGAAGTTTTTAATCTGCATCTGGGATTGTCTCCACTGGAACGGCAGCGGCAGGCAGGCGCTTTGATGCGCTGCAGAGAGTTTGCGGAAATTGACCCGCATTCAGCCTGCATTCTCGGGGGTGATTTCAATGACTGGTTGTCCCGTTTGCGGGCACTTTTTGTCGAGGGCATGTCGCTGCAGTGTGCTACCGACAAGGAAACCCGACTAAGAACTAGACCGATCAAAACCTATCCTTCTTTCGCGCCCCGCGGTGGGCTGGATCGAATTTATTACCGCGGCAATTTACGGCTTGTTTCAGCCCAGGCCTGCCGCCACCAGATTGCCCGGGTAGCCAGCGATCACCTGCCCATCATCGTGGATTTCGAGTTGCTAACGAATGCCTCTCAATAAAGACAGGTCTGGATAGATCGCGCAGGTAACGGGGTGAACCGGACCCACCCCTGATAACGTATTACCAATATCTCGCGCCTGTCACTCGACTAGCGACGACGACTCAACGGGCAGCCCAGCTGCCTGCCATTCTGGAAATCCTGCTTCATAACGGCAAATATCGAAACCCAGTTTGCGAAGCGCCGCCACCGCTTCGAAGGACAGTACGCAGTAGGGACCGCGGCAGTAAGCCACTATTAGTTGGTCGCGGGGCAGCAAAGCCAGTTGGCTCTGCAACTGCGCGAGCGGGATGTTGAGTGCGCCGGGCAGGTGCCCCGCCGCGTACTCGTCCTGAGGTCGAACGTCCAGTATCGTCACCGAATCTTCACGGATACGGGACATCAACGCGACACTCGTCACCGCCTCCAGGCTATCGCGGTCGTGGAAATAACCGGCCAGTACCCGTTGTACCTCAGCGCGGTTCTGTTCAGCCACTGTGCGTAGAGCCGCTACCAACACAACGACTTCATCGCCAGACAATCGATATAAAATGTATTTGCCCTGGCGGCGCGAGCTCACCAGACCAGCGCGGCGCAGCTGCTGCAGATGCTGCGATGTATTGCCGACACTCAGGCCCGTTTTCTCGACCAATGCCTCCACGCTGCGCTCACCCTGCGCTAAAAACTCCAGCAGCTCGAGACGATGAGCATGGCCCAGGGCTTTTGCCACCGTGGCGACCTGGTCGAATAATGCCTGCTTTAGATTCTCCATTGACATGAGGCTAATTATATACAATCATTCTATTGATTAATAGATTGTCTGCCCGCCCACTGTATATTATATAAAGCTGCACTTGCCGACACACACGGGCCAGCGCGCGGAAGGCGAGTTCCGTGCTACGCAATGCTCACAGACCAGAGGGTCCCGGACATCACATCATGGGCACAATGAACGCCGTACTACTTAACAACGAAGCTTTGATCAGGCTTGGCTGCTTTACCGGGGTCTTTATACTGATGGCAATCTGGGAAGCGCTGGCGCCGCGCCGCACTCTGCACATAAGGCGTCGCGTTCGCTGGCCCAACAATCTAGGCGTTGTCGTACTCAGCACGCTGCTACTGCGCATTATTATGCCCATCACTGCCGTCGGCCTGGCCCTGCTAACAGAGTCTGCTCAATGGGGATTGCTCCATCAACTTAACCTACCGCCGTGGCTTGCCGTTATCCTCGCTCTACTTTGCCTCGACCTGGCAATCTACCTTCAACATGTCATGTTCCACGCGGTCCCTGCGCTGTGGCGTTTACACCGTATGCACCACGCTGATCTGGAATTTGATGTCACCACCGGCGCAAGATTCCACCCGCTAGAAATTATCTTATCAATGGCAATCAAACTGATGGTGATTGCCGCCCTCGGACCGTCGGCAACAGCGGTGTTGATCTTTGAGGTGCTACTCAATGCCCTCGCCATGTTCAATCATGGTAATGTCAGTCTTTCCCTCAACCTCGACCGTTTGCTGCGCAAAGTCGTCGTCACACCGGACATGCACCGCGTACACCACTCGGTAATCCCGAGGGAAACGAACAGCAATTTCGGTTTTAACCTGTCGTTCTGGGATCGGTGCTTCGGCACCTACAGGGCTCAACCAGAACACGGCCATCAGGAGATGACCATCGGTATTGAAAGTTTCCGTACACCCCGCGATCTGGGTCTGGATCGGATGCTGATACAGCCCTTCGTATCGAGCTCCGGTAACTACCCCATTAATCGGTAATTATCTGATCCTGAAACGTCTACCCCGTTTGCCGCAGCTGTGCTGGTATGACAGCTGTTGACGAATTCGGTGGCCCGCTCAGCCGGAGCTTTGGTATCCGGCCCTCCGACAGGGTGGGGTGACAGTCTGGCGAAAGCCGGGTTTATTATCGATCAAGTCCATCAAATGAGCATAAATCAGGTCGGCACAAGGCACTGACGCAGGTAAACAGCGGCCAGGAAAAGAGGCGAAAACCCGACGGTTACTTTGTATCCGGGGGAGCTGCTGGCTCGCGCTGGATGGTGTAAAAAACATCGCCTGATGTGGTTTCACCGGTTTCCGATTGCACTTCAACGTGGTCGGCCAACTGGTAAGTCAACTGTAAACGATGTCCGGTGCTGGCCAGCCCTGCGATATAACGAAGGTAAAGTTTTGGCGACAGGTAACGCCCGAGGACCAGCGAGGCGCTATCAAAGCCGTCTTCAGAATCAACCCGTACTTCATCCAGGCTCAATTTTGCACCCACCGCTTTGGCGATATCTTCACCCTGGGTAAGACCCATCCCGCTCGCAGCTGTCATTAACAGGTTGGCGTCACCGGAAGACGCACCAGACAGTGGCCGCCCCAACAGCAGGTAAGCCAACCTGTCGGAGTCTGACATGGTCGGTGAAGAATACAGCGTGAGCGTTGGTATCTTCAGCGTACCCGAGGCGCGCATCCCAACCTTGACGTCGCCCAATACACGTTCTGCTCTCAAATCCAGACCTGGATCATCAATGGGGCTATCGTTGAAGACCAGCCGGCCTTTTTTGATGTCAATCGGCTTGCCGCGCATAACGTAAACACCCTCCCTGATATTGAGCACGCCATTACCCACGGTCAGTTTTTCAGGCGCCGCCCGGATCTTAACCGCGCCGGTGACGGCACCGCGCAACCCGAAACCTTCGAAACGCACATCGTCGCCAAGGATTAGATTGAGCCGCGTGACAATCCGTGGTAGCGACGCCTGCTCTGCCGCAACGGTGTCGATATCTTCGAGTACGACAATGTCGTTAGACGGACTTGCGGCACCATCTGGAATAGTTTCGGGTTCAATACGAGCAGAGGGCACAACAACACTGCCCGTGAGCTTGACCACCCGGTTTTTTACCGTAACCAGCGCATCGGGGGAAACTTCCACCGAAACCTGGTCGGTATTAGCCACCAGGATATTTTCCCCGGTCAGCTGCAGCGAACCCGTGTTGTCAGAAAACTGCCAGCCGCCCTTAAGGCTCAGGACGCCGGAACCCGATTGCAGTGCACCCGAGAAATCGAGGTTGCCGTCAACGGAGGTATCTGCGCGCCACGAGATGGCCGTCAGTTCGAGACCCAGTTCAGGCACCGTTGTGCTGCCTTCGCTGAGTTCGACATAACCGCTGAGATCAGGTGCCATCAGGCGCCCACTCAGAGCAAGGTCGGCGACCAGTTTGCCTCTGGTCTTGTCTATCGCCTCTGCATAAGCGTCCAACAAGGCCAGGGCGCGGGTGCTTAATTTTAGTTCGGCCTCTACAGTTTGATCTGTGGACAACGCTTCCAGTGCGCGCCATCCGGGCAAACTGAATTCGCCATTTACATCGCCGAAATCGCCAAGGTTAAGCGCCAGATCAGCGCTTAATCCGGTCGTATCAAGTTCGGCCGTAAGGGTGCTCGGCAGCAACGTTATCGTTTCGCGGCTTTGTTCAACACTCAATACAATATCACCCGCAGATGTTTGCAATGCCCCGCGGCCAGTGACCAGCCCAGTGACATCCCGCTGCCACTGCACAGCGCCGCCAACAGTCCCGCTAACGTCAAGTGCCGCTGGCAACAGGGGGCGTAAATATGCCAGCGGCATCTGTTTTATATCTACCGTACCGGCGCCCGCACCGTCCGTCAGAGACACGCTCAAGCAGCCCTCAGCATCGCCATTGTGCAGGCATAAAGCGGGGATCACGGTAGAAGTAGGACTGACAGTGATACGGGTCGGCTCGCCCAACTGCCACTGACCCAGGGGGTTAGCCGACACACGCAGTTGATCCAACTTCCCCTGCCAGCCCCAGGTATCGGACAGGCTACCGCTGGTGCCCAACAGCAGGGCGCTATCGTCACCGATTAAGTTGAGCTCAATACGATGTGCTTGCCGGCTGCCATCAACTGTCGTTTGAAAACTGGTCCAGCGCTGATCGCTTACCGATAGATCTCGTCCGTTGACATGGATACCAATGACTCCCGCCGGCGCCAGATCTGCATCTGCATCGAGCACCAGACTACCCAGGTGCATGTCGCCAAGCGCTACCTGGTCCGCCCGCCCCTGCAACACCGCACGAGGAGCTTTCCTGGGGCCGCCAATATCCACATCAACCACCAGGCTGCCGCTGGCGCCCGGCCACAACACGCCCAGCGACGGCGCATGAAGTGCTGCACGTAAATCCCATTGCTCACCGAGTCGCCCGGTCGCGGAGATTTTTGCATCGCCTATCGTTGCGACAATGCCGTCGAAAATGAAGGTCTGTCCTTCCTCTTCAAGCTTAATATCAACCGCGCCGGCCACCGAGGTGGGATGCCCGCGCAACGTGCCAGTAACCTGGTCAATAGTCAGCAGCGCGCTGATTATCCGGGATCGTCCGCCACTTTCGTCAGCGACAGTGCTGGTTGATGTGCCGTGAGTGCCTTCGGTGACAGCGCCTTTACTGCTGACCTTGCCGGACAAATCGCCGGGCCACTGCGGCCAGAGCAACGCCGGATTAACACGAGCAAGGTTTATGTCACCCTGCCACGAAATACCCTTTTGCCAATCCAGATCCACCCTGGCATCAAGCACTGCATCGCCAACTTTCAGTGTTGAATCCGCCACCGTAAAATGACTGATATCACCATTCCCCCTGACCACAAGATGCACGGCCGGGAAATCCTTGAGTTCCGCCTGAGCGTCTCCGTTTAACTGATACTGGTCAAGCGAGCCGTCGATTTCGATCCGCCCACCGCTGGCTAGCAAACGCTGCCCCCCAGGCAGCACCAGGTCTTTTGCCCGCCACTGTGCCAGCAAGTCAAATTGCGGCACGTCCGTATGCGTCACGCGACCCGTGATCTCGAGCACAGTACCATTATCGGTGGGCGCTGGCGCTACTGCCTGGGCCTGGGCAGCATCGGATGTTATGGACACAGATTGCGAGACCGAGAGCAGTGGCGCAAGCGTCAACTGCTTTATGGACAGCACGGAATCCTCGTAACCGAAATCGAAATTTGTCTGAAATGCCTGCTGATCAATGCCGGTGACACTGAGCTCACCGCGTGCCGCGCCCTGGCCAAAGTCCCCCGCCGCATTGACTGCGCCAGCCACCGCCAGCGCCTGATAGGGAGCCGCTAAGCCTACTGGACGAAACTGCTCCAGTTGTAAATCCATTTGCCAGGCTGGTTCCCCAGCAAGGTTTGCCAGGCGTAAATCCAGTAAGCCCGTAACGAAGCCTGAAAACTTCTGCTGAAAACGAAGCTCATCCAGCGACCCAGTTAACTCACCCTCGGCAATCAGGGTATTACCGGGGCTAATCGTCCATTGTCCCGCCACCTCGATCCCAAGGGGATATTTGCCAGCCGTGGTCGCCTGCCCCGAAAGGGCCAAACTGTTCTGTGCCTGCACAACCTCTACTCGAGACAGCTGTAATGCGTCACCCGCCATGGCCAGCTGCAACTGGACTTTATCAATGATCGGTGTATCACCCGATCGCAAATACACACGGGTGATTTGTACATCATCAAGCGTTACCGGGTAAAAAATACTAACCGCTGGCAGGGCGATATTCCAGGGCTGTGCAGTTGCCACCGCAGGCTCTGTATCTGGCGCAGGTGTATAGCGCACGCCGTCAATAGCGGCGTTAATGACGATCGCGCCATTTACCAGACGCCACCCGAAATCCAGCCGGTCAACAGCCACGCTCGTCGCGGAGGAAAAGTTTATCCCTTCGGCGTGCAGGGGTCCCCACAGCGAGCCCTCCAGACGCTCGACGGACAAGGCTCCATCGACAAACCTGTTAATGGTCTGGTATGCGAGCAACAGACCACTCTGGGTAAAACAGATTCCAGCTATTACCCCGGTGAGTGCGACGAGGCTGATCACCAATACATACGCCAACACCCGCTTTTTCATAGATCTGGCCCCAACACGACGTGGATCCGCAACGCTGCATCGGGATCATCAAAGCCATGGGCCAAATCCAGTCGCACGGGGCCGATGGGTGTGCGCATACGCAGGCCGATTCCGACTGCCTTTTTTAGGGGATCACCAAATCCATTAAAGGCATTACCCACGTCAAAAAAAGCTGCGCCACTCCATTTTTCATTAAACCGGCGTTCATATTCGGCACTGCCCACCAGCAAATAACGCCCACCCCGCACATCGCCTTCGCTGTTGGTTGCGCCGAGCTCCTCAAAATCATAGCCCCGAACACTTTGATCGCCACCGGCAAAAAACCGTTTTGAGGCTGGCAGAGCATTAAAATCCTGGGTCCAGGTGGCGCCTGAATTACCGCGCAGCAAAATACGACTCCGCCGACTCAGGTCACGGACATATTTACCAGACCAGTTGGCGCGCACGAAGTCGACATCCGAACCCAGCGCTTCTGAAGCAGCCAATAGTTCCAGTCCCATACGCCAGCCCCGGCTCGGGTAGAGCGGGTCATCTGCGACAACGCGAGTCCAACTGGCATGCGGCATCACCAGCACTGAGTTACCCGTCTCGTCGCCAATATCATAGTCTTCAACTTCGGCTTTGATACCCAGAGTTTCGGTCCATTTATCACGTATTTTGATACGGAAAACACCGGTTGTGAAAATACGACTTTCCCGGCTGTCAGTATCCTTCTGCGCTACGTTTACTATAAACGACAGCTTTTCGCTGGTCGGGTCGGCGAGCGGAATAGAATAATCCAGGTTCCCCGACGGACTTTTCGGAGATACCTGAAGCTCGGCGCTAAATTTATGCCCCGCAGGATTGACAACCCGCTCGTGTCGCGCCGACACCCGTGGCCCGGTATCGGTGCCAAACCCGCCGCCAAACCGGTATTTATAAGTGCGATCGGCCACGCTGCGCACCTCTATTGGCAAACTTGTCTCGGTACCTGCCGGGTCTTTTTTCTCCACCTCTACGGATGAAAAGTAAAGGCTGTCAAGCAGAGTACTTTGTAGGGCTATCAGGCGTGACGGCTGGTAGGGTTGACCGGCCTTGATCGTGACAAATCGAGACAGCAGAGCTTGGTCATACCGATGCAGGCCCTGCTGATTGAAAATGACCTCACCGAAGAAATACCTTGATCCTGTATCGAGTACGAGATCGATATCTGCGTAGTAGGGGTCGCGCGAGATATCCACACGGTGCACGGTAAAGCCTGCGTCCAGATAGCCGAGATTATGAGCCTTGCTCAGCAGTGTGTTTTTGTATGCTTCATAAGCGACCTGATCAAGCGGAACACCGACCGCAAACTCATGACCCGTCACCAGCGGCAAAAGTACCGGATCGACCTGTCCCTCACCGACGAGTGCTATTTTTGCGTTCCGGATGGTTACCGGGTCACCTGGTTTGACACTGTAGAATGCCCGCCAGTGGTCGCCATCCTGAGTCAGGGTGGCGACCACTTCCGCACGGAAATAGCCATATGCTTCCAGCGAGGCTTTAAGTTGCTCGGCCGCCTTGCTATGCAGAATACGAATACGCCGGGCGTCAAGTTTATCGCGCTTGCGGTCACGCCAGAGGCTCAAATACTTGCGGGCATTGTTGAGTTGAGCGCCAGCCAGACCCCCTATATCCACCGTGACCGTATCACTTAGGCATGGCTGCGCGGTGGTCAAAAGCATAGCGATAAGCGCAGCTAACACATAGCTGCGCCTGATCCTTGTTTGCTTTACGACTGGCTTCGATTCAGGCATGGATGATCAGGCATTAATAATCAGGAATGGATAAGATAAATTGTCGACAATGCGGGTGCTCAAGAAAAATCGCGGTGTCCCCTGCCCCTGTAACGCAACAACACCAACTAAGAAAATAATGCCAACCAGCATACTGCTTCACAGTGCTCGGATAGATCTGACGCCCTCGATGAAGAGATATAACCTTGCAGTCACAGTGCAATCCGTAGCCGCAGATGTCATCAGACGATCGGACCTTCTTCCGGCATTCCGGCAATTTCAGCCAGGTGCTCCTCGTGAAACTCCTCAACTTTAGTCGCCACTTCTGCAACTCGCTCAAAGCGAGCGATATGAAACAAGGCATCGCCCTCATTAACCAGCGGCAAATTGGTTCGTCCGATAACAATACCGTCGTATGGTGAGGTCAGCTGAACTTCCCGCTCGCCAAATGGGTCTGCCACTATACCCAGCAACTGGTCCCTTTTAACATGTCCGCCGAGCGGCATAACGGCCCGCAAAATCCCGCTTTCCGGCGCCCGCACCCAACTGCTCGAGCGCGCCACAACCGGCTCCGTGTGGCGAACCGGCTTGCCTCTGGCAGCCGGTAACATTTTTAGTTCCCGCAGCACATTGATAATGCCGTTAACGCCCGCCCGTATCCCGATTTCGTCAAAGCGTAGTGCTTCACCGGCTTCGTATAACAACATCGGCATACCCTGATCCGCCGCCGACTCGCGCAGAGATCCATCACGCAAGGTCGCTGAAATAATAACCGGGACATTGAACGCCCGGGCCAGGCGTTCGGTTTCGGGGTCATCCATATTGGCCCTTACCTGCGGCAGGTTACCGCGATGGATAGCGCCGGTATGAAGATCAATGCCGTGGGTACACTGATTGACGATTTGCGCCATGAATAAATACGCTATGCGACCAGCCAGGGAGCCTTTTTCTGTTCCGGGAAACGAGCGGTTGAGATCTCGTCGATCGGGCAGGTAACGGGAATGGTTGATGAAGCCGTGTAAATTTACGATAGGCACCGCGACGACGGTGCCAGACAACCGCTTTAAAGCTGGCAGCTTGAGCACGCGTCGAATAATTTCCACGCCATTGATTTCATCTCCATGAATGGCCGCGCAGATAAACAGGCGCGGGCCCGCCTTTTTCCCGCTGACAATTTGCACCGGCATTGACATCGGCGTGTGCGTGTACAGGCGGCCCACAGGTAGGTCGATGGTGACGCGACAATCGCGTTCAATAACAACGCCATTAATAATCAGGGCTTGTTGGTGCGGCGGCACTAACCTTTCCCCCGGGTGCGGGTTTTGTTGGGGCGTGCATTCTTCTCAATAAATTCAATGATCAGGCCCGCAATATTTTTACCGGTCGCTTTTTCAATACCTTCCAGACCTGGTGATGAATTCACCTCCATCACCAGCGGCCCCCGCTCCGAGCGTAAAAGATCGACACCTGCCACGTTGAGCCCCATCGCATTAGCCGCCTTGACCGCCGTGGCGCGTTCCCTGGGCGTGATCTTGATCAATTCAGCTTTGCCACCGCGATGCAGGTTAGAGCGAAACTCCCCTTCTGGAGCCTGTCGCTTCATAGCGGCAACAACTCGGTCACCAATCACCAGGCAACGGATATCCGCACCACCCGCTTCTTTAATAAATTCCTGCACCAGAATGTTGGCACTGAGGCCCATGAAAGCTTCAATCACGCTTTCGGCTGCCTTTTTTGTTTCCGCCAGCACCACCCCGATACCCTGGGTGCCCTCAAGCAGCTTGATAACCAGCGGCGTACCGCCCACCATTTTTATGAGATCCTGAACATCATCCGGTGAATGGGCAAAACCGGTATTGGGCAATCCGATACCCCGACGAGACATCAGTTGCAAGGATCGAAGTTTGTCCCGCGACCGATTTATTGCCACCGATTCGTTTACTGGAAATACACCCATCATTTCGAACTGCCGCACCACCGCCGCGCCATAAAATGTGATGGAAGCGCCGATGCGGGGGATAACCGCATCATAGTCCGTCAACAATTCGCCCCGATAATGAATTTCAGGCTTAATAGAATTCATATTCATATAGCAACGCAACGTGTCGATAACCCGCGCTTCGTGTCCACGCTGCTCGCAAGCCTCGACTAGACGCCGCGTCGAATACAGCTTCTTATTACGGGATAAAATACCAATTTTCATAATGAACTCCTTGCTACGCGCATAAATTTACAATCATCCCGGTTACAGCTGTGACCGCTTTTTTTTCACCGCAGGAACAGCGACAGGTCGCCCCAGCAGGTAGGATTTATCCGGCACTACCATCATGCGGCCTTTCATTGCCGACCTCCCCAGTAACAGGCGAAATCGCATTGAGTCCCGATTGGTCAAGGTCAACTCAATCGGCCAGCTCACCTCAGACAGCACCAGACGAGTGGCAATGACAAAACGCTTTTCCCGGTGCCCGCCGGAATCAGTGACCATACGCTCATCGATTATTTCAGCCTCGCAGAACACTTCCTCACGGGCATTTCGCTGATGGGGATGCATCCCAAAGCGTATCCAGGGACAGCCCTGTCGAGAAACCGGTATCACAGAGAAAGCGTGCAAACAGGACGTTTTGGCACCGGTATCAATCTTGGCTTTGATACTCGGCAAACCCAGATCGGGCAGTGACAACCACTCTCGCCAGCCAACAGCAATCAGCGACATGGCGTCCTTGTGGTTAGGTCAGCAGACACCTTCGCAATGACGCCAATTGCACAAAAGCTTGAGTATTTCATCGCGCCCGCTAGTAAAGTGGTGACTGTGCAACATACTGGTATCGCTGTAAGTAGTCAATGTTTGCCGCATACCGTCCGCATCAACAGCGGATGGAAAACCGCCTTAAAAACGCTGTTTTTTTGATAATCACTCTTCCCACAAAAATCACTTTTGCTGGCCTCGCGAACGTCACTAATCCACAGACACATCAAATAGTTCGCAATTAAATTCGCCATACCCCCCCGTTCGCCAATACGAACTCTATAATTTCGATAAACTGCGTCAAAGCAAACCGGTATAACTGCCTGCCATGACCCATTCAAATAGCAATGTTGAACCCCCCGATGAACTACCGTTAATCCGGAATCTACATCACCACCTGACGGCTCTTGCCAATGCACACCTGTGGATAAAAGTACTTATCGGCATGGTGGCAGGCATCATTACCGGGGTAGCGCTTGGCCCGACTACGGGATGGTTAAGCCCGGATACCGCGACTGTGGTGGGGAACTGGCTGGCATTTCCCGGACAGCTTTTTTTGACGCTGATACAGATGATTGTGATTCCCCTCGTTTTTGCCTCGATCGTCATGGGCCTCGCTGCCAGTGAAAACATCCAGCAGCTCAAACAAATGGGTCTGAAGTCAGTGTTGTTTTTTGTGGTTACCACAGCAGTGGCAACAGCCATCGGTATCGGCATGGCCTATCTGCTCAAACCCGGCGACCTGATCGATAAAGCCCTGCTACAACAGGATCTCGGCAGCGCCCTGCACACCATCCCGCAATCGGCGCACGTGCCTTCAATCGCCGAACTGCCCAACAAAGTCCTGCTGCTGCTACCCAGCAACCCGCTCAGCTCCATGGTCGAGGGACAGATGTTGCAAGTCCTGCTCTTCGCGATGATTTTTGGCGTTGCCCTGCTCACCCTGGCGCCCGGCAAATCCAGACCCCTGCTTGAGGTACTGGGCTCCCTGCAGGAAGTGTGTATGACGGTGGTGCGTTGGGCCATGCGTCTCGCACCCTTTGCCGTATTCGGCTTGATCGCGCAGCTGACTGCGAAAATCGGTTTCAACGCGCTAATCGGCATGAGTGCCTACGTAGGCACTGTGCTGGGTGGTCTGCTATTGATGTTAATGATCTACCTGCTGCTGGCCTTCAGCATCACTGGCATCGGTCCGCGGCGCTTCCTAAGCGCAGTACGGGAAGTGATGTTACTGGCATTTTCCACATCCAGTTCCGCTGCCGTTATGCCGCTATCCATTAAAACAGCTGTTGAAAAGCTGGGTGTTCGCCAGACTATCGCCCAGTTTGTGATCCCGCTTGGCACCACCATCAACATGAATGGCACTGCCCTGTATCAGGGGGCGGCAACGGTTTTCCTGGCCCAGGTATTTGGCGTGGATCTCAGTATCGGCGGCATCGTGCTGGTAGTCCTGATGGCCGTTGGCGCGTCCATCGGCTCACCGGCAACGCCGGGGGTAGGTATTATTATTCTTGCCATGGTGCTGAAAACCGTCGGTATTCCCGTGACTGGTATCGCACTGATCATCGGTGTCGACAGAATTCTCGACATGAGCAGAACCGCCATCAATGTGTGCGGGGACATCCTGGCCAGCAAAGTCATGGATCGCTGGGTCGATTAGGTTTTCGACCCCGACCTTATTGCCCCGCGCATGCAACAAGACGGATGCCCAGTTTTTGGTTGTTTATCACGACGCCTTGTGCTGGCGACTTATCCCGGCACCCTGACTCGAGGAACTAGCCCCACGATCTAGATCCATAACTTAACGAACGGTTACTACCCTGTATGACCCAGGGAAATTCGCGGGTAGTGATTTTCTGCGATAAGAGGCATTATTGAACCGAACCCGTTATCAGGAATGAACGGCTTATGCCTTTGCTCGAAGAAAACGCCAGTGAAGCGCCAAATCTGGCGCCGCATTTTGTCTTCGCCTACACGATGGACGGTAAGGGCGGCTGCGAGGATGTCACCGCCCAAACAGATGACACTGCTCATCGATGGTTTCACCTCGATTATTCCGAACGTTCGGCGGCACACTCCCTGGCCTCACTCGGCCTCGATGACGGCCTGATTGATAGCCTGACTCGCAGCGACACGCGCCCCAGAACGGTTGTCATGGAGGATGGTATTCTCGTGGCGCTACGGGCCGTCAACGTTAACCCCGGAGCTGTTCCAGAAGACATGGTCTCCCTGCGCCTGTGGATTGAACCGACACGGCTGATTACCGTCCGCCAGCGACGTTTGTTTTCGGTACAGGATGTTCGTGAAAGCCTGCTTGAGGGCCGAGGCCCCAAAGACATCTCCGAGCTGGTCGTACAGATTGTCGAGAATCTGGCGGATAGAATTGCCGAGTTTGTCGATGTCCTGCAGGACCGTGTCGCTGCTTTTGAGGAAAATGCCGAAACAAGCCGTCTGGCGGGTGTGCGCTCCCAGGTCGCCGCGCTGCGGCGACAAACAGCAACCGTCCGCCGTTACCTGGCGCCACAACGGGAAGCACTGGAAGTACTGTTCAGGCAGGCGCTGCAGGTCATGGACGAGGACCACGCTCACACTATCCGTGAGCAATCCGACCGCATCGTTCGCTACGTGGAAGATCTCGACCTGGTGCGTGAACAGGCGCTGGTGCTGCAGGAAGAACTGCTCAACAGCATCATGGAGCAGCAAAACGCACGCATGTATGTGCTGGCTATTATTTCGGTGATTTTCTTGCCTATCACCTTTCTCACCGGCGTGTTTGGCATGAACGTAGCGGGTTTACCCGGCACAGAAAGCCCCAGCGCCTTCTGGGCGGTAGCCGGGGTAACGTTATCGAGCGTGACTTTTACTGTCGTGGTCCTGAAACGAAAGCACTGGTTCTAGTTCACCCGCGGGCGTTTCGTGGCCAGCAGGGGCGACAGGGCGAGTGATCGTAATGGCGCCGTCGACATGAATATCCCGTTGTGGAAAGGCGATCGAAATATTGTGCTCGCGAAAACGCGCATCAATCCCAAAACGCAGTTCGCTGCGAATTTGGCGGACGTCCTTTTCACTGGTGGCGTTAACCCAGAAGTAGGCGCCAAACAACAGGGCGTTGTCGCCAAAGTCTTCAAAATAAACGACTGCCGCTGGATCCTTCAAAATATCCTCCTGCTCGAGCATCAGCTGTTCCAGCAATTCCGCGACCTGCTCCGCCGGCGAACCATAAGCGACGCCGACCTTGACCTCTGAGCGGGTAAGGCGATCCACCAGCGTCCAGTTGACAACGGTGTTTTCCAGTAAGTGGCTATTCGGAATCAACAAATGAACACCGTCAATGCGACGGATACGGGTTGATCTCGCGTTAATAGCTTCCACCCGGCCCTTGGTGTCCCCGATCTCCAGAAAGTCGCCAATGCGAATGGGTCTTTCCCACATCAGGATCCAGCCACTGATGAAGTTATTGATAATATTTTGCGCGCCAAACCCGATACCGATGGCCACGGCGCCCGAAATGAAAGCAAAGGCGGTTAACGGCACATTGAGTATATCCAGCATGGTGATGCCAATGATGCCCAAACCAACAATGTTGAACGCCCGAATAATCAGATGAATAACGTCCGCGTTAACACTTCTCGCCGTCAGGCGATTCCGCAGCGCACGGGCCGCCCAACCGAGTAGCAGCCAGCCAACACAGAGCACTGTGGGCGCCACCAGGACGTCAAGCACCGTTATCGTTTGATCGCCGATTTGAAAGCTGATGCCCAGAAAGGCGGTTAATTGTTCCACGGACATCCTCATAGTGTGCTTGCTGTGTATTTTTGATTGCAGGCTATAAGCGCGACCAACAGGTCGCTATGAAATCACAAAACAACGGTATTTTCTAAGCAAGTTTAGAGGTGACGACCAGTCCGGGGTGGACAGGGCAGACAGCTTGCAGAGCTAGCCGGCGATTATTACGGTTCCGCCCCGCCCGGCGACGATGTCCGCAATATTGTCCAGATTGCCTATGTGCGCACTAACCCCGCCGCCACGCGCCGCGCCTGCCGCCACAAAACGGCAGGCCGCCGCAATTTTTGGCCCCATGGTGCCCGCTTCAAAATGCTGCTGCGCCAACTCTCCGATAGTGGCCCGGTTCATCGGCCGTGCGGTATCCGCGCCCCAATCAGCATAAACAGCGTCAACATCCGTGAGCAGCAACAGACGATCTGCGCGCAGCTCGGTGGCCAACACAGCACTGGTCAGATCCTTATCGACCACAGCTGCCACGCCTTGCAGCTTGCCCTGGTGATCCATGAGCACAGGAATACCGCCGCCACCGGCACAAACCACCATCACACCATGTTCGGTCAACAGTTTGATAGACGGTAATTCAAGTATCCGTTGCGGCTCTGGCGACGGCACAACCCTGCGCAACCCGCCTTCAACCTCAACCATGGTCCAGCCAGCCTGATCGGCCAGTCTTTGTTTATCGCTCTTTTTATAAACCGGCCCGATGGGCTTGGTCGGCTGTTTAAAAGCCCTGTCATTACCGTCGACCAGGACCTGGGTTAACAGCGCCACAACCTCCCGCTCGGGCATGGCGTTGAGCAGTTGTTGGGCAAGCTGATAACCCAACATGCCCGCTGATTCCGCATCGAGTATATCCAACGGATAGGGCCTCACGGACTTATAACTCTCGCCCTGCAGCGCCAGCAAACCGACCTGAGGACCGTTACCGTGGGTGATGACAAGGGTATGGTCGCCGGCAATCTCGGCAATCGATCTGGCGGCGCGGACAATATTGTCTTTCTGGATATCTGCTTCCAGCGGCTCGCCTTTTTTTAGCAGTGCGTTACCGCCCAGCGCTAGTACTATCAACACGGTGAATTACTCGGTGATTTACTGTTGTAAGTCCTGCTATCGTAAGCCTTGCCGGATCAGGAAATGATCAAGCGCGTCGGCCAAACTGGGTGAAGCGCCATCGATATATTCATAAGCGACCCTCACGATCGGTTTGTTCACTGTGATCAGACGACTTAAATCACACGGCGTCGCCGATACCACGACATCCGCATCAATATTATTGATCGACCGCTCCAGGGCTTTTAGTTGCGCAGGGAAATAGCCCACTGCGGGTAGTACATTTTTTAAATGGGGGTAGTGGGCAAAAATAGCTTTGATTTCTTCCACCGCACCTCCACGCGGATCAACAATTTCCTTTGCCGGTGCCTGCACGGCAGCGATATAACCAGCACCGTAGGCCATGCCGCCGTGAGTAGTCGTGGGGCCATCCTCGATCACCAGCACGCGCTGGTTGCGCACAGCCGTAATATCTTCCAGATAAACACTTGATCCGGCCCTGATGATAAACGCACCCGGATTGAGTTCTCGCGCCGTTTTTATAACATTTTGCACGTCGGCTTCCGCGGCGACGTTCGCCTTGGGTACAATCACGATGTCGGCCATGCGCAACACCGTTTCGCCAGGGTGGTAGGCCGTTTCATGCCCTGGGCGCAATGGATCCAGCAACACCACATGAAGATCTGGCTGCACAAAAGGGAAATCATTATTGCCGCCATCCCAAAGTATGACGTCGACCTCCTGCTGAGCCTGCTCGATAATCCGCTGGTAATCAGCGCCAGCGTATACAAGGGCGCCCTGTGCGAGGTGCGGCTCGTATTCCTCCCTTTCCTCAACTGTGCAGTTGGCCTCATCGAGGTCGCGGATGTGTGCAAAGCGCTGCACAGCCTGTTTGCCTAAATCACCGTAGGGCATAGGGTGGCGAACGACAGCCACTTTGAGGCCGCGCTCTTTTAAAGCAGATGCGTCCAGGCCCGACCCTTGTAGACCAACCCCTTTCAAATAGGCCGCTATCCATCGGCAAGTCTGGGATTTTCCACAACCGGTTCTTACCGCAGACACTGCGATCACCGGCACAGCAGCCTTAATCATGGTTCTGTGCGGGCCTAGCAATACAAAGTCTGCGCCTGTAGCCAGGGCAATCGACGCACAATGCATGACTTGCTGATGGGTAATATCACTGTAGGCGAACACCACCTGTGATATCTGCCTGATGCGACAAAACTCCGCCAAATCCGCCTCTGGAATAATCGGGATTCCATCGGGGTAAAGGGCGCCACTTAGCGAGGGCGGATACAGTCTGTCGGCTATTTGGGGGATTTGCGTCGCCGTAAAAGCCATCACTTCGCTCAGCGAGTCATCGCGATAGACCATATTGAAGTTATGGAAATCCCTGCCCGCGGCACCCATGATGACTATCTGGTTGCTACCGCCCACCGCCGTCCACCGTCGCATGCATTCTGCTGATCAACCCCGTTACCCCTTTATAGGTGCTTGCCGATCGCTTTGAGCCCCTTGCGAATTTCTTCGCCCAGCAACTTCGCCGCCGCCCCGATTTCGTGCGAGGCCTCTGCTGTTGCATTTCCCAGTTCCCGTGCTTTCGCGTCCAGCTTCGCAAGCCTGGTCTCAAGCTTGTGCCACTCGTCACCGGCATCCATCCTGGCCAGGTGCAACTTCACCTTGAGTTCGTCACGCTCGTGTTTGAGTTCATTCACCATCCTGTCAACACTCAACCTGATATCACTCATCGTTTTCTCCTTTTTCCGCCCGTAACGGGTTCAATTACGCGCCACGCAGTTCAGCAAAACAACCAGCCAGATCACTGTAGTTCAGGTTGGCTTTCACCGGCATTGTCATAAATCAACATTAGCTCTGACGAACCCGTGTAGCTGGCTGAACGATCGACTCACCACATAATGACAAGCCCCATCCGCTGCAAATTCCACACACACTCCTGCAACTGATTACGGAGTCTCTCCTCTTATTGTCGGCGTTGTTCTTGCCAGAGAAAGCCTTGGCATCGGCCTCTCCCAAAGCCTATAACGTAAGTATTTTCCTGTACTCGGCAATCTCAACATTAAAGGTGGTTTTCTGGCGCAGGTGATCGCGCATGCCTTCAAGGGCATCGGGGTCGCCATGGACAAGTTGAATGGCCGTCCCCGGCGCCAGAGCGGATTGCTGTAACCACTGCTCGATGTCGACATAGTCACCATGCCCCGACAAACCATCCATCACTGCAATACGCGCCCGGTTAGGTATCCACTGACCGTGGATTTTTACACTTTCAACACCCTGTTGCATCTTGGCGCCGCGCGTACCGCCTGCCTGATAGCCGGTGAATAACACCGTCGTGTGGTGATCATTAAGCAAGCGCTTCAGGTGATGCAAAATCCTTCCGCCAGTGACCATGCCACTGCCAGCAATAATGATGTGTGGATAATGGACATTGGCCAATGCTTTGGATTCCTCTACATCGCGCGTAAAGGTAATGGCCCCACACATGGCGCGGCACTGCTGGTCGTCCAGTCGATGATAACGGGTATAGCGGCAATAAATATCCGACACATCAATGGCCATGGGGCTGTCGAGATAGACGGGCATCTGTGGTATTCGTCCGTCTTTAATCAGGCAAGTGAGCATGTGCTGGATGGTCTGCGCGCGACCGACCGCAAAGCTCGGGATTAACAACACACCACCATTTTGTGCTGTGGTTTTTACCACCTCGGCCAGTTGCTCGAACGGATCGCCTTCGCCATGACGGCGATTGCCATAGGTGGATTCCAGTAACAACAAGTCCAGCTCCGGCAATGGCGCTGGTGGGCGCATGAAAATATCATCGGGACGACCTACATCGCCTGAAAACCCCACGCGCTTGCCCTCCGCCTCGATGATAACGCTGGCGGCGCCCAGGATATGTCCGGCGCTCTGAAAGCGCACCGAGATATCACCCACCGAAAAAACCTCGTCAAACTCCACTGTTTCGAATAATTCCATGGCGCGTTTTGCCGTCGCCTGATCATAGAGCGGTAGCGGATGCGCGTGCTTGCTCAGTTTATGTCTGCTGTAAAACCTGGCATCTTCTTCCTGAATATGGCCGCTGTCGGCCAGTAAGATTGCACATAAATCTCTGGTAGCCGGGTGAGTGAAGACCGACCCTCTGAAACCATTTTTATACAGCACCGGAATATAACCGGAATGATCGAGATGGGCGTGGGTCAGCAAGACCGCGTCAAGCCGATCAATATCCAGAGGCGGAGCCTGCCAGTTGCGCTCGCGCAGCCATTTGTAACCCTGGAACAAGCCGCAATCCACCAGCACACGGGTGGTTGATGTTTCGATTAAAAACTTCGATCCAGTAACTGTTTCGGCACCACCAAGAAATATTATTTTCATTTATCACACTCCGTGCCGGTTGACATAAATTGGCGAATCGGTTCTAGCAAACTATCGGTAAGATCGACGACATTGGAACTATGCGGAATAGAATTGGTGGTGATCAGCTGTGTTAAACCGCGCTGCACGAGGGTGTTGTCGATGTCTCCGGCGAAGATGCCGTGTACCGCCGCGCAACTGATCTGTTGAATACCCTGCTGTTGCAAAGCATCCATGCATTTAACAACGGTCTGCCCGCTGGAGATAACATCGTCAATAATAATTGCCGTGCGTCCGGCGAACGAAGTCAAAGTTGGCAATGTGACCACCACATCGCGATCGCCATAGCGCCGCTTGGCGCCCACCACGAAAGGGTGGCCGCTGCGCCGCGCGATCTCTGCGACCCATTGTTCGCTTTCCGCATCTGGCCCCACCAGCAGCAGATTGGTTTGCCCCCTTAGCCAATCTGCCAGTGCTGGCGCGCCCTGCACAACACGGGTGGGCACAGAATAGATTTGATTTAGCGAATGGTAGCGATGCAGATGGGGGTCCACGGTGACCAGCCAATCTATCTGCGCGGACAGCATCCTGGCAAAAATGCGCGAGGTCAGCGCTTCGCCTTCAATAAAGCGACGGTCCTGACGCATGTAGCTTAGATAAGGCGCAACCAAACCGACTGAAGATGCGCCGAATTCCCGCAGGGTTGCCAGCAAGAATGCCAGGGGCAAATATTTACTGTCAGGGTGAGCCAAATCGGCGAGCACGATGCAGCATCTATCGTCAACGGGGGTATCGACGCGCAAATAGGCTTCACCATCGGGAAACACACGGCTGCTAACAATGCCCCGTTCTATCGGGAGCTTTGCACACAAGGTCGGCAACAGTGGATGGGGCGCCAGCGCAAACATCACCGGCCCTGTTGGTGCGGGCCCGCTCACACACCACTCCCGATGACAAATATGTCAGCATTATTGTGATAATAGGCAAGCGCATAATCCAGCTCGCCGGGGCTTTCCGCATACAGGGTAAACAAGGCATCACCGACAATCACTCGACTACCGACGTTGGCATGCAGACGCAGCCCGGCCGACGGGTCATGGGGGGCTCCCGCCAGCTTTGCGAGGCGCGCCAATTTACGGTTATCTATAGATTGCACGACGCCATCGGCAACTGCAATTTGCATGTTCTGATGGCTCGCCTGGGGCAAGGCCTTGAAGCCACCCTGCGAATTGATCACGCGCTCAAACTGCCGCCACGCCCTGCCACTGTCCAGAATTTCTGTCGCATCGGCCAGCGCCTTTTGGATATCACTCTTCTGCAAACCATTCTCCTGCAAACCACCACCTTGCGCAAAATCCAGCAGGTGGGCCGCTAATAATAAAGACCGCTCTCGTAAATCCTGCGGTGCTCCAACCTCCCGTTTCAATACCGCCAGAATATCCCTCGCCTCCTCTACCGGGCCTATACCCGCCCCTATCGGTCGACTGCCATCGGTAATAACACATTGAACGTGAATGCCACATGCATCTCCCACTCGGGTAAACAGGGTCGACAAGTACTCCGCATCCGCCTGGCTACGCACTTTGGCTGTGGCTCCAACGGGCATATCTATAATTACGTGGGTAGAACCCGCGGCAATTTTTTTTGACAACACAGAAGCGACCAGCTGCCCCTCACCGTCCAGGTTCAGCACCCGTTCGATGCGTATCATTAAATCGTCGGCTGGACTCAAATTAACCGCTCCGCCCCAGGCCAGGCAGGCGCCCGTTTCTGTGACGACACGCTGAATATCCTTCACGGTCAGGTTGACGTTGGTCAGAGTCTCCATGGTATCAGCCGTGCCGGCTGGAGACGTGATCGCCCGAGATGAGGTTTTCGGAATCGTTAAACCAGCCGCACTGACTATTGCAACAACCAGAGGCGTGGTGCGATTGCCGGGTAAACCACCGATACAATGCTTATCAAATACGCGTTCACTATTGGGCCAGCTCAAGCGCTTTCCGCTGGATACCATGGCCTGGGTAAGCGCAACGATTTCATCAAGATTAAGCCGCCGTCCCGCGCAAACGCTAAGAAAACTGCCGATTTCAACGTCACTGTACTTGTATTCGCTTATATCGGTAATGATGGATTTAATGTCATGATCGCTCAGCGCGTGGCCGTACACTTTTTTGCGCACCGCGCTGAATGACATCACCACGGGCGCATGGTTAACACTCACCCGATCCCCGTTAGCCACACCCAGACGGTTGATCCCAATGCGCGATAAACCGATATGCCCCGGCGGCAACCGGGAGCTATCGACAATGTTTAAGGTCGCAATAAGACGTTTATCTCCGACTCGCAATTGCACGCGGGAACTGGCATTAAAACCCTCAGCCCGACAAATATCGCAGTCTTCCCGCATATAAACGAGGGGCTCCTGGTGGGTATCTATACCCATGTCGATCACGATGAGTGCCGGTGGTTCGGCCATACTCCCCCTTCCTGATAAAAAATTATGTTCAACGACAGAAAACAGTATTGCGGCAGGATTTAGCGACAACTCACTCCATCTTCCGCGCCACACAGAAAAGCGCGAAATGTATCCCAATAGTCATTCGACTAGTCGATTCTACCGCTACGGCAAGCCACCCAGGGGGGTTACCTTGGGCATGAACTCCCGAATGGGCTTTAACACCCGGCAGCCACCGAGGGGTACGCGCCATATAGGCCCGGTATTCATCGCCAAATTCCGCAAGGGCCATTTGTTCTTCCCGGTTTGCCAACCGCACATAGACCACCACCAAAATCGGAAACAACACCAGGGTGGGGATGGTGGGCCACTGCAGTAAAAACCAGACATAATCAGAATAAATGCCAGATACTGCGGGTGGCGGCAGCGCGATCACCACTATCGAACACGGCACCCACAGCAGGGCGAACGTAATGGCCGACGACAATGCCAAGTTATTAGCGCAAATATTCATACGATCCCTGCTTCACTGGTGCTTACGGAAACAATTGACGTGAGCCATATCGACACAGCTACGCACTTTCTTTTAAATGCCAGACGGCGGCCACACTCAAGCGACAACCAGGGTGCCGCGATACATTTGCATCTGGCAGGTAAACGGGTATTCCCCCGGTTGCATGGCGGGTAGCGCAATAGTTTTGGATTTATTGAGCGGCAACTCCTCACTGACATCAAAATCCGAAAAAACGACGGTGGCGGCACAGGGGGATGGATCCCTGCGTTCGAATGTCAACGTGACCGGCTGGCCCGCTGCTACCTTGAGACGCGACGGTGTGTAAATACCGTTCTCTACAGTGACGAGAACACCTGCGCCGTTTTGGTCGACATTGACCTCGCGCTGCCTGTAGAGCCAAAACCACCACATGATAATTCCGATCAACGCCAGCCCAAGAATATTAATCAACACCATGGCTAAACCCTCCTAATGCTGTGCAGCTTTAAACAAACGCAAGCGGTTAGCGTTGGTGACCACAGTCAGCGAAGAAAAAGCCATGGCCGCGCCAGCAATCACCGGGCTCAGCAACAGACCAAAAAACGGGAACAGTACGCCCGCCGCAAACGGGATGCCTGCGACGTTATAAATAAAGGCACCAAACAGGTTTTGCTTGATATTGCGCAATGTTGCCTTGCTCACGGCGATCGCATCCGCCAGTCCGTGGAGCGAGCCACGCATCAGCGTGATATCGGCGCTTTCAATAGCGACGTCTGTCCCGGTACCGATGGCAAAACCCACATTGGCGAGCGCCAGCGCTGGTGCATCGTTGATGCCGTCACCAGTCATACCGACGATTTCATTCTGCATTTGCAGCTCCGCCACTTTTTTTGCTTTTTCTTCCGGCAACACCTCCGCGAAAAACTCGGCGATGCCCACTTTATCAGCAATCGCTTTTGCGGTGGCTCGATTGTCGCCAGTTAACATCACCACGCGAATACCATTGTGTTGCAAACGTTTTATCGCGGCGATTGAGTCTTCCTTGATCGGGTCGGATACCGCAATCAGAGCCGCGAGTTTACCGTCCACAGCGAGATACATCGGCGTCTGCGCTTGCTCCGCCATAGCCTGAGCGGACGCTATGAAATCGCCAATATCGATCTGCTGGTCGCGCATCAATTTTTCGTTGCCAAAGATTACACGCTTACCCGCCACCATGCCCTCCACACCATGACCGGCAATCGCATTGAAATTTTCGACCGGCTGCAATCGCACGTCGCGTTCTTTGGCTGATTCGACAATCGACAGAGCCAACGGGTGCTCGGAACCCGCCTCAAGACTGGCAGCGATGCGCAATACTTCAGTTTCTTCGCTGACAGCGGCGAGCTGAATTTTTGTGACTTTAGGCGAGCCGATAGTGATGGTGCCGGTTTTATCGAGAATCATTGCAGTGATTTTCGAGGATGTCTGTAGCGCTTCGCCATTGCGTATCAACACGCCCGCTTCGGCGGCCTTACCGACCCCGACCATCACCGACATGGGCGTCGCCAGGCCCAGCGCACAGGGACAGGCAATAATCAGCACGGTAGTCGCCGATACCACCGCGTAAGCCACCGCCGGATCGGGACCGAAATTCAGCCAAACTAATGCACTCGCCACCGCGACAATCATCACCACCGGTACAAAATAACCGGAAATGATGTCGGCGAGACGTCCAATAGGCGGTTTCGAATTCTGCGCCCGCTTGACCATGTTGATGATTTGGGCCAAAGCGGTGTCTTTACCAATACGGGTTGCTGTGAAAACAATTGAACCGGTTTTGTTAATAGTGCCGGCCACAACTTCGTCATCTTTTACTTTCTCCACAGGCATTGGCTCACCGGTGAGCATGGACTCATCCACTGCCGTGTGGCCTTCGAGCACCACGCCGTCGACGGGAATTTTCTCACCGGGCCGCACACGTACCTGATCCTTTAGCAATACCTGCTCAATGGCAATATCAATTTCTTTGCCATCACGAATCACCCGCGCTGTTTTCACCTGCAAACCGATCAAGCGCTTGATGGCCTCGGACGTTTTACCCCGAGCCCTGATTTCCAGCGCCAGCCCCAAATTGATCAAGCCAATAATCATCGCCGTTGCTTCGAAATAGACGTGACGCGCCATATCGGGAAACAAATGTGGAAAAAATACAACCATCATGGAATACAACCAGGCAGTACCTGTTCCCAGGGCAATCAGGGTATCCATATTGGCGCTGTGATTAGTGAGGGATTTCCAGGCTCCCACATAAAAATGCTTTCCGGAAAACGCCATCACCCCGAAGGTCAATACGCCGACCGTAAGCCAGGTTAGGCGCTCCATATCAGTGGTAACGGTCATCTCGCCGCCCACGACGCCATAGATCATCAGCGGAATACCCAGCACCAGGGCAATGGTCATCTCCCGCAGCAAACGCCGGTAATAAATCAGGTCGGCCTGCGCCTTTTCTTCGAGCAATGCCTGGTCTGACTCGTTAGTGCTGATTTTTACGTTATATCCAGCACTTTCTACGGCTTTGACCAGTGCGTCCGGCGACGCCTGACCGTGGACACTGACGGTGCGTTGCGGGAAGTTCATTTCCGCTTTCGTTACGCCACTCACACCGTTGAGAGCAGTCTCAATCTTCCTGACACAGCTGGCACAACTTGCGCCTTCAATTAGCAGCTCCTGAACCACGCACTGCGGTACGTTATTCATGGCGTTTTATCTCCAGATTCGATCAGCCCACAAATAATTTTGCCATCCGGCTGCTTGTCGGGCTGAGTCTGCCAGGCTTGCATGGCATTTTTCATTCGCTTATACAACCGCTGGGTCTCTTTAAAACGTGACTCAATCTCTGCAAATCGCTCTTCAATTAATTTTCTGACGGTTGGACATGGCGAGTTGCCACGATCCGCGTGGCGAATAATTTCCACAATGTCATCGAGGGTAAATCCCAGCGCGCGAGCGCGCACCGCAAACCGCAACCGATCGCATTCCTGTGCGCCGTACTGTTTGTAGCCGTTAAAGCGATCCCGCGCCGGATTTAAAATACCCACCCGCGTGTAGTGGCGAACGGTATCGACGGACACACCCACCTCTTCGGCAAGTTCTTTCACTTTCATCCGTCAATCTCCTGTGCATACCAAAAGGATCAACCTCGGGGTCAGTCTCCCCCCACCCTTGCCAATCCACCATGATTAATATCAACGGTGGCGGCATTTATGCTATCTCCCCGGCTCCTCGGTCAAGTTACCCATGAGGCAGGAGCAAAAAGCCGGGAGCCAAGAGTCTAAACCTGTGTCCTAAGCACAGGTCAACCCTATTTTTGTCACTATCCAAGATCAACGCCAATCCGCCTCAATCTCCTGGTAACAAAGAGGCTCTCGATGATCCAGATCAGCGGAAACTCGAACCGACCATGGAACCATTCACCATTAGGCATTAAAGAACGTTCAAAACTATGCTAGGTTTATCGCCCTGGTTAGTAATCAGAGGCAACCGCAGGCTCGGTTTTTGTCGCTAACAGGAAGCTACAATGGATACTAAGCAAGGCAACTTGCAACGATTTTGGCACTGGTTACGACGACCAAGTGCGCGGTTTGCACTCGGTACTCTCATTCTCGCTGGTATTGCGACAGGTATTGCCGCAACAGCTGGCTTTAACGGCTTTGTCCACTACTCCAACAGCATGGACTTCTGTATTTCCTGCCACGAAATGCGCGATACGGTGTATCAGGAATACCAAAACACCTCCCACTTTGCCAATGCCAGCGGTGTCCAGGCCACCTGCGCCGACTGCCATGTGCCGCGTGAGTGGTTGCCTAAAATGAAACGTAAAATCAAAGCGACCTTCAAGGAAGTGCCTGGCAAATTAATTGGCACCATCAACACCCCGGAAAAATTTGAGGCTCACCGTCAGCGCATGGCGGACAGCGTGTGGGAAGGAATG
>JBFIEE010000032.1:0-40904 GCA_041603535.1 Porticoccaceae bacterium
AATGACCAGGGGTATGGCCGGGAGTGGGTACTAGTGATATCTGGTCATCGATACCCCAAGCATTGTCGACCCATTGCACCTGACCTGCTTCAATGATGGGTAGAATATTCTGCTCAATAACTGCGCGGTTGTGTTCGTTGTTGGAATCTTTCTAGTAGGAAAATGGGGGAGCTTCAGATACCGTCTAGTCAAATTGCTAAATAAAAATTTAGTTCGCTATCAGTATTTCGCCCATTGGTTTTTTGCAAAGCGAACAACCCGCGCCTATACTTTTTTTGCGCGGGGCAATATATAGCCAAATGAAAAAATATACATATGATGTCCTTCGCAGCCCGTTCTGGAAAACGCGAAAATAATATACGGAGATTAGATCATGAAGACCGTCAAAGATATTTTACTGGTTATTGTCCCATTTTTATCCATTTCAGCGTCCGCTGAAGTCATGCAATTTTCCTTGTGCACGCTCAACGCTGGGAAAACGATGTCTGATGCTCAGGCATGGGTGGTGGATTGGCGAAAGGTTAAACAGAATGCTGGCAAACAGTATGAGGTGAAGCTTTATAATCCAAATGCTGGGAGCCACAAGATTCACCCAGGTAGTCAATTCGCGCTCGTGGGTTCGACACCGACGTTGACCACCTATGGCGACGGCTGGGACTGGTGGTATAGCGCCAAAGAAGCCGAGAAATCCCGTGAACTTCTGCAAAGTATTGCTTCATGCGGAGCCAACGCTGTGTGGGTTTCTAACGATTAATGGCGTCTTGATGTTATGCGATCCCAGTGTATTGATTGGGGTCGCATTGTAGCTCCGACGCCTCCCCCTAATTGAGTTGAAGCGCCAAGCTTAAATTCGATGCTGACATGTGTGCGACGAAAAGTGCTTGTCTATACTGAATAATTAATAAACGGGGAAATGCCATGCAAACCACACGACTAGGCCGGACCGGTCTGCAGGTCAGTCGACTGTGCCTGGGTACCATGAACTTTGGTGGGTTCACGGCGGAGAAAGACGCTTTCGATATTATGGATCGGGCTCTGGAGGCGGGTGTCCAGTTCTTCGATACAGCCAATGCCTACGGCGGCACTGCCGGCAAGGGCGCGACCGAAGAAATACTTGGTAGATACTTCGCGCAGGATCATGGCGCGCGCCGGCGACAGGTGGTGCTCGCAACTAAAGTTTATAGCCGTATGGACGAGGGACCTAACAGCGCGGGACTTTCGGCGCGGCATATCCGTATGGCCTGTGAGGACAGTCTGCGGCGTCTGCAGATCGATCATATCGACCTGTACCAGATGCACCATGTTGACCGCAACACACCCTGGGAGGAAATTTGGCAGGCGATGGAGCAACTGGTTCGCGAAGGCAAGGTGCTTTATGTTGGCAGTAGTAACTTTGCCGGGTATCAACTTGCTCAGGCCAATGAAATCGCCAAACACAGAAACTTTCTCGGGCTGGTATCCGAGCAGAGTCTATATAACCTGAACGCGCGCACCATAGAGCTTGAAGTGTTACCGGCCTGCCGCGAGTACGGTCTGGGTCTGCTGCCGTGGAGCCCCCTTGGCGGCGGTGTTTTGGCTGGCGCACTGCAAAGTGCTAAAGAAGGCCGTCGTTCAAAACCGTTCGCCACGGCGCGAGTCGAGAAATTCCGCGCGCGGCTTGAGGCTTATGAACCGTTATGTGCCGAACTGGGGCATCACCCCGCAGAAGTTGGTCTTGCCTGGCTGCTCCATCAGGATGGCGTCACGGCACCTATTGTGGGGCCACGCACAATGGCGCAGCTGGAAAGTGCCATCACTGCTACAGAGGTTAAACTCTCAGCAGTGACACTGGAGAAGCTAGACAGCATTTTCCCTGGACCTGGCGGTCCAGCCCCGGAAGCCTATGCGTGGTGAGCCCTAATGATCGGTCATACACGGCCTCGTTTAACGAAAGGCCACCGCTAGCGTCCGTTTACAAGCCGCGCTAGCTCGGTCTGGTATGCTCTGGCTTGACTTCATTCAAGTTAGCGCAAGATGAGTTACGCGACTGTTCAGTAATTAATGTCACGGGCTTGATGCCCATATCATTGCCTATCTCATTGATTAATCAGCAAACAGTCGCTTTAGCGTTCTCTTCAGTTAACAGCCGCAGTCGCTGCGTCCTTTTCCATCTGTCGGGCGCCTCTCAGCATACCGATCATGGCGTGGTTACCCTCGTGACAGGCATACTCAAATATTTGATCTTCGGTCGCCTGCAACGGGATGGCGACGGTGAAAGGCCTGGCAAATGAGGTGGGATCGGTGACCGTGTATTCGTAAACTAGCTGGGAATCACCGGTTCGGGTAAATCGTTCGACAAGGTGTAGGTTTTTGCCCGAACCGACAACACTGATTTGACCTGCTTCAGATAAGGGTAACTGATAAGACGGTGTTTTGTCGGTGAAGTTAGTAGTCTCGACTACCAGCGTGTCGCCATCCCAATGACCTCGGGAATCACCTGTCCATTTTTCCATTCCAGCCGGTAAATGCGCACTACCGTCCATGGGTACAATTCGTGCGTCGTGAACCATTTCGGTGAAAAGCACGACATGTTTGGGTCCCTGAACGATGCGCAGGTTATTGTTATAGGCGCTGGGTATCAGCGGCGGCCCAGCATTGAAGCCCACCATGCAACGCTCGGAGAGCCCCAGGGACTCCGGGCCAGCCGGTCGAAAGGTGGATAAACCAATGGAAAAGTAATCCCGCACCGGCAAAGTACGCAGCAAATAATTCTGCATCCCAGCCCGCGCTTCGGCGGTAAGCTCAGGCAATCGGCCATTGGGTGGATCAACAAGAAGCGATGTCCTTCGATCCTCATTCATGGTCGTCCCGTAGTCCAGCCAGAAATTGTTATAGGGAACCTCTACGTCATATTCTGCCGGTAGATCCAGGTCTTTTTTATTGTCGGTATCGTTGATTTGTGTCACCTTGGCGCGATACGCCGCTTCTTCTTCTGGTGTGAATACCGCCTTGTCAGCTAAATCCTTGGGCCGCTCGAGGGGAGTTAGCGAACGAAAATCCCAGTTGCCCTGTATGTCGGGGTGCCCCTGTGCGTTACGCGGGGGTTCGTAGTTACGTTTGCTTTGATCTGATCCTGAGTAAACTGGCACAGAAACAACCAGTGCGGCCATGAGGCCTGTTATTGGGAGTAGATAGCGTAAATGAGACATTTTATGCTCCATACTATTGCGAAATAATTGGTTGACCGACAAGCTACCACAGAGCAATACACGGATAAACCACGCCAGGGTTCTGGCTTCGTAGAGAGTAGCGTAGGATCGTAAATAGCAATATGGATCTCTGTCGTGGTCGTTAGTTAGCGCGAGTATCTGTTCTGAAACAGGCACTTCCCTGCTGATGCGTGAATGACGCGATATCTAAATACCCTGAGGGTATGAGAATACGTGTCCCTCACGCAAAGTATAGTTTCTCCTGACACGGGTATGTGACGGCAGGCGGCAGAATGTGCAGCTATTGCGTTCTATTAGTCCTGGTATTTATTCCAGAATAATTCATGGCCTGAAAGCCTGGTGCGGCCCTATATCAGATTAAACTGCTCATTTTTTCCGAGAAAAATCGCCCAGATTTGCCGCTTTCAGGTAGGCTTATTTTAACTGTGCACAACTCGTGGGAGCGCATGATCTGTGAAGCTTATAGAAGTGATCGCCAATGTTGGGCACAGTGACACCATCACTGCCATCGCCGAGGCAGGTAATGCTACAGGCTTGTTAGAACTGCCTGTACAAGATCCCGATATCCATCTGGTACGCTTTTTCATTGCCGATGACCAGGTACAGGAGACGATGGATAAACTGCAGGGCCTGCTTGGCAAACAGGAGGCGGTCTCAATCGCCGTCTATTCGCCCGACGCTTTGCTACCTAAATCGGCCACAGCTGAGCGGCAAAAGGAAGACAAGGCCACCGTGACAAGGGAGTCTCTTTATGACGGCATTGAGAAGAGCGCTCAACTTGATGAGAACTTTGTACTCCTGGTCGTGCTCTCCACAGTCGTGGCCACGATTGGCCTGCTTCAGGATAATGTGGCGGTCGTGATCGGCGCGATGGTTATTGCGCCCCTGCTGGGACCTAATCTCGCTTTGGCATTGGGTTGTGTGTTGGGTGACAGTGACTTGATGCGCAAGGCGTTAAGAGTAAACGGCGCTGGTATCACAATGACCGTGATTATCGCCGCGGTGATTGGCAACCTGTCGCCGATGGCGTCAGCCAGTGCTGAAGTTATGTCGCGGACAGTGGTAAGTGTGGATAGTATTGCGCTTGCCCTTGCCTCAGGTGCGGCGGCCGCCTTGTCCCTGACCACTGGCCTGTCGTCTGTTCTGGTTGGAGTCATGGTAGCGGTGGCCTTATTACCGCCTGCTGCGACGGCAGCCTTATTACTTGGTAACGGTGATTATCGACTGGCGGCAGGCGCCGCGTTGCTGCTGGTCATCAATGTTACCTGCGTGAACCTCGCTACCTCAGTAGTGTTTTTGTGTAAACGGATAGGGCCACGAACGTGGCAGGAAAAAGCGCGGGCCAGACGGGCGACCATTCGCTTCGTAGCTGCGGGCGTTGCGGCGGTAATGATCCTGGTTGTGGCGGTGCTGTTGTACGGTCAGTTGATATCGGGTCCCTATTGAAGGACGCCGGCAGATTAAGATTCGATTTATTAATAAGGTCAGATTTGATTACTTTATAGCAACTGTTCGGCTACGGAAAAAATATCTCCGCACCCGCTGTATGGCTACTAGAGAAAAGCCAGGAAAAGCTTAGGCTGGCAGAACAAGAAGGGCTAAAACTGGCTGTTTTCTCCAGGTTGGAGATGATTTTTACCTGGATATTTACAGGCAGGCCCGCAGTGTAAGCGAGCCTGCCTGTTACTTGCATATCTGTTATTTATTGCGGTGGAATCAGGCAAACATAACCTTTAAATTGCATGTCGATGGTGCCGAGACAATTGATATTACCCTCAATATAGATTTCACCTTCCGTGACGCCAGTAAACATACCGCGCCCTGTGCTTTGTCCGTAGTAGGTTGCTGGTACCGAGCGTTCGGTAAACGGTCCGAATATGCCCTGGCTCGAATCCTGGCCATTACAGAATTGTGCTGCGAGGGAGCCTTGCGTGTCGAGTGTTAACTGCGAGTGGACGGTTTGCGGGCCAAAACCAGGGTCTACTTCGAGCTGGTCATCGCAGCTCAATGTGTGAGTAAAAGCGATGGTTCCAGTCTCCGCGGGGGCCTCGATACCGATGATGCCGCATTTCATTTTAGCGAGCACATTTGGCTTCTTACCGATTTTTAGTGCGACGACGCCGAGGGTACTGAAGCCGCCTCCCGCTTGCCCATTGTTAGAGATATTGCCGCTGACTGGTGCCGGGAAACCGCTAGAGCATAGGCTTTCTGCATAAGCCGCTGACCCAATTAGCAGCGATGAGCAGACAAGGGTATTTGCTATTTTCCTAATTAACGTGTGCTTCATTCGTCGTCCTCTATGATTGACGGTGGTGATAAAATTAGATGCCTGAAGATTTTTTACACCAGATTGTCCTTGCTGGTTATATTTTGTCTTCCGTGATTGCCAGATTCTAGCGCGGTCTTATCTCTGGATAAACCAATCAGGACTCGGAGGCGGTTTCAATCGCCGAACAGTCAGAGGGGTCGTGAATTTTTGTCGGCATGTTGTGAAGTACTAAATAGCCATTATCCCTGCTCTTAATTTGTTCTCGATAAATCAATCTGGCTCGTATAGCTATGTAGCGCAAATTAGTAGCGCAAATCACCCTTAGCTTAACTACACGCTAGCGCGCTGGATTGACCCCGGCGAGACGGATCAGCAACCCCCGATACGGCGAGTTTCAGTCGAGTTTGGCAGCAAGGTTTGTTTCTTTTGCCTTGCGCTTAACGTAGTCTTTAGCGGGGGCTGGCACCGTGCCTCCGTTGCCGGTCTCCAACCAGCGTCGGACGCGACCAGCATCACCAACATGAGATTTTTTACCAAAAGAGTCCAGCAATACCATGGTAACGGGTCGATTATTGATCGCGGTTTGCATAACCAGGCAGTGGCCCGCCATATTATTAAAACCGGTTTTACTGAGGGTGATGTCCCAATTGCTGTTGCGAATAAGCGGGTTGGTGTTGTAGAAAGCCAGGCTGTAACTCGGTTTGCTGAAATGTGCGTCTTTTTTTGCGGTAGTGCTCATTTCTTTGATCAGCGTGTAGCCGCTTGCAGCGTTCACCATGGCCGCCAGATCATGTGCCGTAGAAACGTTTTGATAGGACAGCCCGGTTGGCTCTACAAAGTGTGTATTGTGCATACCAAGGGCTTTGGCTTTACTGTTCATCGCCTGGATGAACCTGCCGTAGCCGCCGGGGTAGTGGTGGGCAAGGCTGGCGGCAGCGCGATTCTCCGAGGACATTAATGTCAGCAGAAGCATTTCTTTGCGTGTTAACTGGCTGTCAACCCGAATGCGTGAGAAGACGTTTTTTAGCTCGTTAGTAGATTGAATGGCTACGGCAATCCGTTCATCTAATGGTTGCTTTGCATCCAGTATCACCATAACGGTCATCAGCTTGCTCAGGGAGGCTATGGGAACCACCGAGTTGGGGTTTCTTGAATACAGCACGGCGTTGTTGCGGGTGTCCATCACCAGGGCGTTTACCGAAGCAAGATCAAGCTTGCCCGGATCACGCTGCCATGAATTCAGTTGGGTGGATGGAATATTACCCGCCTGTGTGGACAGGGACGTCAATATACACAGGCTAAACAGAAGATGCCGTAATGTCGCCACTATTAATTTTTCTCCCCTATGCGTTGAAGGATGCCGCAAGCATGACTGATTTTTGTACGGGGTATTCTAATACGATTTCAGCATATAGACAGTACAAAACTGTACGAATGTGGAATGTATTTCATGGATATTTTTGTGCTGTTTGGACGAGCCCGTTTAGCCCCCCTGCCAGATTGGTTTTGTGGCCATAAGTGGCAGGATAGTATTCTACGGGGCTGCCCCGACACGGTCGCAAGCCCCAGCACGCATCACCCAAGGCAAACACTGGTCTGGTGCAGTCCACGATATGGCCACAGACAAGCGCATTTACAGGGCTTTGCCCCGAAACGCTTTCATTCTGTCGATTACAGGGTCGCCCAGAGGTGTCGGCTTTGTGGGTCAGGGCTTGTATTTTAGTGAAGGTGCTCGGATAGCCAGGGGCGGGTTCACCCAGCAAACCGTAGATAAACAATAATCGATATACCCAGCGCCAGTGGCGTCAAAATTGCTGCGGCCACATTCGCCGCCATATGTCTCGGCCTGTCAGCCGGTGTACGGGAATACTTAACAGCCCCGATTAGCGAGAACAGGGCCAGGGACAGGGAAGTTAGTGCTATGAGACTTTGACTCGGCAAAACTTGCGCAGCAATCAACAACGGGACGCATAGGCCGGCCGCCAGCAGAAAAATCGCATAGACACGGGTACTTGTCTTCAGGCCAAAGGCGATGGGGAATGTTTTTCTTCCCACGCTGGCATCAGCCGCCATGTCCGGGTACTGATTTAGGAGTAGCAGGTTGTTAATCAGGAAAAAGGGCGGCAGGGATACGAGCCAGGGCAGGGGCGCATGTTGCCCTGTTAGTATCACGTGAGTGCCGACTACCATTAAAACCCCGAAACCCAGCCCCGGCGTGACTAAGCATAAAACCGGGGAGCGGTTCAGCCATGGGGTATAGGTGGTAAGTAACGTGACGCCCAGTACCCCAATGGGAAGAATTTGTATGCTGCGCTGGAGAGAAAGATAGATTCCGATGATGACTGTTACGATCAGAAACGCTAGTCCTGCCTTCAAAACCAGTCCAGCCAACTCGGGATTGCTCGGCAATGCGCCACTGCCACCGCTGAAGGGGGTTATTCGGGTTTTGAAATCCAGGCCGCTTTTGAAGTCAAAATACTCATTCAAAATATTGACGCTGATGTGGGCTGACAGGGCGCCAGTTAAAATGAGGATTATTAAAAAATAACTGATTGATGACTGGGTAGCCAGCGAAGTACTTACCCCTAAAAATATGCAAACGGGGGTTAGCATGAGAAAAGGCGGGCGAGACGTCTTTAGTAACACGCTTAGTTTTGAGTTCGGTGAGGGCATAGAAAATAGGGTCTCTGGCAGCTTGGTAGTGGCGAGGAGCCCAACTATTTGATTTCATTGACGAATTGTCACTGACATGTGTCATGCGCTAGATAAGTAGCATGTCAGCATGGCTTATGAGCACGCTTCGCAACAGCAGGTGACGATGCAGCGATTGTTGCAACGATGATTGCGCCACAAACCCACTGACGCGTAGTAAAGGTGACCCATGGTACAAGTTATTCGTAGTACACGTGATCCATAGTACAAGTGATCCATAACAATCGTTTTCCTGTCGGGCCATGCATGTCGTGAATGAAGTCAGGCGCTGGTTGCCTCCATTGCCCCGTAGTTTAGCAGCCTGAAGACCCAAATATTCTTTGCCCGATGACGTAACACTCGGTCACTGCGTCGGCATAAATAAGGCCTCCTTCTGAAATACGCCTGTGTGGTATTCAGACAGATATCGTTTGGATAAATATAAATGCCATTACTAATGGACGTCATCGCATAGTCTGCCTAAGGATTCGGCTACGTCGCGACATGCAAGAACAGTGTTCCGCTATAATTTTGGTTGGGAATAAAATTTAATGGAAGACTTATTATCAGAACACAGAACCTGGAGGGTGGCTGACTTATGGATATGACTGAGCTTGAAAAGCGCATAGTTCGACTTGAGGATATCGAGGCAATCAAACAATTGAAGGCGCGCTATTGTGAGATTTGTGACGATACGCATAACCCTGATCGCATCGCAGCAGTTTTTGCTGAAGACGGCATCTGGGAAGGCGGTGAATTTGGACAGGCTAAAGGACATCAGGCGATTCGCGATCTTTTTAGCGGTTTTCGACAGCAATTTAGTTTTTCCCAGCACAACATTACGAACCCTGTTATCCAGGTCGATGGCCAGCGAGCCACGGGGGTTTGGTACATTATGGGGCCGTGGACATTTACCGAAAACAATAAGGAAATCTGGATGAGTGCGAGATATGACGATGACTATGTAAAAATCGATGGCGTGTGGAAGTATCAACACCTGCGTGTGGTGATTCGCATGACCGCCGATCGATAATAACTCCAGAGGACCCCGGTATCTGCTAGCGGTGGTCCGGTCCTGGCGCGACCAAAACCTTTATTGTTTTGGGGCGGCGAAATTAGTCGTTATTCTGTAGATGTGATGCTGTGTTATGAATCGAATCATTATTGTAGGTGCAGGCCAGGCCGGTGGACAGGTTGCTGCTAGTCTAAGGCAGCAGGGTTGTAAAGACGAAATTTTGCTCTTTGGTGATGAACCCTATCCGCCTTATCAGCGACCGTTACTGTCGAAGCAGTATTTGTCCTCAAAAGAAGAGCGTGATCGCATTTTCCTGCGCGCAGATACATTTTATCAGGGTCACAATATATCCCTCCGTTTAAACGAGCGCATCAAGACGATTGATACAGCGGCCAGCGCCGTGACCACAGATAGCGGTGAAATTATTGGCTATCTTAATTTGGTTTTGACCACAGGTAGTCGCCCCAGGATATTGCCAGTCCCGGGCGGTGACCTGAAGGGCATCCATTATTTGCGCACACTAGATGATGCCAATGCCATCAAGTCTGAAATGCTCCCTGGGAAAAAGCTGGTGATCATTGGCGGTGGCTATATTGGTCTCGAAGTCGCATCTGTTGCCGCCGCCGCAGGGGTAAGTGTGGTGGTTGTTGAAACAGAGGCGCGTATTCTTAAGCGGGTTACGACAGAGGCAATGAGCAGGTTTTATCATCAGCTTCATAGCGAACGAGGTGTTGAGATTTGCCTGAATACCACGGTTAGTGGTTTCGCAGGGAGCGACAGTGTGACTGGTGTGCTGTGCGCCGATAAACGAATTGGCGCAGATATGGTCGTAGTCGGAATCGGTATCATGCCAAACATTGAGTTAGCAAAAAATGCTGGTATCGCCTGCGATAATGGCGTGATAACCGACGAATATTGTCGAACATCGTTTTCAAATATCTATGCTGCCGGTGACTGCGCCAATCATCCTAACGCCATACTAGGGCGACGAATGAGGCTGGAATCCGTGCCCAATGCTATGGAGCAGGCGAAGGTGGTAGCCGCCAATATAGTGGGAAAAGGTAAGCGTTATGCTGCCGTACCCTGGTTCTGGTCTGATCAATACGAGCACAAACTGCAGATGGTCGGTTTTGCTGCGGACGGGGAGCAGCAGGTTTTACGCGGTGATTGGCACACCAGGCAGTTTGCGATTTTTTACCTGCATTCCGGACGGTTGGTTGCAGTGGACGCGGTAAATTCCCCCGTCGATTTTATGGCCGGACGACAGTTATACGGGCGTAGCTTTGACCCTGGCCGACTTGCAGAACAAAAAAACGCGATAAAAGACTGTCTCACGGATGAATAAGTTAGTTCGCCCCCCCCCATAGTTACTGTGCTATAAAACACGCCTCTGAAAGCTGCACTAAAACGCATAAATAAAATGAAGTTAGGAGGCGTATCTTGTCAAAAATTACTTTTATTCAGCACGATGGTGAAGAGCAAACCCTTGTTGTAGAAAATGGTCTATCGGTAATGAATGCCGCCGTCGACAATCTAATTCCCGGCATCGATGCTGACTGTGGTGGCGAATGTAACTGTGCCACCTGCCACGTCTATGTGGATGAAGCATGGATGCCAAAGGTCGGGCAACCGGGTAAGGCCGAGGAGGCGATCATGAGTTTGAATCCAGATCGGCGATCAACTTCACGGTTAAGCTGTCAAATCAAGGTAAGTGATGAGCTGGACGGCCTCGTTGTCAGGCTACCCGAGTTTCAGTTTTAAGTGAGTTTGAATTATTAATGTTGTCAATAATAACAATTGCCTATACAGGAGTTACTGAACATGGCTTATACACCACAACCGCGCACCACAATGCTAGGGAGAGATCCGTATAGTATCCCCCTAAATGAGTTCGATGTTTCACAGGCCGCCTTATTTCAATCCAATACGATGTGGGGTTTTTTCGATCGCTTGAGGAAGGAGGATCCGATCCACTACTGCAAGGATTCGGAGTTTGGACCTTTCTGGTCGGTAACCAAATTTGACGACATCATGGCGGTAGAAGGAAACCCCGAAGTGTTTTCCTCTAAACCGGCTATTAGCCTTCAGGATCCTGATCAGGAACTGAATGTTTCCATGTTTATAGCCATGGATGAACCCGAGCACGGTAATCAGCGGCGTACGGTTCAGGAAGCGGTTGCCCCCCGAAACCTGGCAAATATGGAAGAGCTGATTCGCGAACGCGCAGGGACTATTCTCGATTCGCTACCGGTGGGCGAGACTTTCAACTGGGTTGATAAAGTATCTGTCGAATTAACGACGCAAATGTTGGCGACCTTACTCGATTTTCCTCAGGAAAATCGACATAAGTTAACGTACTGGTCTGACGTGGCTACACAGGTACCCGGCCCTGGTTCCATCTGTTCTACCGTTGAAGAGCGCAATAAAATATTAATAGGGGAGTGTGTGCCCGCATTTATGGGAATGTGGATGGAGCGTGCTGCTGCAGAGCCCAGGTTCGATTTAATCTCAATGATGGCGCATGGCGAAGCTACCAAAAATATGGCTCAGGAAAGACCAATGGAGTTTTTGGGCAACTTGCTTTTATTAATTATTGGTGGCAACGACACAACGCGTAACTCGATATCGGGTAGTGTGCTGTTTCTTAATGAAAACCCGGGTGAGTATGCAAAGCTAAAAGCCAACCCGGATTTGGTTACTAATATGGTACCGGAGATAATTCGCTACCAGACGCCAGTCATCCATATGCGGCGCACCGCTACTCAGGATTTTGATCTCAAAGGTAAGCCGATCAAGAAAGGCGACAAGGTAGTTATGTGGTATGTGTCGGGAAATCGTGACGAGACGGCGATTGATAAGCCCTATGAATTTATCATTGACCGTGAGCGGCCGCGCCATCACCTTGCATTTGGCTTTGGTATCCATCGCTGTATGGGCAATCGCCTGGCTGAAATGCAGCTTAGAGTCGTTTGGGAAGAAATTCTCAAGCGCTTTGAGAAAGTCGAGCTGGCGGGCGAACTGGCGCGCGCTAACTCTAATTTGGTCAAAGGCTACACCCAGCTACCGGTTCGGGTGCACCCTCTGTAGGCAGTCAGTGCGTAAAAATCAAGTTGTAACGGGGGCAGATTTATTCTGCCCCTTTCGTATTCGGTATTCGCAATCACTCGCCACGCGTTTTCTAATGGCAGTAGCTCAGTTTTAATAACCAAGTTCTACTAACCAACCGCTACTAACCAAGCGCTACTAACTGAATGTTCTCGCAGCTAAATTTCAGCCATCTGGTGCTGGCGGCGTATATGCTGATTAACTTTTTGGTCTGGCCCGCCGATAGGCCGAGAAAGTATGAACTGGCCACATGTCCTGATCTTCGCCCCAGCCCGTCGCCCCTGATCCCGATTCGTCGCTAATTTCCCATTCCACCAGGCTGTTAATATCGATAAAGCTATGTCGATTGATGATGATGCGACTCAGCGGACGACCGATAGCTCGTAGATGACGGCCTTCGGTATCTATGGCATCGATAATTATTCGGGTCATGCAACCGCGCCGAGCATCCCGCTCAACCTTGCGTTCACCGCCGGCCAGACTGACGGTACGACCGTCGCGGCGCAGGAAGCCGTATGCAATGAGGTCGTTGTCTGGTGTGGTGTTAGTGACGGCGAGAAAGCCGTGGTCGTCACTACAGGCGCCGGTAACGTAAGCCGCCTGACGAGGGCGATGTTCCGGGCGCGGGCCCCAGGTGCGATCGCGCATGCCGAGGCAATTGATGTCTATCTTTTCGCCGTGCAGAACGAGGGAGCCGGTAACCCTGCCGAACTGGTCAAAGTGATGGGCGGAGCCAAATGTGGAACCAACCGCGGTCAGCGGCTCTGGCGGCATAATGCCGGCAAAGCGCAGTGACACGGCAATCCGCTGTTCGTCTGTATAGCTGAGATCGTAGGACATGGTGGGTTTCACCGTTCGCATCGAGACCCCGTTGGGCAATGTTATGTCGCGTAAGTCAGCATTGGGCGGCAAACGCAGGGCTGTGTAGTTGGCGGAGTAGGGGACTTCCCAGGGCAGCTCGGCGGTGTCGTCCCATATCCAGATACCCCCGGCCACAGTGCCGATATTGGGTCGAACCATGGTGTAAAGCCAGCCACCGAGACGACGCTCCGGGTGGTGAAAGGAGAACCAGGCGGTTTCTGTCTCCCACCAGCGATCACTCATCACGTCGAAGTGAAAGTTGTCGTCTGCTGCGGTGAAAACGTGTCGTTCAGAACTCATGCGCATTACTCTCCCGTTTCCCGTTTCCCGTTTCCCGTTTAAAATTTACGGCCTTTAATAGCCGAGGTTCCGTGCTGCCTGGTCGAGCACTACTGGTATCGACCAGGCGGTGCGGGCGAGACGCAGATCAGGGTTTTCCCCGCTGGCGAACAAGGCCGAGGCGCTCATCCAGAAAATCGCGGTGCGCATGGTATAAAGCATCTGATAATAGCGACAGACTTTGTCGTCGATGTCGATACCGGTGCCTTTTTCGTAACGCCGGTAGAAGGCGTCACGATCCACCAGGTTTGACAACAGATCTGAGCCTTCGCGATTGAGGTCGGACAGTACGTAGGCAACATCGTACATCGGGTCGCCGATGACTTGAGTCTCCCAGTCCAGCAGGGCGGACACCTTGTCTTCATGGACGAGGAAGTTGCCGGTGCGAAAGGCGCCGTGGACGAGGGTAAGCCGTTCGGTATTTGGCGCATTGGCATCGAGCCAGCACAGGACGTCGATGAGAATGGGGTCTGGCTCCTGCTTTGAGGCATCCATTAGCTTGCGCCACTTGGCAACTTCGCCACGGGCAAAGTGCTCACCCGGCTGAGGTACGCCGAGAAACTCCAGGCCGGCTTCACGCCAGTCCAGATTATGTAACGCGACCAGTGTGTCGGTAAAACTGTCCGGCAACACACCGCGGGCTGCTGCGTCTTCGTAGAAGCGTCGACCATCGTTACGCCAGGGGCTCGGGCAGACGCCTGGAACCTTTTCCATCACGATAAAGGGCGCGCCAAGAATGTCGGGGTTGTCTTCAAAGTAATATGCTTTTGGGCTGGGCACAGCCGTTGCCTCAAGACAGCGCAACACTCGAAATTGGGTGGCGAGATCCGACATCTCGCGAAGTAAGGCATTACCGGGATCGCGTCTCAGACAGAAGCCTTGTAGACGGCTAACGCCGCCGTCGGTCCAGCTCGCGTCAAATAGCCAGGTCTCGTGGGACCAGCCGACCGAGATCTGTTGCATGTCGTGGAGTTCGATGTCGGCGGCGGAGAGCTGGCTGCCGAGATAGCGCTTGATGCGCTCTTCTACGGGTGGCAAAACTGGCGTAGGTTTCGGCGATGCGCTACTCATAGGGCGCACTCCAACTGTCGGTCGAGTCGACTTCGCAGGCTTTTACGAATCCGTTTAAGCAGTGCATCGAAGGTCTCGTCACCAAGTTCGTCGCGACTAGCGTAGAGAGCTTCTAGCAGTATTGATATGTTGGCGTGGTCGTCACGGATGGTTCTTACCGCCGTGTGTAACCTTACTGAAGAGGTGGGCGGAAGTAAGCGATCAATATCCGCGACAAGCAGAATGTGGTCTTCTCGGTCTGCGACAGCGTGTCCTGCGGCAAGACGTAACTGGTTAGACACTCTGGTAAGCACCACGGCGGCCATGTATGCCTGGGTTTTGGCATAAGGCTCACCCACTTCGGGGCCGATGCGTTCGCGTAACGTATCTGCCAGTCGGTTGAGCAATTGGTCTGGTGAGAGCATGGCTGCGGGTCTCTGGAGAGTATGGCGACTAATATCGATCACCGCTGGCTACACGTTACAATAGTGCCTGTTGCGTGGGCGTGCGTGCCCCTGCGGAAATCTCGGATCCCTCCAGTTTCATTTAACTGTAGTGAAAATGATCATCGAACGCCAACTTTAATTCGCAGGCTGTGCCCGTCAATCTGCGACGGGGTTGATGGAATATAGAATGTTAAAAAATGACACCGCCAATCACAGTGTTTTGCTCGCCCGACCGAAAGCCAAAACACAGTTACTCAGGTCGGCCAGATGATGTTTGATGGGAATGAGGGTGCCTGGATAATTCTTGCGCTTACCTCGATAACCAGTCTTCTGGGTCTCTACTTTTTCCCCAAAATTATTGAGCAGAGCATGTTTCGACCGTACTGGCTGTTACGCAAAAAACAATACGACTCTATTTTTATGAGTGGCTTTGTGCACGTCAATCTCATCCACCTGTTGTTCAATATGGTGACGTTCTATTTTTTTGCCTTCCCAATGGAACGGGTCCTGGGCACGACACAATTTGTCCTGCTCTACGGCGTTGGCCTGTTTACGGGGCAACTGGGCACATGGATCAAACAGCGCAACAACCCGCGTTATGCAAGCCTTGGCGCATCAGGGGCCATTGCTGCTGTGTTGCTCGCCTTTATCGTCTATTTTCCCACCCATAGCCTGTATGTGTTGCTGATACCCTTGCCGATACCGGCCTTCGTGGTTGCCATCGTCTTCCTTGTTTATTCCTGGATAGCGTCGGCTCGAGAAGGCAGCAGGATCAATCACGATGCTCATTTATACGGGGCTCTGGGCGGTTTGTTGTTCGTACTGGTAATTGATCCGGGCGCATACCAAAAATTACTCGAATTATTGTAGAGTGCGCCTTAATAAGGGGATAAGCTGCCAGTTTTTCGGTGCTGAAGAGGGTCACAGGTCGGCACGAGATGACTAGTGAGTGGTGGCAATATCGACCATAAGCTGGGCATAGATGAATACGGGAAGGATCAACACAGGAGAGCTGATGTCGTGATCAATAGGCGCATGAGTGCTGCGGAGTTCGCTCGCGAATGGATAGGGGCCTGGAACAGCCACGACCTTGACAGAATTCTCGACCATTATCAGGATGATTTTGAAATCACCACGCCCATGATAAAACTAACGCTGGGCGGTGATGCCGGCACGCTGAAAGGCAAGGAAGCCATTGGCGCGTACTGGCGGGCAGCCCTCGACAAAGTCCCAGATCTGCATTTTGAATTGCTCGATGTCACCGAGGGTGTTGACTCATTGGCGGTGTACTATAAGTCGATACTCGACAAGCTCGCCGTGGAAGTGATGTTTTTTGGTGAGCAAGGAGATGAACACGGCAATCAAAAAGTAGCGCGGGTTGTTGTGCATTATCGCTAACAGGGTGCTGGTGGTGATGCGGCTCAGCGACGACTCTCCGTACAGACTCTCCGTGCAAGCAACAGGACTCCAGGGGATGGCAAGATATTACCTCGCAATAGTGCTTTTTCTGGTCGCGCTGCCGCCCGTTTATGGATTCGAGCGTGGCTGTCAGGACCTTTCCGGGCACTACGCATTTTTTGGCGCCTGGGAGCGGCAAAGCTTCGAGGGCGGAAAACCCGACTCAATCGCAGCGTTTACTGCGGCCAATTCTGAGCCTCGGCTTGACAGATTTACGCTCGGCTTCTATGCACGGGAACTTATCAATCCTGTTGTTGCAATGTTGCGGCACGACACCGCAAACGGTGTTATTGAACTTGACGCCCTGGCCGACAGGGAGCGGTTGGCCCTGGATGTTACTGAGCGGAAGTTGCCCGTGCAATTGGCGCTGGTATGCGATGGGTCTGGATGGGGCCGAGATGTCGCAGCATCCGGCGGCGGGGAAAATACACCCTCCACAATACATGAGCGGATTGTCCTCTGGGTTGATTCGAATGGAGATCTGCTGGCGCAGGGGCGTAGTGACATAAGCAGGGGCTGGATCTTCAAGACCAGGAGCAGCTCAGACTGGCTTACCAGATTTCGGCGGATTGAGGATAGCCCATAGAATCGGTAGAGATAAAAGTACTTCATGTTTGTTCAACTGAGTGCCCTACCTTGTGAAAGCGCCACCTGGCGCTTCGAGCGCCGAGTGACGATAACGGCCCACGATGTTTTTCGGGACACCACTACGCTTCTGATTTTCTGATTGCTCACTATGCCAGGTCTGTGAACTCGATATGCCGGGCCTGTGAAATAGTGTCGTTAGGCAGGTATAAGCCTATAGACCGATCTGTTGGTCGGGTTGTTGTTAAAACTGGGGTCGGCGCGAACCAAACGTAGTTCAGATGGCAACGCTCACTCTGGGCGACCGTCACTGAGCACAGCTCTCACTCAGAGTAATAGGCTGACTCTTCGTAGGGACTTACATGTTCAACCCTGTTTGCTATGATAGCCCGTTGCTTAGGCGCATTACCTGCTCCTGTTTCAGGCTTCTGGGACATGGAGGGCGGGCGGATTTAGTTTCGACAAAACTTAAACGAATACAAACTCTAAAGGTGAGAGGATAGTTATATGACAGATTCAAAAGGGAAAGTTCTGGACGCCATCGTGGTGGGAACGGGGATGGCGGGCCTGTATATGATCAAGCGGCTGAACGATCAGGGCCTGAACATCCAGGCCTTTGAAGCAGGGTCTGGCGTTGGCGGGGCCTGGTTCTGGAACCGTTACCCCGGGTGCCGAGCCGACCTGCCCATTATCGAGTACTCCTATTCGTTCTCCAAAGAATTGCAACAGGAATGGGACTGGACCGAGGTGATGGCCGGACAGCCCGAGATCGAACGCTATTTGAACCACGTGGCGGACCGATTTGATCTGCGCAAAGATATTAAATTCGAGACCAAAGTAACGGACGCTATCTACAACGAAGACAGCAATACCTGGACAGTTAAGACTGATCAGGGCGACACGTATACCTGTACTTACTGCATCATGGCGACCGGTTGTTTGAATGAGCCGAACTACCCGGACTTCCCAAACGCAGATTCGTTTAAGGGTGATGTGTACCACACCGCGCAATGGCCGCGAGAGGGTGTTGACCTGACCGGTAAACGTGTTGCTATCGTTGGCTGTGGTTCGTCCGGCGTGCAGGCTATACCGCAAATCGCCAAACAGGCAAAAGAGTTGATTGCCTTCCAGCGTAGCCCCGTGTACACCTTTCCGGCTAGAAATGCGCCAATGAATCCGGCTTTCCTCGCACAGGCGAAAAAGGATTATGAGGAAATTCGTGAGCGCCAGCGCAATAATGAAATGGGCATCGCTAATTACAATGGACCCAAGCGGGCCCCAGACCCCAACAAACCACCAAAGCCACGGCCCAGCAAAAAAATACTGGAGATCACCCCGGAGCAGCGCAAGCAGGAGATCAAGGACTTTGGTATCAACGTGTTATCCCTGTACGCGGATACATACTTTAATCCAGAAGCCAATGAGATCGCCTGCGAATTGTATCGCGAGTATCTAAAAGAGACCCTGGATGCCCAAAAAGCTGAAGCTCTCTCGCCAAAGAACTATCCTCTGCACTGTAAGCGCCCGGTGATTGACACGGAATATTACGCTGCGTTTAAGCAGGATAACGTGTCCATTGTTGATCTACGTGAAAGCCCGGTTGCGGAAGTCACGTCGACAGGCCTGCGCACTACTAAAGCCAACTACGAGTTTGACGTGCTGGTTTATGCCACCGGCTTTGATGCCATGACCGGTACTATTAAACGTATGAATATTCGCGGTCGCGATGGCTTGCTGCTTGCTGACAAGTGGAAGGATGGGCCGCGTATGTACATGGGTTTACAAAGTGTCGGCTTCCCAAACTTCTTCACCACAACGGGCCCAGGTAGCCCCTCCGTGGTGAGCAATGTGCTGCATTCAATTGAGCAGCATGTGGAGTGGATCGATAACTGTATTGCCTATTTGCGCGCGCACAAGGTTAAAACCATCGAGCCTGAGTTGGCAGCCGAGGATGCCTGGGTTGAGCACGTGAATAAGGCTGCGCAAGGGTCCATGATGACTGCGCCAACCTGTAATTCATGGTATCTCGGCACAAATATCGAAGGCAAACCGCGAGGCTTTATGCCTTATCTTGCGGGTACCAAAACATACCGCGAGGAGTGTGATGCGGTGGTCGAGAACGGCTATCAGGGCTTTTCTTTAGCCAGCTAGCGAGATATCTCCTCTCTTTAAAGCGAGAAGTCTCCTTAAAAACATCGCCATCAGTAATGATGGCGATGTTTTTTTTACTCACTTATTCGACGTGTTACCGCTTATTCTCGGTTTTAAGACTTAGCCTGACCTTAACTTGGGATTTTCGGTGACGCGTCAGACGCCTTTTTCCACGGGAAGGGCGTTTCCGTTGGGGTTTCTACGTGATAGTTAAGCTGCATGCCCTGCAGGAAGTTTCGCAAAATCTGGTCCTGGCAGACCCGATAGTGTTTGTGAGTTGGCTTGCGGAAAAATGCACTTAATTCATGTGGGCTGATGGTGAAATCAGCCAGTCGCATCATGGCCAGTACGTCCTCGGCTTTAAGGTTGAGCGCGATTTTTAACTTGTTGAAGATGATGTTATTTGTTAGGCGTTTTTCCGGTTCGGGTTGTGGCCCGTCTTTTTTGCCACGTTTATCGTTGATCAGTCCGTTTAGAAAAATCGCTAACTCCACGTCACTGCATTCCTCAAAAGCCGGGTCATCGTCTTTTTTTAACCAGTTACTGATCTGTTCTCGTGTGACCTGATGATCCGCGAGGCCAAATAAGGCTATCATTTTGGCATCCGCAAAATCGAAGATGTAGCGGATGCGGCGTAAGATATCGTTGTTGATCAAAATAATTCTCTGTTTTAGGGGTTACCAGTCTGATTTTCGATCAGGCGGATTCCGTCTTTTTCAATGATGATTATCCGCTGCTTATACAGGCCGCCAATGGCTTTTTTAAAGGCGCCTTTACTCATGCCAAAAAGCTCGGCGATTAACTGAGGGTCGGATTTATCGTGTACGGCGGCGAAACCGTCTTCGTTGCGTAAATAGGCCAGAATAACCTGTGCATCGTTGTCGCGGGCCTGCCGACCGCTCTCAGGCGGTTGCAGGCTTAGATCAATTTTGCCATCCGGCCTGATGAACTTAATAAAACCGCTGATGTGTTGACCAAAGGTCAAACGCTGAAATACCTCGGTTTTGTATAACAGGCCCCAATGGCTGTGGTTAACAATGGCTTTGTAGCCGAGTTCGGTGCTGTTGGCGATAATCAGATTCACCGACTGTTGCGCCAAAAAATTGTGGGAGGCGTTGTCATCAAGAAAACTGTCGATTTTAGATGAGGCGGTAATTCGACCATCGGCTCGATCGATGTAGAGGCAGACCAGATAAGAATGTCCGACTTCCATGGGCCTGTGCTGCTCAGCAAAAGGCACTAATACGTCTTTATCGAGGCCCCAATCCAGGAAAGCGCCGACTGGGGTTGTATCCACGACCTTAAGGTAGGCGAATTCCCCGACACAGGCTGCGGGTGTCTGTGTGGTCGCGATGGGCCGATCTTCTGAGTCGAGATAGAGAAAGACCTCAATGGCGTCGCCTTCGGAGAGATTGTGCGGGGCGTGCTTCCTGGGCAGCAAGATTTCACCGAGATCATGCGCATCCAGATAAAAACCAAAATCCACCGCTTTTGTCACATCTAATTCGTAAGTCTTGCCAAGGCTAATCATTGTGCTGTCTCAACGACGTAAGCTACTGCGAGCGATGCATTATACAGTCAAGTGGATTTGGTTAGCGGCCCATAGTGGGGCAGGATTAGCGACACAGGTTCAATCTTAGCCAAGGCTCATTGGGAACGGGTGATTGACCGGGCGATTGAGGCTACCAGGACAGGCGGGTGGTTGAATAATGTTAGGTGGCATCTCCCGCCATCGCGACGGAATACAGTAAAGTATGCCTTGTACTACATTGCCGACGAAAATACCTTTTTGAGTATATCGGTGGTTCGGGCGAGAGGATTTTCGCGGATACGCTTTTCTTCGGCAGCGATCAGCAAAAACAGGCCATTGGTGGCCTGCTCAGTAACGTAGTTATCTAGATCCAGCGCGTTCATGCCGACGGACTGTCCCAGCACACCGGCATTGCCGATCATGTTTTTGTAGGCGCTGGTTACGCCGACCTTGTCGGTGGCATCTTTGACGATGGGTTTCATCAGTTCTGCGAGTTTATCGCCGCCGTGCTGGCGCAAGTACTGGGTCGCAGCGTCGTTTGGCCCTTTGAGTATACTTTGGGCATCCTCCAGAGACATGCTGGTGATGGTGTTAACAAATAGATCGGTCGCCTGAGGGACGGCTTGCTCAGCGGCCCGATTCATCGAAGTAATAAAGCTGTCTACAGCAGCGCCCTGACCCATAACGCGAAGCCCTTTTTCCAGGCTCCCGAGCTTGCCGGGCAGGGGAATGCGCAAGTCTGGATTGCCCAGAAAGCCATCTTCTCTGCCCAGTGAATCGATGGCGGTTTTGGAACCCTGAACCAGAGCCTGCTTCAGGCCATCGACAACCTCGGTATTTGACAGGCCGGTCGCGGCCAGGGCAGCAGACGTTTGTGATGGCCCACCGGTGACAGTTTTTTGAGCCTGGTCCAGCACGCTTTTCCAGTCAGCGCTGCTTTGCCTCGGGTCAGTCAGCAGGCCGGCAACAACAAGCGTCAGGGTAAGAATGGCGAGGGTGGGCGTTGGTTTACTGCGTGAATATCGCATGGTATCTCCCGATTCGGCTCAGAGGCTCTTCGTTAAGGCTGGGTTCGCCTGAAAGTCATGTAACTTGGCTTAAAGTACAATAACCCAAATCGCACTTAATCTAATGTACCGTAACTTGGCTTAATGCAACGCAAACTAATGTGACTTAACGTGGTTTCAGGGCGTGTCATAGCATTCAAATCAGTTTAGGTCCCCTGGAGTATAGACCACAGATACGGCGAGAGGAGCAAAGCTGGTTCATAGCTAACTAACTGGCTCGACAGTGAGTGAGCGCCCTGGTCTCTCGTCAGGCAATGGCCATGCCGCCGTCAACCGGCAGGGCGACGCCGGTGAGATAAGATGCCTGTTCCGAGCACAGCCAGACGGCGGCGTTGGCAATTTCGCCGGGCTCGCCAAAGCGCCGCAATAAGGTCTGTCGCTCCATGCTTTGCCGGGCAGCGTCATTTTCGCCGATGGCGCTCATCAGCAGTGGCGTACCAATGGGTCCGGGGCATACTGCGTTGACGCGTATCTTTTTTGACGCCAGTTCAATGGCGCCGGTTTTGGTTAAGCCGATAACCCCGTGCTTGGCGGCAACGTACGCGCCGCTGTTGCGGACGCCGCTCAGGCCAGCAAATGAGGAGGTGGTGACGATCGAGCCGCCGTCGCCCTGGGCGATCATCTGTCGTGCTACATATTTCATCGACAACCAGGCGCCCTTGAGATTAACGGCGTAATTAAAATCGAAGTTCTCGACGGTGTCATCGATGATCGCAAAGCCCTTGCCGGGCGCCCCCGCATTGTTATGGGCGCAGTCGAGGCGGCCAAAGGTGGCGACCGCTTGCGCGACCAGGGCTGCTACCTGGGTTTCGTCGCTGATGTCACAATGCTGGAATACCGCTTCACCACCAGCCGCTTTTACGAGCTGTACGGTTGCCGTTCCTGCGGTGTCGTTAACATCCGACACGACGACCCTGGCACCCTCTCGTGCAAAGGCCAGAGCCGAAGCGCGACCAATGCCGGAACCAGCGCCAGTAACCAGGGCGACCTTGCCTGCGACGAGTCCACTCATGTTTTTCTCCTGATGATTAAAACTGTTTCAGTTGGTTTATTCGTATGTTTGATACGCTGTATGTGTCAGTAAAAATGAGCAAAATACGGGACGCTAGCGCCCCCGGTGATCTGGTCCTTCGCCCGGTTTTTTGGGATGGGCGTAGGAGTGGTAGTATTTGGGTTTTTCAAAAGGCACTGCGGCTTTAACCGCAGCGATGGCTCGGGTGTAGGTTTCCATCAGTTTATCTTCGGCTTCGTAATTAAACGGGTCGGGATAATTGGGATATTCCTCGTTGGTGACCGGATTAGCGAGATACCATTCGACGTTTTCGCGAATCGCCTGCTCCGCGGATATCAGGTCACGATAACCCAGGTTTTCACGTGCTCTGGCGCCATCCAGAAAGCAGTGGTTGCTCACATCCATCAATCGGGTCAGGGGTTCGGCGGGCGCGCCGAGTTCTTTTGGCACCGAAAAAACCTCGAGTTTTTTGCCGGCAAAAGTCGAGACCAGCTCCATCCATTGACGCATGGTGTACTGGTCTTCATCGACGCAGTTATAGACCTGATTTTTGCTTGCATCGGGTTTGTCGATAGCGAGCAAAAGGTATTCGGCAGCATTGCGGGCAGCGCAGCGGGTGGTGATCATCAGGCCGCTCTCAGGCAGGATCATGTGGCTACGGCCATCGACTACGCGTTTGATTACGGACCAGTCCATCGGATTGGGCTGGCGTGGGCCATAGATGGCCGGGTAGCGAAAATAGCTGGCGTTAAAGGCTCCGCCTTCGCCCAGGTCGAGCACATGGCGCTCAGTCTGGTAGATTAAATTGGCGAATTTAGACGCTTTTGATTCGCTGGCCTGCGTCATCAATGGCGCTGTTTCCGCAGTCGGTACCTTCAACCCAAAAGGGTGATTATCCTCCGGGTTTAATAAACCGCGATAAACCGGAATGCCACCGACGGCAAGAAAACGGTCACATCGGTTGGCGAAGTAATCGGCGATAAAGCGGATGCGCCCGTACATGGCCACGACCAGATCGAAGTCGCGGCCATCCAGTGCTTCGGCAATGGTTTCTTCGAAATGCGGGTCGCCGTGAATATGTTCAACATCGGGCAGGCCGGGGGGTTCGTGGGTGCCACGGTGAAAAATGGCGGTTTCATAACCTCGATCGAGCAGGCCCTGCAGAATGTGCGGGCCAGTGGGGCCGGTACCGCCGACAACCAGTGCGCGTTTCATAATCGACTCCCTTCAAAGAAGGCGCCGCGCAGCGGGTGAGCTGACGGCGCGTTTTAGTGGGTGTGCTGGCAGAGCTAAGCTCTTAGGTTAGGCTTCAACTCAGCTTTCAGCTAACTCTCAAATTTGTAGCCGTCACCATCGCTGACCAGTTTCCCCGCCGTGGGTGTGGCGAAGTGGGTGCCGAGTACCGTGGATGGGCGGTTACCAAAGCGCTGCAAGAACTCTAAACGGGTTCTTTCGGCGAGATCACTTTCCACATCGGCCATATCTATCCAGCCGGGCTTGGCGAATTGTAGAGGATGATGGAACATGTCGCCGGTTATCACCGCTTCTTCGCCTCGCGACTGAATCAGTACGCTGGCATGACCCGGGGTATGTCCCGGTGTCGGGATGAGGCTGATTTCATCGCACACCCGGTGATTGGCGTCTACCAGCTCGACCAGGTTGGCGGCAAAAATGGGCTTCAGGGCGTGTTCCAGTGCATTACTTTCGTAGGGGTCGTCGTGGTCTTTCCAGAAATCCCATTCGGTTTTATTGAAAAGATAACGCGCATTAGGAAAGGAGGGCACCCATTTACCATTGACTTTATGGGTATTCCAGCCGACGTGATCGAAATGCAGGTGGGTGCACATAACCCGATCGATCGAGTCTGCGGGAAAGCCGAGTTCGGCCATGTTTTCGAGGAAGGGCGTATTCAGGTTTTTCCATTCGTCGTATAGCGGCAGGCTTTTACCGTTGCCAGCACAGGTATCGACAATCATTTTCATGCCGCCCGCGTTAATCAGAAAGGCATGGATGCTGAGCTTCATATTGCCGTCTTCGTCGAGATAATCGGGCCTGAGCCAGCTGTCGTAAGCGGATAATTCCGCGGCGCTGTGCTCTGGAAATAACGAATCAATGGGTGCGCAGAGCACCACTTCCACCAGCCGATGGATGGATACGTCGCCTACCTGCCAGCTGAGTTTTTCGTAAAGTCGGTCGGACATTGTTGAGCTCTCCTGTATGGGTCTATATGTGGTGCTGATATTTATTTTAATGTTGTGCGGGCCGCTGCTTTACGGCGCGTACAGGCAGCGACCAGATATACATAGTGACATGGTTTGTTAAATAGGATTCCTCTCGATCAGTTGCCGGGCGATTATAATACGCTGCATTTCGTTAGTGCCCTCGCCAATGATCATCAGGGGTGCGTCGCGATACAGTCGTTCTACGTCGAACTCACACGAGTAACCGTAGGCACCGTGAATACGCATATTCTCGTCGGCGTTTTTGGCGGCGGCTTCGGTAGCAAAATATTTGGCCATGCCGGCTTCCATATCGCAGCGCTCGCCGCTGTCGAAAGCTTTGGCGGCCTGTTCGACTAACAGGCGGGCAGCCTCTGCACGGGTGGCCATTTCACCGAGTTTGAGCTGAATGGCCTGGTGTTCGCAAATAGGCTTGCCAAAGGTTTTACGTTGCTGAGAATAAGCGGTGGCCTGCTTCAGTGCTGCAGTGGCAACGCCGACGCCGCGGGCGGCGACGTTGATGCGCCCCAGCTCGAGGCCGCCGACAGCGTTGTAAAAGCCGCGACCCTCGACGCCGCCAATCAGGCAGTCTTTATGGACACGGTAGTCTTCGAAGCTGATTTCTGCTGTGTCGATACCTCGATAGCCGAGCTTCTTTAGCTTGCGGGTAACATTAAAGCCGGGCCCCTTTTCGGCGATGAACATGCTCATCCCCTTGCGCGGCGGAGAAGCGGCGGGATCGGTTTTGACCAGCAGGCCGATAACGTCGCCTTCGAGGGAGTTAGTGATCCAGGATTTAGCCCCGTTGACCACATAATAGTCGCCGTCTTTCTTTGCTGCGCAGCGAATGCCCTGTAGGTCGGTGCCAGCATCTGGTTCTGTCAGACCAATACCGCCGCGTAACTCGCCGCTTGCAAACCGGGGTAGCCAGCGTTGCTTTTGATCCTCGGTGCCGTAGCTTTGCACGCATCGGGCCATGATCAGGTGTGAATTGAAAATACCTGACAGGGACATCCATACTTCGCACACAGCAGAAACAATTTTTGCGTAGGTGGATGCGCTTAAGCCAAGTCCACCGTACGCCGGGGCGATGGTTGCACCGAACAGGCCGAGTTCTTTCATTTGCGCGACCATGGCATGAGGATATTCATCTGCCTGTTCAAGATCGTGTGCATAGGGTGCAACGTCTCGTTCCAGCCAACGCCTAACGCTGTCAAGGATAAGATTGTCTTCTTCATTTACCATACTGGCGGTCTCTTGTGTCGGGTCGGAGGGCGTTGAATTCCAGGGTCATTCAGGTGAATCCAGGCGCACTATTCAATAATAGCCTCAGTCGTTGTGGTGGATAACGCTGTGCTTGCCAGCCACCCTGGACAACTAATAATTAGCCTTGTCATCCACCGCATGGCCGGTCTTGGGAATCAGCATGGAGCGGATAAAGTCCATGATTACCACGCCATCCTGGTTTTTCCCCAGGGTTCGTACCGTGACTATGCCAGCGGTGGGGCGAGTTTTGGATTCTCTAATTTCCAGCACCTCGGACTCCGCGTAAATTGTGTCGCCAACAAATACCGGCGCGGGCATTTTGATTTCTTTCCAGCCTAAATTTGCAATGGTTTTTTGACTGACATCGGAGACGCTCATCCCGGCGACCATAGACAGGGTCATGGTGCTGTTGACGAGGGGCTTGCCAAACTCGCTGTGTTTGCAGTATTCCTTGTCAAAGTGAAGCGGGTGTTGATTCATGGTTAACAAGGTGAACCACGTGTTATCTGTTTCAGTAATGGTACGACCTGGGCGGTGTTCGTAGACATCGCCGACTTTAAAGTCTTCCAGATAGCGACCGTAGGATTCGCGATAGCGGCCGGGTGAAATTTCAACGGATTTTGGCATGGTGGTCTCCTAGGGAAAGCAGGTCGCAAACCTTAAGGTAGCGCCGGAACACTGTCAATTTGAACCTGTTGTCGCTGCGAATATTTTTCGCCAGGCTGTGACCAGAGCTTTCAGCGATCGCGCCGCTACTGATCAAGGGGTATCAAAACTGTACGAAACGGTTTATGTAAACTGTGCTAAGTTACCGGGTGCCGTGCGGACAAATTCCTATTGAAGAGTTTCGTCGTCGGCGTCCGGCGGCAGCGCCGCCGGTTATTACAGTATGCGATATAAATAAACAACATCAGTTAGGTAATTAAAGGGGATTGAAAATGATTGGTTATGTAACCTTAGGTACCAATGACCTGCCTAAAGCGGCTAAATTTTATGACCAGGTACTGGCCGTGGTTGGCGCTAAACGTGGCATGGAAACTGAGCGCTTTATCGCCTGGACGGGGCCATCGGGCGGCCCGATGTTAATGGCAATGAAGCCCCATGACGGCAAGGCTGCGACGGTCGGTAATGGCGTGATGATTGCTCTGGGCGCGGATTCAAATGCCAAGGTAGACGCAATTTATAACGCTGCGATTGCGGCAGGTGGTACCGACGAAGGTAAGCCTGGGGAGCGCGGCCCAGGCATCTACGCTGGCTACTTTCGCGACCTCGACGGCAACAAGCTCAACGCTATTTTTATGGGGCGATAATATTCGGCAACTGGCTTAATTATCTTTAGCAGCAGTTACAGGCGGGTGCATTTGCCGGTAACTGCTGCCTCCGTTTCTGTGTACAGTAACCGCGTACAGTGACGGGAAGCTGAGGCCAGGAAGCCGAGGGCCCGGTCACGTGCAATTCGCAGCAAAAGTAAAAACCTGGGTGAACCGAAGAGGGTTGCGACAGGTGCTGGACTAGCTGGACTAATAAGCGCTATGAGCCATGGTTGGCGTCGCCCGATTCAAGCGCTTGCCAGCGCTGGTAGGCATGTTCAAGTTGTTTCTGGACATCTTCCAGCTCCGCCAGGGTCGTGCGCACAAGTTCTTGTTCACCGGAATAAAAATCCTTGCGGGAGATAGTTTGCTCTAATGTGGTCTGGCGGGTTTCCAGGGTTTCGACCTGGTCAGGCAAGCTGTCCAGCTCTCGTTGATCTTTGTATGAAAGTCTGATTTTGCTTGTAACGCCCTTGCTGGCAGGGTTTGCTGAGGTTTCGGTTGTCGATGTCGTCGGGCTGGTTTCCCGCGTTACCTTTGTCATCGCATTGCTTTCGTCGCTCGTGGCGCGGGCCGTTAAAGTGCCGCCCTTCTGTAACCAGTCGGTGTAGCCGCCGACAGATTGGGTGATACGGCCATTACCTTCAAAGGCATAAATCTGTGTAACAGTGTTATCCATGAACTCGCGGTCGTGGCTTACCAGTAACAGTGTGCCGTCAAACTCCAGCAGGATTTCTTCCAGCAACTCAAGGGTTTCGATATCAAGATCGTTGGTCGGTTCATCAAGCACCAGTACATTGGCGGGTTTGCTGAACAGTTTGGCCAGGATGGCGCGGTTCTGTTCGCCGCCAGATAAGGTCGAAACAGGTTGGCGTACGCGTTCTGGGCTGAACAGAAAGTCGCTTAAATAGCTGATGCCATGGCGCCTTCGGCCGTTTATTTCAATAAATTCCTGGCCGCCACATACGTTGTCGATCAGGTTTTTGTTTTGATCAAGCTGATTGCGTAACTGGTCGAAGTACGCGATTTCAAGCTTTGTGCCGAGCTTGACCGTGCCCTGTTGCGCTTCAATTTCACCGAGTAATATTTTTAACAGGGTTGACTTGCCAGCACCGTTGGCGCCAACAAGGCCAATACGATCGCCGCGGACAATGCGTGTAGAGAAGTCTTTGATTACCGTTTTGCCATCATAAACCTGGGTAACGTGCTCAGTCTCCACAACCATTTTGCCTGAGCGATCGGCGCTCTCAATGCGAAAGTCGGCTTTGCCTTGTCGGTTAACCCGCTGTGCGTATTGTTCGCGCAGGGCCTTGAGCTCCCGAACACGCCCTTCATTGCGGGTTCTACGCGCCTTGATGCCCTGGCGAATCCAGACTTCTTCCTCCGCCAGCTTTTTGTCGAAGAGGGCATTAGCTCTTTCCTCGGAGGCCCATTGTTCGGCGCGCCAGGTGAGGAAAGTTCTGTAATCCCCGTCCCAGGGATGCAGCGCGCCACGATCCAGTTCGGCGATCTGATTAGCAACCTGTTGTAGAAAGGCCCTGTCATGGGTGACCAGGATTAGAGCCCCACGAAATTGTTGCAGGGCCTGCTCGAGCCATTCGATTGCCGGGATGTCGAGATGGTTGGTTGGTTCGTCAAGCAACAGTATGTCTGGATCGGACACCAGGGCTCGCGCCAGGGCAACTCGCCTGCGCCAACCGCCGGAAAGGGTAGCCATGCGTGCGTCTGCCGGTAACGACAGCTGACTGATGATGGTTTCAACTTTTTGCTGAAGTTGCCAGCCATCGTTATCTTCCAGTTGCTGTTGTACTCGGCCCATGGTCGCGATATCACCGTCGTTAATGGCCTTGTGGTAGGCGTTGATCAGTTCGCCGACTTCTGCAAGGCCGCTGGCAACAACTTCATAGACGCTCTGATTATCGGCCGTGGGTAGCGACTGATCCAACCAGGAAATAACCGTTCCCGGGCGCTGCCAGCGCTCACCGCTATCACCCTGGATCTGATTGGCAATGACCTTCAGAAAGGTGGTTTTACCTTCGCCATTACGACCGAGCAGACCGATCCGGTCACCTTTGCGGAGCGTGAAATTAACAGAACTGAGAATGTCTCTGGATCCAAAATGCAGAGAAAAATTGTCTAAGCGCAACAGGGGCATATGGGTAGCTGTGAATAGTGAGCTGGTTGATTGGGTGGCGTCGATCGGGCGGCCATCTTACAGTATTTGTCGACCGAAGGGCGTTGATTGTCTAGTCAGCAGAAAAGCATATGTCACCGTAATAGCTAAGCGCCGTAGCCTGGGCATTGTCGGTATCGGTCATCACGGCGACAGCATCTATATATCTGATTTTGCGACCAAAAGCTCTTGTTAAGTCTTCAAATACATTTCTTTTTTCTATAACCCAGACCCCTTGTGGGGCATCTCCAGACCGCAGTGCCAGCATCATGGTTTTCCCCCCGGCAAACGGATTTGGCCAAAGTTGACCTGTGGGCTCATGACTTGCCCACACATAGCTGAGCGCCCGGGTGTTCCAGAAAAGAATGCTGTCCTTTGCCACAACGTAGAGCCGCGCGGCAAAGTCGTCGCCAGATCGTTCTCGCTCGCGGTGATTGGTCAGGGGTTGATCTATACGCCAGCGCCAGTTTAAAACCGGCGTTGAATACAGGTCGATTTTTTGTTTAATGATCAAACCCGATGCTGCGCGTCGGCTACGGGCACGCAGCACACGGGCGCCATCGATTTTGGTTAAATCATATTCGGTACGACCGTAAAATTTGGTTTCCTGCCAATTCCGTAAAACACCATTCGAAAAATCCCCAATGACGAGTAATTTTTCGGCGTTGATAAAATCGCACGCCATCACAAGAGAAGGCTGAAGTAGTACAACAAGCGTATAAGGTGCAAAAAATCTGCACAAGGATGTCAAATATTTTGTTGCGGACAACATCTTCCTTGGCAGCATTTTATGGGAACAGCTTTTGGGCGGTTTCACTGACGTTAAAATTCACCTGAATGATCTGGGAGACGCACTCTACATACCTTTCGACTAGCTATTTGTTGGGAAAAAACTTATACAGTTTGTTATGTTTCCACTCGAGAGCATTTCGTTTTAAAAATAGGAGGACGTTACATGGGTGATTTTCATGACGGGTGTGACCGCAGATATTGTGCTGGCAATATTCCATGTTATACGTGGAGCATTGATTCTTAGTGTAGTTGCTTTTGTTCATGATCTGTAATACTTGCTTTAGCGGGAGGCGGAGGTTTGTTCATAAAAATGCCAGTAGAGGCAAGGGTCATAACGGTCGGAAAGCTGTGCTAGTTACTCCGGGCCCGGAAAAAGTAGATGCGGTGACTTTAAAGAAAGCGTTAACTACCGGTTTACAATGCCAATTTTTGTTATAGAATATTGAAAGCTTGCAAATACGGCTTGCCCTATGGCCACCATAATGATCTCTCCTACAGTTGGTCCTTGTTTCGTCGTCATAAGTCAATTCTGCATTTCACGGCTAGGCTGCCTATAAAAACGGCAAATGTAAATGTTATACAGGTTCTAGATATGTCTAATACAACAGGTACTGTTAAGTGGTTTAACGCTGACAAAGGTTATGGTTTTATTGAGCGGGAAGATGGCCCCGACGTTTTTGTTCATTTCCGATCGATTGTTGGCGATGGCTTCCGGACACTGAACGAAGGTCAGAAGGTTCAGTTTGAGGTAACACAGGGCCAGAAAGGGCCCCAGGCGGAGAACGTCACGCCTATTTGATAGTACCTCGGAGCCGTCTCCGGGCGGCTCGGATGCTACATTTTGCCTGGGTGGTCAGGTGAGTTTTCCTGACACCAAAGTCGCTGTTTTGTGAGGTTGCCTGGTGAAGTAGTTCGCCAGAAGAAGGTAATCGTTCACTCGTGGACTGTTTTTGCGCCAAATAAGCCCGATCTCCCGCCATATGTTTTGATCTGTAAACTCCGCAGTTAATACACCGTTTATACCGGCAAGAATCCCAGAATCGAAAGCCATCTGTGGTAACAGTGTAATGCCGACGCCGTTGGCCACCATCGGCACGATGGTGTGCAAGCTGGTGGCTTCAAAAGTCAGGGAAATCTGACTATCAGCCAGCTGGCAAGCACTTAGAATGTGGTCGCGCAGGCAGTGGCCCTGTTCGAGCAACAGAATGTCCCGCCCTCTAAGGTCGCTGGGCTGAATTTTTTTGCGCTCGCTCAAGGGGTGGTCGACTGGGTATGCCACCATAAAAGGGTCGTAAAACAGGTGGTGAGTGTGGCTGTTGTTGCCTACCTGATACGGCAGCGCCAGTAAGACGACATCCAGCTCCCCCTGATGCAGCAAATTGACCAGGTTTTCCGACAGATCTTCGCGAATCAGCAGCTGTAGCCTTGGGTAATCTTCGCGGATAGTAGCCAGGGCGCTGGGTAACAGGAACGGCGCAATGGTAGGAATTGCGCCAATTCTTATGCGGTTTGAGAGGGGCTCAATTGCACTTGTGGCTTCCTCTTTGAGCGCTTCTATTTCCATCAGTATATTAATTGCGCGCGCCACGACTTTTTCGCCCGCGGCCGTGAGGAAGACGCTTCTCCGAGCTCTCTCTACCAGGGTTGAACCCAGAGTATGTTCAAGTTCCTGAATACCTGCGCTCAATGTAGACTGGGTGACAAAACAGCTTTGCGCCGCCTTGCCAAAATGGCGCTTTTCTGCAACAGCGCAGAGGTACTTAAGCTGCTTTAGGGTCGGATTTGATGTCATCGATAAAACCGATGGTTAATGATAAAAAAATTGACTTTACCGATTGTAGGAGAGCGCGTATCTTGTCGCAAGCTCATCATTGAGCTGGTTAACCTAGTTCAGGATTAGATTACCTGGTTTCAGGAAATAAACAGGACAGGAAGGAGAACATCTATGTCACTTAAAGGCACCAAAACTGAAGAAAATTTGAAAGCCGCATTTGCCGGTGAGTCACAGGCGAACCGTCGCTACCTTTACTTCGCAGCCAAGGCTGATGTGGAAGGTTACAACGACGTAGCAGCGGTTTTTCGTTCCACGGCCGAAGGCGAAACAGGCCATGCTCACGGTCACCTTGAGTACCTGGAAGAAACCGGCGACCCAGCGACTGGGCTGCCTATCGGTGGTACTGCGGATAACCTGAAAGCTGCGGTGGCTGGGGAAACTCACGAATATACCGATATGTATCCCGGTATGGCTAAAACCGCGCGTAGTGAAGGCCTTGATGAAATTGCCGACTGGATGGAGACCCTGGCGAAGGCTGAGCGCAGCCATGCCAACCGTTTCCAGAAAGCTTTGGATACGCTTGACAGCTAAGCGCTGATCGTCAGGCTAGTCACTGGTTGGGCTTCGACATGATATAGGTCGAAGCCCAATTCTTTTTGCTGCGTCGGAGTTAAAGTATGAGCAAGGCGGGAACGAGAGAAGGTAGCCTTGAGGCGCCGACACGCCATCCGCTGGATTGGCAATCGACGGATTTCTGGGACAAAGACAGCCTGGATTCTGAGCTGGAACGGGTTTTCGATATTTGTCATGGTTGTCGCCGTTGTGTGAGTTTGTGTGACGCTTTTCCAACTTTGTTTGATCTGGTTGACGAGTCCAGCACCATGGAAGTAGATGGGGTGGATAAAGCCGATTACATCAAGGTTGTTGATCAGTGTTATATGTGCGATATGTGCTATATGAGCAAGTGCCCTTATGTGCCGCCCCATGAGTGGAACGTGGACTTCCCTCATCTCATGTTACGTGCCAAGGCGGTCAGGTTTAAGAAGCAGGGCGCGTCCTTTCGCGACAGAACCTTAACCAACACCGACGGGGTCGGTAAATTGGCCACTATCCCTGTTGTCGACGTGCTGGCAAACGCATTGAATAAAAACAAGACCTTCCGCAAGGGCCTGCAAGCGGTATTTGGCGTACATGAAGACGCTCCCGTGCCGGAGTACCATGCCAAAACGTTGCGTAAAACCGTCAAACCTCTGGGTCGACAAATTACACCGAAGGCGGTCGGAAACACCACCGGCAAAGTTGCGCTTTACGCTACCTGCTATGGCAATTACAACAGTCCGCAGCTGGGCGCGGACTTTTATCAGGTGTTTCAGCACAACGGTATTGATATACAGCTGGTGCCAAAAGAACAATGTTGTGGCATGCCGAAGTTGGATCTGGGTGACCTGGATTCGGTAGCGCGTGCTAAAGCGGCGAATATCCCCGTGCTCGCTAAGCTGGTTGATGAAGGCTATGACCTAATAGCACCGGTGCCATCCTGTGTGCTGATGTACAAGCAGGAGCTGCCATTGATGTTCCCTGATGATGCAGAAGTATTAAAAGTCAAAAATGCTTTTTTTGATCCGTTCGAGTACCTTTATCTGCGCCATAAGCAGGGTGAGTTCAATACGGAATTTGCTACTGGCCTGGGTAACATAAGTTACCACGTGGCCTGCCATCTCAGGGTGCAGAATATCGGCCTGAAAACGCGGGACATATTGGCGCTCATTCCAGAAACTACGGTTCACCCTCAGGAGCGTTGTTCAGGGCATGATGGCACTTATGCGGTCAAGAAAGAAACTTACGCTAAAGCGGTAAAGATCGCTCGGCCCGTTGTGCGTAAGGTCGATCAATTGAAATCAGAGCATCTAGCGAGTGACTGTCCAATGGCGGCCGCCCATATCGCCAATCTTGCAGAAACGGGTGAGAAACCTGAACACCCCATGAGCTTGCTGCGCAAGGCCTACGGGTTATAGGAGATTACGTGAAGAAGTTAACGCGGGTAGATTTATGGTCGCTTGAGGAATATGCGGAAAAGCGCGCTACCCATCGAAAAGAGGTGATTGCGCACAAGAAAAATCGTCAGGTTAGCCTCGGCGAGCATATGAGATTGTGCTTTGAAGATGAAATCACGATTCGTTACCAAATACAGGAAATGCTTCGTGCGGAGAAAGTCTTCGAGGCGGCCGGCATCCAGGAGGAGCTAGACGCCTACAACCCCCTGATTGGCGATGGTCAGAACTTGAAGGCGACCCTGATGATCGAGTATGACGATCCGGCTGAACGGGCGGTCAAGCTGGCGCAATTGATTGGGGTTGAGGATCGGGTGTGGGTGAAAGCCGGTGACGGCGAAAAAACTTATGCGATTGCGGATGAAGACCTTGATCGTGAAAACGATGTGAAAACATCGGCAGTACATTTTTTGCGCTTTGAACTGGATGGGAAGATGATCAGTGCGCTGAAAAACGGTGTGCCGTTATCGTTGGGAATAGATCATCCTAATTACCTGATAGGTGGTCTGACAGTGGCGGAAAATGTGCGGGAATCGCTGGTCAGCGATCTGGAGGACGGCGCATCCGCTTAGGTGATAGCTCTGTTTCGGGACGGAGTGGCCAGCATGGCGCTTGATTGTTAATCGCTTCGTTGGATCGGTTCCGTGTCGATTGGTCCCTGGCACGTCGATGTAGTTTGTCCGGTGTCAGTGTGGTACTCCCTATCGGGTCTGATAAAGCCGGTCAAAGTTTGGGTGGGACGGCGCACGAGGTTGGCGTATTTGTCTCAGCGGGGCTTGAATATGATGGCGTTCACGCCGGTGCTCGTGTCGACGATTCCCGAGTTCTAGCGCGGCGTTAAAGCGGGATGAACGATAGCCCAGGTCAAGATGCAGCGGCGAGTGAGCGGAATAGTCATCCCAGGGCTGGCGACGCCAGGTATCATAGATCGGGTACGGCTGTGGCTGGCGAACGTAATAAGGGGGGTAATCTGAACTTCGATTCTCACCATCCGCTTGCCGAAGGGCACTTCTGCTCACCTGCTCCTGACGTCTGCTCGATTCTCGGTCTTTTCTGTCTTCCTGTAGGCGTTTTGTGGTGGCGATCATCTGTTCCAGGCGCTTACTGGCTTCGTCATCATTGTTGTCAGCTGCGGGCTTAAACTCCAAAACCTTGAGATCGACCGCTTCATCTATGGGGTCATCGCCGTAAGTGACACGCCCCCTGGCATCCGTTGATTTGTAGACCACTGTTTCGCTTAGTACCGAGCACGTTGCCAGCGCCATAAAGATCGTCAGTAACCAGTGAACCGGTTTGGTCTGAATTGTCATGTAGTTTGCCTTTGCGTCAATTGACGGACTTATTCCAGCACGATACGCCATAACGGTGATGCCCCCATCATAGCTCACTATCAGTAGGGTGGCATCAGATCGGGCTTCGCGGTTTCCAGCAAATTTCTTACTTTCAACTACACTTGGATTGCAGCATGGGTTGTTGTGCTAGTGGTTGTACATGATGACCCATAAGTAATAATTTAGATTAGAAATATATTTTAACTGATTGAATAATATCAGTAAAATTATCAGGAGATAGTCGATGGAAAGATATTACTTTATTAGCGACGACCTTGAAGATCTCGAATCCATCGAAAAGGAGCTGGAGAACTCAGGCGTTAGTACGCCACAAATTCATGTCTTGAGTCAGGCTGACTCAAGTGTTGCAGCACATGAGCTACATGAGGTGCACCCATTTATGAAAACCGACGTGGTGCATTCAGCTCTGTGGGGTGCAGTATTCGGCGTGGTTGCCGCCTTGATGGTATTGGCATTCGCCTACTATTCTGATGTCACTGAAGCCGTCGGCTGGATGCCTTTTGTGTTTTTAGCGATAGTGATGTTGGGCTTCTGCACATGGGAAGGCGGTTTTTTAGGCTTTCAGATTCCCAACGCAAAATTTAGGCGTTTTGAGCGTGAGCTCGAGCAGGGTAAACATGTGTTTTTTGTGGATGTCTCGCCGGGACAGCTGACACTTCTACAAGGGGTTATCGATCGGCACCAACGCCTAAAGCCGGCTGGTCGCGGCGCATCTTCACCTGTTTGGGTGGTTGCGTGGCAGGACCGCTTTAAGCGATTTGTGCGTTGGGCGCCGTAACGCCTGAATTTAAAAGCCCATCAATACCGTCCAATGGCCCAGTAGCGGCGCGGTCAGTTAAGGTTTAGTTGCGACCGCGAGTACCGCAGGCCAGGCTAGTTCGCCGTCCGATTCGATGAGTTGACGGGCGCGGTCGAGGATGTGGGTGTGGATGTTACTGCGCGCTATCTCATCCTGTAATTCAAGCAGTTTCGCGGTTCTCACGGAACTCTTGTAAATCATATCGAGTACCTGTTGATGGTGATCTGGGCGCCAGCTGAGGGGTATTTCGGTCACTTCAATATCAGTAAATCCATTCGAGGAGAGAATATCTCGACATTCCACCGGATCGCTAAAGCGGAAAAAGGGCGGTGCTTCGGGTAGCGCCACGTCAGTTGAACCATGGGTGGCGATCGCACTGAGAACCAGCTCAAAAAATGTGTGTCGTTCGGGCGGGGCCCAAACCGTGAAAGCATACTTGCCGCCACGTCGCAGTACGCGAAAAGCCTCGGCTACGGCTTTTTCAGGGTTACTCAGGTGTAACAATCCAAACGGGCAGACGGCGGCATCGAAGAAGCCGTTGGGGAAAAGCATTGATTCGGCATCTCCCTCATAGAACAACGCGTCAGGGTGATTGCGTTTCGCCTGGGCCACCATAGCTCCAGAGAAATCGATGCCAGTGGCGATGGCGCCACGACTGTGCGCGCCGCCGGCAGCGTAGCCGGGCCCAGTGGCGATATCGAGCACCATCATGCCTGCTTCTACACCTGTCGCATTGAGTAGCGGCGCTACTGCCTGCGGGGTTATTTTACCAGCGTAGACATCGTAGGCGGACGCCTTTTCGTCCCAGCCAGCCAGCTCCATTTCTCGAAAGGTTTGCAGTTTGTCAGTCATATTTCGATTCGGTTTTGTTGAAATTGATGTTAATAAGATGGGTGAGCATTGGCTAGCTTGTGCGTATCGTAGTAATTAACCTGGTGTGCTTAAGCCGCCATTGACGCTCAGGGTCTGCCCGGTAATCGCGTCCGAGCCAGGACCAGCGAGGAAGGATACCGCGGCGGCAATATCTCTCGAGGTGACATCAAATAACATACGTTTACGTAAATTCTCCAGCATCCCCTTACGTTTGCCTTCGGCATCTTCTTTTGATTCAAGAGCAGCCGAGCTGTTGTGCCAGCGTGGCTCGGCGTCCGAGATGTAACTCATCGATACGACGTTGATACGAATCTTGTTACGACCCAGTTCCCGCGCCAGTGCACGACTCATTTGCATCATGCCTGCGGTGGCGCCACCAATCATGGACTCGCCGACGGTGGCCACGCGGCCCGCGTCAGTGCCTATAAGCACCATCTTGCCGCCACCTTGCCGAGTCATGTGTCGGGCGGCGGCCTGAACGGCATAGGCTCGCGTCATCCAGTGGGTCTTTATGTAGTAGTCAATTTCGCTGTGATCAAGTTCGTCAAATAATCGAAAGGGTAGCGAGTCATGACTGGCCCCGGCGCCACTGGCCACGAGGATATCGAGACTGCCGAGTTGAGCAACGGCGCTATCAATCATGTTTTTGACCTGTTCGCCGTTGGTGATGTCTGCCGGGGCAAAAATGGCTTTGCCGCCCTGGGCCTCGATCTCGGCGACTACGGCGTTACCCGCCTGTTTGTTGCGACCATTTACGGCAACAATCGCGCCCTCTCCTGCCAACTGCAGGGCTATGGCTTTGCCGATGTATCCCGTGGCGCCGGTCACCAGCGCGATTTTACCTGCGAGAGGAAGAGCCGGGGTATTTGTGCTCATCAATAAGTAACTCCGGATTGCCGATTTATTAAGCCGGCAACGGTACAGTAAATTTTGTATTTAGCCAAAATCAAATTTAGAGCAAGGGACCCGGGTATTGTAGCTCTGCGCTTCAGTTAACATGACCGAGCATTGATAGTGATCGTAGACGTGGCAGCGGGGGTTAACGTATGTATCTGACGGAGGGTTCGCCACACAACGCCTCAGCGACGAAATGAACCAGCTTTGCTTTGTGATGGCAGACAGCCGGCCTGGGGGGATTTCGCAAGGTGGGTTGCCAGCTTGGCGGCAGCTTTCGCCAGGCTCAGGCTCAGGTGAAATCATGAAAAGCGAATTGCACAAACCCCATTTGGCGCACCCCAAATGACAGGGGCAGAGCTGTTTAGTGTTTCTTCGGTGCGCTATTTGAACCCTTTAATTGCCTTGGGTGAACGGTCCAGTGTGCTGTCATGCCACCGGTAATGTGATCTGCGACATGGCAGTGGTACATCCAGGTGCCAGGATTGTCTGCTAGCATACTGACCGATACCATGGTTGCAGGCATGAGGTTAATGACATCGGTGCGATGACCGCCATTTAGCACGGTTTCGCCGTGCCAGTGTGCGGTATGTATATCTGCCTCTGAACCCATGCCCACCAGATGCCAGCGCACCCGGTCGCCCTGCTGTACTTCAAAACCGTGCAGATTGCCGAATATGTAACCATTCATAGCATGCATGAGGCCGCCTTCGGCACCATTTTCCTCGTCGAATATCATATATAGGGTGGTGAAGTTTACGTCGACGTCTTTGGGGTTGGGATCTGCGGGTGACCTGGCCATACCCCTGGCAGTGACTACGATTGTGCCAATGAGGCCAGCGTATACTTCTTCAACGGCTTTGACGTGTGAATGATAAGCCCACACGATGGAGGAGGGGTCCGCCGGTCCAGGGCCGGCTCTTTCGTCAAGGAACCAGGTGTAGGTGTAACTAGCCCCTGGTTGCACAATCCCGCCAGCGCCGCGCATGCCAGCACCGTCGTTGTCCTCATCGTAACGCAGGCCATGAGGGTGCATGGACAGGGGGCGATCCGCCATGTTCTTGAAATGTACCTTCAACGTGTCGCCCACCTCTCCAAGCAGCTGTGGACCGAGTATTCCCATCCACTCTGGTTGCGGTATTTTGTTGGTGTAGTTGGCATCCGTATAGGCGAAGTAGCGGTACTTTTCGTAGCGTGTGGTTTGTCCCCATGGGCCGAGCCCCATACCTGGATCCATCAAATTTTTCCCGCTCGGTGCGTAATCCCACATAACTTTTTCAGCACTGACCCAGTACTCCCTGACCTGGCCAGCCTGTATATGGGCTGAGCAGGTCAGCGCGATTAGCGTCAGATACAATACCGGCAATAAACGGGCAAAACCCATAATAGTGGCTCCGTGGCGGCTCAAATTGATATTCGGGTGGCATTATGCCATTTGAAATATTTTAACGCGAATGATAATTAGTTGCATTTAGATAATGTCGTGACTAGAATTGCGCCGACTTTGAGGCGGATCGTTGGTAAAGAACGTCACGTGCATTTTGATTGATCTTGCATATCAGATTTTCGCACCAGATTACATCTATAAAAAGAGGAGAAGTATCCATGAAAACGCAGCTTACGACTACAGCCCTGGCGCTTGTATTAGGGTTTGCCGTGTCCAGTAACACACTTGCTGAGGAGGTTAGCATGGCTGAAATTATGGCTTTACTGAAAACCCAGCAGGCTGAGATCGAGGCGCTAAAGGCGCAGTTGCAGCAGACTAATCAAAAAGTCGAAGCAACCGCTGGTGCCGTTGAAACAGTCGCCTCGTCCGGTAGCGGCGGCACCAAGGGAGTGCGTTGGACTGAGAAAACCCAGCTTGGTGGCTATGGTGAGATTCATTACAACAACAAAAAGAATGGTAAGACGGACGAGGTGGATAACCATCGTTTCGTTTTGTTCGTCGAGCACGCGTTTACAGACGATGTCCGTTTTGTGTCGGAAATTGAGCTTGAGCATTCTATTGCTGGCGAGGGTAAAGGCGGTGAAGTCGAAGTGGAACAGGCGTATGTTGAATGGGATTATGCGAATAACCATCGTGTCGCTATAGGCCAGTTCCTGCTTCCTGTGGGATTGATTAATGAAACCCATGAACCTGATACGTTCTACGGTGTTGAGCGCAATTCTGTCGAAAAAAATATTATTCCAGCGACATGGTGGGAGGCTGGGGTTAAATTGCACGGCGAACTGACGCCAGGACTGAGTTACGACCTGGCCATGCACAGTGGACTAAATACGCCGGGAGTCGGTAGCAAAGCGTTTCTGGTGCGCGAAGGCCGCCAAAAAGTTGGTCAGGCGGTTGCTGAGGATATGGCTTATACAGGGCGTCTGAAATATACCGGTATCCGGGGGCTGGAGTTGGGCCTGGCTGTTCAGCATCAGGATGACATCTCACAGGGTCTCGCCACCGATAAAGCCAGCGCATTCTTTTGGGAGACTCATTTTGCCTATCAGATTGAGCAGTTCGCGTTGCGTGGGCTGTACGCCAGTTGGGATATTGACGGTAAAGGGGCCAGCGCGTTTGGCCGCGACGAACAGAACGGCTGGTATATGGAGCCTTCCTACCGGCT
>JBFIEE010000033.1:0-40675 GCA_041603535.1 Porticoccaceae bacterium
CTTCGAGATCGCCGTAGACCTCGTCGGTGGATACGTGATGAAAACGAAAGGCCGCTTTGCGCGTATCGTCAAGTTGTTGCCAATAATGTCGGGCGGCCTCAAGCAGGGTGAAGGTGCCGGTAACATTGGTGCTGATAAATGCGGCAGGGCCATCAATTGAGCGGTCGACGTGGCTCTCAGCGGCCAGGTGGATAATAGCGTCCGGTTGGTATCTGGCCATCACCTCGGCCATTGCCGACGCATCACAGATGTCTTTGTGCTCGAAGCTATACCGGGCGTTGTCGGCAACGTCAACTAGTGATTGCAGATTGCCTGCGTAAGTTAACTTGTCGACATTGACGACACGGCAGGGTGTTTCCGTGATCAGAAAGCGCACCAGGGCAGAGCCGATGAATCCGGCGCCGCCCGTGATCAAGAAAGTTTTCGCAGTCATTGTTTTGTTGTCACGTTCCCTGTTGTCTGGCATTTGTACCTGGCTTGTGTGTTTGCGTCGCGCCCGTCATAAGTCGGGACTGTGTAAATTGTATCGGGCTTGTGTGAATTGTACGCGGCCTGTACGCATTGTCGCGCTGGTTGTGTCACTGGCGGTCGGGCTTATTGTAGTATGTTCGGCGCTGGTAGGATAACCGGGCGGTTAGTTGCGCCGTTTGAGTAACATAGGTCATCAAGGGAGTTTTTAGTGCGATGCGAGTAGCGATTTACGGAACAGGGTATGTAGGGTTGGTGACCGGGGCCTGCCTGGCGGAGGTCGGTAACGATGTGCTGTGTATGGATTCAGATGCGCGCAAGATCGATATCCTCAATGAGGGTGGCGTGCCGATCTATGAACCCGGACTGGAGCAGCTGGTGCGTAGCAACGTGGCGGCCGGTCGACTGACCTTTACGACCAGCGCGAAGCAAGCTGTTGAACACGGGTTGTTTCAGTTTATTGCGGTCGGTACGCCGCAGGATGAAGACGGCTCGGCGGATTTGCAGTATGTGCTGAATGTTGCCAGGTCCATCGCAGCTGAGCTGAACGATTATCGAATTATTGTCAACAAGTCGACCGTTCCAGTGGGCACGGCAGAGAAAGTGAAGGCGACTATTGATGAGGTTCTGGGGCAATCCGGACGCACCGTCGACTTCGACGTGGTTGCCAATCCAGAATTTCTCAAAGAAGGCGCGGCTATCAAGGATTTTATGAGCCCCGACCGCATTATTGTCGGCACCGATAACCCGCGCACCACTGAGTTGTTAAAGGCGCTGTACACCCCGTTTAACCGCAATCGTGATCGCCTTATCGCGATGGATGTGCGCTCCGCCGAGTTGACCAAGTATGCGGCTAACGCAATGCTGGCCACCAAAATCAGCTTTATGAATGAACTGGCCAACATGGCTGAGCTGCTCGGCGCAGATATCGAGCACGTTCGGCAGGGTATCGGCTCTGATAGCCGCATCGGTTTTTCGTTTATTTATCCGGGTTGTGGCTACGGCGGGTCATGTTTTCCCAAAGACATTTCCGCGTTGCAAAAGGTCGGTCAGGATATCGGTTACCAGGCGCAGCTTATTGAGGCGGTACAGGCGGTTAATGCGCGGCAGAAAAGAGTGGTTTTTCAGAAAATAAACGCCCATTTCGCGGGCAATGTGAAGGGTAAAACGGTGGCGATATGGGGGCTGTCGTTTAAACCCAATACTGACGATATGAGAGATGCGCCGAGTCGCGAGTTGATGGCAGAGCTGTGGCGCCATGGGGCCACAGTAAGGGTGCACGATCCGGTGGCACTGGACGAGTGTCGGCGGTTATATGGCGAGCGAGCGGATCTGGTTTATTGTGACTCCCCGGAAGACGCGCTCCGCTCAGCCGATGTGCTAGCGGTAATGACTGAGTGGCAACTGTATCGAAGTCCAGATTTTAATCGCGTTAAAGATCAGTTAAACGAAGCGGTAATATTCGACGGCCGCAATTTGTACGACCCCAAAGTGCTTCGGGATCACGGATTTAGCCACTACGCCATTGGTCGGAAGCACCCCGGCGCGTGATGGCTACGCGCGAGCAAATGTATGAATTGACCCGGCGGTTGGCCCGGCACCGCGCGACCAGCCCGCAGCGGCGGAAGCTTGTGCTTTAGGGTAAGCTACTACTTGCAGTCACAGGGAGCTCATTGCAGGCGGGGTGATTCAATGAAAATTGGCGTTCGTATTTTTTTGGGACTGGCACTGACACTGATACTGCCGCTGCTGAGTGCGGTAGCGGTGGCCGCAGACTTGCCGGCTCTGATCGAGAGCGTGCGTAATAGCGTTGTTGGAATTGGTACAACGATGCCGCCGCGGCCGTCGTCGTCGGTGATCGCTGCTACCAGATTCTCCGGTACCGGGTTCGTCGTGGGTGACGGACGTCAGATCATCACCAATTATCACGTTATTCCGCAGGACCTGAACATAGAAAGGAAAGAAACCCTGGCCATCTTCACGGGCCGTGGCAAAACGGCGAAAGTTCGCAGTGCGAGAATTGTTGCCACCGACCCCACCCATGATCTGGTGCTGCTGCGCGTCGAGGGCAGCCCGCTTCCCGCGATGACGCTGAGCAATGGCGAATATGTCATGGAAGGCGTCGGCGTTGCTTTTACCGGGTTCCCGATAGGCGTAGTGCTGGGCCTGTATCCGGTCACGCACCGTGGCATTGTGTCCGCGATCACGCCGATCGTGATTCCGGCGATGTCATCAAAAACGCTTAGCGCACAGCAGATAAAAGCAATGAGAAACCCCTTTGACGTTTACCAGCTGGATGCGACGGCCTATCCAGGTAACAGTGGCAGTGCTGTGTATGAGCTTGAGACGGGCAAAGTGATCGGTGTGCTGAATAGTGTATTTGTAAAGGGAACCAAGGAATCTGCATTGGAAAGCCCCTCCGGCATCAGTTATGCGATCCCCGTCAAGTACGTCAACCAGCTTATGAACCGGCGGTAATTGGCATACATGACGCGGTTTCGATTCCAGGCGCTGAACATTTCGGTTGTCAGCGGTGGGTACTTCCCGCGAGCAGGCGTCAGGCGGTGAACAGGCGTCTGGTTGAACATTTATTAAGGTGGACCCGTGGTAAGCCAGCCATGCCGGTGGTCTCGGTAATGATGATCTGCACCGCGAATATTTGCCGGTCGCCAATGGCGCAAGGTATTTTACAGGCACTGTTGACTGAGGCTGGCCTGGACGATCGGGTGGTGGTCGAGTCCGCGGGCACCCACGTCTCCCGAGCTGGCGACAGGGTGGATCCGCGAGCCCGCAATATTGCGCTCGCGAGAGGTGTCGATCTAGGGAATTTACGCGGGCGGCAAGTCCGGAAAACGGATTTTGCGCAATACGATTACTTTCTGGTTATGGACAACAATAATTACCGGGCGCTGGTAGACACCTGTCCCAGCGAGTATCGGCACAAGCTAATAATGATAATGGATTTCGCGCCGGAGTACGGCGATAGCGAAGTCCCAGACCCTTACTATGGCAGTGCCGCGGCTTTTGAGGATATATATAACCGGCTTGAAGTTGCGATTCAGGGATTTGTGCAACAGGTGCTCGGTGATATTCATTGACGAAAATTAACAAGTTGTGCGCTGCATGCCCGGTTGATGCTGCTATTATTAAGCCATGTCTAAGTTTTGCCGATAAAGATGCGTGTCAAACAGAGGAGTTTCTCGTTGCGGATGACTAGCAAGGGCGTGTGTGCCGTGCTGGCGCTGACTGTGATCTCAGGTGCTCGAAGAGCCGGATAACATATGGATAATAATGAGCCCACGCTGACGGAACGGTTTCAACAATACTTTGCTGTGGAGTTTGCGGGCACACCGGAACAGAAGCAAAAGGCCTATCAAATAAGGTATCGCGTTTATTGTGAAGAGTTTGGGTACGAGCCAGCTGATCAGTTTCCTGATAACGCCGAATACGACGAATACGACGATATTGCGCTGCATTGCCTGATTACTCACCGGGCCACCGGTACACCGGCGGGCTCTGTCCGTATCGTGCCAGCCGCTGGTGTTGACGGTCTTGACTTAATGCCCTTTGAGCAACACTGTGGCGCCTGTGTCGATCAGGATTTTGTTAAAGCGCTGCAGGTGCCACGCAACACGATGTGTGAGATATCACGCCTTGCCATCGACCGGCAATTCAGACGCAGGTCAGGTGAGGTCGCCACCCGCTTCGGTAAAATGGAAGCGATGGATTTTAGCAATCAGGATCAGCGCGCATTTTCACTGATCTCTATCGCGGCGTTTCTGGCGACCACCGCGTTGACTGATTTGACGGGGCGCACCAATGCATTTGCCATGATGGAGCCCTTCCTGCCGAGGTTATTAACCAGATCGGGTATCTATTTTCAGCGTGCGGGATCGGATATGGATTATCACGGGATACGTGCGCCTTACTTTATTACCACGCAGGCGGTGCTGGCGAATATGCAACCGCAGCTGCAAGCGTTGTATGACGATATTTATGCGACTTTTCTGCGAGCCCGAGATGACTGGGGCGATATCTAGACGGCTCGCATTCACTGCGGCAAATCCGGGGTCGAACAATGCGTATTAATGTGTGTGCGAGCGATGCAGTCATTAGCCGTGTCATCGGCAGCCAGATGGACTACATACGAGCAAAGCTAAACGTAAGAGAGCACCTGACAGACAGCGTGATGAGTCGTGTGATCGGTAGTGACATGGACCGCACCGGCGGGGGTGTTTAGTGGCTGAGGCATTTTCCTATGAGTCCGCGTTTTCCCGAAACATCGGTTGGGTGACGCAAACAGAGCAGGAGATATTGCGTTCCCGGCGCGTGGCCATTGCCGGGCTTGGTGGGGTCGGCGGCAGTCATTTGTTAACGCTGACTCGCCTGGGGATCGGTAAATTTAATATTGCCGATCTGGACGTTTTTGAGCTGGTTAACTTCAATCGCCAGGCGGGGGCGAGCATGCCTCACCTCGGCCGCCCGAAAGCGGACGTTCTGGAAGAACTGGCGCTCGCGATCAATCCTGAGCTGAGTCTGATCAAGTTTCCTGATGGCATCGCTGTCGACAATCTCGACGCATTCCTCGACGGTGTTGATCTCTATGTCGACTCCCTGGATTTTTTCGCGGTAGATATTCGGCGCGCCGTTTTCGCCGCCTGTGCAGACAAAGGTATCCCGGCTATTACCGCGGCACCGCTCGGTATGGGCGTGGCGTTTCTGGCCTTTTTACCCGGACAGATGACCTTTGAGGAGTATTTCCGCCTGCAGGGGCAGCCTGAGGACGAGCAGTTATTGCGTTTTTTATTGGGCCTGTCTCCCGCCATGTTGCAGGGCAAATACCTTGTCGACGACACGCGTTTAGACCTTAGCGCGCACCGGGGGCCTTCAACCGGCATGGCATGTGAGTTGTGCGCGGGCATGGCAGGCACCCAGGCCCTTAAAGTTTTGCTACACCGGGGCGATGTGGTGGTGGCGCCCCGTGGCCTTCATTTTGACGCGTATCGCAATAAAATGGTCAGGACCTGGCGACCGATGGGGAATGACAATCCTGTGCAGCGTCTGGGGTTGAAAATCGCGCGCAAACGGCTGATGGCAAAATTGACTGCATCTGCCAGCTCACCTGAGGTCGTGCCAGCGACGCCAATGGAGAGAATCCTCGATCAGGCACGCTGGGCGCCGAGTGGCGATAATACCCAGCCCTGGCGATTCGAGGTCATCGGCGCCGATCACCTGGTGGTTCATACGCACGACACGCGAGACTGGTGCGTGTATGACCTGAAAGGCAGGGCAAGCCAGACGGCGATTGGCACGCTGCTGGAAAACATCGCAATTGCCGCGCAGGCGGAGGGACTGGAGGCAACTTTTCGTTTGCGGGATCGTTTGCCGGATCGATTGCCGGAAACTGACCTCGAGGCTGACTCGGCAACACAATTGACCATAGATGTTCACTTTGCCAGTGCGCAACTGGCTGAAGCGCCGCCGTTACTGCCATTTATCAAGGCGCGGACCACGCAGCGCCGTCCGTTTTCTGGACAGCACCTTAGCGCTGCGCAAAAAACGTTGCTGGAAACGGCGGTAGGGGATGGTTACCGGGTGATCTGGGTGGAAAACAGGGGTAAAAAGTGGCAGATGGCCCGCTTGCTGTTGCGCACTGCCGGTATCCGTTTAACGATTCCCGAAGTCTATAAAGTACATAAAAAAATCATTCACTGGAACGCCCGGTTCAGTCATGATCGCATCCCTGACCAGGCGCTGGGCGCCGATGTGCTGTCCTTGAAAATGATGCAGTGGGCCCTGCAAAGCTGGGCCAGGGTAAAAATGCTCAACCGGTATTTCGGCGGTACCTTGATACCGAAAATACAGCTCGATTTGATACCGGCGTTGCGTTGCGCTGCACATTTCGTGATCGTTGCCGATACCGCCAGATCGACAACTGATACTTATCTTGCAGGCGGGCGCGCGACGCAGCGTTTCTGGTTGACGGCCACCAGTCAGGGGCTGTTACTGCAACCGGAGATGACGCCCCTGATTTTTGCCGCCTACGCCCGCGAGGGGATAAAGTTCACCGACAGTCCGGGGAAGGACACCGATGCCGACAGGGTCAGATCGGAGTTCGAAGCCTTGATCGGGCGTGGCGTCGATGCCGTCTTTATGGGGCGGATCGGGTTCGGTACAGCGCCGGTGTCCCGGTCGCTGCGCAAGACTATCGAGCAATTGAGTTTTTCCGGGTAAAGTGAGTTTTTCCAGGTAATTAGTTGCGAAGCCCTGGCGCGCAAGGTCTTCGGTCGGGTCTCTGCGTTTAGGGGATTTCGGCGACAGCATTAATTTTTGGGGGTACTAGATTGATGACGAAATTTGTTGCTAAGTTTACAGTGTCGTTGCGGGTCGCGCTTTTTAGCGCACTGTTTTCAGCCCTGTTTTCCGCCCAGGTTGTTGGCGAGGCGACGCCGGTCACCACAAAAAAAATGACCGATGTGCTGTTCTATCCGGTGCGCGATGCGCCCGCGACAACCTTGAGTCTGAATGACACCAGTGTGAGCTCAGAGCTGGGTGGCATTCTTAAGAGCATAAATTTTCGTGTCGGCGACAGTGTCAAGCAACAGGAGGTCGTCGCGACCATGGACTGTCAGGATCATCAGATTTCCGTGACCCAGGCGGCGGCATCGCTGAAAGCGGAAAGAGCCAGGCTGGCCTTTGAAAGATCCCGATTGAGCAAAGTGGAGCAATTGTCAAAGAACAACATTTCTGCCGAGGAGGTGGAAAGACGCTCATCGAATGCTGCCATATCGGCGGCTGAAGTGGAGCGCCTGGGCGCTGTGCTGAAAGCGGCTCAGCGCAGTGTCGAGAAGTGCTCGATTCGCGCGCCGTTTGACTCCGTGGTCATCGCCAAAATCGCTAATGTTGGCGACTATTTAACCAGGGGCAATCCCATTCTGCGGCTGCTGGATCGAGAAAATGTTGAAGTTTCAGCAAAAGTTCAGGAACAGGATCTGGAGTTTTTACAGAAGGCGAGGGGCGTGGTTTTTATTGTCAATGATAAAGCCTATCCGCTGACTTTGAGAGCGACATTGCCACTGATGGAAAGCCGTATTCGTAGCTATGAGGTGCGCCTCGAATTTTTGGCCGAAAAGGCCTACCCCGGCAGTGCGGGGCGTGTGCAGTGGGACACGCCTGTTGCCCACGTGCCGGCGGAATTCCTCGTGCGTCGCAAGGGGCTCGGTATTTTTCTGGCGGTCAATGGCCGTGCCGAATTTTTAGCGCTTCCTGGCGCGGCGGAAGGGCAGCCTGCACCGGTAACACGGGCGCTACCGAGTGATGCGAAAATAATTATAAATGGTCGCTTTGAGATTAACGATGGCGACGCAGTACGAGTGACAGAGCCCTGACTCAATGTTCGGGAAACTGCTCCATAACCACATTCTAATCAACCTGACTTTTTTGCTGGTTTTAATCGTTGGCTGGATGTCTTATTACCATCTCCCGAGGGAGCAGGATCCCAGTATTAATTTTAACTGGGTTCAGGTATGGGCTTATTGGCCGGGTGCCTCTGCGCCGGATGTCGAAGCTCGCATTACCGAACCACTCGAACAAAGCATCAAAAAGATATCGGACATCAAATTCGTATCCAGTACCAGCCGGGAGGGCGTGTCCAGTATATTGATACGATTCGATGACATGGATGAAGATGACTTCGACAAACGGATGACGGATCTGCGCCGGGAGCTTCAGTCGACACGAGATAGCCTCCCTGAGTCGGTGAAGCAGCCCGAGATATTCGAAATTTCCAGCTCAAAAGCCTTTCCTACCGCGACACTGGTGGTTTACGGCGAGGCCGACGAGAATACATTACACAGTATTGCGCGCAGCGTGAAAGACGATCTTGAACGACTCGATGGTGTTGACGACGTCCTGTCGGTCGGCGACCGGGAGGCTGAATTAAAAATCGAGTTTTTGTCCAGTCGCCTGTATGGGCTAGGTGTTTCGGCGACCGACCTGGCTGATACCGTAAAGGCCTATTTTAAGGATCTTGCAGCGGGTGACGTCACCCTCGGTGAGCAACGCTGGTTGGTGCGTTTGTCTGGCACCAGTAGCGACCCAGACTACGTCGGCGCGTTCCCAATTGCCAGTGGCCGGGGGGAAGTATTATTACGGAACATCGCGGATATAACGAGGGGCAGAACGGATCCTGAAGAGCTGGTTCGCCATGAGGGCACAGCAGCCGTCTTGTTCCTGGTTTATAAGAAAGGCAAAGTTAATAATTTAAAGTTACTTGAGCGGGTTAACGAATATATAGAGCAGAGAAACCAGTTGGCCGACAGAACCGGCGTGCGTTTGACTTTGCTGGATGATCAAACCGAATCGACCAGGGCGGCACTCGGTGTCATGGAACGCAACGCGATTATCGGTCTGTTGCTCGTGATGCTGGTGACCGGGCTTTTTCTCGGTTTCAAGATGGCGCTTTTTACAACCACGGGGGTTGTATTTGCTTTGGCAGGCACCTTTGGGGTGCTGAATATTATCGGCGAAACATTGAATATTTCGGTTTTGCTCGGGGTGGTCATTAGCCTTGGTATGCTGGTCGATGATGCGGTGGTCGTTGCTGAGGCGGTTGCTCATCGCTTGCGGCGTGGCATTGATTCTGCCCTGGCGGTGGTGGAAGCCTTGCGCGAAGTGGCAGCTCCGGTGACGACGGCGGTACTAACCACCATTGCGGCGTTTTTGCCGCTTATGCTGTTGCCTGGTGTGTTAGGCGATTTCATGCGCGTTGTACCCCTTGTGGTCAGTATCGCACTGATGATCAGTTTGTTCGAAGTCTTTTTGATGTTGCCCAGCCATATGGTTGAATTTGAGCCGAATTTGATCGGTCGGAGCAAGATCCAGCTGCTGCGTAATCGCACCCTCAGGCAACTTCGCAACCGCTACGCGAAATGGTTGATCGCTTTGCTGCGGCGTCCCAGACGAGCTTTTTATGGCCTTACCTTTTTGCTGGTGTTAGCGGGCGCGTTGCTGGTTTCGGGCATGGTTCGCGTAGACTTTTTCGCTTCTGAATTTTTTCGCTTATTTTACGTTAATGTGGAAATGCCGGCGGGCACAACGCTGAACAAAACCAGCGCTACCCTGGCGACAATTCAGGAGATAATAGAACGCGAGCTGAAACCGGGCGAGGCGCGGGGTGTGGTCAGTTATGCGGGTCAACAATTTACCGATAAAGAGGTGCTGACCGGCGAAAACCGCGGGCAGATATTGGTCAGTCTAACGGCGGCCTCATCAGGGACCCGCGAACTGGAGGAAATCATCAACAAAGTGCGGGGCAGCGTCGTCGCCGTGCCCGGGCCGATCAACATTTCCTTTTTGAAGCGCAAGATGGGTCCGCCAACATCCAAGCCGGTAAGCATCAAGGTTCGCGGCGATGATATCGGCGAGATTCGCCGAGCGGTGGCGCGCCTAAAAGATATTTTGGCGGCCACCGAGGGCGTGGGCGATGTCGTCGATGATGATACCAGGGGTGGCATGGAGCTAAGGCTTCAACTCAAGCCCGATGCGATTACGCGGAGCGGCCTGAATGCGCAAAATGTAACGCGGTCGGTTCATCTCTATGTCGACGGTGAAGTGGTTGCAAATACCCAGTACAAAGGTGAGCGATTAGATGTCCGGGTGCGCGCCAAGCCCGCACAACTCCAGGATATCGACACTTTTATGGGTTATATCATCGGCCTGGAGGAAGGCGGTGGCATTCCCCTCGGCGAGCTGTTGGAGTATGAAGAGCAAGCCACCGTGAGTAATATACGGCACCAGAATTTCCGTCGGGCGGTAACGCTGGAGGCAAATCTGGATAGTGGTGTTACGGATACACTGAGGGCAAACAGGGCTATTGCGCGAAGCTGGGCGAAAATTAGCGCTCAGTTTCCCGGCATTGACCTCGATTTTTCTGGCGAGATGGATGACGTGGGGGACAGCCTGGGCGCCATGGCGATACTGTTTGTGATGGGCCTGGGTCTGGTCTACCTCATTCTGGGTACCCAGTTTAACAGTTATCTGCAACCGCTCCTGGTGCTGGTTGTAGTGCCGTTGGCGTTTGTCGGCGTAGTCCTCGGGCTTTTTGTCAGCGCCAACCCGATGAGCCTGTTTACGCTTTATGGTGCGGTCGCGCTGGCCGGGATTGCGGCAAATGACGCAATAGTGTTGATTGCCACAGCAAACAAAAACCTCGACAGAAAAAAGAGCATGGCAGCGGCAGTAACGCAGGCGGCCAGGCGAAGGTTTGTCCCCATCATGGTCACGTCATTGACGACCATAGCGGGCTTGTTCTCTCTGGCGGTCGGTCTGGGTGGCGCATCGTTGATATGGGGCCCGGTGGCCACCACAATTGTCTGGGGCCTGAGTTTCTCCACGGTATTGACGCTGTTTGTGATACCGCTTGGCTACCTGGTTTTTTTCAGGGCACCCGCAAAAAACAGCGCACTGTTCCTTGCGCCGGATTCGTCGCTTGGTTTTTATGGCAGCCTCGCTCGACGGGCCGGGGCGGTTTTGGGCGTGTCGCTTCGCTCCGAGGATCAGGAGCTTGTCGAGGCGTTACAGCATGCGGAGCAAAAAGAGCTTTACGAGGCGGGTATTCTGGCACTGCGCAATGACGAAACCGACCAGGCGATGCTGTCCTTTGTAACCCTGGTCAATAAAGAGCCATCAATCGCAGCCTACAATGTGCTTGCGGCCCAGGCTATGATTCGCCATATGCAAAAACACGGCTGGGATGTGGGGTATATGCACCGGGCGCAGCGGTGTGTGCGAAGAGCCAAGAAGTTGGGTTTTGATTACGAGCGGCTATTCAAGCTGGAAAAAGACTGTGCTGCGTTGGACCGACAAAATCGCGAGGCCAGCTGAACAATATACGTCGAATGACAACATCGTCATCGGGTGTTCGGCGCGAAGTGGTTTAGCAGGCCGTGTCATGCCGCGATGAGCGCGCGTTTTATGGGTGCGTAGCAAAGCTGGAACAGCGGGTATTTTGCTGTCGTTTATATTGATATTGCGATTTACCCGTGCATGTTAGACTGGCGCGAGGAACGTTTGTCGATTCGACGGAAACCACTTTAAAAGGAGCGAGATTAGCGATGTTCAAAATAGCAACTGCAGAGCAGCCCGCCGGTTTTCTCAGAACCGCAATGCGTTGGCTGCCCATTGCTCTGTTGAGTTTGTTAATACAGAGCTGTGGCGGCAATCGAACTGACCAGGAATACATGCAACTGGCCAGGAAGGCCCTGGAGCGGGGTAATTATAATGTTGCTGTCATCGAGTTAAAAAATGCCCTGCAGACAAATCCGGAAAACAGCGAAGCTCGCTTATTATTGGGTAAAACCTACATTGACTTTGAAGACGGCGCCTCGGCAGAAAAAGAATTGCGCCATGCTCAGGAACAAGGTCTCTCAGATAACTCGCTAATGGTTTCACTCGCCCGCGCGCTATTTTTGCAGGGCAAGTACGATGAAATTGTTGATGAGTTCCCCGTCGCACCCGAGCTGGCGCCAGACCAAAAGGCGGAGCTTTTGGCGATCCGGGGGCAGAGTTTCCTATTCAAAGACAATGTTGAGCGAGCGCGGGCCGAGCTTGATGAAGCCTTGCGCATCAATGATAAAACTGTCACGGCGATGTTGGGGCACGCGCGGGTCAACGTTGTTACAGGTGACCTGGGCTCCGTCAGGCCGTGGCTTGAAGAAGCCCTTAGTGTAGAGCCAAAACGCGCCGAAGCATGGAGTTTGCTGGGCAGGCTCGAGGAATCCAGTGGTGATCTCGAAGCAGCGGCAGCTGCCTACTCAAAAGCCCTGGATGCTGCGCTAAATCAGACGCCCTACTTGCTGCAAAGGGCGTTATTGCGTATTCAGCTTGAGCAATTTGATCAGGCCGAGCAGGATATCAACAAGCTGCCAGATACGCACCCAGGCAAATTCTATGCCCAGGGTCTGATCCAGTTTCAGCAACAGCAATACAAAAATGCGCAGCACTTGTTTGAGCAGGCGCTCAGCAAATACAGCAAATACACCTCGGCCATGTATTACCTTGGTATGAGCCACTACATGCAGGAGCATCAGGGCCAGGCCGACAGTTACCTGAAGCAATTCCTGGAACTGGTGCCCAACTCAAACGCGGCTGCCAACACCCTGGCCCAGTTGCAAATGCGCAAAGGCGATCTGGAGAGTGCAGAAAAACTGCTCGATTCAATCCTCGCACGGGAAGCCGAAAACAGCCAGGCCCTGGAGTTAAAAGCGGGCCTGCTGTTGGCCCGGGGCAAGCGAGCGCAGGCAATTGAGCTATACCGGCAGTTAGTAGCGCTGCACCCGGAATCGGGCGAAGCGCGGTCCAGGCTCGGCCTCGCCCTCATGGCGCAGGGGGATGTCGCGCTTGGCACTGCCGAACTGGAAAAAGCCATTGAGCTACAACCCGAAGAAGAAAAACTGCAATTGAGTTTGTTCATGGGGCTACTGAACAGCGGTGCAAACGCCAAAGCGCTGGCGGCCGCCGAGCAGTGGGTGGCGACCATGCCGCAAAGCGTCCCCGCCCTGCTTAGCCTCGGCTGGGCTCGCCTTGCCAACCAGCAAAGTGATCAGGCGAAGGCCACCTTTTTAAATGTGCTTGAACTGTCACCTGGCAATGCCAGCGCCGCCCATAATCTGGCGGTGTTGGCGATGCTGGCGGGCGATGCGGATGGCGCCCTGGCCTTTTACCAGGACAGCCTGAAAGTGTACCCGGACCATGTCGGCACCAATACCGCACTGGCCAAACTCTACCGGCAGCTGGGTCAAAATGATAAGGCGATCGCCCTGCTCGAAAAGTTGCGGCAAACGCACCCCGAGTCGGTGCCGCCAGCCGCCCTGCTGGGCGAGCTACTGCTGCAGAGCGGCGATGTCCGGCGCGCCGTACAGGTCTTGAGCGAAACAGCCAATACCAGCCCCGACGCCACCTCGATACTGGCGGTGCTCGGTGCCGCGCAGGCGGAAAGCGGCAGTTATAACAGCGCTGCGCGTACCCTTGAGCACCTCCTGACCCTGCAGCCGGATGTTGCTGTCAATCACTATTTGCTGGCGCAGGTCTACTATAAAAAAGGTGACAAAGACAGGTTCGCCACCGCGCTGCGCAAAGCCTATCAGTTGACCCCCGACGCACTGGATATCCAGATTGCCATGGTCGGGTTGCTGGTGGGTGAAAAGCAATTCGACGAAGCTGGGGAGCTGGTCGGGCAATTGGCAACAAAGTACCCCGATAATGCCGAGGTCTATGTGCAATCCGCACACCTGGCGGCGGCGCTGAATAAACCCACGGAAGAGGTAAAAGCCTTTCAGCAAGCGCTCAACGTAGCGCCAAAGCGAAGTGATTTGCTGGTCAAATACGCGCTCGCCCAGTGGCGGGCCGGCCAGCATGACGACGCTTTCCGGACCATGGAAGACTGGCTGGCCAGAAACCCCGCCGATGCCGTGGTCAAATACAATCTGGCTACGCTCTACGTCGTGGGGAATCGCCAGGCAGAGGCCATAGCCGCCTTTACTGACATTGTTAAAGTAAACCCCGAGCATGTTATCGCCTTGAACAATCTCGCGTTTCTGCTCAAGGATACACAATCCGACAAGGCGCTCGAATACGCGGAGCGTGCCCATAAGTTATCCGCCATCGCCCCGGTTCAGGATACCCTTGCGATGATTCTGCTGGCCAGGGGCGGTCAGGCTGCGCGCGCCGTCAAGCTCCTGCAAAATGCCACCGAACAGGCCCCGGGCAGTGCTGAAATCAGCTATCACCTGGCTCTCGCCCTGGTCGCCAATAATCAGCGCGAGCAGGCGCGGCGTGTTTTGACCCGGCTTTTGTCCACTGAGCAGGCCTTTGCCGAACAACCGGAGGCCAGGGCCTTGCTTGAGCGCCTGGGCGGTTAGCCTGTCGCTTGAGGTCGGCTTGAGGGTCTGGAAAGGAGAAAGGAGAAAGGAGAAAGGGCGTGGTCTGGCAAGCGGGCGGTGTCAGGTTATTTTACAGGGCACCTTGCTGATTCTCTTGCTCCTTTATGCCGGCTACTGCCTATGCTGCAACTGCCACATAGTGCTACAGCCACTTTTTTTGCAAATTGTTTGCGCCCTTCGACCACTGCCTGGCCACATTAAGCGTTGGCATACGTTCATCTGGCATACAGGATTACGTTCAGTTGGCATACGTTCAGCGCCATGACCAATTCACCACCGGACCGGCCTGGTCGCTTGCCGGCGGGCGCTGGTCTGCGCCACGTTGCGGCACATGGGCACATACATATAAGGGCGATATAAAGGCTATACAAAGGTAAGGATAAGGGCTGCGTAACCACGCGCGGTGCCTGTACCTGTGCCGCGCAGGCACCGCGACCACGGTTTTTCCCCGGAAACCCGCGATCCTTTAGACCTGATTCTCTTTTATAGTCTGTCCTATTTATAGTTAATTCAAAGCATCTCCATAATTGCTGCAAGGTATCGCCGGTAATCCCGAGTCCTGAACGGAATATCGGTCGCAAACAGGGGCGCTAACCGCTGTCAGATTTTTTTACAGACAAGCCTGATAAAGACCAGGTGATCTGGCATTCAAACGGTATCCTGTTGTTTTATAAAGCTATATTTTATATGGCACGAATAGTGCTCCCCTGTGGGAGCGTACACCGGTAACTCGCCATGAATAAGGGCTACGGTTCGACAAGATGATTCGACAAGATAATTCGACAAGCGATTGAACAGGTTTACCAGAGATTCAATGCATGTCTAGCGTTCTAACGTTTTAGCAGCTCAACAGGGAGTGCAATATGAACATCAAAGCATTACAACAGGCCGCATTAGCCTTCATCTTCACCGTCGGGTTTGCGGCGTCTGCGTCGGCAGCCGATCTTATTTTATTCGACGCCGATGGCGCCAAGGCTACAAATGGTGCTGTTTGGGTTGGGGGTTTCGACTGGTCGCCTTCCAGTACGCTCGCTGACGATGCCATACCCGCTGGGGAAGGCGACTCGTTCAATACCTACAGTCATGGCGCGTTAAACGGGTTTACGGATGCAGGTGGAGATCCTGCCGGTGCCCCGATAGGTCTCAATACGTCTGGTTCAGGTTTTGAAATTACCTTTATCTCTGCTTTTTCGGAAACTATATCCTCATTGACGACGTCCGCTGCGACATGCGTCGGAACATGTGATGGCGGCAGCGACGATCAATATACGTTTACTCAAACCATCCAGTTGGTGCAAGCAGACACGCAGACTGTCAATTTTTTTCAGATTTATTACGATGACCTTTCAGACGGTACTGGGCTTAAATCCAGCTCGTTGTCAGGTTTAGGTTTTGATGATGGCCAGTTGATACTCAGCGCCGACGTGACCGCGGTCTCGGGTAATTTTACGACTAAGTTTACATTTACTGACGTCAATAATAACGGGTCGTTCGACCTGGGCACCGACACCTTAACCGGCTTTGGTCTGCTTGATCAAAGCTCCAACGGCGATGACTGGGGCGGCCAGCTGACGGTTTCAGGTGAGGGTTCTACACAGTTGGTGGGCGATGTGACGTACCAGGACTATGCCTTTTTTCAAACCAATATCAGCAACCTGCTTGCCGACTTGTTCTTTAACACGTCCAACGTATTGCCGTTTAAGGAAACTAACCCGTCAAAGTCCTTTGATACGGATACAAGTAATCCAGGCGGCACGTTGTCGCTCGCCGGCGGCGGTATCAGTCTCGGTTCGGTCAATGGTTTGAATGGCCCTGATATCCTGTTTCAAACCGATGCTAACAACTCTTTTTTGGCGTCGCCAATACCTGAACCCAGCTCGGTATTGCTATTGTCCCTGGGTTTGCTTTTCATGGGCGGCATGGCGGTCAGGCGTACGCGTCGCGGTATAAGCTCTTAGGCGCGCAGGGGAGCAGCAGCGCTTTGCCAAAACAAAAGGCTCCTGATGGGGCCTTTTGTTTGTCTGGTTATGATGTGGCGGATAAGTGCAGGGTCTCCATCGGTATATAAGTTGTGGTGGTAGTAAAGCGTTAAGTCGAACAACAAGGGGCGTCATGCCCGTAATGAGCGTCACCCGGTTGAGGTTGGGAATGTTTTTTAGCAGAAACGTCGTTGCTGATTTTAAACTTTTAAATATATTGTCTTTAGAATATTAAATATATTGTCTTTTGAATAATTGTCCGGCCAGTTCGTGAAATTAGGGAGTGATTACCATGAATATATTGCGAGCCTTGAAATCTTTACATAAACACATCAAACGCAACCAAAGTGCTGCCCTTGTCGCAATAGCGTTCGGCGGCTTGTCGTTGACCAGCGCTCATGCCGCGACACTCGCGACATTCAACCCGGATGGCCAGGGTAATGATGCGGTGACGATAAGTTTTTTCGACTGGGCGCCAAACAGCGCTCTTATCTCGTCGCAAGCGGGGGGGGTACAGGCAATACCGATCTCTCCAGGCGAAACTAAAAATGTTCAGGTTTACGGCCATTCAGCGCTCATCGGTGTTGGTGACCCTGCCGGTGACCCACTTAATCTGCCTGGTTTGAATATCGATTACGAAATCACCTTTTATCTGTCGAATGGTGCATCGGTTGTGGCAAATGGTGACGGCACGGAGGTGCTCTTTGACCTCGACACGTCGGCAGGCACCAACTTTGTCGAAATTGTTTACGATGATCTAAAGAGTGGCGGTGTCAAGGGGAGTTCCCTCGCGGGTCTCGGCTACAATGATGGCGAGCTGATTCTTTCGGGGCAGGTTGTTGAATTGTCAGGAAATTTTAAGGTGCCCAGTAATCTGGTCCAACCGCTTGATCAGTACATTAGCGATGACTGGCCGGATACGTCTACGGTAACTGGCGAGGGGGCACAAAGCATAGCTGTGCTGGTGCAATATGTAAACAAGGCCTTCTTCCCGAGCGGCGTCGATAAAGGCACCATCTTGCCCTTCAACAATAGTCAGGTTGTACCCTTTCGGCAAACCAATCCGTCACGAAGTTTCGACACGGATATTTCGGGATCGAAGCTGAATTCGCTGGTTGGCTTGCTCAACGGCGTTGCTGGCCCGGATATGTTGTTGCAGATTGACGCTAACAATGCGGTAGAGTTTCTGCCGCCTGAACAGGCCTGCCGAGTGACGGGTGGTGGAAATGATACTTCCGGTATCCCGCTTGAAGAAGACGCTGTGGGCTGGGACGGCACCGTGGCGCAGGCAAGTGTGCCGCCGACGACTGTGCAGGTTCCAGTCGGCAAGAGTAATAAGACTAAATCCGTAACCACCGCGGGCTACGAATGGACGATGGGCGGGCAGGCCGGGGCGAACACTGCGCTGCAGCCGCAACCGAAGGGCGAGTGGGAGCACAATAATCACGTTGGTCCGGAGGGTTTGCAATTTGCTTTCCACGGCGGCACATCGAGCGGCGGCCCCGGCACGGAAATTGATCAAATTATTTGTACGGATGAGGGTTGGTGCAAGCAGGCCCGCCCCGCGCCGAACAAGCAGATCGACTTTGTGGGTATTGGCGAGTTCTCCAACTTCCAGATTGACGACACCAGCTACGCGGGTGATGGCATCCATACCTTCCCCGGGATAGGCGATGTCGTTGCGGGGACGGGCGGCTGTAAGCCGGGCAATGGCCCCCAGTCCTGTAACGCGAATCCCGGGCCAGCAACGGGAACTTATCACTGGTTTCAGGTACACATTGAAGACCTCGGCGAGCCTGGTAATAAGCCGGAGGATGGCGCTGTTTGCCCCCCCAACGGTTCCGGCAACAACCCTTTTGCAAACCCACCTGTTGTAGAGAACGTCGCCGACTGCGGCTGTGCTGATTTTTACAGGATCACCATTTACAAGGGGTTTGATCCAGTGCTGGTGGATGGAGAGGTCACGGGGGTTATTAACAAGACCGACAAAATCTATGAAGTATGGGGTTATCTGGATGGCGGTAACTTCCAGATTCACCCGCTGACAGGCTTTGATCTGAAGTAGCCCGGCGCACTGTTCTTCGGGTTCTTTTGTTCTAGCTGACAGGAAGTTCGTAGTTAACAAGCGTTCTGTCGCTAACAAGTGTTCTGTAACTGACAAGGCAGGATCGTGGTTAAACGCCATGGTTCTGCCTTGTGCTATGCCATGTTATGTATTCCCCCGCGGCAGTTTTTGCCTGGCCAGGATTAGGTTAAGCAATAATACCCCGTATCTGGCGATGCAAGCCCGCGAGTCAGGGTTGCCCGCGTGACTGACTGCAGACTAGCTAAGTAATCTCGCTGGCACGCCGCCCCAGTGCTCCCCCGCGCCAATGGCCGTGCCCTTGGTAACGACTGCGCCCACCGAGATGACGGCACCGTTGCCTATGGTTACGCCTGGCATGATGGCTGCCTTCGCGCCGATGGTGACATTATCTCCAATGCTGATTGGCGCCAGCGCCATGTGGGCGCCCTCAATGACGTGGGAAAATAACACGGCGTCATGGCCGACTATGGTATTAGCGCCGATGACCGTGAGCGCGGGGTCGAGAATGCTGCCTCCGCTGTAGGTATTGGCGCCCAGCCTGGCGCCAAGCGCCTGATAGACGAGGCGCATAAGGGGCGTTGGGATGAAATGGGTTCTGATCAGGGGATAAAACAGCACCAGCCGAAACAGGGTGTCCACCTGGTAGGCAAACTCTTCTGCTGAGTCAACGGCGAGATCGCCTTCCCTGAGCGGCATAAACTGGTGGGACAGCCGATATATCAGAAAGGCGTAGAGATACAGCGTGACAATGAAGGTCAGGACAAACAGAACACTGTAAAAGGCACCAGCGACCGTTATCGATATTACAACCCACGTCGTGCAAAGTGCGAGCAGGATGATCAAAGTCAACAGGCAACCAAAGACTGCTATTTGCGGCGCTGATATTTTTCGCATAATTCACTTTCCTCATCGCTGTTATCGGTTCATGGGCTGTTATCGGTTCATGGGCTGTTATTGGTTCATCGGGACTATCGGTTCATGGGCTGTTGTCGGTTCATCGGGTGCTATCGGTTCATCGGGACTGTGGTGGACGAGACGGTTGCTATGATCTTGCGAAACTGTGCTGCGCAATCGTATTGTGCAAATTGATCGGCCTGCTGGCGAGCGGCCAGTGTGTAGGTTTCGTCGTGCAGCAGTCTGGCTATCGCGCGGCTAAGTTCTGTGGCGGTAAATTGATCGGAGCGTATTAAAATCGCTACCCCGGCGGCCGTCAGAGATTGCATATTCAGATGTTGATCGAGGTTGGCGGCAATCCCGATGACGGGTTTCCCGCTGGCCAGCGCCTGGTAAGTAGTCGGGCTGCCGCCATTACAGATCACCAGGCTGGCCATTTGGGCAATCTCTTCGCCAGGCAGGTAGGTGTCAAGAAAGACATTGTTGGGTATTGAGGTAGGTAAGGCCGCGCCCGCGGTTGATATCAGAGCGGTGACATCCAGTTGCCCGAGCGCTGTGATTATTTGTGGCAATAAGTCGGCCTGCCCGGAGCTGCCCAGGGTGACGTAGATGAGTGGCCGATTGGCTGGCAGATGCTGGCACCAGGCTGGCAGGGTTAGCCTGGGAGACCAGATCACCGGGCCAATAAAATGGTGATTTGGTGGTAGATGGCTGGTGCTGTACTGGCCGGGTAAATCGGCGTAGAGGGTGTAATTCGCATGTGTGTAAACCTCCTGCAAACTAAAGCCCAGACTCTTCAGGCCGAATCGGCGACGTAGCCGGTGCATGGGCAGGCAGTGAAGCGCAAAGGCCAGCGGGCGCCCCAACGAGAACAGCCACTGGCCTGCCGTTGGCCCCAGCGCGCGTGTCAGGGGTAGCTCAGGAACGGGGTAGCGTTGTTTGGTGTAGGGTGACCAACAGGCATTGCTGACCGTTACATAAGGTATTGCGGCCAGCTCGGCGCTCACCGCCAGGGAGAGCCGGAAGTCTCCAATCACGATATCCGGTTTGATGTCGGCGATTAACTTCAGGTCCGCTTTGACATACTTCATTAGTGTGGTTAAGTCGTAGAGTGGTTTGCCAGCGGCAAGCGCGGCCATAAATTGCTGCGGTGAAATGGATTCGATGTGGTGCTCGGTAAAGGAAAGCTCGCCCAGCAGCGGGCGATAGCGGGGGCAGTGGGCGAAATGTATATCATAATGCTCGGCGTCAAGCGCCGTAGCCAAAGCTACTGGACGCCCCACATGGGCCAGCGTAACGGCTTCGGCCAAAAAAAGTATTCTTGTTCTGCCAGTCATGTTGAATTCGCCTGATGTCGCCTGTCTATCTGGAAATAATCATCAGTAGATGCAGCGGACACTGTAACCGTGGTGAAGTATGAACATATATGCGCTACGCTGCCCGCATTCTACTGGTGATAAACAATCGACACGCAGAGCATTGTAAAACGTGTTGATAGGGCTTGTTAGTACTGTGCGAAATTCTTCGGTGTTGTAGGTGGTCAGCGACTTGTCAGCTTTACCTTCAGCTAATGTATAAACGCTCTGCGACGCCATTCAAATAAAAAGTTCTGCGAGACGAGAATGGACCTTTAATGGGCAGTTATAGAATGGTCTGGATATCCGCTTGATCGTGATGCTGAAGGAACTTATAGTGCCCGAATATACTCTGATAGGGGTGTTGCAGAGACGACACCTGGTTCAGTGCATCTTCGATTGAACATCGGCAGGTCCTGGAAACTACAAATCTCCCCGGGTAAACAGAGCGTAGCTAACTGATAGATATCAACACAGGATGCTTTGAGTGTGTTTCTCATCAACATAGCAACGGACAATATAGCAACTGACAGCATAGCAACTGACAGCATAGTAACTGATGCGAAGGTGGCGATTTTTTAGCAATTACTAGCGTGGATGTCAGCTGGCGTGGATGTGAGAGAGTACGATGGGCGAGCAGTGGTTCTGCCGACAAGTCCCCATTACCTAAGCAAGCTGTCGTGAAACGAGGATGTACACGAACTCAAATGGTGAATTGTTGTGCCTATTAGACTAAAAATTGCACGAACTGCACAGGAACTGGATGACGTGTTCAGACTGCGTCACGACGTCTATGTAGCGGAGCGGGGCAAGTTTTCAGATAGACGCGCGCACGATGACAATCGGATTGTCGATCATTTTGACACCCTGCCCGGTGTGGCGAATGTTGTTGCGTACGACGGTGCGACAGCGGTCGCATCGTTTCGCGTTAACAAGGATTCCTCGGTGGGTCTGCCCCCAGAAAAATACTATGATTTTTCTCCTGTTAGACGAGATATAGAAAAATCCAGTGAGGAGTTGACGGGTGGCGCATGCATTGTCAGCGGCAGCATGCTGGCGATCCGTAAAAATTGGCGCCATCGGCGAAATGTTGTGGCCGCGCTGTTCAAAACGACGACTGCTGTCATGCATGGCTGGGGCGCGACACATGTTTTTGGTACCGCTAGTGCGGAAACTTTTTCATTGTGGGGGCGCCTCGGTTTTGAAGGTCTGGCGGAATCCCAGTGGGTGGAATCGGTTGGTGACAGTCTGGTGCCAATGTCAGCCCCCTTTGACAAGGTGTATAGCTGGGCCTTTGGTGCGTCGCGAGCAGTGGTGGAGTGGTTTTGGCTGGATAATTTCCGGGCGCAGTTTGATCGGGTTCTGCTGTCACCTGGGGAGGTGTTATTTCGAGAAAATGACGCGGCTGAGCATGCTTACGCGGTCGACCAGGGCGGTATTGCCATCTCCCGTCGGGGTCCCGATGGCAAGGAAGTTATTGTCGCTCAATTGCCCAAAGGGGCCTTGTTTGGCGAGCTCGCCATTTTTGATGGGGAAAGCCGATCAGCAACGGCGACCGCTACGATGAATACCGAGGTGGTGGCGATTGGACGTGAGCAAATGCTCGATATCATTCGCCAGGATCCGGGCAAAATGGATCAGTTGCTCGGCCACTTTGCTCGTCGACTCAGAGAAACTGACCATTTGGCGATGGTTCAGGCATTTGCCCCGCAAACCGGCCGGGTGGTCTATGCGCTTGATGAGCTGTGGAATTCCGCGACCCCGCAGCAAGATCAGCCCATGGTAAGGGAGGTACATTTAGGACCGGAGCAAATAGCCAGAAAGGCGGCAGTTAGAGAGTCCGAGGTGCTGCGGGTACTGGAAATGCGCAAGGCTACGGGTAGCCTTGACTATGGCAATGACCTGATTCGTTTTCATCGCCCTCCGGCAGTAGATGAGTTATACAGAGTTCGCTCGTCATCGGATATTGTGCAATGAAATGGTCGAGCGAAATAAATATTTGATGCTTGAGCTACAGGTGGTCTCCGCTCAAATCGAACTTAATTTATTTTTGACAAAGAATATATAGGCAATTGTTTTAAGTTAAGTTATTTTTATTAAAGTCCCGCGCTTTAAGGCGGCGCGCAGCAACGTTGGTGTCACCATACATGCAGATTTTAGGGCGTAGGTGAAAGGTGGCGTCGAGCGAAAAGCGCTCACCCGTATTGTGTTTTACCTTAACTAACGACACGGCATAGGGTCCCAGGATACGTGGCTTAGCGTGGAGCATTGTGTTGATCACAAATGCTTTGTCGATCCCAAAGAACTTACTGTTCGTATTTATTTATTCTTTTAAATGTATGGTTGATTAATATCAATCTTATACGTTGGTAACTGAATACCCCGTCCCCGAGCACATGCTCACTGTGTTAGGTTGTACTGGAGTCCGGGTTGGACTAGGGTTCAGGTGGTGCTAGCGGATTGTCGCATCATGAAATCGTCATAAGGGATCGGTAGATTGGCCGTGGTTTTCGAATCTATGTTGAGCGCCTGTTGCGGGTGTGTAAATCGGAGGAGGCCATGGAAGAACTAACGTGTTTGGGTCGGTTAGCGCGCACTGACAAAGTTTGACCGCTAGTCAGTGATTTTGACCGTTAATCTTTCGCCTCTTCCTTCCTCGATAAGTTGTGATTGACACTGGGCGGCCGGCAAAATGGGGAAAGAAGTTGAGTGTGTATTGGAAGCATTTTGGATGGCACTCGTATGACGTTTGACCCTGGCGTTCGTGCTCTACCTGCGATGGGATTGGCAAATTCAGGCCGGGTATCAACGTTACCGTTGCTCCACGCTGAACCGTCTATCGGAGTCCCCGGGGCATTGCTCAATAGTTACGTATGTGACTTCATTTACGTATGTGACTTCGCCTTATCGCCCGGCCAACGATTGCCCTCTGTTCCCTGGGTGAAATCCCTCGGTTCACTGAACAGGGTCGATGGGACGGTACAAAATGCAGCTGGCGACAGGAAGTGATTTGAGAGGAAGGATCCGATGAGCAGTAAAAGTAATTATCGCCTTAATAATAACGTAACTACGGTCAAAAGCACTTTCCCGCCGCTTCGCAAGGCAGGAGACAAGGCTGCTCCGCGGGTTCCAGCGCGTGCCAGAAGCCGCGTTCGATTTTGCAGAGGAAAATTCCGCTTATTTGGGCATTACGTACATGCACAATTTTTAATACTTGCGGTTGTTGAAGCATCTGCTTTGATCTGTGCCAACTACGCGGTATTCGTATCGCTAGGCCACAATGATGATCCTCAGTCCTGGTTAAGCACATTGTTAATTGTCGGATTTATTTCGGCGGCAATTATTTTCAGTCTGGCAATTATGGGCCTGTATGACGGGCGCCAGAGAGAGAGCGTGTCCGGAATTTTTTCGCGTTTTACCCTGGCTTTCGTTTTCAGTTACGTGGCAATTAGTTTATTTGCTAGTTTATTTGCGCGATATGCGGGGTTAAATCTGATCATTGTGGGTGAGGAATTGCTATTTTTAGCAATATCTTTGATTATTCTTGGGCTTATAAGAATAATTTTTTACCGATTTATTGATGGCAAGGTATTGCTGCGCAGAGTTCTGGTGCTTGGTGTGGGTAAGAAAGCCCGTTATATCGATAATATCAGGCGTAAATCTGATATGCGGGGGTTTCAGTTGGCCGGGTTTGTTGCCGCGAAAGGGTGTCAACATACCCGTGTTAATCCACGCAGGATTCTCCAGGGCGGCCAGGATATTTGTAGTTTTGCGCTGGACAACGATATTGATGAAATAGTTGTTGCGCTGGATGGTGACGAGAGGGTTTGGCCTGAGCGGGAGTTGCTGGAGTGTCGAATGAACGGCGTCGATGTGATAGGCGCGGTTGATTTTTTTGAGCGGGAAAGAACATTGCTGCATCTGGATCTCGTTCAGGCGGATTGGCTGATTTTTACCAGCGGATTCCGCAGGAGCCATGTGGCGTCTCTCATCAAACGCAGTTTGGATATTGTTGCCAGTGTGGTAATCCTGATCGTTTCCGCGCCGATTATGTTGTTAACCGTGGTGGCGATACTGTTAGAGGATAGGGGTAAGGGCTCGGTATTTTATAAGCAAGAGCGTGTTGGTAAGGGTGGCCGTCTCTTTGGGCTGCTTAAGTTCAGAAGTATGGTCAAGAATGCCGAAGCTGACGGGGTGCCTCGCTGGGCAACTGAAAATGACACGAGAATTACCAGGGTCGGCGAATTTATACGCAGGTATCGGGTAGATGAACTGCCACAGTTGTGGAATGTGTTGACGGGCGATATGAGCCTTGTTGGACCTCGGCCTGAGCGACCCGAGTTTGTCGAAGAATTGACTCAGCTTAATTCCCTTTATGGGGGTCGACATACCGTGAATCCCGGCATCACCGGATGGGCACAGCTGTGCTTTCCCTATGGTTCGTCAGAAGATGATTCGCTTCAGAAGCTTCAATACGACCTGTATTACGTCAAGAATGGTAGTTTTTTTCTCGATCTGTATATTCTTGCTCAGACAGTTGAAGCCGTGCTGTTCAAGAAAGGCGCGAGATAAGACAAAGACTCGTCGAGATTTATGCCGATACGTGTGTTTTTTGCCACGAGCCACAGCTCTCATGCTTAGAAGCCCTCTAGCATTATGATCTTAGGCTGTGTTTTTCTAGTAAAGTGTACAGGGTTGGGCGGGTAACCCCGAGCGATCTCGCCGCTTCGGAAATATTGTTGTCGGCAAAAGCCAGCGCCCGTTGAATGGCGAGTTTCTCTGCTTCTTCTCGTACTTCCTTAAGATTAAACGGCAGGCACGCCTGACTCTGTGGTGCGCTGAGTTCCAGATCCAGGGGCGTAATTTGCAGGTTTTCCGCCATGATGACGGCGCGCTTGATGCGACTTTCGAGTTCTCGCACATTGCCGGGCCAGTCGTATGCTTCGATGGCGAGAATTGCTTCTGCGGTAAAACCTTTGATGGACTTTTTGTAATCGCGGTTAAATCGATCGAGAAATGCTTTGGCGAGCACGACAGCATCGCCTTCTCGATCCTGTAGTGGTGGTATTTGAATGGTCACTTCACTGATTCTGTAGTAAAGGTCTTCGCGAAAAGTGCCTTGATTAATATGGGCTTTGAGATCCTGATGGGTCGCGCAGACTACGCGGACATCCACGGGTATTTCTTCCCGTCCACCAATCCGTTCGATCACCCGTTCCTGGAGGAAGCGCAGGAGCTTAGCTTGTAAATCTATGGGGAGATCACCAATCTCGTCGAGAAAAAGCGTGCCGCCATTGGCTGTTTCGATTTTCCCTGGCGTCTGTTTGTGAGCGCCTGTAAAGGCGCCTTTTTCGTAGCCGAAGAGTTCACTCTCCAGCAGGGTGTCTGGAATGGCGGCGCAGTTGATGGCCACGATTCGCTGTGATGACCTGGGGCTAAGTTCGTGTATGGCCTGGGCAAAAAGTTCTTTACCGGTACCGCTGGCGCCCAGTAGCAGCGTGCTTATATCGGACGGTGCGATTTTTTCGATATCACGGCAGATTTTTAGCATTTTAGGGCTTGCCGTGATTATGCCCAGCAGTGGCGCTTCCCTGTGGGTATATTGCAGCCGACGATTTTCCAGCTCCAACTTATTGACCTTGTACGCGCGCTCAACAATCAACGTCAATATTTCCGGATCGACTGGTTTTTGATAAAAATCGTAGGCACCAATGCCAATGGCCTTGACGGCATTGGCTCGATCATTGTCGCCCGTAACGACAATAACTTTTGTATAAGGGGTCATCGACAGTATTTCTGCCAGCGTTGCCATGCCTTCACTGACTCCGCCGGGGTCGGGTGGTAAACCAAGGTCAAGCAGGACAACGCCGGGTACTTGGCGGCGGACCTGCGCAATGGCATCCTGTCGGTTGCTGCAAATCGCGACGTCGAAGCCATCAAAACACCACCGGAGCTGGCTCTGCAGACCCGGGTCGTCTTCAACTATCAACAGGTGTTTACTGGTGTCTTCCATTATTGACCCCGTGCTACCTGTGGCGCGATGGCGGAGTCTGCCATCTCGATACGTGGCAGGCTTACACGAAATATCGATCCGACAGCGGGCTCACTACTCACGGAGACGTCTCCCCCTAACGATTGTAGATATTCCCGGCTTTCGAACAGGCCTATGCCCATGCCGACCAATCCTTTAGTGGTTTCAAAGGGTTTAAAAAGCCTGTTTTCAATAAAATCCGTATCCATTCCCGCGCCAGTGTCTTCTATTTCTATGGTTACCTGATTTGCGGTTACCTGATTTGCGCTGACAGCTACCCGAATGATTACCTGCCCCGCATCATCGGTTGCTTCCTGGGCGTTCTGGATAATGTGCCCAAACACAGTCGAAAGCAGCTCCTTATCCGCCCACACATGTACTTTATCATCTGCCGCCTCAAGTTGCGGTATTGGTCGCAGCCCGGAACGCCGTGCGATGACTTCTTTAAGCAGGGTGAGAACTTCAAGCGCACTGGGATCTTTTCCGCGCGCGCCGCTTCTCATTTGTTCCATAAGGCGCGTCATGCGCGCGACTGAGTTTTTGATGGTGCTGAACACATCGTCAATGAACTCAGGATTTGCCCTGTGTTTTTCCGCATTGGCAACGATCAATGATTGCTGTGCCAGGATGTTTTTCAAATCGTGGATGACGTAGGCCGACAACCGGTTAAATGCTTCAAATTGTCTTGCCTGTATCAGCGCTTTGTCAGAGAGAAATTGAGCGAGGTGGGCAGCAGCCTGTTGGCCGGCCATTTTCAGGAGGTCTCGGTCTTCCCAGTTAACGTTCGGCAGAATGTTGGATCGCTTGAGAACGACTATTCCAAGCGGCTTCGATTTCACTAAAAGCGGGACAATCAGTCGTGTATCTTCCAGATCAATAAGCAGGTCGGGTAACTGTAGCCCGGGGTAACTGTGGGGCGCTTTCCGGTACTCATCCAGGTCTACTATCCACCCTGTGTGTTCGATAAATTCCAGCAGAGCAACTGCCCAGTCCGGGTGTGATGACGCAGGAATGGGCATCTTCCAGTTTGCGCAGTACTCAAGTTGGTTGCTTGTGTTCATTATCCACAGCAGCGCACCGTCGCTATTAACCAGCTGTGCAATGGCCTTGGTAATGCGCTGCGGTACCTCGGCGCCATTGCTGGCGATAGTCTGCGTAAACTTCAGCCATTCTTCGCGGTAGTCATATTTATAGCTAAAGAAGTGCTTGCTGATTAAGACACGGATGCGGGCTCGAATCCGGTCGGAAAATAGCAGGACTAAAAGTAGTATCCCCGATGCGCCCAGAAAGGTTACCTGGAGTACGCCCCCCCAGGTACCGCCGTAGTAGCGAACAAAATATCCGGCACCGGCCATCGCCAGCAAATAGACGCCTGCGCCCAACAGCGTTGCCGACTGGAATACTATTTTGCGGGAGACGTGGATACCCAGATTCCAGGTGGGGTTACGTGCGATGGAAATGGCTATCAGTGGCGTCGCGATGGCATTGACAAGGCCGCGTGCATCCCACAGTTGCCGGTTTACCTGCCTGAACAACAGGGCCTCGGAATAAAGATAGAAGTCGTAGGCAAATACAACACCGAGCCCGATACACAGATATTTGATAGACCAGCGTTGCGTGGCGTCCGTATTGCGAAAGAGTTGTTCCACGATCAACAGGCCAATGAGCGCGGTGGCGACCCACATCACCAGTGTTAGCTCGACGAAAAATGTACTGGAATTGCCGTCATTAAAGCTCCCGGGTGCGATCAATATCACTGCGCAAGCCACCGCTAAAAATAAGCCGTACAGGCTTTTCCAGTGCAATTTGGTCGACCTGGTTTCAGGCTGACTATTTTGAGGCCCGGCGACATTGTTTTGAGATCCGGCGACATTGTTTTGAGAACCGACAATGCTGAGCATGAAGAGACACCAGCCTGCGTCCCGGGCTAGTTCGGTGACTTGAAGGTAGCGATGGGATAGCAGGGGGACAAGAATTGACGATGCCGACACCGCAGCCCAGACAAGGGTCAACAAGCTGGCTATCAGCACTCGAGTTCCCATGGCGTTGCGCCGCCAGGAGAAGACCAGGAGGAGCACCAGCATGAGATAGCTGATGACCGCGGAGAGGTAACTTATAAGTCCGATGTTCACGAAAATATTTTATTATTGCGGGGCGCTATCGATGCACCGTTGGATCCAGGTGTGGAAATCAAATTAACTCCCTTTATAGCCATCCGCTAAAAGCGCGAAATACTTCTGCAATGTTAGCCCGCTAATCTGACTGCGGCCAGATGTTTTGAGTTTAGTCAGCACAAAATGGAGGCGGGCCGATAAGCGGGGTGGCTTTTCCGACAAAAGGAAGTTTTTGCTGACAAGCGAGACAATGACTTGCGGATATCCCACTAGACTTGGTAAGTCTGCATAACCTAAAAATAAAGCTATCGCCAGGCTGCGCGGATGGGCATCGCCTTTTGGCAGGTTGGATCGGTTGACAGGTTGGGTCGGTAGTTTAGATTTATCGTTCAAGTTAATAGGTTAGGTAGGGCTGTTCGATTCGGTTTCGTTTGAGTTTGTCATTCGAGCCGGTGGTGATAAGATTGGTGCCCAGTGTGCGGAGCGTGGTTGCGTGGCGCATTGGCAGGCTGCGGTGGAGGGAGGTTTGCGATATGGATAGCCACGAGGCTAAAACAGAGGGCAGTACAATGGATAGCGGTGATCAGGGAAGGGACATTGCTGGCATGACATCAACCAGCGGGCGGGAAGTAAACAGCGGACGCCGTAATTTCGCTAAAGTTGGCCTTGCTGCCCCGGTTTTACTGGCGATCGTTAATCGCACTGCCTGGGCGGGCCCTGCTTGTACCATCTCAGCCTTTTCTTCCGCGACTTTTGCCTCTTCACATCCTGACGTGGCGTTACTTTGCGACGACGCCATAGGGTGCAGCCCAGGTTATTGGAGAAATCGCCCAGAAGCGTGGCCTAGCCCCGAATGTGAACCAGATACAGAATTGGATATAGACCCCTGTACCGAAGTCGTGCCGGATGCGAGTGAAAATGGCTACACGTGTTATGTGAGCGGGAATAAAGTGTTCGAGCGCAGTGGCACTCTGTTTAGCACGGCTTTTGGTTGTCCCGTAAACGGTATGAACGAGGATAATGTACCCTGGACATTGATGGAGGTTTTACAAAACGGGAATGGTAGTGGTACTGCCACGCCGAATATCGAATTCCACGCTGTTGCAGCATTACTTAACCGTAAGACTGACCCGGTTAATTACGTTGTGACTGAAGCAGTTTTGAAAGCAATTTTTTGCAGTTTGATTGTTAATCCGTCCGGCACCTATGCCATGGGTCAAGAGCAAGTTGGTTGGAACCATACCCCCAATGGTGCCGGTATGACCTGGGAGCTTTTCTTTACCAATTATGAGTGTAAAGACGAGACTAAAAACGAAAAATGCAACAATGGCAACAATGGCAACAATGGCAACAATGGCAACAATGGCAACAATGGCAACGGCGGAAATCCCAATATACCGTAGGTTATGCCAGAAATAATCCTCATTTGGTGTGATAATAGTTGCCTCCCAAACATTTATGAGCGGTGAATTTTACAGCGCAGTGGTAAGTATTAAGGACAGCCTGTACGCAGCATGGGGGGCGCATTCAGTCTTTCACCATATTCAAACCGATAATCTCTTTCTCGTTACAGCCCAAACTTCGACCGTGTTAAATGGTATGGGTCAGCAGCCAATATCTGTTGATGAATTACGCCACGTAGTTAGGAAATCAGCGGAGGACAAATCACTGGCCGACGACGCATGCGACGCGTATATTAAATCCCTGCTTGAGCAGAGGTTGATAAAAAAATTAGTCGAGTGAGTGTTGCCGATCTGCCTTTACCCCAACTAAAGGAAGCGCTGACCCGTACGGGCCTAGCGATAAGTATTGGCGCTTTTCAGTGCCAAATTAAATCCCAGTTACCTTCTGTGCATGAGCATCTTCGTTCTTTATATGCCGATGCTGAATGTGAGAACCCCACTGATTTTGTCGACTTTCCGGTGGAAGTGGCGCGTTCCAGGGGATTGCGTGGCTGGCTAAGACCACAAGCGGAATTTACGTTCAACGGCAATGTGCCGTTTACGCCACTGCCTCTGGATCAGGCGCCAGCTTTGTTGGAATGGGGTATAAACTGGTGCGTGTCAGCGCATGCCCACCAATATCTGGTGATTCACGCTGCAGTTGTCGAAAAAAACCAGCAGGCGATTATCATGCCGGCACCATCCGGCTCCGGTAAAAGCACCTTGTGTACTGCACTGGTCGCTCGCGGTTGGCGCCTGCTATCCGATGAGCTGGCACTGATCGAGGTGGCTAGCGGCCAGCTACAGAGCATTGCCAAGCCGATGAGCTTAAAAAATGCGTCTATCGATATTATCCGGGCGTTCTGGCCGGAAGCCGTGTTTGGTGAGATATGTAAAGATACGACCAAGGGCACAGTGGCACATGTTCGGCCGCCCATGGCGAGTATGCGAAATGCCAGGGAGTTAGCAAAACCAGCCTGGGTGGTGTTTCCTCGCTATTCACCTGAGGCCCTTGGCCAATTAAAGCCAAAGGAGAAAGGCCACACGTTTATGGCCCTGGTAGAAAATGCGTTTAATTACCATCTTCTCGGCGCAGATGGCTTTGGTGTGCTGAAGTCGGTCATTAATCAAATAGAGGCGTTTGATTTCGAGTACGCTGATCTCGATAAAGCGGTGGCGCGCTTCGAGCGCCTGGTTGAATGACTAAATCCCCTTACAGCAATCTAAGCGGTTTATTGTCGGCGGATATTCCTGCTGAAGCGGTATCGCTGGCCGACTGGAATTTAGTGATACAACAGGGTCGCAGCGCGCAGGTCCTCGGCGCACTGTACTGCCGACTGCGCGAAACCGAGCAATTGTCGACAGTTCCAGAGCCGGTGTGCTGGCATTTGCAGGCAGCCAATGTGGTGGCTGATAAAAATCATCGCGATGCCTTAAACGAGGTTGATCTGTTTCTGCCCATTTTTCGCGGCCTGGGAATACCCCTGATTTTGCTGAAAGGCAGCGCCTATGTCGCCCTTGGCGCGGGTTTTTCCGGCGGCCGTGTATTCAGTGATCTGGATATTCTGGTGCCCCGCGACCGCCTTAAAGACCTGGAAGATGCCTTGCGTTGGTACGGTTGGACCGCCTCCTATCACTCGGTCTATGATCAGAAGTACTATCGTCAGTGGATGCATGAATTGCCGCCCTTAATGCACCGCAAGCGGCGCACCGTTCTCGATATTCACCACACGATTCTGCCCCTGACAGCTCGGCTTAAACCGCCCGCGCAAAAATTTTTTGATAACTTGAACCCGGTGCCGGCGTACGAGGGGGTTTTTACGCTGTCGTCGGTCGACATGGTGCTCCACGCCGCGACGCACCTTTTTATGGATTCGGAATACGACCACGCCTTTCGAGACCTGCTCGATATCGACGGCTTATTGCGTCATTTCGATGATGGTTCGGTTCAGTATTGGCAAAACCTGCTGGACAGGGCGGAGGAAATGGATTTGCTGCCGCCCCTCTGTTACGCGCTGCACCAGGTTCAGCGCGTGTTTAATACGCCGATGCCTCCGGATATGCTCGCCAATTGCGCGCAGAAATGGCGACCGACTCTACCACAGAGCTGGATGACGGCCTGGTTCGCTCGAATTGTTAGTCCACACCATAAGAGTTGTCGTGTGCCCGGTACCGGTTTGGCGCAAACGTTGTTTTTTTTGCGCGGCCATGGTTTGCGTATGCCACTGGGACTGCTGGTTTATCACCTTGCGCGCAAAGCGTTTATATCACCTTTTGAGGGTCAAAAAGAAAAGGCCAGTGTTGCGGCGAAATAAAGCGCTTTAAAACGGTTTGAGTGTTACCTGACCACCGCGTCAGGGCGGCTTGTCTCTATTGTGCTAAGATTCGTCAATCGAATGACTGTTCATTTTAGCCAGGTCACCAGCTTAGCCATGTCACCCTCATCCCGCCTCACGATTGATGAAAACCTGAAGCTTCGGCAGACTGTCGAGCGGTACCTGGATCGCTTGCAGGAGCAACCCACTGAAACCGCTGCGGATCGCGCGCGCTATGAAAAGCGTATTCGCGAATTGCTGGTGGAACGAGACGCCGTCATCGTCGCTCACTACTACACCGACCCGGCGATACAGGCTCTGGCGGAGGAAACTGGCGGCATTGTGTCAGATTCCCTGGAGATGGCCCGCTTTGGTAAGAATCACCCGGCTTCCACTCTGGTGGTGGCGGGCGTCAAGTTCATGGGCGAAACGGCGAAAATCCTGACGCCAGAAAAAACCGTTTTAATGCCAACCCTTGAGGCAACCTGCTCGCTGGACATTGGCTGCCCGGCTGACGAGTTCGCTGCGTTCTGCGATCAGCATCCCGAGCGCACGGTGGTCGTCTACGCCAATACCTCAGCTGCGGTTAAAGCTCGCGCGGACTGGGTAGTGACTTCGAGTATTGCGCTGGATGTGGTGGACTATTTAGACGGTGAAGGTCACAGGATTCTATGGGCGCCCGACAAGCACCTGGGCCGATATGTACAGGAGAAAACCGGCGCTGATATGCTGTTATGGGATGGCAGTTGTGTCGTGCATGAAGAGTTTAAGGCGCGAGGCCTGCTGGATCTCAAGCAGGTTTACCCGGATGCAGCCATCCTGGTGCATCCCGAGTCTCCCGAATCTGTCATCGCGCTGGCCGATGCCGTGGGTTCAACCTCACAGTTAATTGAAGCGGCGCGGACCTTACCTAACAGGCAGATTATCGTTGCCACTGACGAGGGCATTTTTTACAAGATGCAGCAACGTGCCCCGGATAAGGAACTCATTATCGCGCCGACCGCTGGTCACGGTGCGACCTGCCGTAGCTGTGCCAATTGTCCGTGGATGGCGATGAATCATCTGAAAAATCTGATGGAATCGCTCGATTCAGGTAGCAACGAAGTCAGCGTTGATCCGGCGCTGGGTCAGCGCGCGATGGTGTCTTTACAGCGCATGCTGGATTTTCGAGAGCAGCAATTAGCCACTTAAAAAAGCCGCATTTCTAAAACTGCTCACCTGTCAGAGATATACTTGAAACCGGGTATCCCCCGCGCTGTATTACTCCACAAACAGTACTTCGTCCTCGATAGCGGCGCGGGGCACGATGGTTTTATTGGCGGGAACGGTGGTGTCCTCGTAACCAAAGGAAATCCCCATCAACACGGCCAGTGAATCATCAAGGCCAAAATGCTCGCGAACAAGATCCGGGTAGCGGCTGACGCTGGCCTGTGCGCAGGAGCCGATACCGTAGGCCGTCATCGCCAACATCAGGTTCTGCGCGTACATACCGACGTCGACAGCGACCACTTCGTTAAAGATTTTCGGCATGGAAATAAACACCGCGTGGGGCGCATCGAAAAACTCAAAATTACGCATGGATGCCCGGCGTCGGCCCTCGTTGTCGTCGCGGGCTATACCCATATTGCCGTAGAGCCGGACGGCGGTGTCTATCTGCCGTTGCCGATGGGTGCCGGTAAATTTGTCGATACGTTGGTGATCCGGGTTGGGCGGTGTGCCACTAGTGACTGCTGCGATAAATTTGTCACGCAGTTGCCGACAGCTTGCGCCGGATGCGACGGCAACATTCCAGGGTTGAATGTTGCAGTTTGATGGTGCTTGCTGAGCGAGCGAGAATACTTTGTGGAGGACATTCTTTGGCACGGGCTCCGGTAAAAATCCGCGCACAGATCGACGTGCGGTGACGACTTCTTCGAAGCTTGGCGCAGCAGCTGCGCTCTGATTGCCCATGGTCATGTTGTACTACTCCATCGATTAACGGTTGGCGAACCGGCATTGTACTGTTTGTGGCTGCGGCGCAAAACCGGCTGACAGTCGACATTGATAATTAGCGTTGACAATTGACATCGACAAAAAAGCGCTCAAGGGTAGCGATCGCGCGCGGTCGCTAATACTATTGCGGCGGGATGTTACAATCCGCTCCACGAGCAGGACTACAGCCAGGACTACAGCAATCACCGCTGCAGCACCGGCACCAGTACCAGCACCAGTACCAGTACGACAACAATCAGCACCGCGACAGCGGCTACATTGATAAGGAGGCCTTCATGGCGGGTTTTTATTTTGAAGAATTTGAAGAAGGTAAAGTTTACGATCACCAGGTGCGTCGCACCGTCAGCGAGTACGATAACACCCTGTTTAGCTGCCTGACCATGAATACCCAGCCGCTGCATATTGATGCTGAATTTTCCAAAAACAGCATCTATGGTGAGCGCATTGTGAACAGCATGTTTACGCTGGCGCTGGTAGTGGGAATTCAGGTGACTGAGCTGACGCTCGGCACCACGCTGGGCAATCTGGGTATGACCGATATCGCATTTCCTCGGCCTACTTTTCATGGCGACACCATTCGGGCGCGGACAACGGTGCTCGATAAACGTATCAGTAAATCGCGCGGTGATTCCGGCATCGTTAATTTTCTTCACGAGGGCTTTAATCAGAAAGATGAGCTGGTCGCCACTGTTAAGCGCACGGCCTTGATGGCCACACGTCCGCAAGACTAGGTGACGGAGAATAGACCATGAGATCCATGCTTTTTTTACCCGCCGACAGTGAAAAGAAAATTGCCAAAGGTGAAGGCACCAATGCCGATGGGCTGATTCTGGATCTGGAAGATTCTATTGCTCTGGGACGCAAAGCCGAAGGTCGGCGACTGACACGCGAATATCTGGACGCGCACCCGCTGGGTTCACGCACCAAAAAATTAATGGTGCGCATCAATCCGCTGGACGGCACCATGACCCTCGATGATCTCGCTGCCGTGGTGGGTGGCGCCCCCGATTATGTGTTGTTGCCCAAGTACCGAACACGGGACGATGTGATTCGGCTTGACCATTACCTCAGTGCGTTGGAAGTGCGTGAGGGGGTGCCCTCCGGCCATGTCAAAATTCTTGTGATAGGTACTGAAACCGGTCAGGCCCTGTTTAATCTTGGCGGGCTTACCGACTGTAGCGAGCGATTGGCCTATGTCAGTTGGGGAGAATTTGATCTGTCGGCCGATGTTGGTGCGGAAACCCACCTGCTGCCCGATGGCGGCTGGGACGATCTGTTTCGCACCGCGCGCAGCCTGTGTCTGGCGGCTGCGACGTCGGCGCGCATTGAAGCTTGCAACACCGTGTTTACTGACTTCAGGGATGATGAAGGTCTGCGTCGGGCCTGCGAAGGTGCGCGCAGGGCTGGCTTTACCTGCATGATGGCCATTCATCCAAATCAGGTGGATATTATCAACGAAGCGTTTTCGATCAGTGCGGAACAGCTGACCTGGTCGCAGCGTGTCGTTGCAGCGTTTGAGGCGAGCCCCGATGTTGGTGTGGTTGGTCTTGACGGTATCATGCTCGATAAACCCCATTACACCCAGGCCAAACGTATTATCGCCCGTGCTAGCGTTTATAAATAAAGCACACGACAGGCATTTGTAAGTCGCGCTCGCTGACGCTCGTTAGCGAGGTGACAGTGAGCGTGTCGGGTTGCGATTCTGGCGGGTAACAGCCGGTCGCTACGACTGGCGGGCGGAGGCTAAAACGTTACAGCCCTTTAGCCTTGGCCTCCATATTTTCAAGATCGCGTAGTCGCTGACTGACGATGGCTGATTGTTTGAAGTCTCGCTGTACCAACTTCTGAGCGTACGTGAGCTGTTGTCGTGCCTTGTCGTAGATGCCAGTCAGGATAAAATATTCTGCCCGAGCTATATGCACGCCAGAAATATTGCCGGCGAGACCGCTGGTTTCCGCCAGCTGGTACCAGACATCCGGATCGGCAGGCCGCTGACGTGATAACTTTTCCAGGGCGCGCTCGGATTCGCCATAGCGTTTCGCCTGTAACAGGGTTTCCGCGAATTCCCTCTGCAGGGGGTAGTTGTCGGTATAACGCGGGCTTATGGAGGCGATACGGTCCAGCGCGGCCTGATATTTGCCCTCGGTGCGATCAATTGTCACAGCTGCGAGCTGATAGGCCAGGCGCTGAGGATCCTCAGCCAACAGCGGTGCCAGCGCGCTGCGTGCCTCATCATGTCGGTTCAGCGCCGACAGGGTTAACGCCAGTCCGTAACGAGCGGCGACGCGCGACACCGAGTGACCGTCGAGCTCACTTTGAAAGCGTTTGAATGATCGTTGCACATCGCCATCGATGGCTATCAGCGCGCGAGCACGCATCAAATGGTATTCGATATTGTCTTCTCGATATTTCTTGGGGTATTTGCCCAGGCGACTACGGGCATCGGCTACACGCTGTTCGGTCAATGGGTGAGTCAGCAGAAATTCTGGCGGCCGTTGGCCGGTGTAGCGGGTGGCGGCGAGCATGCGATCAAACATGTCGGCAACGGCGGCCGGGTCCATATCGGCACGGTGCAGTGTCTCGATACCGAGGCGGTCAGCTTCCTGTTCGTTTTGTCGCGAGAAACGCAAGGTGTTATCCATGGCGGCAGCCTGAGAAGCTGTCATTGCCGCCATTCCCGCGTCGCCCCCGACGGTAGCTGCCAATATGACCCCGGCCAGCAGACCAGCCATGCTGGTTATTGAGTTGGCGCGTTGATTGGCGACGCCGCGGGCAAAGTGCCGCTGGCTGAGGTGGGCCAGTTCGTGAGCCAGTACCGAGGCCAGCTGACCTTCGTTTTCAGCAAACAGAAAAAGACCTGTGTGGACACCGATAATGCCACCGGGCACGGCGAATGCGTTCATGGTGGGGTTGTTAATAGTGACCAGGGCCAGACGAGGGTTGACCAGTTCGCTGTGGGCAGCCAGATTGACGAGCAATTCTTCAAGGTAGCTTTGCAGCAGTGGGTCATCCAGTGTGGAGACGCGGCTGCGAAAGATTTGCAGCCAGGCCCGGCCAACGTCGTATTCCTGTTTATGAGACACGACGCCCGAGGTGCTGTCGCCCAGCAAGGGTAATTTAATGTCGTTGGCGCGCGCGCCGGTTGCCGTCGCCATCAACAGCGCAAGGGTTATCATCGAAGCGACAGAAAGCAGGCGAAGGTTGAAGAAGTTGTATGCGTAAGTCAGCAAAGTATTGCGGTTAACCCGCCTCCCCAGAGTCTGTCAAGCATGATACTAACCTATTCATCAGATGAGGTATGACAATATTCTCCGGTGCTTGTTCGACGGCGTTCGATGCCAGACAGGGGGCAGGGCGGTATAGTGGTCGCTCCATGTCAGTTGACGTGGGGCATTTGGCAGCGCATCAATAAGCCCACAGTTGCAGGGAAGCGGATTGTTGACAAAAAATAAAGGCATGCGGTCAGTCCCAACGTGTGGTCAATAAGCGGTATCATTCCCGATTTGCAGAGCGCGCCGAACAGTTGGGTTACTCTGGCCATTATCGAGGTGTGAGTGTCGTGCTGTGCACCTAACTTCTGGGACTTAACGTATGTGGAAGGTGGTCGAAAGCTGGATTGATCGCTACTTCGCAGATGAAGAAGCGGTACTACTGTCACTGCTGTTGCTGACCGGCCTGGTTGTCATCGTCACGATGGGTGATTTGCTGGCACCTTTTTTTGCTGCGGTGGTGTTTGCTTTTTTGCTGCAGGGTCTTGTTGGCCTGTTAAAAAGGTGGCGGGTACCCCATTTGCTGGCGGTCACAATCGTCTTCACCGGGTTTTTGGGCCTGTTTTTTGCCACACTGGTGTTTTTGTTCCCCATTGTTATTCAGCAGTCCAGTAACCTTATCCAGGAGCTGCCCGGTATGGTCAGGCGCTGGCAGGGGATCATTCTGTTGCTACCAGAACGTTACCCGCATTTGATCAGCGAGGGGCGTCTGGCAGAGCTGACAACCTACGTGCAACATCAGTCAGGGCAGTTTGCCGAAGCGGCGGTGGCCTTTTCGGTGAGCAAATTCCCCAATGTCATTGTGATTATGCTGTATTTGATTTTGGTGCCTTTGTTGGTCTTTTTTATGCTTAAGGATCGCGCCTATTTGAGCGGTGTCATGGCGAGCTTATTGCCGAAAAAACGCCCGATGATGAATCAGGTCTGGCAGGAAATGAATATTCAGATTGCCAATTACATACGGGGCAAAGCGCTGGAGATCGTCATAGTGGGCTTTGCCACTTATATCTGGTTTGCGGTATTGGGTGTGCGATACGCTGCTCTGCTGGCGTTACTGGTGGGCTTGTCGGTGGTCATTCCCTATATTGGGGCTGCGGTAGTGACCATACCGGTGCTATTGGTGGGGCTATTTCAGTGGGGCTGGAGCAATGAGTTTTTCTGGTTATTCGTCGCCTATTCGGTGATCCAGTTTCTGGACGGCAATGTGCTGGTGCCCTTGCTGTTTTCCGAAGTCGTCAACCTGCACCCCGTTGCCATCATCCTCTCTGTTCTGGTATTTGGTGGTGTGTGGGGTTTTTGGGGGGTGTTTTTCGCGATTCCGCTGGCCACGCTGGTGAAGGCGCTTTATAACGCCTGGCCGCAGAACGGACCTGCTGAATCACTGTCAGAGTAGACGCGCCTGGGGGCAGCCCGGTTGTATGTTTTTGCGCGTTTACTTAAATGATTTAAATCCACCCTTGCCACTCACTTGAGGACCGTTATGACTAAATCCTTGCTGTATCGTCGTGCCGTGTGGTTATTGGCGCTTGTTCTTGCGCTATCGCTAGGCGCCTGCTCTGATTCGCGCAATGAGTTGTCGAGCAGTCTGGATGATGCCTGGTGGCAAGCGGCAAGCCCGGCCGAGGGCGGCGAAGTCGGGATAAAACGCAGCCCATCCGATGCGCGCACTTATCGCTATGTCACGTTGGATAACGGTCTCCGGGTTTTAGTTATTTCTGATCCCGATGCAGACAAGGCGGCGGCGGCACTCAACGTCAACGTTGGCAGCTTTCAAAACCCCGATGACCGAGACGGTCTGGCGCACTTTCTCGAGCACATGCTGTTTCTGGGGACAGATACATTTCCGGAGGCGGACGCCTATCAAAAATTCATCAGTGAGCATGGTGGTCAGCACAATGCCTATACCAGCCTCGAAGACACCAATTATTTCTTTGATGTCGATGCCACGCACCTGTTCGCCGCGCTTGATCGCTTTTCGCGATTTTTTGTCGCACCGCTATTTGACGAAGCCTATGTCGAACGAGAGCGCAATGCCGTTGAGTCGGAGTTTCGTCTCAAGATCAAGGATGATAGTCGTCGTGAATGGGAAGTCTTTGGTGAGCAGCTCGACCCCGCCCATCCCCTTGCTCGTTTTTCGGTAGGCGACTTACAAACCCTGGCTGATCGGGACAACGACCTGGTCCGTGACGATTTGCTCGAATTCTATAAACAATATTATTCGGCAGACCGGATGGTACTGACAGTGCTCGGCAAGGAATCCCTTGATGAGCTAGAGGGCGCGGTGCGTGAACGGTTTGCTGCCGTGCCCAGAACCGATGTGGTTGCGGGGCAGGACAATGAACGCGACCTTAGACAGGAGGCGCGATCGTCGAAACTGCCATTTAAATCAGCGCTGCGACTACCCTTTGAGTTACATATCCAGCCGGTTCAGGAGAAACACAGTTTAAGTGTGGTATTTCCTGTTGCCAGCGTCGAGCCGTACTGGCGTACCAAGCCAGCCACCTACTGGGGGCATTTGTTAGGCGACGAAAGCGAAGGCAGTCTACTGGCTCATCTGAAGCAGGCCGGCCTGGCCGAAGGGCTGGGGGCCGGTTTGGCTTTTGATACCCAGCAGGGCACGGTCTTTGCGCTGACCATTGATCTGACGCCGATGGGAGTCAAACAAAAGGAGCAGGTGCTTGATCGCCTGTTCGCGTGGCTTAATCTGGCTCGGCAGCAGGGGGTTGAGAAATGGCGCTTTGACGAGCTGGCGAACTTGCAGCATACGAAGTTTCGTTTCGCTGAAAAATA
>JBFIEE010000034.1:0-39392 GCA_041603535.1 Porticoccaceae bacterium
GCAGGGCGAACGCCGCGGTCGAGCATGGCCGTGGTCAACAATCGCGCAGCGTCCATCATGTAGGTGTAGCCGGCAATGGGCTCCAGCGCTTCCTGTACCCCTTCGAACTGACTGATACTGCGGCCAAATTGCTCGCGCACGCTGGCGTAAGAACCGGTTGTCAGGCTGGCGACCTTACCCGCCCCGGTGGCCAGGGCCGGTAGCGATACGGAACGTCCGATGGAGAGACATTCAAGCAGCATAGTCCAGCCTTTACCCAGCATGTTCTGACCACCGATCACCTGTGTCATGGGTATAAACACATCCGTTCCCCAGGTGGGGCCATTCATAAACACCGTGTTCATGGGCAGGTGCCGCGCTCCGCTGTGGACACCCGGGAGATCGTGCGGGACCATCACGCAGGTCACGCCGATGGTGCCGTCCGCTCCCAACAGGTGGTCTGGATCGTAAACCTTGATGGCAAGCCCGATGATCGTGGCCACCGGCGCCAGCGTGATGTAGCGTTTGTTCCAGGTGACCCTGAGGCCCAGCACCTGCTCGCCCTGCCACTCACCCATGCAGACGATGCCTTTATCCGGGATGGCGCCCGCATCGGACCCGGCCACCGGCGAGGTGAGCGCAAAACACGGGATATCTTCACCGCCGCTGAGCCGCGGCAGGTAGTGCGCCTTCTGCTCATCGGTACCGTACTCCATAAGGAGTTCTCCAGGCCCAAGTGAATTGGGCACCATCACCGTCACCGCAGCGGACACGCTGCGGGTGGAGAGTTTCATGACGATCTCGGAATGCGCGGTCTGGGAGAACCCTTTGCCGCCGTATTCCCTGGGAATAACCAGGCCAAAAAAGCCCTCATGTCGAATATAGTTCCAGACGTCCTGCGGCAAATCGAACAATTCATTGGTCATCGACCAGTCGTCAATCATGCTGCACAGTGTGGTTACCGGGCCATCGATAAAGGCCTGTTCTTCTGCGCTGAGGCTGGCATGGGGAAGCTCAAGCAGGCGATCCCAATCAGGATGACCACCGAACAGATCTCCGTCCCAGTCTACATTGCCGGATCGCAGTGCTTCGGATTCCGTTTCAGACAAGGTGGGGAGCATGCCGCGAACCCAGTGCAACAGCGGTCGGCTCAGTCGTTCGCGACGAAATTTATTCGGTATCAACAGCACCAGTAACAGAGCCAGCACTACCCCGCCGAAAAGCAGACTCGCCAAACTGAACCCGTCCAGCGCCCAGCCGACCACCGCTGCAGCCAACATGACGAGAAGCGCTTTATTACCGCCTACGTCGCAGTACAAAAGGACGAACGCGGCGAACAACAGCAAAGTGATACTCATATGCGGATCTCAAAGAGAGCGTGGGTTCAATGACAAGTATAGCGGCTCAATTCAATCCGTCAGGCTCGTTTAGCATGCGCCCGGTAATGCTGACCATCGCCCCGTCAAAAACCCAGGTGCCAGTCAGCGCCAATCACTCCATTCAATCGTAGCCGGCGGTTTCCAGGAAATGTCGTAAACCACCGGGGATATGCCGACGATTTCATTGATGATGCGGTTGGATACCCGGTCCAGGAATTCGTAGGAGAGATGCGCCCAGCGCGCGGTCATGAAGTCGATGGTCTCCATGGCGCGCAGGGCGATCACGGGTTCGTAGCGGCGCACATCGCCCACTACGCCGACGGATTTCACCGGAAGGAAAACCGCAAAAGCCTGGCTGACTTTTTCATACAGTTCCGCCGTGTGCAATTCCTCGATCAAAATCGCATCGGCTTCGCGCAGCACCACGGCATGGTCGTGCTTAACCTCGCCCAGGATCCATACGCCGAGACCCGGGCCGGGGAACGGATGTCGGTAGATCATGTCCCAGGGCAGGCCGAGTTCCAGTCCGACGCGGCGGACCTCGTCCTTTAACAGTTCCCGCAGCGGCTCGATGAGCTGCAATTTCATAGTGTCCGGAAGGCCGCCGGCGTTGTGGTGGGACTTGATCACATAGGCCTTGCCGGTGCCGGCCGCAGCGGATTCGATGACGTCGGGATAAATCGTGCCCTGGGCCAGCCATTTGACCTGGGGCAGGCGCTCCAGAAACAGTTCTTCCGCGTCGGCGCGGATCACTTTCACGCCCATGTTGCGGGCGAAGGTATCCATGACCTGATCGCCCTCGCCCTTGCGCAGCAGCCCGTTGTCGACAAACACGCAGGTGAGTCGCGAACCTACGGCGCGGTGCATCAGGGCCGCCACCACCGAGGAATCCACGCCACCGGAAAGACCGAGCAGCACTTGGTCACCGCCCACCAGCGCGTGCGCCCTGCGCGGTGTGAGTCACTCCCGGGTGGAACTGCTAACTGACTTGCTCGGCATCCGGGCGTTGTTCAACTGGTTCGCTCGCCCCCGCGGCCCGAGGCCGGTGCCGATCAAGATCGATCCGTCGTGGTTCCCGGTGCCGCAAACCATCGCATCGCCGCATGAATCCGACTGGACGCCGCCTTGGGCACGCACGTCCAAAATACTACCGCCATGGGAACCTCCTTGGGTGCAGGCGGTTGCTCCGTTGCCTGAGCCCGCGCCAGAGACACCGCACGATGACGACTACATCGATGGATGCGCCTTTGCAGAGGACAATCCGGGCTGGGATGAAGAGCTGTCGGAGCCCGAGGAGGACACAATCACCGTTAGGTCCGGCGAGCGGGTGCCGACGGATGCGGGAGAGCTGCTAAGAACCTATTACGCACCCGGCATCGGCGATATGCGTCTATGCGCGGCTTAGTCCGGATGAGATGGATTTGGACCCGGATCAGATCATCGAGCCCGGAGACGTAAGGCGCGACTTCAATTTGCATTTCCGACCGAAGGAACCGAAGCCGCCAAAGTAAGCCCGATGATCACGTTTATGAGGGCTAATATTCGTTTGCTTTCTCGAAAGCGTCAGGCCGTTCTGAACAACCCGTTTTTCTCAGCATTTTCCTGCTGCGCCTTCATCCTTACCACAGCCTGTTCTGCCGCGTCATAAAACGGCAGGAGGACCAGGGTAGCCCCTTTTTCCTTGAGGATTTCCTGGTCGTGAAGGTGCTGCGTAGATATTGCGATTCCGGCACCGTAGCGTTGCTGTTTCAATCCTTCCAGGAGGATGAGACGCGGGTCTTCATGCGTAACCCCAATACCATGTTGGGGCATGGCGGAGACAATCCACTTGACGCCACTTAATGGCAGGCTGGCGATAAATGCCGGATCACTCGCATCTCCATAAATGGCCGCATGTCCCTGCGCTCGCCAGCGGCGAACCTCATCCGGATTGAAATCCACAACCAGCAAGCTAAATTCCTGCTGCTGCAAATAATGGGCGATGGCTTTGCCGTAGCGACCCAGCCCAAAGAGGATGACGTCGTATTCCCCTTTGGCCATGTACTGCTGTTCGAGTTTTTCCTCGCGGTAGGGCTTTTTACGCTCGAACAAGCCGAGCGAGGACTCCAGCCTGCTATAAAGGCCGTGGGAATAAGTGATCATATAGACCGACAGGGAAATCGTAATCAGCCCAACCAGAGTTACCAATCCCAGCGACTCTGCAGAGACATGTCCCAGTGTGAGCCCCATCGCCATAAAGATGAGAGAAAACTCGCTGATCTGGGCGACGGTCAGGCCAGCCAGAAAGCCGGTGCGTTTTCTATACCCCATCGTGCCCATAATGATCATCACGATCAGCGGGTTGCCGATGAGCACAAAGACAGAGAAGGCCAATGCGGGAGCGATTTGCGCGCCAAGCAAGCCAAGATCAAGCTGCGAGCCCAGCGCAATGAAGAAAAACAACAGCAGGAAATCCCGCAGAGAGGAAAGACGCGCCACGATGGCTTCGCGGAAAGCAGTGGAGGCCAGCGATATCCCGGCGAGCAAGCCACCCAACTCCTTACTGAAGCCAAGCTCGCTACCAATGGCGGCCAGAAGCGCCGCCCAGGCAATGGCAAAAATAATGAGCAGTTCTTGGGAGTGGGCAATGTAGCTAACCAGCGGTGTCGCGAGGTAGCGAATAAAAAGCAGGATAAAGCCCAGCATAAGAATGCCGTAGAACACGATAGCGCCGATATGCATGAGCACCGAACCACCGGTTCCTTCTTGCGCGCCCATGCCGAAGGCGGACAGCACCATCATCGCCAACACGACGACCAGGTCTTGCACAATCAGAAAGCCAATGGCGATCCGGCCATGCAGGGAATCGACTTCCCTTTTATCTGAAAGCAGTTTGACGATGATGATGGTGCTGGAGAAGGTCAGCGCCACGGCAACATAGAGCGAGGTCACCGTATCCAGCCCCAGCGCAAGCCCGATGAGAAAGCCGATCACCGAGGTGAACGTCACTTGCCCCAACCCTGTTGCCAGAGCCACGGGGCCAAGGGTACGGATCAGTTTCAAATCCAGCTTGAGGCCGACCAGGAACAGCAGTACGGCAATGCCCAGCTCAGCCAGCAGCTCGATATGTTCGTGCGATTGCACAATCCCGAGCGCGGACGGGCCGGCCAGTACGCCGACCGCAATGAAGCTGACGATCATCGGCTGGCGCAACAACAACCCTACGGAACCAATGACTGCGGCAAGAACAATGAGTGCCGTCAGCTCATAAAACAGCGAGGCGTGCAGGAAGCTAAGCTCGGGCATGATCATTCGTCACTTTTGTGATGCTCGGAGACGAATCTGCTTTTCGGTTTCGATAATCGCAAACAGCGCCACGCCGACGCCGACAATCAGCATTCCATCCAGGAACGGGATGGGCTCTGTGGCAAAGACCGTCTGCAAGAGCGGCAAATACGTAATGGCGAATTGCGCGCCAGTAATAACGATGACCACCGTCCAGACCATCTTGGTCCCGCGCACCGCCTTCCATGTCAGCGAGATGCCGTAGATATTCCGGATAAAGAACAGGTGGAATATTTCCATCACCACCAGCGTGTTGAGCGCGATGGTGCGTGCAAGCTCTACCGAATAGCCCCGGTCAACGGCATAGTGATACATGCCAAACACGCCGCAAAGGAACAGCAACGAGACCAGCACGATATGCCAGGCGAGTCCACCGGTTAGCAGCGGTTCATCACGCGGGCGCGGCGGACGGCGCATGGTGCCTTCTTCCGTCGGCTCGAAAGCAAGCGCGATACCCAATGTGACAGCGGTAATCAGGTTGACCCATAGAATCTGGACGGGTGTTATCGGCAGTGTCATCCCTGCCAGCAATGCCACGATGATTGTCATCGCTTCGCCCGCATTTGTGGGAAGAGTCCAGCTGATCACCTTCTTGATGTTGTCGTAAACGGTGCGGCCTTCGCGCACTGCGGCGGCAATGGAAACGAAATTGTCATCCGCCAGCACCAGTTCCGCCGCTTCCTTGGCGGCCTCGCTACCCTTCATGCCCATGGCGATGCCCGCATCGGCGCGTTTCAGGGCGGGCGCGTCATTCACACCATCCCCGGTCATCGCCACCGTCATGCCGTGCGATTGCAGCGCCATAACCAGCCGCAGCTTATGTTCCGGGCTGGTCCGAGCGAAGATGTCACAATCCAGAACAGTCTGACGCAGCGCGGCGTCATCCATGCCGTCGAGATCGCGCCCGGTCAGGACCTGCTCCGGGTTTTTCAAGCCGATTTGCTTTGCAATGGCGGCGGCCGTTTTTGCATGGTCGCCGGTGATCATTTTCACACGGATGCCTGCGCCATGGCACTCCTCGACTGCCACAATCGCCTCCGCGCGCGGCGGGTCGATCATCCCCGTCATGCCCAGCAGGGTGAGCGTGCCATCCACATCCCCATGTTCGAGCACCGCATGTTCCGACTGCACCGGTCTCACGGCAAAGGCAAGCACGCGTTGTCCGAGCGCGGCGATGGCCTCGGCTTTCCCATGCCAGTAATCAATATCCAGCGCTTTTGTATCTCCGTTCACGCCGCGCTGATCCTGGCACATGGAAAGTATCTGTTCCGGTGCGCCTTTAACGAACACGAACGCATGGCGTTCATGGTTATGATTCAGTGTCGCCATGAAGCGGTGCCTGGCATCGAACGGGATGGCGTCGGTGCGTGTCCACGCGACCTGTGTCTTGCGGACATCCACATCCATTTTCATGGTGAAGGCGAGGAGCGCCCCTTCCATCGGGTCGCCCTCCACCGTCCATACGCCCTCACGCTCGCGTAAGAATGCATCGTTACAGAGCGCCGCCGCACGGGCGAGTTCCTCCAGCACGGCATGTTCGGACGGCGCCACATACGCATCTTCCAGCTTGAGAATCCCTTTGGGCGCATACCCGCTGCCTTCCAGGGCGAAAAGATGCTGACTGGTAAGCACGGAGGCCACCATCATCTCGTTGCGCGTGAGCGTGCCGGTTTTGTCGGTGCAGATGACGGACACCGATCCCAGCGTTTCAATTGCGGGCAAGCGCCGCACGATGGCGTTGCGCCGCGCCATGGCCTGCACGCCGATCGCCAGCGTGATGGTCAGGACGGCGGGTAAACCTTCGGGGATCGCGGCGACTGACAGCCCGACCACCGCCATGAACATCTCTGTGAATTCTTGGTGGCCGACAAAATATCCGTAAGCCAGCAACAGCGCGGCAATCAGCAGAATGAGGGCAGTGAGCCATTTGGCGAAGACACCCATCTGAGCCACAAGCGGCGTGGTTAGCGTTTCAACTTCTGAAATCAGTCCGCTGATGCGCCCGATTTCAGTTTGGCTGCCGGCGCCGACAACAACCCCTTTGCCCTGGCCGGCCGTCACCAAAGTGCCGGAAAATGCCATGCACGACCGGTCGCCGAGAGCGGCATCACCAGCCACCGGCTTTGTATGTTTCTCGACCGGCACTGACTCGCCGGTCAGAATTGCCTCTTGCACCGACATGCCATGTGCGGTCAGAAGGCGCAGATCGGCGGGCACTTTGTCTCCCGCTTCAAGTAAGACAATGTCACCGGGAACAAGCGCAGCGCCTTCTATGCTGTGTCTTTCCCCGTCGCGGAGGACATTGGCGTGGGGTGCCAGCATATGGCGGATTGCATCCATCGCCTTTTCCGCCTTGCCTTCCTGAATGAAGCCGATAAGGGCATTTACGACAACCACGGCCAGGATTACGCCCGTATCGATCCAGTGATCGAGCGCCGCTGTAATTACAGCGGAGCCAATCAGAACGTAGATCAGGATATGGTGGAATTGCTGAAGAAAGCGCATGAAGCCGCTGCGCCGGGCACCTTCCGGCAGGCGGTTAGGGCCGTATTCCGCGAGCCGCTTTGTTGCTTCGGCATGAGAAAGCCCATCCGCTGGAGCATTAAGAAGCTCCAGGGAATTCTCAGTTGATAAAGTGTGCCATGATTTCTGTCTCTGATCCGCGCCCTGCTTTTCCATTATCTTCCCATGCAATCAATACGCCTTCACCGGCGAGACAAAACCCTGTGGTTTAAGCGCCAGCAGTGAGCAGGAGAGTTTCTGTACGATATTTTCCGCCGTATTCCCGATGATGAAGCCGGGGATACCTGTGCGCGCGACCGTACCCATCACCAGAATGTCGATCTTCTTGTCCGTTACAAAAGACGGGATGCATTCTTCGGCCTTGCCGCGCAGATGCTGAACCCGATGGCTACCGGAAATGCCGGATGCCTTGATCAATCTCTCAAGTGCCGTGCGGTATTCGTGCTGCGTTCCCAGAACTGCTTCGGCAATTTGCGCATCCGAGGCTTTTACCCAGACGCTGCCGCGCAGGAAGGATTCAAATTCGTAATCCCAGCAGGACACGATATGCAACTCGCCGCTGCAACTATCTGCCAGGGAGCGCGACAACTTCAACAAGCGTTTCGACAGGTCTTCTGCTGCTTGCTCGGTACTTTCCGGATCAATGGCGACAGCCACCTGAATATGGTGCCTTGAATGAGCAATCGGGCGGCATAGCCATACTGGGGAGGGGCATTTGCGCAGCAGCTCCATATCGATGGCTTTAAAGCCACTGCCACCGCCTTCACGAGGCTCCGCCTCTTTAATCAGCAGGTCGTGCCCGTGCTGAAGCACGTACTGAATTATCTTTATTGACGGCGTTTTGTCGCTGACGAGTTCAATCGAAATATCGACAGCGCCTTCCTCCAGCTTGATCGCTTCTTTCGTGGAAAGTATCGACGCTTCAGCCTGAGTGATAAGCGACTCTTCGTACTTTTTCCGGTAATCAGGAAAATCGTCCGGAAATTCCGGGCACACGACCAGGACGCCCAACGGAGCGCCGTTGTTGCGGGCCAGACTTAGCGCCTGCTTCAGCCCCTCAGTTTCATCGGTGGTTCCGTGGCTGACATAGAGCGGGTTGTGGTAGTGGCGCATGTGAAGCCTCCTCATTTCGATTGCTGCCACGAATCATAAAATCAGAATTGGCAAAGGTAAATGAAAACGGATAAACGCCAATAAAGCTTAAATAAGGAGAAATTAGTCATGCTACGCGCGCCGTTAATGACGATTCAGGATGTCGCCGAGCTTCTGAAGGTGAGCAAAGCGACCGTGCGGAAGTGGATAAAGAATGAGGAACTACTGGCCGTGAAGCTCGAACGGGAGTTTCGAATTGCGAGGGTCGATCTGGAACGCTTCGTCGAGGCGCGGGCGACCATGGCATTACCGGAGACCGATAGCTCCTCTAACGGTAGCACTGTGGACGGGGATACTTAGGTCAACCCCCTCATTGAATCTGGCATCTGCCGTTCTCAAGAAAGCTTCGGTGATTGTTATTCGGCAGCTGAAGGCCTACGGCAAATCATCCTATTTAGCCTATTCTATTCACATGACAAAGCAAACACTGCTGAGGTGAAACCGGTTGGGCTTGCAGGCAAGTTGCGCCTGAAAAACGGAAACTGAGGTAGATAGACCTCGGAAAACGGCTAAAGCAGGTCCTTTCGCTGCGCATTTCGACAAATCGGATCGTGATTTTGACGATGGAATAAATATTTTCATGAGGTGAGTCAGTTGCGCGGATTAATCAGATGATCCTTAACATCCATGCTTCCACCGCTCGCTTTCTCGAGTTGCAGATAATAAGACTTTTTGTCTCCTTCTATCGCCGTGGCAAGGCAACCCGTGGTCGGATAGCCGAGAGACTGCGAAGGGACAAAGTCACGCTCGTAAGCGCGGTATCAATATCAACCGCGTGCATGGGCAATACTGTCGCGGTGGAATGTTCGGCCCTATTCGCCTAAGTTCTCAAAACGCTATAAGCACCGCTAGCAGTACCACCTCGCAGGATTATGCTGTCGTCAGGAACTCGTACACATTGACGCTTGACAAGCGTGACGTAGTGGCCCGGCGCCAAAATAGTAGCCCGAACCCTGAGCCAGCGGCATGGTGGATTTTCCTCGATAGAGGAGAATCGAAATGAAGAAGCGGTTTGTAAAAGAGAGGATTATTACAGCATTGTGGGATGCCAAGGCAACATCAGTAGCCAAAGCGGCACGTAAACCCCAAATCTCTGAGACTTCGATCCATCGATGGCATAAGCAATTTGATGGCATGGATATCTCAGATGGTCGTTGGCTCAAGCGACTCAAGGAGAAAAATCAACGGCTGAAGAAACTGTTGGTCGCGCAGAATCTTGAAATTGAAGTCACGCGAGAGACTTAGGGCGAAAAGGGGCGAGCCCACGAGCACTGCGCACGGTAGCGCTTTGTTGTGGGCCACAGGATAAACAGACATGGATCAGCCAGATTGTGCTCGAGGAACTCTTACCTGGGGATATCGCCTGAGGTATGAATATCTGCTGCTAAAAAAAGACGGGGTTGCCCGGCGTAAGGCATTGATTACGATACCTGTCAGGGATTGTAAGCCGTATCATTTAATTACTTTACGATTGAACTCGAAAACTACCCTGGAGATTATGTTTGACCATGGCAGTTTCACAGTAATATTTGCTGACTCCGATTTTATAATCGCAAATATCCATCCGGAGCTAATGTTGTCGCCAGCATAACGCGATTAATGTCCGTGTGTTCCAGCCAGTTTTGCATAGCCTGATGTGCGGGTTCTAGCCAGAAGTTTTCGATGAGTTGATGGAGCGCGTGATACCTGGTGAGCCTGGCCAGTATGGCTAGCAATTGACTGGCATTGGTGAAACATTCGGGTTGCTGCCCGATGCGGGTCTGCATTTTGTTTATTGCCTGCAGACCGATAGCCAGTCCCAGTTCACGAAACGCCAGGCGATATTCTGTACGAAAGTGCAGCGAATCATGTCTGACAAATACGCGCAGACTATTCTCTATCTCCCCTAATAACGCTTCCAGCCTGCCGGCTTCATGCACTTGATGAACGGCCATCAACTGCACGAGTTTGTACGCGTCGCCGAGCAGACCACCGATACCCAAAGCATCTTCAGTGGCCCAACTGCGACCCGCGCAAATAGCAAGCAGACCTGCAATTTCCGTATCGAGGCGGAGAACCGATGACGTATCGGAAACCTGGTTTGCGGTGCCTGCCAATTGCCAATACGTGATCAGACCATCCAGGGGATCATGCTGCCCCATTGTGTCAATTAGAGGCCGGGACAGATCGATACTCATTTTCCAGTACATGCGCGGGGCTTCCCTCCTTGTCCCACTGTAGGTAAATTTACTATGCGCGACTTTGGCCAATTCCAGCGCCCACCGGTTATATGTAGGGTTACCTGTCATCCCGGAGACACGATTAAGCGCATGCATCCATTTCGTCAGATAATGAAAATACTGGCCATCCCGATCCCATTCTACGGACTGGTCAATGGTCTCGCCCGGCGGCCGTTCATCCAGCCGCTTGCCAATTCTTAAACCACCCTGGGTTGGGTGTTCCCGTGCGTGGGCTTCGTCAAGACCGCTGAGCCATCCGCTATGTTTACTATCCTCGCGGTGCTGCCCCAGGACTTGATGGACCTGGTCCACCAGCTGCAGAGCCAGTTGCAGAAAGCTTCGATCCTCCGTTTGCGTATACAGCTCCAAAAAATTACAAACAGCAAAAGCATCGGTCCAGAGATAACGGCGCGGTTCCCGCGACGGATCAGATAGCCCTGTCGAAGCGGCAAAGTCGAGCATAATAGATCGTTGCGTGCTAATGCGCTGTTCCACAATCACAGGCCTCCCCGCTGATAGTTTCTCTGCAACAATTATCTCCACCGGTACACGCCCCAGGACGCTGCCTGGCAGGCTATTTTTAGCAAGCGACTCAACACCGACTACACGCCAAAGGGAAAAGTATCGGGCATACCTCCGGTTGTTGCCTTGGTCAATGGCTCAACTGCACGGGTTTCATCAAACCAGATGTATTCATCAAATTGCCGTGCCAGTGAGGCATAGAAGTAGTGGCTTTGTAGTTCGGTCTCCGGCCGATAAATCACGCCGATGGCGCGCTCTAAACGTTCGAGTAATAATTTTTTACGAACGACATCCTTAAGTGGCTTACGCAAGGGTAGGAGGAAGTTATCGGTAGCCACCTCATGGCAGATACGCTCATAACTGTCGACATGCGAAGGTTGTACCTGCTTTATCTCCATCGGCCCACCCCATTCGGACGCCGCAGCAACAGTGCCGTGATCAGTACCGAAACCGATGTTATAGGCTTTGTCACCGTACGCCTGACGCGCGAGTTGACCGATGTTTAACTCGCCGCGAGCACCCATCTGTGTCGCTCGGGCATCGCCAATATGGGAATTATGCTCCCATATCACTGCTTTCGATTGCGGCCCCCTAAATGCAAGAACTGATTGCAACGTATCAAACATGTGCTGATCACGCTGGTTCCACGAGCTATTTTCAGCGTAATACATGGTCCGGTAGTAACGTTCTGCATTAGCGACGAGGCGAGCATTTTGTTCAGCATTGAAAAACTGTTCGCCGTCTGCCAATGAATATGCCATACGTTTACGCAACAGATCCTGGAGGGTGGCTAGCACATCACCCTCACACGCCCTGTATTGTTTGGTCAATATAACCTGACCATATAGACCAGGATCATCGGCCCATGGCATCAGACAGCCATAGCGCACGCGAGCTACTTCTGCGGTTCCCGGATCGACTTTTTCCAAATAGCGAAGCACCGCTTCTATTGAGCTAAACAGGCTATATAAGTCCAGACCGTAAAATCCCACCTGCTTATCGGCGGTGCTGATTTTTGCATTGTGTGCTTTCAACCAGTGGCCAAACTTCAGCACCGAGTGATTGGCCCACATCCAGGTTGGGAAACGAGAAAAGGGCTTGCTCTCCAGTAAAGGATCCGGCTCCGTACCGTGAATATAATGATCGAGGTGTGCCGCGTCCGGCCAGTCTGCCTCCACAGCGACGATGGTAAAGCCTTTCTTTTCGATCAACTCCCGGGTGATACGCGCGCGCATTTCGTAAAACTCAGCCGTACCATGGGAGGCTTCGCCGAGCAACACCACACGGCTATCGCCAATACGCTCCAGCAAATTATCCAGATTAACGCTATCAATGCGAGCAAAGTGTTCACTCGCTTGATAAATTAGCTCAGGCAAACTGAGCTCGGCTTCACCGGCGGCTTTGGTGGCCCGTTCGTCTTCCCAACCCGCAGCCCCAATCAGCGGGACAAAGCGCACACCACCCAGATCTTCCTCCAGATAGTCCGTTTCACCGATACGCCGAATCCGAACCAGCTTCTGTGTCTGTAAAGTCGTGCCAACGGGGATCACCAGTCGCCCACCGATTGCCAGCTGTTGTTTGAGCATCTCGGGCACTGCTGGGCCACCGGCGGCGACAATGATGGCGTCAAAGGGCGCATGTTCCGGCCAGCCCAGCGTACCATCTCCATACAGAACCTGAATGTTTTTATAACCCAGATCAGCAAGGCGCTTGCGCGCAGTATCTGCAAGAATTTTATGTCGCTCGATGGTATACACATCATCAGCAATTTCGGCCAATACCGCTGCCGCATAACCGGAACCTGTACCTATTTCCAGAACACGGTCACCGGGTTTTAATGCGAGCGCCGCCGTCATCAGAGCGACAATATAGGGCTGGGATATCGTCTGCCTCGCGGCGATAGGCAAAGGCGAATCACGGTAAGCAAACTCAACCAGATCAGCAGGAATAAATTCTTCACGAGGCACCGCAGAGACAGCCTTTAGAACAGCCTTATCACGCAGGCCACGCGCCGCCAGTTGATGAGCGACCATTTGCTTTCTTAAGACTTCAAATTTGTTCATACCAGATCCGTGCTATCAAATTAGTTACAAAAAAAAATAAAGCGTCCGTGCTCAACATATTACTGCCCGCGCCGTCAGTACCTGTCAAATACAGATTTTTCCTGGTATCAATTATTGCAGCAACAAGCAGCAAACAACCGGAGCGCCCGGCCAAATGCCGGGTTATCGTTGGATGGTGTTGCCATTCCGATCCCTTATCGTGCTGCCGTTCGTTTATCGCTAATCACCAGCGCACCCCCCAACTAGATGGAGACATGCCAGCAATTCCCGTGTGACCCTCTGCGCCAAACATTGTGGCCTTTACGGCATTTTTTAAATGTTGATCCAGGTCAACAAGACACCAGCTCTGCTGGATTACATTGGTCATCGCCCTACTTACCTGATGAAAGATAATGACCGACATCCTTTCGCTACTGGGTGACGATGCCTCTGGGCTGCTGGATTATCAGTGCCAGGGAATTGACAAAAGCCTTTTGCATTTACCGGGTTCGGATTTCATTGCGAAATCCGTGGCCCAAAGTGATCGGACGCCCGCCGTGCTACGCAATTTACAGAGCATATTTGATCACGGGCGTCTGGCTGGCACTGGTTACATGTCGGTTCTGCCTGTAGACCAGGGAGTTGAACACACGGCGGGCGCTTCGTTCTCTGTTAATCCGTTATATTTTGATCCATCTAACATCGTTGAACTGGCCATTGAGGGTGGCTGCAATGCTGTGGCGTCGACCGTTGGCGTGCTTGGCGCCGTTGCCAGACAATATGCTCATCGCATTCCATTTATCGTCAAACTGAATCACAACGAATTATTATCCTATCCCAATCGTTATGACCAGGTGATGTTTGCCACAGTTAAACAGGCGTTTGATCTCGGCGCTACCGCCGTTGGGGCAACTGTCTATTTTGGCTCGGATGAATCGCACCGGCAGATTGAGGAAGTAGGCCGAGCGTTTGCCTGCGCTCACGAACTGGGTTTGGTTACTGTGCTGTGGGCATACTTGCGTAACGAAGCGTTTAAAACTCCCACACGGGACTATCATACCGCTGCCGATCTCACCGGCCAGGCTAACCACCTTGCAGTCACCCTGCAGGCCGATATCGTTAAGCAGAAGCAGGCCGACTGCAATGCTGGCTTTGCGGACTTACATTTTGGCAAAACTCATCCAAAAATGTACGCAGAATTGAGCAAAAACCACCCCATCGAATTAGCCCGTTACCAGGTTGCTAATTGTTATATGGGCCGCGTTGGCATGATCAATTCGGGAGGGCCATCCGGTACAAACGATTTGCGCCAGGCGGTGTATGCCGCACTCATCAACAAACGGGCTGGCGGTATGGGTCTAATAAGCGGACGCAAAGCCTTCCAAAAGCCAATGGCAGAAGGCGTGGAGCTTTTGCATGCCATTCAGGATGTCTATCGAGATAAGAGAATCACCGTAGCTTAAAAGTCTTTCTTGACGATCGTCAATATCGCCACATCAAAATTATTTAAGACTTTCGTCAGTGGGACAAAGGTCAAACAAATTGACAGTAAAGTTTGTAGCTGGGTCTACACATCGTGATGGACATTTTTTTACCGCAGTTAAACTTAGCAAACAAAGAGGTGATACCGTGAATTTGATACCCGTTGAAAGACGTAATATGTTGAGCCGATTTCAGGACGATTTTAATACTTTATTCAGATCAGCATTTGATCGGTGGCCGTCTTTTCTGGATGACGACAGCAATGTCGTTACCAGCGAATGGGCCCCCTCCGTCGATATCGTCGAAGAGGACAAGCAATTTGTCATAAGCGCTGACATACCGGGGGTCGACCCAAAGGATATCGAAGTCAGCATGGAAGATGGCATGCTCAATATCAAGGGCGAGCGCAAGACTGAGAAAAAGGAGGACAAGAACGGTTACCATCGCGCTGAATGTTCGCGGGGTATTTTTTACCGGCGGCTAACCCTGCCGGAATCGGCTGATCCAGATAAAATTTCTGCTAAAGGAAAAAATGGCGTGCTCAAAATCACCCTGGGCAAGCGGGCAGCTTCGAAACCTAAAAAATTGATTACCGTCCAGTCCTGATATATTCAGCGGGGGAATACCAAAGGCCCGCATTGCACAGCTCCCACCTGGCGGTTCCCGAGAGGCACCTATGTTCCGGGAACCGCGTTTTTCTTGGTCCCAATTGCCGAATGGTAAAGCTCGACATAATTAATGGCGCTTGCCACCCAGGAAAAATTTCTTCCCATGCCAGCTAATTGCAATTGTCGCCACCGGCTCCACTCCCGATGCAAATCTACCGCACGGGTCACAGCTTCTACAAACGCCGTCACGCTAAACTCATGGAAGAGTATTCCCGTATTTTTATCGGGAGATAAGTACCCGTCTCCGGTATCGACAATAGTATCCCGCAATCCGCCCACCGCATGGGCAATCGGCACGGTACCATAGCGCTGGCTGTATAGCTGCGTCAGGCCACAGGGCTCGTACCTGGAGGGAATAAGCAAGGCATCTATACCGGCTATAATGCGATGGGCGAGTGCTTCATCGTAGCCAAAACGAACACTGATGCGATTAGGGTGCTGCGTTGCGCAAGCCCGTAGCGTTTTTTCTATAGCACTATCACCACTGCCCAACACCACCAAATTTATCGGTAACTCAAGGAGCAGGGGCAGCGATTCCAGAATTAGATCAATACCCTTCTGGTCTGTTAAACGACTGACCACACCGAGTAATAACGCATTTTCGTTATCCGACAAACTAAATTCTCGCATCAGCGCTCGCTTATTCAATTGTTTGCCAGCCAGTGATTTTTGTTCGTAATTTACCGCAATGGCTTGATCGAACGATGGATCCCAAATAGTGGTATCAATACCATTAAGGATACCGGAAAACCGACTGCCGCAATGGCGTAGCAAACCATCCAGCCCACACCCAAATTCAGGTGTGAGAACCTCCTGCGCGTAACCGGGACTCACCGTATTTACAGCGTCCGCAAACACAACACCCCCTTTTATAAAGGACAATTGACCATAAAATTCAAGGGCTCGAAAATCCCGGATTGGAACGCCATTTATCGCGGATGGCAGCTCCAGACTTTCACACTCAGCTAGCGGAAACAGGCCCTGGTAACCAAGATTGTGCACCGTAAACACCGAAGCGGGACGCTGTTCATGTACCGCCAGCAATACGGGAACGAGGCCTGTCTGCCAATCATTACAGTGCACGATATCGGGCTGCCACGCCAGCATGAACCTGTCCAGCGCCATATCGACCGCGACACGACAGAACAGACCAAAGCGCTGCGCGTTGTCGGGCCAGGCCGTATCGCTGTAGTCGCCATAAGGACCACCCCCGCGATCAAATAACGTGGGGCAGTCGACCAGATACAGAACCAGGTCAGAATCTCTGAGTGAAGTTTCCAGCACGTCAACGCTATGACCATAAACTGTGCATCTTCCCACTCGACGCGCAGCGTTCACCATCTGGATCAGACCACGATAGGCTGGCAATATGATGCGTACCGAGTGGCCGAGCTGCTGAAGCGCCCGAGGCAGGTTGTACGCGACATCTGCCAGACCACCAGTTTTCACCAGCGGATACAGCTCGCTACAACCGAACAAAATATTCATGTCGCTTATCGAAAATATTTCATTGCATTTTCCCTAAAATATTCACCACTCTTACTCAACATATCGTCAGAACCTACCGCGTTGCATTGACAATTTCAGCCCCAATAATTCGGTCGGCAGCCACGCCACGCCACGCCACGCAGTACATGATTCCAAATCCGACAGGCTGTTTCACGGACGGGAAAAAAATTCAACGACAAACGAGAACTTTCGATTAGCGGATAGCGGCTACCGGACAAAGCTATCAAACCCCCGGCATCAACAACACGCCCGCCAATGGCGGTAACGTAATATTGACCGAGTACGGCATCCCCATCCATGGCATGGGTTCCGCACAGACAACGCCGCAATTGCCGATGTTGCCACCGCCATACCAGGCAGAGTCAGAGTTGAAAACCTCCCTGTAATCACCCCCTTCCGGCACACCGAGACGGTAGTTGTAGCGTGGTACCGGCGTAAAATTAAGCGCGACGACAACAAAGTCATCATCCGTCCGGCGGAGGTAACTCAACACGGACTGTTCTGTATCGTGACAGTCGACCCAGGCAAAGCCGCGTTGCTCGAATTCGTAACGGTGCAACGGCGCGCTGCGCCGATACAACTGATTGAGATCGGACAGTAATTTTTGCACACCTTTGTGGCTGGGGGCTTCCAGCAAATGCCAGTCAAGCGCCTGGTCGCAACGCCATTCGACGCGCTGAGCAAATTCACAACCCATGAACAGCAGTTTTTTACCGGGCCAGGTAAACATGTAGGTATATAACAACCGTAGATTGGCGAATTTTTGCCAGTCATCCCCGGGCATTTTTTCAAGCAGCGATTTTTTGCCGTGCACCACCTCATCGTGAGACAGCGCCAGAACAAAATTTTCGTGATAGGCGTACAACATTGCAAAGGTCAGTTGCTGGTGATGAAAACGGCGGTGAACGGGATCTTTACTAAAGTAATCCAGGATGTCGTTCATCCAGCCCATATTCCATTTCATGGAAAAACCCAGGCCTCCGGTCCAGGTCGGACGACTTACCTGAGGCCAGGCCGTGGATTCTTCAGCTATCACTACAGCGCCCGGAAATTCACGGTGAACTATCTGATTTAGTTCACGTAGAAACCCGATGGCCTCCAGATTTTCATTGCCACCGTATTCGTTAGGCAGCCAGGCGCTCTCCGCCCTTGAGTAATCCAGGTAAAGCATTGCCGCGACCGCGTCTACCCTCAATCCGTCAACATGAAATTCACGTAACCAGAACAGGGCATTAGCCAACAGAAAGTTTTTTACTTCATGACGGCCATAATTAAAAATTAGTGTTCCCCACTCATGGTGTTCACCCTGGCGCGGATCGGCATGCTCGTAGAGGGGAGAGCCATCGAAAGCGGCCAATCCGTGTGCATCCTTTGGAAAATGTCCAGCCACCCAGTCGATCAATACACCGATGCCATGACGGTGACAGCAATCGACGAAGAACCGAAAATCTTCGGGACAACCATGGCGGCTTGTCGGCGCGTAATAACCCGTGCTCTGGTAACCCCATGACTGATCAAGTGGGTGTTCGGCTACCGGCAATAACTCGACATGGGTAAAGTGCATCTCTTCAAGATAGGGAACCAGGGTACCCGCCAGTTCTCGGTAGGTAAAAAAGCTGCCGTCAGCGTGGCGTCGCCATGACCCGGTGTGTAATTCGTAAATCGATACCGGCTCATGTTGCCAGTCCCACTGTCTGCGGTCTTGCAACCAATCGTGATCTGTCCAGGAAAATTCTGTCTCAGCATGAATTATCGAGGCTGAATCTGGTCGGCGCTCAAAGTATTGCCCATAGGGGTCGGCCTTAACAACTATCTGCCCACTCCCGCGATGCCGAATTTCAAATTTGTAGCAAGAACCGTCATCCACACCCGGAATAAACAGCTCCCAAACACCGCTATCCGCACGGCAGCGCATTAAATGCGCACGGCCACGCCAACGATTAAAGTCACCGACCACGCTGACGCCGACCGCGTCCGGCGCCCAGAGGCCAAATAACGTGCCGGATATAGCCCCTACGGTATGAGAATGGGCGCCGAGCTTTTGATAAACGTACCAGTTTGCGCCTTTGCCAAAAAGGTATAAATCGAGATCACTCAGTTGCGGCGGGAACATGTAGGGATCAATATGACGGTGCATTACCCCATCAGAATTCTGCCATTCGATATAATAACCGTCGCCCAATGGCTGATCGCCCCGCCACTCAAAGATATCGGTGTCAGCCAACCGCTGCATGGGGGCGTTCCTGGAACTACTCTCTGAAATGCTGCTGGCGGTAACACGCCCGCCACCGACAGACGCGGAAACGGCGTCAGGCAACAATGCGCGGACACACCAGACCTTATCCGCCAGTCGGTGTTGCCCTAATATCTGAAATGGATCGTGATGTCGTAACTCCAGCAAACGAAGAATATCCCCATCGCTGACCGAATACGATGTTTGGCGATCAGATATTATATTGCTGATTTCACAATCTCCCTCGAAACAGCTCGCTTCGGCTTTCTTCCGCAGCGGCATTTCACGTCCGGCGGAGCGTATCCACCCAGGCTGTCTTGCTTACATCGAGAAGAATCTTTATCCGGAACCAGCCCCATCCGCAACCTGGTTAGGCAGACCGATTCGATTAGCGCAACTGCCAACATATTGCCACAAAACGTCAGGCCATTACGCTCCTGTGCTTTTGATCCACACACCGCGAAAAACCTGTGTCATGCGTAATGCGCTACGCATACAACACCAACGGCGCACGCTAGATGGGACCGGACAACCTGGGTAGCGTATGATGGGCGGATACCGCTTTTAACATACCGGCCATTTCGCCGAACTTCAATCCCGCTCCATTCGCTGCATCAGTACAGGCGAGAATATCGCCAAGGGAGACGATTCCTGCCAGTCTGCCCTTGCGGTCTGTCACCAGTAAGCGCCGCACACTGTGCGCCTTCATAATATCCACTGCCTTGTGAATATCATCCGTCATTTTGCAGGAATACAACTGCCGATGGTTACAAATCGACTGAGCCGTGATGTCCCACAGGGGCTTGTGCTGGAGCGCTGAACCCATAGCGATGTCGCGATCCGTAATAATACCAACAGGGATATTTGCTTCATCAACGACCGGAATGGATCCGCAATCGTTATCCCACATCATCCGCGCCACGGAGTCCATTTTCGCATCCGGTGTGCAGGTAAATACATTTGTCACCATCGCATCGTTTACATTCATAACACAGTCCCCTTTTCCCACGTAAATGCGTCGGTTGATACTCAGCAATATTGAGCGGTACCGTGTTGACCATGGTCAATTTCCTTAACGAACCCCTCCGTGACACCAATTTCAATTGATCGACCAAATTGATTTGAGTCAACAAAGCCAAGCGCCCCAGGTGATTGAATTCGGACAGTAGCTTTGTCGAAGACTCAGTCCAGCTATAACCAAACCAAGATTGGGCGCGGCTCAGACCGGGCACCGATCGGGTAAAGCACAATTCAGGTAACATCACACATGTCCAGAGCAGTAACGTTTAGGGAAAAAGTACGTCGCCAGTTGCTTGCCGGGGCGAAAACGCTGGCAAACAAGGTTACTACGGCGTCTAACCAAAGAGAGTGCAGTATCGTTATCCCCCAGCCAGTTAGAAGGCCTGCCGCCGCTACTCACCTAAACAATCGTTTATTACCGTACGAAACAAACGGAGCCGTAAGCAGGGTCGTGCACAGCGCCCTGCCGAATACGGCATCAATTGCCGGACTGATGCTCCCAACCACAACCATGATTAGGGGGGTACCTCCTAATTTGTGGGTAGGCAGACAGAAATAGTGGATATGCCCCACTCTCCACGCTTTGTCAGTCAACTGACCAAACGGACTCTGGCGCTAATTCTGGCTGGAGGGCGCGGGACAAGACTCCAGCAACTGACCCAATGGCGAGCCAAGCCCGCCGTGCCATTCGGCGGCCAATTCCGCATTATTGATTTCCCGTTATCCAACTGCGTCAACTCTGGGATTCGTCGTATAGGCATATTGACCCAGTACAAAGCCCACTCCCTGATCAGACATGTACAAAAAGGCTGGGGATTTTTAAGAGGCGAATTCGGGGAATTCGTCGAGCTGCTGCCAGCGCAGCAGCGTATTGAAAGCGGCTGGTACCTCGGCACCGCGGACGCCATCTATCAAAACATTGATATTTTGCGCAGCCACCACCCCAGTTATGTGCTGATCCTGGCGGGCGATCATATTTACAAAATGGACTACGGCCCGATGCTCGCACAACATGTGGAACGCAACGCTGAACTGACCATAGGCTGTATTGAAGTCCCCCGCGGTACTGCGAGTGCTTTTGGTGTAATAAGCATTGATGACGAGCAACGTATCAGGCGCTTCGATGAAAAGCCGGCGCAGCCGGAACCCGTGCCTGGCAACAGTGACCGCTCGCTGATTTCGATGGGAATTTATGTCTTCAGCACCGATTTTTTAATTGAACAACTCATTGCCGATGCCGACCGCACAACCTCCAGTCACGATTTCGGCCGGGACCTGATACCCACATTGATTGACCAACACCCGGTTTATGCCTACCCGTTTCGCGACGCCTCTGGCGATGGGCACGCTTACTGGCGGGATGTCGGCACCGTCGATGCGTTCTGGACAGCAAACCTCGAACTGATCGGCGTCACGCCGGAACTAAATTTATACGATCGGGATTGGCCCATCTGGAGTTACCGGGAACAGACGCCACCAGCCAAGTTCGTCTTCGATGAAGTCGACCGCCGGGGCATGGCAATTGACTCCATGGTATCCGGCGGCTGCATAATATCCGGGGCCACCGTGAGACGTTCACTGCTGTTCAACGATGTCAGCGTCGATGAGGGCAGCGATGTCGACTATTCAGTCGTATTGCCAGATGTCCGCATCGGTCGCCATTGCCACATCCACCGTGCTGTCATTGACAAGGGTGCCATTCTGGCTGATGGCACCGTCATCGGCACAGATCCCCGGCAGGACAGCAAGCGCTTCTACGTCAGTCCAGGCGGCGTGGTACTGGTGACACCGGAAATGCTTGGCCAGGCGTTGCACCATGCCCGCTGACAACCATCTTCCAGCCAACACTCGCCTCAGCGTGGTGTTGTGCTGGCATATGCACCAGCCCGAGTACCGTGACCGTCGCACTGGCATTTACCAGCGTCCCTGGACTTACCTGCGGGCAATCAAGGATTACACCGACATGGCTGCGCATCTGGAACAGACGCCAAGCGCTCATGCGGTAGTTAACTTTACGCCCATTCTGCTAGAGCAGATCCTTGACTATGCCAGCCAGCTGGACAGTTACTTAAAGCTGGATAGCGCCTTAAATAGCAGCCACACGACGGCTCTGCGCGATCCGCTGCTCGCTGCGCTGGCAGCGCCCGTATTTGGCCAGCAACCAGAGCAGCGCCAGCAACTGCTCAACACCTGTGCCAACGGTCACGTACACCGCTTTGTCGGGCAGCACGGAATCTATGGATCGATGAACGATTTTGTCCACGACCTGACTCAGCACCCCGAGCGTATCCGTTACGTCAACGACGAATTTTTCAGCGACCTGCTGGTCTGGTATCACCTCAGCTGGCTGGGTGAAACTGTGCGCCGCGACGATCCCCGCGTACGCCACTTGCTCAATAAGGGGCAGGCGTTTAGCGCTGCTGATCGCTTGACGTTGCTGTCGGTGATCGGCGAACAGATCGCGGCCATTATTCCCCGTTATCGAGCTCTGGCCGACACATCGCGGGTGGAACTGGCAATGACACCTTATGCGCATCCGCTGGCACCGTTACTGGTTGACCTCGGCAGCGCTCATGAGGCCACGCCTGGCTTGCCGTTACCGGAGCTGACAACCTATCCCGATGGCGAACAACGTCTGCACTGGCACATCGCCGCTGGTCAGCAATTATTCGAACAGTGCTTTGGCAAACCGCCGGTCGGTTGCTGGCCCGCTGAAGGCGCGATCAGTGATGCGGTGCTGACACAGCTAGACGCCTGCGGCTTCCAGTGGACTGCGAGTGGCGCCGGTGTACTTTCTAACAGCCTGAACAATTCGGAAACACTGCAGTCAACGGAAACGGCGCTCTACCATCCGTATAAAATTGGCCAGCATACGATGTCCTGCTTCTTTCGCGATGATGAACTCTCCGATCTGATTGGCTTTACCTACTCATCCTGGCATGGGGATGACGCGGTAGCCAATCTCATCCAGCGCCTGGAAAGCATCGCCACGCGTTGCCGTCACGAACAGGACGCCGTAGCCACTATTATTATGGATGGTGAAAATGCCTGGGAGCACTATCCCGACAACGGATTTCACTTTCTGCGGGCGCTTTACCGTCGGCTTGCCAGCCACCCAAAGCTCAATCTGACGACCTTTTCGAACTGCAGGCAAAACCACCTGAAGGCGTTGCCAAAGATTACAGCGGGAAGCTGGATTTACGGGAATCTCACCACCTGGATCGGCGGTCCCGAAAAAAATCGGGCCTGGAACATGCTTATCGAAGCCAAGCAAAGTTTCGACAGGGCAATCCGTGAAAACAATCTGTCGGAACACCAGGTGGACGCGGCGGAAAAGCAACTGGCGGTATGCGAAGGTTCCGACTGGTTCTGGTGGCCAGGTGATTACAACGCCAAAGAAACCGTTATCGCGTTTGACGATTTGTTCAGGGTGCAGCTTCGCACACTCTACGAAATCATTGCCGAACCTGAACCCGGCTACCTGGCCTATCCATTTACGCAAAGCGGACACAGCGGCTCGTCTTCTGGTGAGACGATGCGTAAGACACAGTGAACAGGCATCCGGTCAGCGAACGCCGCCGCTGCGGAATCCTGCTCCCCGTTACTGCCTTGCCGGAAAGCCCCGGCAATGGCGACCTGGATGCTGCGCCGCGCTTTATCGACTGGTTGGTCAGCGTCGGTGCTTCAGTATGGCAGCTGCTGCCAATGGGGCCTCCTCACGTTGATCGTTCGCCCTATCTCTGTCTATCCGCCCATGCTGGCGATCCCGCCCTGATCGGACTGCAATGGTTAAGGGAACAGGGCTGGTGTGGGACCGTGCCGCCAACAGGGAACCGGCGCCAGTACCTGAACATGGCTTACCAACACTTTTCAAACCACCCGAAATTCGACGTTCAGCAGGAATATCAGCACTTTGTCGAAACCACCCATCACTGGCTGGATGACTACGCGCTGTTTATCGTGCTGCGGCAACACCACGAAAAACGAGCGTGGATAGACTGGCCAGCGCCCTTGCGCCATCGGGAACCTGCGGCAATGGCGCGAGCCCGTGCACAATGGTCCGCTATCCTTGACGAAATCAAATTCACCCAGTTTCTTTTTTTTAAGCAGTGGGGAGAAATACGCAACTATGCCCAACAAAGTGGCCTCTTGCTATTTGGCGATATGCCCCTGTTTGTGGCCCATGACAGCGCCGATGTCTGGGCCAATCGCCACTACTTCCAGCTGGAAGAGGATGGCCACGCAGCGGTCGTAGCCGGTGTGCCGCCAGACTATTTCTCTGCGACCGGACAGCGCTGGGGCAATCCTCACTACCGCTGGTCCGCCATGCAGGCAGACAACTTCCTGTGGTGGACGAAACGCATGGAAACCCAGCTCAACATGTACGACCTGGTGCGACTCGATCATTTTCGCGGGCTGCAAGCCGCCTGGGAAATCCCCGCACACAGTACCAGCGCCGAACAGGGCGCATGGCAGGAAGCGCCAGGCGCCGAGTTACTCCACTGTCTGGAGAATAACTTTGCTAATTTGCCGCTGGTCGCGGAAGATCTGGGGCTAATCACACCCAACGTCGTCGCCTTACGCGAACAATTCAACCTCCCCGGTATGGGTGTCCTGCAATTTGCCTTTGATGGCGGCGCCGACAATCCCTATCTGCCGCACAATCTGCATAAAAACTGTGTGCTCTATACCGGGACCCATGACAACGATACCTCGCTGGCCTGGTTTCAGGCTTTGACCAACAAGCAACGCCTGAGGGTATTAACCTACCTGCGTTGTGAAACAAAGGATATGCCCCTTGAGCTGCTGGCCACCGCGCTGGCGTCCGTGGCGCAATGGGCGATTCTGCCGCTACAGGATGTGCTACGGCTAGGCGCTGGCCATCGCATAAATATTCCCAGCACCAGCGTCGGCAACTGGCGCTGGCGATTCGAATGGCGCCAACTAACAACTCAACTCACCGATGATTTACGAACGTTGAACGCACTTTATGGCCGTTAAACCCGTATCTCCACAAAGCTACGCCGGGCTGCTGGGTCACCCGCTACCGGACTTGCCTGAGGCCTTGTCCAGCCTGGCCGACCTGGCCTCCGATCTCCGCTGGACCTGGAGCCACGGCGCGGACTCATTGTGGAAACAGGTGGAACCGGCGCTTTGGGAGAAATCCCAAAACCCTTATGTCGTGTTGCAAAATGTGCCCTACAGCCGCTTGCTTGCGCTGTCTCAAAATGCTGAGTTCTGCGCGCAACTGGAAGCAATCGCCGCGGAACGTGATGCCTATCTATGCCGCTGTGGCTGGTACGGCGAAAAATATCCCGACGCCAGGCTCGGCAACATTGCTTTTTTCAGCATGGAATACGGTTTGGGCGGCGCCCTGCCGTTTTACGCCGGTGGCCTGGGCATTTTGTCTGGCGACATCCTCAAGACGGCCAGCGATTTGTGTGTGCCCCTGGTCGCCGTAGGCTTGCTGTACTACCAGGGCTACTCTCACCAAATAATTGATGCCTGCGGTCAACAGCATGAGATCTACACCAGTTGCGACCCAGCCACGCTGCCGGTCAAACCTGTCTTAACTAACGACGGTGACTGGTTAAAAGTACCGGTCGACCTGCCGGGGCGACAGGTCTGGTTGCGGGTATGGCTGGCACAGGCAGGATCGGTGGCATTGTATCTCCTGGACAGCAATCACCCCCTCAACAGCGCCACAGACAGGGGCATCACTAGCCAATTATATGGCGGCGGACCTGAGTTACGTCTGCAACAAGAACTCGCTCTCGGCATAGGTGGCTGGCGGGCGCTGGAAGCGCTGAATCTGGAGATCGACATTTGTCACCTTAACGAAGGACACGCTGCCTTTGTCGTCCTTGAGCGAACCGCCAGTGTGATGGCGCGCACCGGTCTTTCCTTCGGCCCTGCTCTCTGGGCCAGCCGCGCAGGCACCCTGTTCACTACCCATACGCCGGTAGCTGCGGGTTTTGATATCTATGATCCCGCGTTGATTTCACAGTACTCCAGCCATTATGCGGAACACTTGGGTATCTCTGTAGACAAGTTGCTGGATCTAGGCAGAGCCGAATCCGGTAGCAAGGGGCAATTTAATATGGCCTGTTTGGCCCTGCGTGGCAGCTTGCAGGTTAACGCGGTAAGTCGTGCGCACGGCGCTACCAGCCGCCACCTGTTTCGTGCGCTCTACCCCCGATGGCCGCTGGCCGAGATTCCCATCCCGCACATTACCAATGGTATTCATATGGCTTCCTGGGATTCGAGATGGTCTGATGAGTTGTGGACAGATGCCGCTGGCAAAGAGCGCTGGCGCGGCGGCATCGATGAGCTGTCCACTGCTATATCCAGTGTGACCGACCAGCAACTATGGAAGTGTCGCACCGGACAAAGGCAGGACTTAATCGAACATATTCGCTGGCGCTACCACCAGGAACTGAGTCAAAGGGGCGCCAGTACGGACGCCATTGAGGAAGCCCTGCGAGTCCTCGACCCCAACATACTGACTATTGGCTTCGCCCGGCGTTTTACCGAGTACAAACGTCCTCATCTGCTGTTGCTGGATGAGGCGCGTCTGGCACGACTGTTGAACCACCTCACGCATCCGGTGCAGATTGTGATAGCGGGCAAAGCCGATGGCCGCGACTCCGCCGGTAAGGCACTGGTCCACGCCTGGGCCAATTTTGCCAGGCAGCTGGTGCCCGGTAGTCGCGCAGTGTTCCTCCAGGATTATGACATCGTACTGGCGCGGAAGATGGTGCAGGGCGTGGATCTGTGGCTCAACACGCCCCTTAAACCCTGGGAAGCCTGCGGCACCAGTGGCATGAAAGTCCTGGTCAATGGCGGACTTAACATCTCCGTACTGGACGGCTGGTGGGAGGAGGCCTATACGCCGGAATGCGGGTGGGCAATCACCGGAACCAGTGATAGCGAGACGGCCTCGCATCTGTTTTCGCTACTTGAGCAGGAAGTCGTACCGATGTTTTACCAGCACGACAGTGATGGCCTTCCCCGGGAATGGATCAGGCGTATACGCGCCAGTATGGCGAACCTGACCCCCAGGTTCAGTAGCAACCGAATGCTACAAGATTATATCGAGCGCTTTTACTTCGATGCCGGCGAGCGCTACCGCGCGCGATGTCAAAATAATGGTGAACTGGCAGCGAAGCTCCATGAGTGGCAACAAACACTGCACCGCTACTGGCGAGAACTGCGCTGGCAGGACAAACGAATCCAGCAGCATGCCAATGGTTTCTCTGTTGAGGTGGGTATTTATCTCAACAACCTTTCGCCAGACTGGGTCAAGGTTGAGCTGTATGCGGATGCCGATGGTGATAGTCCCTCACAGTGCCTCCCTATGCGGCGGCTCGGCCTCTCCGAAAATGCCGTTGACAGCCACATCTATCGTGCGGATGTTGTCACCAGCCGACCTCCCAGCCATTTCACTCCCCGCGCCAGCCCCTATCACGAACAAGCGCTAGTTCCTCAGGAACTAGCCGATATCTTATGGTGGCAAGCTGAACCATAAACGCCAGGAGACATTGCCGGGCCTTATCGAATCCGGCACTGTGCTTGAAGTTGACTTATATCAACAGCCAAAACTTTTTGTGGTATGTAATAGCCAGAGAAGGTTCTGAACGGGTATCCAGTCAACATGGCGTAACTGATCATTGAGACTTCGTACGTAAAGTGTCAGTGACGGGGGGTTGCATCATGGCAATTGTATCAAGGCAATAAAGTCGGCTATCAATTAATCCAGGGTAAAAGAACCGTGAAACGTGTGGCGATTAATGGTCTAGGTCGCGTCGGTCGTCTGCTGTTGCGTCGCTATCTGCAAAGTGACTTCCAGGAGTTCGCGATTGTCGCCGTCAACGATCCGACACCTGCCGATAATCTGATCTACCTGCTCAAATACGACTCTGTCTATGGTCGCGCCGATTTTGGTATACGCCATGAAAAAAACCAGTTGTGGCTAGACGACCTGGTCCTCCCGCTGTTTGCGGAAACAGACCCGGCACGACTTCCCTGGGACAAGCTCGAAATAGACATCGTCATGGAATGTAGCGGGCATTTCACAAAACGCACGGACGCCATCAAGCATATCAACGCCGGGGCGCACCGCGTCGTGATCAGCGCACCCTCACCAGACGCGGACATCACCCTGGTGCTGGGCGTCAATGAAAAAGCTTTTGATCCCAATCGCCATTTTGTTATTTCCAACGCCTCCTGCACCACCAATTCACTGGCCCCGCCACTAAAAGTGCTGGATGATCAGTTTGGCGTAGAGCAAGCGCTGGTCACTACCATACACGCCTACACATCCAGCCAGAGTATGGTGGATCAGGCGGCGGGCAAAAAAATTCGTGGCCGTGCCGGTGCGGTCAACATCATTCCGACCGCCACTGGCGCCGATGCCGCCACGGTGCTGGTGCTGCCTCAGTTAAAAGATCGTTTAAGTGCGCTAGCGCTACGAGTACCCATTCCAGACGGCGCGCTTACCGATATCAGCGTACTTTTAAAAGCGCCGGTTACGGTAGCACAAGTCAACCAGGCCTTTAGAAACGCGTCCGAACATGAACTGCAAGGCATCCTCGCCTACAGTGACGAGGATCTCGTTTCTTCAGACATTATTGGTAATCCTCACTCTGCCATCATTCACGGTCAATCAACCAGGGTGGTGCTGGATCATTTTGTCAAGCTGCAGGTCTGGTACGACAATGAATTCGCCTATGCCTGCCGTTGTCTGGATTTACTTGAACGCCTGCCGCTGTAAGGACGTGATTTAGCTGTTTGACGAGCAATCCTGTGCCACCGCAGTGTTGTCGATGTTTGTTCAGCGTAGAGCAGGAAGCGAGGTGGCGATTGTCCGGGAAATGTGTGCTCGCAAAGCCTGTGTTCGCAAAATCTGTTCTCGCAAAATGTAGTCTGCATAGCCATCGAGCAGTTACACACAGCGCACATGGGATCGAAAAACCGTGCGTTGGTTGTGCGCCATCACAGAGTAGTATTGACAACTTAAGGAGTTACCCGAATGCGACGAAGTCTGTACCTGTGTACCATTTTCTCTCTAATGTCATTGCTTGCGTCCTGCGCGTACAAAATGAAAAGCGATGTCATCACTTTTCACGAAGGTCCGCTACCGCGGGGAGAAACAATTCGTGTTGAACCAATGGATGACTTGAAGCGGGGCAGCCTGGAATTTGAACACTATGCCGAATCTATACGGAGCAACCTGCGTAAAATTGGCTATACCCCGGTAAAAAGTGGCCAGCCAGCTCAGCTTGTCGCACAAATTGATTACTCTGTGTCGGAGGGGCAGACTCAAGTACGCAGCGATACTCGCGGCTATACTCGTTACCATTTTTATTATGGCCATAATCTCAGTCCGTTTTATTACGGATTCTATAACGACTGGCCGTCCGAAATTTATACCTACCCAGTCTATAACCGGCTGTTGCTGATGAATATTTCGCGGTTCGAAGGCAAGCGCGAAGTGCTTTTTGAAGGCCGTGTGCAAAGTGTCGGAAGAGAGAAAGAAATTGCGAAAATCATGCCCTACCTGATAACCGCCATGTTCACCAATTTCCCCGGAGAGAGCGGTGTCACCAAGGTGGTCACCGTGGAAACGCAGTAGCTATCGTGAACAAAGTAGCCGCTGTGAAAAGAGTAACCGCCGTGTAAAAAGTAGTTACCGTAAAAACAAAGAAGCTGTGAAAGCGCGTGTTATAGCCACAGCATAAAGCCCATCTCAAAAGGATGGCTGAGCAGAGGGTGACTGGGATATATCCGCACGCGATAGCTTTTCAGGCCACAAAACTCCGGCGCCCAATCCAGGACAAAAACAGCATCGCCATTACTCATCGGGGACGTCGGGTCAATCTGGAAGCGCACGCAGTGATCCGCGGCAAACTCTTCACCACCGCCCAGGCCCAACAAACAGTCGACGACCACATCGTCTGACGAAAGGCCGTGTAATTCGATACGTACTCTGATACTCACACTTTCCCGATAAAAAATTTCGTCATCCGGCGCCGCTAAACACGTCGCACGGACACCGGGCCAACGTTCGCTTACGTACTTTTTCCACCGCGCCAGCGTATTCGCATTACTGCCCTGCGCAAGTCGCTGCTGCTGAAGCGCTGCCGGTTTGTACATCTCATCGACGTATTCAGTCACCATACGCTGCGCACTGAAACGGCTGATTATAGACTGCATGGATGCCCTGGACAGGCGCACCCAGTCCGAAGCGTAGCGAGCGCCGTCGCGACGGTAATAGGTGGGTATTACCTGATGTTCAAGGATGTTGAAAATATCGATAGCCTCCTGGCGAGCGCAATAGTCTGGATCCCAGTCTTCTTCACCCGCCTTCTGGCAGTGTGGAGCAACCGCCCAACCATTGCGGCCGTTATACCCCTCGTCCCACCACCCATCCCTTATACTGAGGTTTAGCACACCATTGACGCCCGCTTTCTGCCCTGAAGTACCACAGGCTTCCAGAGGATACTTGGGCGTGTTCAACCAGACATCGCAACCGGCCACCAGAACGCGCGCCATAGCGATATCGTAGCCCTCCAGTAACAATACCCTACCAATAAATTCGGGCTGCAAAGAGTATTCATAAATACGCTGTATTAGCGCTTTTCCGGGTTCGTCACCGGGGTGCGCCTTACCAGCAAAAATAAATACCACAGGACGATCTGCATTGTTTACCAGCTCGGTTAAACGCTCCAGTTGCGAAAATAACAACGTGGCGCGTTTGTAGGTGGCAAAACGTCTGGCAAAACCAATCACCAATATGTCGCTGCGCTCGCCCGTAAGGTAGGCTGTACTGCGCTCTATCAGCGCTTCGCTCAGGCCATTGCGCCGATGCTGGTGGCACAGGCGCCGATGTATATCGCGGAACAGGGATCGTTTGATTGCGCTGTGGATATCCCACCAGATTTCGTCGTCAACGCTGTCAAGGCATGACCAGAAATCCTTCTCCTGGGCACGTTCCCGCCAATCCGGAAATCGCCCGTCAAATAGCTCAATCCAGTCTTTGTCGAGTATGCTCTCTATGTGCACTCCATTGGTGATATAACCTACCGGATTCTCTGCAGCCGGAATTTGTGGCCAGATATGCTGCTCCATCCGCGCCGCCACCCCACCGTGGATACGGCTGACGCCGTTGTAAAAACGCGAGCCCCGCAGTGCCAGCGAGGTCATGTCAAAACGATGTTGATCAACTGCTGACCTGCCTAACGCAAGAAACTCTTCAAACGAAATATTTGCTGCCTGCAGATAGCGGCTGAAGTAATGCACCATGGTTTCTTTGTCGAAGCTGTCATGCCCAGCCGCAATCGGTGTATGCATGGTAAACACCGTCGCGCCCGCTACCTGCTCGAGAGCCGAGTAGAAGTCCGCCCCCTGCCGCGTCAGCGTCAGCGTACGCTCCAATACCTGAAAGGCCGCATGACCCTCGTTAATATGCCACACCGTCGGCTGCAGACCCAATGCCTGCAGCGCCCGCACACCACCAACACCGAGAATAATTTCCTGCTGAATGCGCGTACGGTGATCACCGCCATAGAGCTGATGGGTAATCTGGCGATCCTCCGCGCTGTTATCCGGTAAGTCACTGTCCAGCAAATACAGTGAAATACGACCGACGTTTGCCCTCCACACCCGTAATATCACCTCGCGCTCGGCGATGTCGACAGTGACATATAAGGGAGTTCCAGGCCCACTCTGAACCGACTCGATCGGCTGATTGACAAAGGGCTGATTGACACCAAGAGACACCTGCCTACCACGTGAATCAATCGTCTGAGTAAAGTAACCCTGATGATAAAGTAAACCCACAGCAACGAAGGGAATACCCATATCGCTCGCAGCCTTGCAATGATCCCCCGCCAATATGCCAAGGCCACCAGAGTAGATGGGAAAGCTCTCGTGAAAGCCGTACTCCGCGCAAAAATAGGCGGTCAGCGGCAAAGCATCATTAAATCTGCCGGGGGCCGCCATGACAGTCCCAAGATAATTATCGTACCAGCTCAAAACACGACGATATTTTCCGAGATAAGCGGCATCATCCGCAGCGGCCTCCAGCTTGTCCTGGTCGACACGCCGAAGAAACAACTTTGGACTGTGGTTACAGTCTTTCCACAGCGACATATCCAGACCAAAAAATAATTCACGTATTGGCCGATGCCAACTGTACAGCAGGTTGCTGGCCAGCTCATGTAAACGCACCAGGCCCGCCGGTACGCGAGGTTTAACTTCCAGGTTAAATTCAGTGGCGTTCATATCAACCGGACCGACCACAGCATTGTTCGAATTTTTGAACACTATTTAATCGTATTTGGGTGGGCACTAATTGACGGACGTCAAGAATAACCCACAGCAGCCCGGGGTGACGCTTTCGCCCCCGCGAGAGCAGACCGGCGCTGCAACTACCAGTGCGATCCAGTCCTTCCCATGTGTCAACCATGGCAGCGAAATGTGGCCATTTCAATATCCCGACTCGACACCAGTTGCTAGCTCCGCACGCCAAACCTCCATCATAACGGGCACCCTATTCACCTGGCGGAATTCCTTTCTTAAAGAAAGAGCAATTTGTGCCTGATGCCAGGTGGTCTTGTTGTGTACCGCAACTGTTAACGGATCTACGGTTGACTCTCACACGTTTACCAAACTCAAGAATCTATATCGTGACGCCCAAGGCGTCAACGCATTGCCTAAACCTGATATATCGACCATGATGGGCCTCCGGCGCAGTGGATTAACGCCTACTTTAAGAGTTTCGAGCGTTGAGGCAACAGGATAGCGTTATGGAAAACTCCGACGCTCAGGTGAGTATTTCTGCAATCGAGGAATTGCCAGGACCTTTAGTAGTTGTCCTAAACGAAGATGGCTGCATTGAACAAATCAACAGTAGTCTAAGCACATTGCTAGAATATCAACCCCACGAATTGATGGGGGAAAACTGGTTCGCCCTCTGCCTGCCCCCTGAGGGGCGTGCCGCTGACGAAGCAATGTTCAGGCAGATGCTCGCCGGGCGTGCTAGCAGTGCAACCTCCCGCGTTTCACGTATCCAGAGCAGATCCGGCAGACAATATAATTTCGCCTGGCACATTGAACCTATCTTTAACAAAGATCAGCGCACAGACACGATATTAACCAGCCAGTACACCACGGGTCAGCGATCCATGGATCACGAAACGCTACTGCAGTCCCTGGCGCAGAAACAGGCGGTGCTGGACAATGCCGTCGAAGCGATTATTAACATCGACACCAACGGGCTTATCACCGATGTGAATAAAGCCACTGAGAAAATATTCGGCTATGCATCAGAAGAATTACTTGGCGAGAATATCCGCCGCCTGATGTCAAAATCCGACCGGAGCCGCCACGATGGCTACATCAAACGCTTCCTGGAAACAGGAGAGAAAAGAATAATAGGCACTGTTCGCGAAGTCACGGGCTTAACCAAAACGGGTTCCGAAGTCCTGTGCGAGCTCCGCGTTACCGAGATTAATGTCAACGGCAAGCTCAGTTTTACGGGCGTTATCCGGGATATTACGAACATTCGGGCGGCCGAAGTAAAATTACGCAACGAAACCGCGGAACTGATGCTGACGCGGGAGCGACTGGCGCACATGGATCGCCTGCATATTGCCACCGAAATGTCCACGGGGTTAGCACACGAGCTTAATCAGCCCCTGTCCGCCATCGCCATGTATACCCAGGCCAGTAAACAGCAACTGGAAAGCGACGCACCAGATACTCAGCTATTACTCGACACTCTATCGCGTATAGACGCACAGACGCAGCGAGCCGGCAACATCATTCGTGGCCTGCATGGCCTGATCAATAAGCATACGACTGAGCGTCGACCGGTAGACATCAATGTACTGATCACCAGCACAGTGGAGCTGGCAAAAACTGGTCACAACATGCGACAAATAGACATTGCGTGTTCGCTGTCGTCGGCAAGACCAACCATCAGCGTAGTTTATTCGCAGATTCAGCAGGTGCTGCTGAATCTCATCAACAATGCCCGTGATGCGTTAATCGACAGCAAAACAGTCGACAAACGCATTGTTATCGGCAGCAGTGCTGATGCGATCAAATTAACAGTAACCGTCAGTGACAATGGCGATGGCGTCAGCAGTCATCGCGCCAGGAAAATTTTCGAGCCCTTTTATAGCACGAAAGATCCCCATCAGGGCATGGGTATGGGGCTAGCTATCAGCCGGTCCCTTATTGGCCTTCACGGCGGCGTACTGGAGCTTAATCCTCAATACACATCTGGAGCGGAGTTTTTCTTTACCCTGCCGATTAACCCCCCCACCGGAGACTGATGTGGCAAACAGAGAGCAAACCGTGTTTGTTGTTGATGACGATGCCGATGTCCTGGACGCCATGTCTCTATTGCTTCAATCAGCCGGATTGACTATCCAGACATTCAGCTCACCAAAAAATTTTCTCGCCGCGTGCTCCCCGGACATGCGTGGCTGCCTGATACTCGATATACGCATGCCCGATATCGATGGCCTGGAGTTGCAGCAACACATCAATGACAAAAACATTACCTTGCCGCTCATTTTTATTACCGGCCATGGTGACGTACCCAGCGCGGTACAGGCTATGAAAAACGGCGCGCTGGAATTTCTACAGAAACCCTTTGGCGGCCAGACGTTGCTGGACGCAGTTTACCGGGCCATGGAACTCAACGAGCAACGTTACCAGGCGGACGTTCATAACCAGATCATTCGAGACCGCATTGCCAGCCTGACAAAGCGCGAACTCGAAATCATGCGGCGCATGGTTACGGGCGATATGAGCAAAACCATTGCCAGCGATCTGCACATTAGCCCCCGCACCGTGGAGATTCACCGGAGCAAAGTGATGGGGAAAATGCAGGCAAAAACCCTCGCACAACTGGTGCAGATGGTTTTACAGGTTGATCCAGAGCAACCGCTTTCAACTTCCGTGCGCCCAGCAGAATCACCGTAACTTCCTCCGTAATTTCCTCCTGGCGCGCCACATTGCATTGCTGCAACAGCTCAGTGGCCCGATTTCCGAGACGTCTGGCTGCCCCCCCCAGGATGCCGCATGCGCCGATTATTTTCCGCTGGCAAGCAGGTAAAAGCGATACAACTGCGACGCCCGCCTGCCGGGGAATCTGGCCTCAAGCGCTTCCAGGCTTCTCTTTTGTTACCACCGTGAACAGCGGTCTTGATAATTCACTGCAAACCTCAACAAAACCACTTCACATCCTCAGCCGAACACGGCTGCCGCCTCCTGGCCGTGCCCAGCGCGGGTAAAAATCAGCAACGTATAGCCCTGGCAACGCTTATTATTTGCTATCGCTCAGGCGATGTTGCGCAACCCCGAAAAGCGGCGCTCTCCCGCCACGATACTATGCAGGCCTATCGTGTCGACAATGCGCACGTGACGCCCTTCTGCGCTGATCAGTCCTTCTTCCTCAAAGCGCTTGAACAGTCGACTAACCGTTTCGATAGCTAACCCAAGGTAGTTGGCAATGTCCTGGCGGGGCATGCTCAAATTAAACTCTCTTGAGGATTCACCTCTGTCACGCATTCGCATGGATGTGTCGATCAAAAAGCTCGCCAGCCGTTGCTCTGCATGCAGCCGACCCAGTACCATGAGTAACTGGCTCTCTTTAAAGGCCGAGCCACTCACCGCGCAAACCAGATGGCGGTACAGATCTCCATTATTGTGCCTGGAAATCTGTTCAAATTGGCCAAACGGAATGACGCAAACACTGGATGTTTCGAGGGCTTCTATTTCATAGAGGTGTCGGCCTGACTCCACACCATCCAGGCCAATAATCTCCGCAGGAAAATGAAATCCGGTAATCTGACGGTCGCCGGTATCATCCGTAATGCAGGATTTAAAAGCGCCCGAACGAATCAGATACAGGGAGTAAAACCGATCACCCTGAATATACAGGCGGTCGCCCTTTTCCATGGGTCTGGGTTGCCGCATTACTCGCGATAGCGCTCGAACTATGCGATCATCAAACCGGTTGACCAGACAGTTTTTGCGCGTACAACAGCTGTCACACGTGTTCCGCGTAGCGCTGATCAATTCAACTGGCATATGTTGCGCTTGCATAAGTAATTCTCCCTGTCAGGCCGCAGCACTTGATAATCCATCAAAAAACTGAACGAACTCCCTACTGCTTGAAGCCCACAATAAACCTGCGTAGTCGTCGGTCGCCCAGATCACCAGTGCATTCATCACGCAAGCCACGCGTTTCTTTTGGCCAGAGGGCCTGATGACTACCTGCAAAAATTTGTCCGCGCGCAGATAATCACCACTGTTGGCCAGGCACAACCCACTCTCGCCGATGTCTTTAACAGAAAATACACCAAGCTTTTTCCCTGCTTTATAAACATCTACAATAAAGCCGCCGGGTATACGACCGCTCATACGATGCTCCATTTGTACCTCCCTAAAATTAATGAGTCGCTACCGGCAGCAGGCCAATGGGACTCTCCTTACTTTTCCCGGGGCGGCTGAGTAACCTAACAAGTTTGACGCGGGTCACAAATACGGAAGTTCACGTATTTTTATGAAAAAATGACGCCGAAAAAAAAATACAGGAAAAACCGTGGAATTAGTTGGCTTACAAGATGTAACGACCAAATATTTACTTATTTACTCTGATATTCGGCCATCGTTAAGTAGGTAGGACTACGTATGTTATCTAGCTTTTTCACGATGGTGTATAAAATTCAACATCAACATCAATTTTGAATAATTATTTGACGTCGGAGATCGGAGGTTTGATTACTTACTCAAAGTCGGGCGTAATTTTTAATGCTTGTTCGTCAGGGCCGGTTTAGCGGCAGAGGTCATGCGTAATCATCAATCAATATCTGCCGCAATAAATATTCGGCGCCAAGCAACCCGGGCTCTTCACTCGCCACCAGAAAAGTAGGTATTTGCCGTAGATAATGACCGAAAACCGGATGATCTTCAAAGCGATTGCGAAACGAACTGGCCACCAGGAAATCGGCGAATCGCGGTGCCATGCCACCGGCAATATACACTCCGCCACGGCTACCCAGGTCCAGGGCAATATCTGCGGCAACAGCGCCGAGGATACCGCAAAATACGTTCAGTACCTCGGCACTGAACGACGCCCGGTCTCGCAAAGCCATCGCAGTAATGGCAGATGGATCAGCAAGCGCCACTACTTCCTTGCCATGGATTTCGGCCAGTACGCCGTATAAATTACATAATCCACGTCCCGACAGGAGATCCTCCCGCTGCACTCCCTTTAACTTACGACGTAGCAACTGCAGTATGTTGACATCCCGCTCAGTGATCGGCGCAAATCGGCCGTGACCGCCTTCACTGGCGAGCACCTGCCACCCCGAAGGACCACGTAAAATATTGGCAACACCAAAACCCGTGCCGGGCCCTATTACCGCACAGGGGTAGCCCCCCGCCCCCTGCTCAGCGCCGCCGATCCTTCGATGCGTGACGCCAGTCTGACAAACACCATAAGCCACAGCTTCAAAATCGTTGCAGAGACGTACATCGCGCCAGCCGAACTGCTTTTTCAGCGCCTGACCGCAAATATGCCAATCGCTGTTCGTCAGCAGCGCTTCATTTCCATTAACCGGACCCGCCACCGCCAACACGGCAACCTCGACCCGTCCGGCAGGGGCAAACACTCTCATTGCAGCGTCAATCGCACCTGTAATATCTGGATGGTCTGCCACCCGAAGGGTTAGTTGCGCTGACCTCACCCCGCGCTGATCCAGCAGCGCAAAGCGCGCATTAGTGCCGCCGATATCCGCTACCAGGTACAGGGGGATGCTCATGGGTTCACCTCGCCGGGCGCCATTATCCTGACTTCGGGCTTAGCTACAATGGGCTTAGCTACAATGGGCTTAGCTATATCGAACATAGTCACGTTGACACTTGGCTATATCAAACCTTGTTATACCGATAACTCAAGCCAAAGCCCCTCGTCAATTTTCCCTGCGAAGCCGCTACAGGAGCCCAAGCAAGTCGTGAAAGTCGTGCATGGGACAGACACCACAACCTGCTAAACGCCCAGCATACTTATCAAAACTACCAGCTACAGATGCTTGCCAATCGCTTTTAACCCGCGACTAATCTCCTCGCCAAGTAACTTTGCTGCCGCCCCAATGTCGTGTGAAGCTTCCGCCGTCGCACCTCCCAACTCCCTGGCTTTGGCCTCCAGCTTCTGCAGCCTGGAGTCAAGTTTTTGCCACTCGTCACCCGCCTCCAGTTTAGCCAGGTGAAACCTCACATGAAGTTCGTCGCGCTCCTTTTTTAGCTCATTCACCATCCTGTCGATACGCTGTTTGATGTCGCTCATACTGCCACTCCATTTGTCACTGGTTAATCACCCACCTGATCGTCAGAACGATACGCAAGCATCGGCTGACAACTACCCAGGCACCATGCTCACTATAGGGAAGATCAGATGATCGACATGTTGCTACAAATCAAGTTTGGCGCGGTGCCTGCATAACGCCACAAATCCAGACAACATGACAGAAACAAGAATCGCGCTCGCGTAAAACCCCATCGGGGCACGTCAGCGATCCCACAATACGCCAGTCACCAAACTTGCCGTAGCAAAGCAACAAAGCAACACCGCTGACCCGATTGAACACGCCGAAGGCGCTGCCCCGTAGATGCCCCCATGGGGTATCCGCCAGCAGCTAGGACTCGCGCTCCCGCAGACCTTGCTCCACTTCCAGCACATGCTCGATAGTTTTTAATACGGTATCCGGCGTAAGGCTTATCGAATCAATCCCGATTTCAACCAGGTATTCCGCCATTTCAGGGTAATCCGAGGGTGCCTGGCCACATATACCTGAATAACGCCCGTTGCGGTGAGCGCCTTCGACCGCGAGGCGGATCATCTCTTTGACGCCAGGGTCACGCTCATCAAAATCGAAAGCGACCATTTGTGAATCGCGATCCACCCCCAGCGTCAACTGCGTTAGATCATTGGAACCGATAGAAAAACCATCGAATAATTTGGCGAAAGCGTCGATCTGAATCACGTTATTTGGAATCTCACACATGACGTAGATCTCCAAACCCCTATCGCCACGCTTTAGGCCGTGAGCCGCCATTGCTGCCAACACTTTCTCGCCCTCCTCTACGCGGCGACAGAAAGGGATCATCAATTTGACATTGGTCATGCCCATTTCGTCTCGCACCCGCTCCATCGCCTCACACTCCAGCTTAAAACCCTCAGCGTAGGCCGGATGCGTATAACGCGATGCACCGCGAAAACCGATCATCGGATTATCTTCTTTCTGTTCAAAAAAAGAACC
>JBFIEE010000035.1:0-38335 GCA_041603535.1 Porticoccaceae bacterium
CTGCGGCGACACCATCTCAGGACTCGATGCCTTGCACGCAATCGCTGCGCTCGCGAACCGCACGCAAGTCAGACCAACTGGCACCGGGTTGTTCCCGTCTAGATACTCCTCGTCTCGATATTCCTCGGCCATATTTCCCGAGTAACATCACTTGCGGTGACACAATATTTATCCACTGGGCAATTTAACTAATAGCGTCTCTATAGCGACTCATGGGAAAATGCAGAAGATTCTGCCCCTGGCGTAATTCAACGCAATCGGTCAAATCGGTCAATGCGATTTTTCAATCCAGTTCTCTATATCTGCGGAATACTTGTCTTAGTCATGGCCGCGTTTATGCTTGCGCCTGCCATCTTTGCGTTTATTTATGGTGACCCGGAGCTGGATACCTTCGTCCACTCCCTGCTGATTACAGCTTTAGTCGGGTTAACCCTGGTTTATAGCTTCAGGGTGTCACAGATAGCCCTGAACGCCAGGCAGCTCTACCTCCTTACCAGTTGCGCCTGGCTGGCCGTGTCGCTGGCCGGGGCGCTGCCTTTCATGATTAGCCATCATCCAATGTCTGTAGCGAATTCCACCTTTGAGGCTGTTTCAGGTATTACGACCACTGGGGCGACAGTGATGAGTAAGCTCAGCGCTGTGCCAAAATCTATTCTGCTATGGTGCTTACTGCTGCAATGGCTCGGGGGCCTGGGTGTGATCGGAATGGCAGTGACAATCCTGCCCTTTCTGCGGATTGGCGGAATGAAATTATTCCAGACAGAGTCTTCAGACTGGTCCGAAAAATCAATGCCAAGGTTTCAGCAATTCACTACTACCATCATGGAAATTTATATACTGCTAACCATGCTTTGCTCCCTCAGTTACTGGAGTGCTGGCATGACACCTTTCGATGCTGTCAATCATGCCATGACGACTGTTTCAACTGGCGGTTACGCAACAGACGATCTATCTATGGCGCGCTTCAGCTCCGCAATACTCTGGATTTCGGTGGTGTTCATGCTGCTTAGCGCGATGCCCTTTGCAATGTATGTGCGTTTTTACGTGCGGCGCTCAGCACAATCCCTCTTTGACCAACAGGCAATGGTTTTTCTCATTATCGTCAGCGTCGCCACCTTTGTCCTCGCCGGTCAACTGATGACAAACGGTATTTTGCCGCCACTTGCAGCAATTACCCACGCCGCGTTCAATATTGTTTCGCTAATAACAACCACCGGCTTCGCATCTACCGATTACACCCTTTGGGGTCATTTCAATATCGCTCTATTTTTCTTCGCGACCTTTGTGGGCGGATGCTCAGGCTCAACGACCGGCGGCATGAAGGTTTTTCGCTTCCAGCTTTCGTTTCTGTATCTACGTGATCAGCTCAGGCAATTGGTGCACCCCCGGGGCGTTTCAGCAATCAAATACAACGGCAAATCTGTTCAACCTGACATCATCGCCTCCGCCGCGGCGTTTTCGTTCATGTTTTTCGTATCGCTCGGGGTTGTCACACTACTGCTAACAATCATCGGCATAGATTTTATGACCAGTTTTACAGGCGCGTTAACTGCTCTTTCTAACGTGGGCCCCGGTCTCGGAGATATTATCGGCCCGGCAGGCAACTTTGAACCCCTGCCCGATGCCGCAAAGTGGATACTTTCTTTCACCATGATTCTCGGACGACTGGAGTTGTTCACTGTGATTATATTGTTCACCCCGGTGTTCTGGCGAGGGTAGCGGATAACAGGCCCAGCCCTGTCTACCAGAAGCATTGTTTTGATGGGGCAGGTAATTGCCTGTGCGAGAGCTGTCCGTCCATGCCTTCTATCAGCGCATGCTGCAGCACTGCGGGTACTATCACGCGGCGGCAGGGAATGAGCAGAGACAACCCCTGAATGCGAGCGTGATTGCAAATTAAAGCTCTACAAACGCAGCGTATACGAGACTGCCGGATTTCCGCCACAGAGCGGCACGCCCTCCTTGCCCTTACTTTGACAAACTCGACTAGCCTGTGAGGCGACATGAAATTGAGCAGACAGCAGCACCGAAATTGATGCTTGAAAATACACTTGCTACGGGGATTTTTTGGTGGGCCGTGCTGGATTCGAACCAGCGACCAATTGGTTAAAAGCCAACTGCTCTACCAACTGAGCTAACGGCCCCGCAGAGAGGCGCATATCTTACTGGTCGACTATAAAAGGTCAAGTCAAAATTCACTATTTATATCGCGTAGGGTCAGGAACATCCGCGGCAAGGAAGCCCTGCTGACGAATAACGCAACTATCGCAGTGCCCACAGGCGAGCCCAGCGACAGTCGCCTGATAACAGGACACGGTCAGACTGTAGTCAACACCGAGCGCCTGACCACGCTTTATAATGTCTGCCTTGGTCATCGCAATGAGGGGGGTATGAATGTTGAGTCGTTGCCCGTCGACGCTGGCGCGGGTTGCCAGATTAGCCATTACTTCAAATGCCGCGATGTATTCAGGCCGGCAATCTGGATACCCCGAATAGTCCACAGCGTTAACACCGATAAAGATATCGTTGGCGCCAAGTACTTCCGCCCAGCCCAGGGCAATTGACAGAAATACCGTGTTGCGAGCGGGCACGTAGGTGATGGGAATATCACTTGCCAGCATGTTTGATCCAGCTTCAGGCACCGCGATACTGTCATCGGTTAGCGCCGAACCGCCGATCGTCCGTAAATCCAGCTTAACAAGCTTGTGTTCCTGAGCCTTCAATACTTGACCGACGCGGCGCGCGGCGTCCAGCTCACTGCGGTGGCGCTGCCCGTAGTCAAAAGCCAGACAGTAGCAGGCGTATCTTTGCTCAGTAGCCATCGCCAACACGGTAGCCGAATCAAGGCCGCCTGACACAAGTACAACGGCCTTTTTGCTAGCCATGCCCAAATCCTCTGTTGCGCCTTACTTACCCGCCACGTCGCCCCACAGTTGCTTGTGGAGTTGCAGTTGCATACGGACAGGCAAATTATCTTTAATAATCCATTCGGCCAGATGGCGAGCTACTAGCTGACCATGACTTGGCGAAAAAATGACGGGGATGCCCCGTTCGGCACATTTTAATTCATCCAGTTTCATACGCGCCCACTCGTAATCCTGCCGATCACAAAGCACAAATTTGATTTCATCCCTGCTTTTTAATTCAGGGATATTTTCCCACAGATTACGCCCGACCTCTCCCGATCCCGGGGTTTTCAAATCCAGAATAACGGCAACTCTGGGATCAACACCGCTGATGGGCAGCGCACCACTGGTCTCAAGGGACACCCGATAGTTTTGATCGCACAATTGGGCAAGCAATGACAGACAAGCTGGCTGCGCCAAGGGCTCACCGCCGGTCACGGTCACGTAATGCGGTTTAAAAGAAGCCACCTTAGCGAGAATTTCACCAACTGTTTGCTTCTCGCCGCCGTAAAAAGCATATTCAGTATCACAATACTGACAACGCAGCGGGCAACCGGTTAGGCGCACAAAGGCCGTCGGTAAACCGATCGTCGATGTCTCACCTTGCAGTGAATAAAATATCTCGGTAATGCGGACGGTTTGATCAGACATGTTCAACGGCGTAAGTTGCGCCGGGCAATTGCTGTAGTAATGCGCATTTTACCCCAATAACAGTGAACTATGGGGTCAATCAGAAATGGGCGAGCAAGTAATCCTGCGCCAATCTGGCGGCACTATCAGATCCCTTTGCTACACGCTCCAGCATTACCCTCGCTTTGTCTGGCTTATTTTGTAAATGGTAGACCTTGCCGAGCTTGAACGTCGCATCATTCACTTTACGATGCGCCGGATAGCGATCAACGACTGTACGGAATGCGGTTTCAGCCTCAGTCAATTCGTTGTTAAGTAAATACACTTCGCCAAGCCAATATTGGGCGTTTGCGACATATTGACTGTTTGGATAGTCAACCAGGAACTTGTTGAACGCTACCTTAGCCTGGTCAGTCTTGCGGGCCGTCAGCAGGCCATAGGCTTGATCGTAAGCGGCGGTTTCCGCTGCTTCGTTGCCACCGCCCGACCTGGTACTCCCAGCACTGCGCGCAGGCGCTGGCACCACGCCGGAGGAGGCGGCTGCTTTTGACTTCATGGGGGGAGGGGGAGGCAGATCATTGTCCCCGTTTGTTGTGGATGAACTATTGGTGCTTGCGCCTCCAGCTGCGGCACTGAGTCGCCCATCCAGGTCCAGGTAATCTTCCTGTTGTCTACTCTTCAATTGCTCCAGCTGATGACCCTGCTCTTCGAGCATACCACGCAACTGACGCAGCTCTTCCTGTATTAACTGCAATTTGTAATAGGGGTCGTTCTCCGCTACTGCCACTGCGGCAACGTTACGCTGCACATTTGCTGTTGTCGATGCGTTACCTGACCGCCCCTCTCTGCCGAGCTCTTCAACCGGCGCGGGTGCCGCATTAACCGACGGGTGATAGCCCGAAAGCGCCAACATCATTGTCGTAGCGCAGGCTACTATATGACTTTTTTTATGACTTTTTTTCAACGCAGTTTTTTCAACGCAGTTTTTTGCGCAGCCCACCACTGGCAGGCTGCGTTTGACCTCAATGACGTATTACTTCATCTCAACGCGACGATTCAACGCCATGTCACCTTCACTACTACCCATCATCGCTGGCCTTTCTTCACCGTAGCTGATGACTTCAAGAACGTCGCCACGAACACCTTGCAGTGTCAAAAACTCTTTTACGGCAGCACCACGACGCTCACCCAACGCCATATTGTATTCACGAGTACCGCGCTCATCGGCATGGCCTTCAATGCGGACATTAACCGGGTTCGCCATAAGACGCTGAGCGTGAATACGCAGTGCGGCCAGAGCTTCTGGTTTTAATACAGCACGATCAAACTCAAAATAAAACACAGTATCGATACCGCCTGATGTATCAAGCGTAGTTCCACGAACGCCATCGCCACTCAGGTTTCCTGTTGCAACTCCGCCATTTGAGACCCCAGTCCCCGTACCGCTAGTGCTGGGAGTCGTTGGTTTGCTGGAACAAGACGCCAAAAACAGTGAACACATGCCAATCAAAAATACAGTTTTAAACGCCGAACGCTTCATTAATTTCTCCTTTGAGATGGAAGCTTGGTTGGTCTAGCAGATTTTATCCTATTACGCCACAAACAACACTATACCCATTTCAATACGCCACCTATTTTAAGAAGGGCGACCAGGACGGCTCTCGGACATCTCCGCCCCGTGAAGGCAGCAAAAATCGTACGCCAGCGTCAATTGAAACTGCCGCTAACACGCCTTTTCCACCCACCTTAGTGGCGTATAGCAACATCGCGCCATTGGGCGCTACCGAAGGCGATTCGTCAAGACTTGTCGAGGTTAATATGCGCATATTTCCAGTCACCAGATCCTGGGAGGCAATATGAAAAAGTCCCTGATTACGATGCACCATCACCAGAGTTCGACCATCCGGCGCCAGGCGCGGGCGAGCGTTGTAGGAACCGTTGAACGTCAGTCGTTTAAGCTCCCCGCTGGCGATCGTTAACTGGTAAATTTGTGGCGAGCCCCCCCGATCCGAGGTGAACACGACCGCCCGACCATCCGGGGTCCAGTTGGGTTCTGTATCAATCGAAAAGTGCTGTGTTAGCCGGGTAAAACTCCGCGCAGCCATATTGTACAAATAAATTTCCGGGTTGCCGTCCTTGGAGAGCACAAGCGCCAGGCTGCGGCCATCGGGTGACCAGGCCGGCGCACCGTTGAGGCCGCCGAAATTGGTCACCTGTTCGCGATGGGCATCAATCAGCCGCTGGCGAAAAATCGCGGGACGTCCGGTTTCAAAGGACACATAAACCAGCTCTGTTCCGTCAGGAGACCAGCTTGGTGACATTATGGGCTCCTTTGACTTGAGCATTAGACGCTCACGAGCGCCGTCAGCATCTGATACCAGGAGTCGATAAATCAGCTGCCCCTGCTCAGGGGTCGCAGTCACGTATGCGATACGCGTGGAGAAAACACCGCGAATACCGGTCACCGTCTCAAACACTTTATCGCTAATATAGTGTGCAATATCGCGTAACTCACTATCGGAGCCGCGCACCTCTTCGGTAAATACTGTACGCTCACCGGGCACCTGCAGCAGGCTATATGTCACCAGTATCCGATTATCACTCTGGCGCACGGCTTTGCCGACCACTACGTACTCCATGCTGACTATCCGCCAGTCACGAAAGTAGACCTCCCCAGCGGTGGCCGGATTAGATAACATATTGATTCGCGGCATCGGCTCAAACAGACCACTGCGCCGCAAATCCTCGGCAACAATCGCGCCGACATCCTCGCGCAGCTGAGCACCGCTCTCAGTGATCGGTACCACGGCTATTCGTGTTGGGTTGTCAACACCGTGAGTCACATCAATAGTCAACTCCGCGTGCGCCTGGCAAGCCATCACAGCGGTTAATACCATCGCTACCAGATAACTGCCCTTGGTCACTTTGTACTCCTTGCTTGTCATGTTTTAGTTACCACGCGTTTAAAGTCGCAGATCTTCTGGCCTGAATGTCAGTTTGAAACGTCGAAACTGGGATTCAAACACTCGGGGCTGCGTTCGCGACAGCTCCGCCAACCGGTCAAAACGTGCAACCCTCTGTACGGCCTGCTCGGCAGATCGATCGAAGGCATCATTGCCGCTGGATTTTACAATGGCCACCGACACCACTCGCCCGGTCGGCATCATTTGAATACTTAATGTGACCTCCATATCAAGCCTCGCGCTGGGCGGTCGACTCCAGTTGCTGGCGATGAGATTGGCGATGTAGTCACTGTAAGTGCCAATCGCCTGTTCTTCTTCAAGTGCCTGGGCAAGTTCGTCCTCCCGCGCCTTGTTACGCTCAGCAGCCTCCTGCTGTGCGCGACGCCGGGCTTCCTCCTCCTTACGCAAGCGCTCCTGCTTTTCTTTCTCCTTTTTTGCAAGCTCTTCACGCTGCTTTTGCTCTTTTACCAGTCGCTCTCGCCTGACCGCTTCTTCACGCTGCTTTTGCTCCACCAGCAATCGCTCCTGGTGTTTAATTTGTTCCTGTTTTTTTTCGTCAACCCGCTTTTGTTCGACGGCTTTTTCTGGAACTGGCTTTGGTGGAACTGGCTTGGTCTCGACAGGCTTTTGCTGCGGTTTAGTCTCGGCTTTTCTGGCCGTGGGCAATTTCGGCGCCTCAACCTGCAACAGGGTAGCCTCGATGTAACGGGGTCGAATCTTGGTTTCCTTGAACTGCGGCGTCCAACCAAAAATAACCACCGCCAGCAGCAGCCCATGAATGGACAGACTACAAAAAACTGCTGTAGCGTAGCCGGGCTGTTTTCCCATCACAAATCAGCGGCTCGGGGGTGGGGGTTCAGTGACCAGGCCGACACTCTTTGCACCGGCGCCTTGTAGCTGTGCCATCAAGTTCACTACAGTGCCGTAGTCAACCGCCTTATCTCCCCAGACAAGAACAGGTGTATCGTTTTTCTGCGCCAGTACTTTGCGCACTTTTTCAACAATATCGGTCAACGGTTCCTGTTGGTTTTCACCATTGCCGAGATCCACGTAATAGGTGCCATCAGCCTTAACTGACACGATAAGCGGATCTTTTGCTTTGTCATCAAGCGGACTGGCGGGTGCCTTTGGCAACTCCACCTGAACCCCCTGCATTAACAAGGGGGCTGTCACCATAAACACGATGAGCAGTACCAGCATGACATCAATGTAGGGAACGACATTGATTTCTGCGACAAGTCGACGTTTGTTTTTGTTACCTGCCATGGCTAATCACTGTGCACCCGTCGATGGAGAATGCTGGAAAACTCGTTGGCGAAAGTCTCGTAACCGTTATACAAAGCATCGGCGTTAGCCGAGTATCGGTTGTAGGCCAACACTGCCGGGATCGCTGCAAACAGGCCCATGGCCGTGGCAATCAGCGCTTCGGAAATGCCTGGCGCCACAGTCGCCAATGTTGCCTGCTGCACCGTCGCCAGGCCCCGAAACGAGTTCATGATGCCCCAGACAGTGCCAAACAATCCGATATAAGGACTTACCGACGCAACACTCGCTAAAAAAGGCAAATGCGCGTTGAGCTTCTCTTCTTCCCGTGACAACGCCACCCGCATGGCGCGCTCCACGCCCTCCATCACCGCGTCGGGATCTCTGGCCGCCTGAGACAGGCGATTGAACTCGCGAAACCCGGCGCGGAATAAACTTTCAACACCGTTGATGGTGTTATTTTTATCCAGCCGACTGTTGCCATCACGAACCAGCTCGTTCAGATCAATGCCCGACCAGAATGTATCTTCAAATGCCACGAAGTCGATATTAGTCTGGCGGATATACAAGCCCCGCTGCACGATCATCACCCACGAAATCACCGATGCGATAAGCAGGATCAGCATCACCAGCTGCACCGGCACGGTCGCGCCGACGACGAGCGCCCACAAAGAAAGCTGTTCAGTCACTTAACACTCCTCTTACTCGTAGACTTATTGGCCGTCGCGGAAAATACCCTGGACAGCAGTTCATCAGGCATCGCCACAGGCCTGTTGGTCTGTTGATTAACGCAGGCCACTTTGACCTGACCAACACACAGTAATTCATCGTTGCGCAGCACTTTTTGCTCCACAGTAAAAAATGCACGGCCATGCCCGGAGCCTCTGGCGGTCACGACAAGCTGATCATCGAGTTTGGCGGCGCGTTTGTAATCTACTGAGAGAGAATGTACAACAAAAATTTGATTGTTCCCCCAAAATGCCGGTCGCTCAAACCCATAGCTGCGCAGCCAGTCCGAGCGGGCGCGCTCCATATATTTGAGGTAATTAACGTAGTAAACGATGCCCTGCGCGTCAGTATCTTCGATGTAGACCCTGATCGGCAGTGTGAATTCCTGTGTCAACGTTCGAGCAATTCCTGTTGTTGAAGAAGGCTTTTGGGCATTTTCAACTCAAAATGTTCATAGGCCTGTCTGGTCACCATACGACCCCGCGAGGTGCGCATTAAATAGCCCTGCTGTATTAGAAAAGGTTCGACGACGTCTTCTATGGTACCGCGTTCCTCGCTAATCGCCGCCGCCAGGCTATCAACGCCGACCGGGCCACCGTCAAACTTTTCAATAATACTCATCAGCAGACGACGATCCATGTGGTCAAAGCCCTGTCGATCAACATTGAGCATGGTCAGTGCCTCATCGGCGATATTCGCGCTTATCCTGCCCTGCGCTTTAACCTCGGCATAATCCCGGACCCGCCTTAGCAAACGATTCGCAATGCGTGGTGTACCCCGCGAACGACGCGCAATTTCTCCTGCCCCTGGCTCATCAATATGCACGCCAAGTATGTTCGCCGCACGACCAATAATGGTCGACAGCTCTGCGACCGAATAGAACTCCAGACGCTGCACAATGCCAAACCGATCGCGCAGGGGCGACGTTAACAGCCCAGCTCGGGTGGTCGCGCCAACCAGTGTGAATGGTGGCAGGTCAAGCTTGATCGAGCGCGCCGCAGGACCCTCACCGATCATGAGGTCGAGCTGAAAGTCCTCCATTGCGGGGTAGAGTATCTCCTCAACCACCGGACTGAGCCGGTGAATTTCATCAATAAACAGAACATCACCGGGTTCAAGATTGGTCATCAGTGCGGCGAGATCACCGGCTTTTTCCAGCACAGGTCCCGACGTGGTCTTCAAGTCCACAGCCATTTCGTGAGCAATAATGTGCGCCAGTGTGGTTTTACCGAGCCCAGGCGGACCGAATACCAGCGTATGATCCAACGGCTCATTGCGCTGACGGGCTGCTCGGATAAAAATATCCATCTGTTCGCGCACCACCGCCTGGCCAATGTAGTCGGCAAGACAGGCCGGGCGAATGGCTCGATCAAAGCGAGCCTCGGCATTTGTGGTTTCAGCAGCGACCAGACGGTCAATTTCAATCATGGTGTTCCACCGCCAACGGTGGCATCCAGGCTAGCGCCAGCAGTGTGGCCAGCGGAAGCCGCTAGAATAGCTGGGTGTGCTTATTTTTTCACTACACTTTTTAAGGCGATGCGAATCAACTCTTCGCTAGCAGGCAATTCCGCGCCGTCAGAAACAGCAGCAGCAACCATGCGGGCAGCCTCCTGAGGCTTATAACCCAGCGACAACAGAGCGCTCTCCGCTTCAAAAACTGCAGCATTAGTATTGCCGCCGCTGGCCGCAGGCGCGTTGCTAGCCGTACCGCCCCAGTTCTTGATGCGGTCACGCATTTCTATCAACAGCCGTTCCGCCGTCTTTTTACCTACCCCCGGCAATCGCACCAACGTTGCACTGTCATTGGTCTGCACGCAGCGGATAAATTCCCGCGTCGTCATACCCGACAATATCGCCAACGCCATTTTTGGACCGACACCGCTAATCCTGATCAACGCCCGAAACACCTGGCGTTCACCGTCTTCACCAAAGCCGTATAACTGCTGGGCATCCTCGCGAACGACAAAATGAGTATGCAGATTGACGACCTGCCCCACCGCTGGCAACTCAAAAAACGTGGTCATCGATACCTGCACCTCATAACCAACCCCCTGGACGTCGATAAGCAAATTAGGCGCCTGCTTTTCGAGCAAAATCCCGCGAATTCGGCCGATCATTAGATACGCTCCCAACGGCTAACCGTCACTGGCACCGCTGCGCGCAATGATCGGTTCAAAAATAATTGCATTTATTGTAAACGTCCCCGCGCATAACTCCCCGCCTGATTCAACACCGGGTGCCTGCTGAGACTATGCGCGTGACAAATAGCCACCGCCAGCGCGTCAGCGGCGTCCTCCTGGGGCGTAGCGGGCAAGCTGAGCAGGCGCGTCACCATGTGCTGTACCTGCTCCTTGCTCGCTGCACCGTTTCCCACCACTGCCTGCTTGACAGTTCGCGCACTGTATTCGGCAACAGGCAAATCTGCCTGAACACCGGCCACAATCGCCGCACCTCGAGCCTGCCCCAGACGCAGCGCCGCGCGCGGATCGCGAGCAAAGAACACGTCCTCAATCGCCATGAGTTGCGGCTTATACTGATCAATCAATTCACCGACGCTCTGGCAAATGACCTTCAATCGTGCAGGCAACTCGCCTTCTGGCAAACGAATAATGCCGCTGGTCACGTAGCGCACCTGACCACCGGATGCATCAATCACGCCGAACCCGGTGCGTCGGGAGCCGGGATCTATACCGATTATCACTGTCATTAACTAACCTGCTTTGTGTGGCAGACAGAGTGTTGCAATGGCCGCTGGCAACGTCAAGGCTTAACGTTTGCGTCTGTAAGATCGAGCGAAGTTGTGTAAGCCAAAACTGGCACCTCCAGGACTGAGTTCGCACACCCGAAGGCCTAAAATCAAAGCTTCTACTCAGCGCAATTCACCCCAAACGCGTCTAGCGCCGCGCGACTGCGCATACAGGTCCTGTCAGAGAAACAGATGCTGGCAGCTTCAACTGACATAACCGGGCCAACTTTCATGGCCAACTTTCCAACTTACGCAGCCAGGCCAATATCGATTTGAAACTGGAGTGGTCTGCAGAAACACCATGATGATTCCAATGGACAAAGAAAAGGCGGCTTATGCCGCCCTGCCTGAATCGACTTCCGGCATCCAGGTCCGGCGTCCGATATCAACGGTAATTCAGCTTTCGCCTTCAGGCGCAGTCTCTGCCTCTGTCGCTACCGCCTCAGCGGCGCTCGCTTCATCAGCATCGGCGGCGGGCTCCACAGGTTCAGGCGCTTTGGCCTTAGGTGCCTGCAGCAGACCTTCAGCGATTAATATAGCGACCTTGTCTGCTTCGTTAATCCATCCCTTCGTGTCGCTTTTAACCGCATATCGGCCAGTGCGTTTTTGATAAATCGTATACTCGGCAGTGCTTTTAATGACTTTCATCCTGGTAACTCCTTATGACTACTCGTTGATGGTAAAAAGGGTCAGCCAACTGGCTAACCCTGGGTTGATAAGCTAGCCAAGTTGAGCCAGCACAGCATCGGGAATATCGGCATTACTGTAGACGTTCTGCACATCGTCAAGATCGTCGAGATGATCCACCAGAGCGATAATTTTTTCGGCGTCGTCCCTGTCCAGACTCACGGTCGTGGCGGCCACCATAGTGACCTCAGCTGATTCAGCGGCCAACCCAGTCACGGACAGCGCATCTCTGACTGCTAAAAAATCTTCCCAGGCGGTCAGCACATCAATCGAACCATCCGTGTTACTGACAACGTCATTGGCTCCGGCATGCAACGCCAGCTCCAAAATTTGATCCTCGTCGACGCCGGCGGGAAAACTGATTCGCCCCGTCCTCGTAAATAAATAGGCGACTGAGCCATCCGTGCCCAGATTACCGCCTCTTTTGGTAAACGCGTGGCGCACATCGGAGACAGTTCGATTACGATTGTCCGTCAGGCACTCCACCAGCACGGCAACACCATTAACGCCGTAACCTTCGTAGGTGACTTCCTCATAGTTTTCCGCATCGCTGCCCCCTGCCCCGCGCTGGACCGCCTTGTCGACCGTATCTCGTTTCATATTGGCGCTGAGCGCCTTGTCGATGGCCGTGCGTAATCGTGGGTTGTCCTCGGGGTTTGGCCCGCCAGCCTTGGCGGCTGTCACCAGCTCACGTATTAACTTGGTAAATGTTTTGCCTCGTTTGGCATCCTGTGCGGCTTTGCGATGTTTGATATTCGCCCATTTACTGTGACCCGCCATATACCCCTCTTAAATCGCCTGCCTCACCGTGGCCCCGGCTACTGGCTTTGTGGTTTTAACCCTTCAGGTTTTTGCTCCACCGCTTTTTCCTTTTCGCGCAAACGTATATTGAGTTCGCGCAACTGCGCATTGGCAACCGCGCCTGGCGCGTCGGTCATCAGACACTGAGCCGACTGGGTCTTCGGGAAGGCAATCACATCCCGGATCGATTCGGCCGACACCATCAGCATGATAATGCGATCCAGGCCGAACGCGAGACCGCCGTGAGGCGGGCAACCGTACTTAAGCGCATCGAGCAAAAAACCAAATTTTTCCTGCTGCTCACTCTCACCGATGCCGAGGATCTGGAATACTGCTTCCTGCATGGCACGGTCGTGAATTCGCATTGAACCACCACCGAGTTCAGTGCCATTCAGTACCATATCGTAGGCCCGCGAAAGCGCAGCGCCGGGATTTTCCGCCAGCGCCTGCGGGTTGCAGGAAGGTCGGGTAAAGGGGTGATGCAGGGATGTCCAGGCACCTGCATCGGTTTGCTCAAACATAGGGAAATCCACTACCCAGAGTGGCGCCCATTCGCGGGTATATAGATTCAGATCGCGGCCGAGTCGGCACCGCAAAGCACCGAGCGCCTCCGCAACCACTTTGCCTCGATCGGCACCAAAGAATATCAAGTCACCATCTTCAGCAGCCAGCCTGTCAAGTAAGTTGCGGCGCACATCCACTGGCAGGAATTTAACAATGGGTGACTGCAAGCCCTCTTCGAGATCAGACTTGTCGTTGACCTTGATATAAGCCAGGCCGCGCGCGCCATAGATCCCGACAAACCGAGTATATTCATCGATCTGTTTGCGGGAAATCTCATTGCCGCCCGGCACCTTAAGGGCCGCCACACGCCCAGCGGGATCATTCGCAGGCCCGGAAAATACCTTAAAGTCCACTTCAGCCATCAGGTCCTTCACTTCGACCAGCTCAAGCGGAATGCGCAAATCCGGCTTGTCGCTACCAAACCGCAGCATAGCCTCTGCATAGGTCATGACCGGAAAATCCCCAAGCTCGACACTCAATAATGAGGCAAACACGTGACGTAACATTTTTTCTGTTACCGCCATGATCTCCTGCTCGGAAACAAAAGAAGCTTCGATATCGATCTGGGTAAATTCGGGCTGTCGATCAGCACGCAGGTCTTCATCGCGAAAACATTTTGCAATCTGGTAATAACGATCGAAGCCGGACACCATCAAGAGCTGCTTAAACAACTGCGGTGATTGTGGCAGGGCAAAGAATTTGCCCTCATGCGTGCGACTGGGCACCAGGTAATCACGTGCGCCTTCGGGTGTGGCGCGCGTCAGGATAGGCGTTTCGATGTCAAGAAAGCCCTGGTCTTCGAGAAAATGGCGAATCGCAGACGTGACCTTTGAGCGGAAATAAAGGTTGTTTTGCATCTCCGGTCGACGTAAATCCAGATAACGGTACTGGAGGCGTACCTCTTCACCTACCCGCGTATGCTCGTCGAGTTGAAAGGGTGGCGTCTCTGCCGTGTTGAGTATCTCGACCGCCGTCCCATACACCTCCACCTGACCCGTTTTCATGTCAGGGTTAACCGTTCCTTCGGTACGACCACGCACCAGGCCGGTGACCTGCAACACGTACTCCCCTCGCAAGCGGTCTGCGGTGCTGAAATGTTCACCGCTGTCCGCATCAAAGACAACCTGGACAATGCCTTCACGGTCTCGCAGATCGATAAAAATCACGCCACCGTGATCACGCCGTCGATCAACCCACCCACACAAGGTGACTTCGCTACCGATAAGAGAAGGACTAACAAGCCCACAATAACTCGACCGCATATTCATACTATCCCGTAAGAGGTGATGTCAGGCGCTCTTGGCAGCGTCCGGTTTACTTTTAGTGTCCGCACTGGTCGCACCAGCGCCCTTGTTATCGCCACCCTTGCTGTCCCCAGTCTTCGCCGGGGCGTCACTGGATGCCGACTTATTACCACCATCGGACGACGGGTTGCTTTCGCCGGCAATATTTTTCTTGCTGCCAGTTTTAAAATCGGTTTCATACCAGCCGCTGCCGCTGAGCCGAAAAGCACCGGCACTCACCTTTTTCTTCAGCGCGGACTTGCTGCACTCAGGGCATTTTCTGAGCCGCCCCTCACTGACCTTCTGAATCACTTCAAATTCATGGCCACAGGCATCACAAAGATATTCGTAAATCGGCATAGTGTTAGTCCCCAGAATTCACAACAACAATCAAATCAACCGTTCGACAGCCTGCAAAACGGCGCGCATTATACCCCACGAAGTTAAAACCCATAAAGCACTGATAATGGCAGCAAGCTTGATCACCCCTGACTCAAATTGATATCCCGGTCAGCGAGCCACCAATTTCGCCAAAATCGCTGTTTTATGCGTAAAAACGCTGGTTTTTGTCAAAATGCGGTTGCGGGGCATGTGCGGATACTATATATATAGCGCATGGGCCAGGTGTATCGTCAATACGGCATTAAATTTGGATCGCCGCCCCTTAAATCGTTACTTCAAACAACAATCAAGCTTAAAGGGAAACCTCATGGCCGCCAAAAAACCAGCAGCAAAAAAAGCACCAGCAAAAAAAGCACCCGCCAAAGCAGCAAGCGCTAAAGCTAATAAGGCACCAGCAAAAAAAGCCGCTACCCCTAAGCAAGCCCCCGCACGAAAAACCAGCGTCATTGCAGAGAAGTACACGAAATCCCAGGTCGTCGGTGAACTTGCCGAAAATACTGGGCTCAACAAATCTCAGGTCAACGCCGTACTTGACGAACTCACCTCAATCATCGAAAGGCACATCAAAAAACGTGGTGCCGGCGAATTCTCACTGCCCGGCCTTCTGAAGATCAAAACCGTTAAAAAGCCTGCGCGTAAAGCACGTAAAGGCGTCAATCCATTTACCGGCGAACAAACCACTTTCAAAGCGCGTCCCGCTAGCACAGCGGTCAAAGTTACCGCTTTAAAGGGTTTAAAAGATATGGCGAACTAGGTCCTGATTGGGTAGTTGGCCAGGCGCAGCGTGACTTGCGCCAACCTCCATAAGTCCCACCTGGCTGTATAGCAGCTGATTTACCGTAGTACATCGCCAGCAGTGCTTGGGCAGTATAAGAAGTACTTAAGCAGTATAAAAAGCCCCGCCTGCCGGGGCTTTTTAATAGCTGATCGCCGGGCTGAAAGTTCGGCTGGTGCCTTACCAGATACACTCACGTCGAGGTATCAGCCGACCAGCTCAGCTCGAAATCACCCAACTGGCTACGGCCCAGCTCCCGACGAAGAGACGCCATGCGAGTTCGCAACGTTGCATCATCATACGCTTGCGCAGCGATAGCCCCCCACACCGGTTTTGGCCAGACCGGGTCGCCAACAAATCTGGCGATATGGTGCACATGAAGCTGTTTGACCACATTACCCAAAGCGGCGACATTCAGTTTATCCGGCCTGAAGATTTCGCCAACAGCTTTCGCCAACAGCCTCGACTCCGCCAACAGCAGCAGCTGATCGGCTTCGTTCAAATCGTAAATTTCACTCACCCCCGCCCGTTTCGGCACCAAAATAAACCACGGGAAGTTACTGTCGCGATGCATCAGCAGTATCGACAAGGGCCATTCACCAACCATATAGGTATCGCTTTGCAGTTGTGCATCTAGCTCAAACATACCGACTCCTCATGTTTACTGTACCCGGTGCGTTCAGCACCGTAAAATATCCGCCAGCATACCCCTGCCCACTTTAAATACCGGAATATTTCCCATGCGTGCTAGTCATTTTCTTCTCGCCACCCTAAAAGAAACACCCGCTGATGCCGAAGTCATTAGCCATCAGTTGATGCTTCGCGCTGGCCTGATCAGAAAACTCGCCTCCGGCCTATACTCCTGGCTGCCGCTTGGACTAAAAGTACTGCGCAAAGTGGAAGCCATTATCCGCGAAGAGATGGACCGCGCCGGTGCCCAGGAGGTCCTTATGCCGGTGGTACAACCCGCTGAATTATGGCAGGAGTCAGGTCGCTGGGAGCAGTACGGGCCCGAACTGCTGCGCCTCAATGATCGCCACGCCCGACCTTTTTGCCTGGGCCCAACCCACGAAGAAATAATTACCGATCTCATCCGCAACGAGATTCGTAGCTACAAACAATTGCCCGCCAATTTCTACCAGATTCAAACCAAATTCAGAGACGAAATCCGGCCCCGCTTCGGCGTGATGCGAGCCCGTGAATTCATTATGAAGGACGCCTATTCTTTCCATACAGACACGGTTTCCCTGCAACAAACCTACGATGTCATGCATGCTACCTATACGCGGATTTTTCAGCGACTGGGTGTTGATTTTCGCCCCGTATTAGCCGACACCGGCAGCATAGGTGGTAGCCATTCCCACGAATTCCACGTGCTGGCAGACTCCGGCGAAGACGCCATCGCTTTTTCGACCGAAAGCGATTACGCTGCCAACGTGGAAATGGCCGAGGCAGTTAGCCCAAACGGTATCCGCCCCGCACCCAAACAACCATTGGAAGAAGTGGCCACTCCCGGACAACACAGTATTGAGGATGTCTGCCAATTTCTGCAATGCAGGGCAAATACCACCGTAAAAACGCTCATCGTCAACGGTGAAAACCCCGGGGATTTGATAGCGCTGGTGTTACGCGGTGACCATACGCTGAATGAAATAAAAGCTGAAAAACTGGCCGGGGTCGCTAGCCCGCTGAGCTTTGCCAGCGTCGAACAGGTGCAAACCACCCTGGGCTGTCAGATCGGATCGCTGGGTCCGATCAACCTGCCCATACCGGTTATTACCGATCGTAGCGCGGCACACCTTGTCGATTTCGTCTGCGGCGCCAACAAAGATGACTGGCATTTACGCGGCGTCAACTGGGATCGCGATTGCAGCACGGGGACCATTGCCGATATTCGCAACGTAGTCGCGGGAGATCCAAGCCCTGATGGACTGGGTACGCTGGAAATCAAGCGCGGTATCGAAGTCGGTCATATTTTTCAGTTGGGCACCAAGTACAGCGCCGCGATGAATGCGACGGTACTTACCGATTCGGGTCAGGAACAGACCATGACCATGGGGTGTTACGGAATCGGCGTCACCCGTGTAGTCGCTGCTGCCATAGAGCAGAACTATGATGATCAGGGCATTATCTGGCCCCAGGCCATCGCCCCATTTACGATTGCCATCGTGCCTGTCAATGCGCACAAATCAGCAGCCGTCGGCGAAACCAGCGAAGCGATTTACCAGCAGTTACTGGCCGCAGGCTATGACGTCCTGCTCATGGATGAGGAGAAAGCAAGGCTGGGTGTGATGCTCGCTAACGTCGAGCTCATAGGCATCCCCCACCGCCTGGTCGTCGGTGACAGGGGTTTGGCAAACAACACCGTCGAATACAAAAGGCGAGGTGAAGCGGACACCAACGAAGTCAATCTCGATGAACTTCTGTCTTTTCTCGGCAAGCGTATTGCCGGTCAGTAAAGCACAGAAGGGATACAGCGCTGCGCGACGTAGCGGATAAGGAGTCACTAACGAGGAGTCACTAACGCGCGGAGACACATGGCTGCACCGATATTATTAGCATGGGGAAAGGCCCGTTCCAGTTGGTTTTAGCAGCTATACTGGCAAGCCAGGCTGTCATATCAACGCGCCTGAAGACAATGATTGAGGGTCATCGGCGCCATGTTCTGGAACATTTCCACGCGCAATCAATCTAACTGTACCTGTCAGTTACGGTATACACCTATGTCTGTGCGAGGCTGGAAATAATGACCGGGCCTTGGGGTTTTTTGAAAGGCCACCTCACCACAATGTTTGTTGCTGCGCTCGGGGTCGCTAGCAGTATGGCCCCGGGAACAGCAGAGAGCCAAACCGAGACCGCCCCCGGGCCGGTTGCCGGGGTCAACGCAACCATCAGTGCCGACATTACAGACACCGCCGTATCTGTGGGCTCAGCAGACGCGACGGCGGACGCGGGCAAGCTTGTTGCCGCGGACGATTCCTCACCTTCTTCACTATCATCTACGCATCCACCGTCAGCCGATCAAAACAACGGCTCACAGGAACCTGGCGACGAGCATCCGGCTGTCAACGAAAACCCTCATGAAGACGCTCTACAAAGTCAGGTCAACGATAAAAACCTCGCGGCGTACCGTGACGCCATAAAAGTTCTGGATGAAAATGGCCCGTATTTCGCACAATCCTCGGAAACCCTTTATGGACTTGGCATCGAGCTGCAGAAACGTGGCTATCACCAGCAGGCCCTCGACACGTTGGGCAGAGCCATGCATGTCAACCGGGTCAATAACGGGCTACACAGTTTTTCGCAAGCCCCCATGCTGAGTAGCATCATTACCAGCCGCAAGGCGCTTAATCAGTTTGAAGATGTCACCGCCGATTATTATCGATTGCTGAACCTGCACCTGAGAACCCTGGACCCAGCAGACCCGGGCCTGCGGGCGGTGCGCAACGAGCTGGCCTTGTGGCATGTCGATGCCTATCAAATGGACAACAGCAGCGCTCGGGTTGACCATCTTACCTCTGCCCACAGTCTGATCAATGCCGCCATCGACAGCTTGCCGCCCCACGCTGACACGCAAGCCAGCGTTAAGCTGTTGCGCACCGCCGCACTGGTCAGCTTTTATTTTTCGCAACACGAAGGCGACGACTGGACCTCAGCCATTGATTCTCAATACAGCGCCAGTGCTGACAAAGTCCATTATCTGGCGCCAGTGCGCACCGCGACGCTGTCGAGCACCAGCTACCGGCAGGGTCGGCATGCCCACGAGCAAATAATCGCGTTAACCGAAGCCGACCCCAACGCCACAGACGAGCAAAAGATAAGCGCCTACGTAGAGGCGGCTGACTGGCAACTGATGTTTAAGCACACCGATGAGGCAATGGCGTACTATCAACAGGCTCAGGCCCTGATTGCAAAAACTGACCGACAGCAGGCATTGACCGACGCATGGTTCGCCGAACCAGAGGTCTTGCCCGCGCTGCGCACGGAGAATTCAAACCAGGATATCGCCAGACTTGATATCATCGCGCAACTTGATGTTTCGAAAACAGGCAGCCCCAGTCGTATTAAAATTCTTGACCCACCCGCGGAAAAAAATCGCTCGCTGCGCAGGGCTGCGATCAAGGCGATAAAGAATTCGCGCTTTCGGCCTCGGTTTGTCAATGGCGAACCCGTCAGCACCCCTGGCTCAGTTGTTAAAATGCCGATGATCCACTGATTATGAACGAGCATACCAGTTCTGTGGCACCCGCTGTATGCGCCGTGCTCGCCATATCCGTTGCCATAATGTTGAGCGGTTGCCAGTCCACTTCGAGCGCCAGCTCGACCACCGCGGAAGCCAGCCCCCCACAGGAATCAAGCCCCAGCCCCGCCGCGAGCCCCAGCCCCACAGGGAGTCCTTCCACAGCTGGCGCGCCAGCGCCCCAGCAACAGACAACTGATCAGGCAAATGGCCAATCAGGATCACCAGCCGGTCGTACCACGCAGGAAGTCATCGGCGATCTGGACGGCGAGCTCGACACATCAATCGCAGTATTTGACGGTATGATTCTGGATGAACGGGCCAAAGCTGAAGCCATCGCGGAGGCATCGGGAGGCGACCATGCCGCCTCGGAGGACAGTGAGGAAACACTTTTTGAAGAAGGCGATCTCAATGAGGGCTTGCCCGGTTACGGGGAGTTTCCCGAGGCCGCAAGTGCAGATGGGGAGGATGGCGGAGGCGATGAGAACGCAGCCGAACCAGGCTCAGCGGGCACCGCCGGTGACGAAAACGGCGAACCCGCTGTCGGCACTTCTGGCTCAGGAAGTCGTGCTCCCGGCTCCAGTGCCGGAGTGAAGCCCGCAGATATTGGTAATGGCAATGACGATGATATCGTCGCCCGACAAATTCGCGAAGCCGCATTAAAGGAAAAAGACCCGGTCCTGCGCGACAAACTGTGGGATGAATACCGTAAATACAAAAACCAGCAGCGAGCCCAGTAATGAAACAGATGTTGAAGTTGACCTTTGCCACGCTGCTGCCAGCGATTTTGCTAAGCGCCTGCAACGCGCCTATTAAAGTTAAATCGACCGTCTATATTCCCCTCTCCCAGCAGACTACAACGGTGGCCGAAGCCGAGCTCCTCGATCTGGGTGTGCTGGCTTTCGATCCCGGTCTCGACGACCTCGATAAAGCCGAAGAAGAATCAGTGCTCCCGCAGGTACGTAACGCTGAGGCTCACTACCTGGCCAACCAGCTCGCACGCACCATTCAGGATTCCGCCGCCTGGGGCGCGGTGCGGGTGCTCCCCGCCAGAGACGTGATCACCGATGTCTATGTTAGCGGCACCATCAAACATTCGGATGGCGAGATTCTGGAACTGGAAATATCGGTCAACGATACCTCTGGCAGGCACTGGTATACCAAAACCTACAAAGGCCTTGCCAGTGAATACGCCTATGCGCGACGACAAAAGTTGCAGCGAGATCCGTTTCAGGGCCTGTTTAATCAAATAGCCAACGACTTAATGTTGGAGCGGCAAAGCAAGTCAGCCGACGAAGCCAAAAATCTGCGCGCCATTTCGACACTGCGTTTTGCCAGGGACTTTGCGCCAGAAGCGTTCTCCGATCATATCCAGACCAACCGAAAAGGCGAGTTAAGCATTATCAGACTCCCGGCAAGCAACGACCCGATTCTGCGCCGTGTACAACGCATGCGGGAACGCGACTATATATATGTCGATACCGTCCAGGAATATTACGATGCCTTCTCGCGTAAAATGGCCGAGCCCTATCAAACCTGGCGTACTGAAAACTATAACGAAGTCATCGCTGCTCGCGACCTGAAACGGCAGTCCATGCAGCGCACTGTCGGCGGCGTGGCAGCTATTCTGGCGGGCATCGTCGCGTCCGGCAGCAATAGCGGCGCCGCACGGGCCAGTGGCGCTGTCGCCATCGGCAGCGGGGCCTTACTGGTTAAAAGCGGGCTGGCAAAAAGGGCCGAAGCACAAATTCATATCGAAGCGCTCGCTGAACTTGGCCAATCCCTGGAAGCGGAGGTAGAACCCCGGGTTATTGATCTTGAAGATCAAACTATTACGCTGACTGGCAATGTCCAGATGCAGTACCAGCAATGGCAGGAAATACTGCAAAAAATTTATCGTGCCGAGCGCACGCAGCTATAAGCTGGATAGCGATAAGCAAAGCAGAATAGTGATAAGCGGGGCAGTTATGAACCAGAGTAGTTATGGTCGGCAATAATGATAAATTCGATACCATCGAAGCGGCTGACATTAAGCTCACCCGACCGCTGGAACCAGTCCTGCGCGAGGGCTCTGGTCGACCAGAATGGTGGCTTTATGTTGTCGGCACAGTCTGCCTGCTGATAGTCGCGCTCGCCTTCGTCCTCCTCCAGAGACCCGACCAGCCCGCTGCGATCAAACACGCTGAGCAAATAACAGAACAAACACCCGGACAGACTGTCATATCGGGTTCACAAAGCGGCACAGCGCAAGCCCAGCAAGCCCAGCAAGCCCAGCAAGCCAATAATGATCCAGTTGCGACGGGTGACGCACCGTTTGAACAGCAACAAATGGCCACCGCGCGTCGCGCGGCTCAGGATATTCTGGCGCGCATTATTGAACAGCAAAAATTCCTGCAAACCAAACAGGTGACTCAATGGGCGGCCGCCGACTACCAGCGCGCTGTCGACAGCGCTGAGCAGGGGGATTTACTCTATCGACGGCGGGATTTTGTCCAGGCGCAGCAAAACTATCTGGACAGTGAGGCCCGCCTAACCGCGATCGAAGCCCGCATCGCGCCGCTTATCGAAGGGGCGCTCGCCGAGGGCCTTGCCGCTATTAATGCCGGTGATACAGAAAAGGCCAAAGCATCGTTTGCTCTCGTACTAATCATAGAACCTGACCACGCTGCGGCACAAAAAGGCTTACAGCGGGCTATGCAATTGCCCAAAGTGCTGGCTCTGGTTGCCGATGCTGATAAAAAGCTGGCCGGCAACGAGCACAGTGCAGCGCTGACCCTGTTTCAGCAGGCACTCGGCATCGATCCTAAATTTGAACCGGCCGTCAACGGCGCGCAGCGGGCCAGCGGCATCATTAAACAGGGTAAATTCCAGGTCGCCATGAATAGCGGTTACACCTACCTCCAGCAGGCGGATTACGCAGCTGCGATGCGCGCCTTTCGTCAGGCGCTCAACATTGACGCCGGTTCGCGGGTGGCCAGTGCTGCCCTGGCCCAGGCACAAAATGAGGTCAACCAGATTCGGGTACACACGCTACTCGCCACCGCCGCAGACCTTGAACAACAGGAACGCTGGTCAGCGGCAATAACGACCCATGACGAGATCTTAAACACCGACAGTTCCGTGGTTGCCGCGAAAGTCGGCAAAATTCGCAGCCAGGCACGCGCCACCCTCGACAGCGATCTGGAAAAAATCAGTGCGGATCCACTCAGACTGGCGGCGTCCGGTGTATATAGTCAGGCGCAACAACTACTTCGCGACGCCAGGCAGATCCAGCCGCGCGGCCCCCGGTTAACGAATCAGATAGCTCATCTGGAACAATTACTGGTATTCGCCACCACCCCGCTGTCGATTACCCTGCAATCAGATAATGCCACTACCGTGACCCTGTTAAGGGTCGGCGAACTCGGTCGGTTCAACGAGAAAATCGTCGCATTAAAGCCCGGTAATTATGTTGCCGAGGGCATTCGCTCGGGCTATCGCGACGTACGAATCGATTTTGTCGTTGACACACAGCGCGCCCAGTCGCCAGTTCTGATTGCCTGCAGGGAGCCTATTTAATGTCGCCAGGCGAATCTCCACAGCACACCCCTCACCCGGACACATCGCATAAAAACCAAGACGCCAACGGGCAGCGTGACGATATTATTGCGCCCGTCGCATTCACGCCCCTCAGCAGCGCTGACAGGATACGCACAAAGAAACTCCCGCCCATGCTGCCGTTACTGCTCGGCCTGGTCCTGGTGCTGAGCGCGCTTGCCCTCTGGTTCCTGCTCACCGCCAGAGCGGTGACTATCAGCGTAAGCCCGCCGTTTGCCACTGTCCGTGTCGGCGGTGGCCCAGCTTTCAGTCTGACCGATCACTACCTGTTGCGACCAGGGTCATACCAGTTGCATGTTACTGCCGACGGCTACCTGCCCTATCAGGGCGGGCTGCTGGTAACGAACGCCGACCAGCAACAAACCACCGTTGAACTGGTTAAAATGCCCGGCCACCTCGAAATTGTTACCACCCCCCACGCTGCCCAGATACTCATCGACGGCGAACCCAGGGGCACGACGCCCGCGACCATCAGCGCACTGACACCCGGCGATCACCAGCTGCTCATCACCGCACCGCGCTACTTGCCGCTTGAGCAAACCGTTGCAATAGAAGGCCTGGACCGGACACTAAAGCTCAGCGTTGAACTGCAGCCTGGCTGGGGCGAGCTGACACTGACATCGACACCCGCAGGTGCAACAATTCTGGTCGACGGTCAGGACCTGGGCACGACGCCTGCTACCGTACAGGTGCTGGCCAGTGGCGAAAGCGTGACACTTAGCCTCGCTGGTTATAAAACCTGGCAACAGACTATGAGTGTGCCCATCGGCGAGCGCCTTGAATGGCCTCTGATTACGCTGGCCCCGGCAGACGCCCAGATTCATGTGGAATCAAATCCGCCCGGCGCGAGCATCACCGTCAACGGTCAATACTCTGGCACCACGCCAGCATCGGTCGCACTGGCACCCGGCGCGAATCATCAGTTGCACCTTTTTTTGAATGGCTATGAGCAGGCGCATACGCAACTTGCGCTGAAATCTGGTGAACAGCGCGAACTTTCTGTCCAGCTCAAGGCAAAACTTGGCACACTCAACATCACCAGCGAGCCCGCACACGCCAGTCTCTACGTGGACGGGCAATTACGGGGTACCACACCCCAGTCACTAACGTTGCCGGCACGCGCCTGGAAAATCGAAATCCGCCAACCCGGCTTCGTCAGCGAAGCGCGCACGCTGACGCCCAAACCAAAAATAGAGCAAACCGCGCACTTTGCGTTAAAGACAGCCGGGGAAGCATCAGGACAACCCTCCCTGGCGGGCAAGTCTTCGACAGCTATGCCGCCAACCATTACTTCACCAGCGGGCCAGCAACTCAAATTATTCCGCCCCAACACAACGTTTACCATGGGCGCATCACGCCGCGAACAGGGACGCCGTGCCAACGAGGTCATGCACGAGGTGACGTTATCCAGACCTTTCTATTTATCCGTCACCGAAGTCACCAACGAACAGTTCCGCAAGTTTCGCAGTGCTCACAGCTCCAGCCATGCCGACAGCAAAACGCTGGATTCCCGTACTCAGCCGGTGGTGAACATCAACTGGCACCGTGCCGCACAATTCTGTAACTGGCTTAGCAAGGAGGCCGGACTGGAACCTTTCTACATTGAGGCAGACGGCGCCATTACGGGTATCAATCGAAACGCCACGGGCTATCGCTTGCCCAGCGAAGCCGAATGGGCCTGGGCGGCGCGCTATCAGAGCAATGGGGTCATGCTGAAATACCCCTGGGGGGATACCTTCCCACCCACCGGTAAGATCGCCAATATTGCCGATCAAAGCGCCAGCAAAACGCTTACTGGAACAGTGGCGGGGTACAATGACGGTTATGTCGTCTCGGCCCCGGTCGGCAGTTTTAGTGCTAATGACAAAGGCATCCATGATCTCGGCGGTAACGTTTCGGAATGGCTAAACGACTACTATAGTATCGCCATAAGCGTGTCAGACCCTGCCAGCAGGGATCCACTGGGGCCTGAAACCGGGGAATACAGGGTAATCAGAGGCGCCAGCTGGCGCAGCGGCGGCGTTGGTGAATTACGCCTGGCCTTCAGGGACTATAGCGACAAGGCGCGAGATGATCTCGGTTTTCGGGTAGCAAGGTACGCGGAATAACCAGGTGCGACATGAGGATGGTGTTGAGGATAAAAACTAATGTGCTGGCGTTGCAAAAAAGCCTGTTTTTAACGCTGGGGGCCTCTGCGCTTGGCATCGCTGCGATAACGCCTGGCCTCGGCTCGCCGCGCTGTCTGGCTGCTAGCGATGCCGCTTCGCCACAGGTGGCGGAAACCAGCACATCGACAACACCGGATTCAGCTCAAACACCCTCTGCCAAAACGCCTTCGCCTCAAACACGAGGAGCCCAGTCAGCGGCACCGGCGGCTTCGACTTCTCCGCCCCAGCCAGCCAGGCCTGCAGCCGGGCCGAGTGGCGCCAGAGTAGGCGACTTTAAACCTTCCGAAGAAATCTCTGAAGATTTCGCGGTACCCTTCCCTGTCGATATATAAATCCTCCAGAACATACACCAGACAAATCAGATAAATATTGCCCGCGGGCCATTAACTCGGATTGACTATGAAAACCAACCATTCATCGGAATTCTTCTACCAGCTATTTGCGCTGATCGCCGCCGTAATCATGGTGCATGCAGTTTATGTCGCCGTGATTCGACCCAATGCCGCCGCTATTATGGAAGAACAACTCGCCCGCGAAGCAGCCGGCGAAACGGTTGTTGCTGAGCGAACTTTTTATGTCGTGGTCAAGGATTACGAACAGGAGTCCTGTTTTATTCTGATGCTATGGGCAATCGCGATTATGGGTTACAAGGCACGGCGCAGCATTCACGAACGCGGGCTTTTTCAGCAGCCCCTGTTACGCGTTAACGAGGGCAGCCGCATATTGCCCGAGGATGCCCGCCAGCTCTCGCGACCAATACAGGCGCTACCGCTTGGCCAACAGGGTTTTCTGCTGCCACGCGCCCTCCTGGCTGGCCTGCAACGTTTTGGCGCGACGCGCAGCATTCAGGATGTGTCCCACGCGGTGAGCGAAGTTTGTGATACCGAGTCAGACAAACTGGATTCTGAGCTGTCCATGGTGAGGTATATCGCCTGGGCTATACCCTCCATTGGTTTTATCGGCACGGTGCGCGGTATCGGTGATGCACTCGGGCAGGCCGACAAAGCCGTGCAGGGTGATATTGCCGGGGTCACCGCCAGTCTGGGCGTTGCTTTTAATTCAACCTTTATAGCGCTGGTCATCAGTATTCTGGTGATGTTTTTTATGCACCAGTTACAGCTTTTACAGGAGCGCCTCGTGCTCGATGCCCACGGCTATTGTGACGAGAACCTGCTCCGCCACCTCAAAACAGAATGAGCGAAAAACCGTTATTTCCCGGCGCGCTTTTCGAGTCAGCGTTTTGCAGTCAAACCACCGCTGTACGCAACTAGACGGAGATCAACTTGGGCACCGCGATTATCGACCTGAACGACTCGGCGATTCAATGCCGACACGGCGACGTTGCCATCATCGCGCCGGGCTATGCACTGATGACGCGGCAAGGCGTCATCACCGGAGAGGAGGCGCTGCGCAAGGCCTGGTTGCTGCCCCAGCAGTGCCACAATCAATACTGGCATCAACTGAATCTTTCGCCGCTAAATACCGTTAGCTCCTATGCCCGTCACCATGCCGACCTCGCTTACGCGCAATTGCAGGCACTCTATGGCGCCGCCAACAAGCCAGCGCAGATTATTTTTGCGATGCCGGGCAACACCACCACCGATCAACTAAGCATTCTCCTCGGCCTGGTCAAAGCCTCCCCCTTTACCGCCGTCGGCCTGATTGACGCGGCAGTGGCAGCGACATCGCAGGCCAATGTCAGCGGCCACATCCTCCATCTAGATATACAGCTGCACACCTCAGTCATTACCCGGCTCGAATGCGGAGACCAGACCACGCGCCATCATGCCAGCCAGTATCCTGACATTGCCCTCAAGGGCTTTTACGATACCTGGGCGCATTTCATCGCCGACCGGTTTATTCGAGAATACCGTTTCGATCCACTGCACACTGCCGCGGGCGAACAGCAACTCCGCGACCTGCTACCGGGCTGGTTAAACCAGCTAAAGTCCGCAGCGGAAATAGAAATTGAATTGACTGCGAAACAGGGTAATTTCCGACTCAATATTTTGCGCAGTGAATTAATTGCGGCAAATCACCAACGCTGGCAACGGCTTGCCGACGCAGCGAGCCGAGATCAGGGCATCGATCTCGTCCTGCTTAGTCACCGGATTGGTAACCTGCCAGGTGCGGAACAGTATTTTGAGCACAGCCAGACACTCCCGGCAGACGCCGCCATAGCGGCTTGCACCGCCCATGCCGAAGACATCATTTCGGACGGTGACAAACTGGCTTTCATCACCGCATTACCCACATTAACCAACACCACAGCTTCCGTGCCTAACGCCGCAAGTACTGTAACGAAGGCCGCTGAAACACTTTCAGATAGTGCTGATACTACTAACAAAAATACCGCAACCAAGCAGGCAGACAGCATCGACAATACGCCTGCTGAACCGACAGCAGAATTATCCGGGCGTCCGCCAAGCCATGTGCTCTATGGACATCGGGCCTACGCGATAGGCGCAGCTTTAAATATCACTGTTGCCCACGATCAGCTCCACATCACTGGCAGCAACACCAGCAGTAACACCGGTACAACCAGCACCCCGCTCGACACACCACCACAGGGGGACACACAGCTCTCGCTAGAACTCAGCGCAAACCGGCTGCGGCTGTGCCACGACATCCGCAACGCACCCATTACCGTTGCCGGTGATCCTAATGATCTTCGCGTCGGAGATTCCATCAACCTCAACGGCGAAATATTGAAGTTGATCGAGGTGATCTAACATGGCCCGCGAGAAACGGAGGGTCAGCACATTCAGCCTGTCGTTTCTCGATATCATGGCCTGCGGGTTTGGCGCCGTGACCCTGCTATTTATGCTTATCAAGCACGATACCAGCCCGACCCGTGAACCTCGTGACACCGGCTTTCAGGCTGAAGCGAGACTGCTTGCGGAAGACATCCGCATCGGCGAGAGGGAAAAAGTGCAACTCCGTAACGCCCTGGAAGAAACCGAAAATGCCGTCGTCACGGCTCAGGGCGAATCACAACGGGTTCTCGATCAGCTCGACCAGCGCAAGCGGGAACTAAGTATCCAGAAAGATCCCGATCAGGAAATCGCCTTACTGCGTAAACAAATCAAGGTTCTGGAAGACCAAACAGCCAGTTTGCAGCGAGAAGGTCGCGCTGACGATACCCGTCGCTTCGTCGGCGAGGGTGATCGCCAGTATCTGACTGGACTGAAACTGGGCGGCCAACGCGTGCTGATACTGGTGGATAGCTCAGCCAGTATGCTGGCGGAAACCATCGTCAATGTGGTTCGCCGCCGCAATATGAGTGATAACGTTAAACGCAACTCCGCAAAATGGCTGCGCGCCGTGCGCACGGTTGAATGGCTGGTTTCGCAACTGCCCCAACAAAGCCATTACCAGATCTATACCTTTAATACGGCCGCCCACGCGCTGTCGCCCAGCGCCAAAGGACAATGGCTAGCGGCCAACGACTCGGCAACGCTGGATAGCAACATCGCGCGACTAAAAACCGTCACACCGGAGGGCGGCACCAGTCTTTACGCCGCGTTTAGTGCGGCCAACGGCTTCTCCCAACGCCCGGATAATATATTTTTAATTACCGATGGCCTGCCCACCGTCGGTCAGTCCGCGCCACAAAAAAATACCGTGTCCGGCCAGGCCCGTAATAAACTGTTCAGGGAAGCCTTGAAGGCACTGCCCCGGGGGACTCCTGTCAATGTGATCCTGTTTCCCATGGAGGGTGATCCCGAAGCGGCCGCGCTATTCTGGCAACTCGGTCTGTCAACCAGAGGCGCCTTTCTCAGCCCCGCCAGAGACTGGCCATGAGACTAAAACGACGCGTAAGTCACGAAATCAGCATTTCGTTTCTGGATGTCATCAGCTGCGGCTTTGGCGCCATTGTTCTGCTGCTGTTAATTGCCAGAACCGTCGAATTCAGCGCCGTTGAACAGGGCGAACCCGAGCAGGAAAGCGTCGCAGATTTACAACAGCAAGTGTTCGACCTGCGCGGCGATAGCAAAATACTAAACCGGGAACTGCTCGCCAAACAGGAACAGTTGTCCGAGGCGCGTCGGCGCGTTGCGCGGCTACGCGAGGAACTCGCCAGCCTCAACAAACAACAAACCGGCAAGGCGCAGTCTGACACCACCGAACATGACCGCCTGGCGCTAGCCCTGCAGGTATTGCAGGAGGAGATGCAGCGCCTGCTGGCCGATCGACCCCGCAAGGAGAATCAGGTGATCGGCGGCATTCCGGTCGACAGTGAGTACATTATTTTTATTGTCGATACATCCGGCAGTATGTTCGATTTTGCCTGGCCCAGCGTGCGCCGTGAAATGATTAATATTCTCGACATTTACCCGCACGTGAAAGGTATCCAGGTGATGAATGACATGGGCGAATATATGTTTTCAGGATACCGGGGCAAATGGATCCCCGACACGCCCGGACGTCGCAAAGCAATCATCGCGCGCCTGGCTACCTGGACACCATTCAGTAACTCCAGCCCCGTGGAAGGTATCCAACGAGCCATTCGAGGCTTTTATCAGCCCGACAAAAAAATCAGTCTCTACGTGTTTGGTGATGACTTCACCGGAGGCTCAATTCGCGTGGTGCTGGACACCGTGGATCGCATTAACGCGGCGCGGCGCGGTGGTGATCGGCTGGTGCGCATCCACACTGTCGGCTTTCCGGTACATTTCCTGGTACCCGGCGGCAGAGCGCAAACGGCTACCCGATTCGCAGCATTGATGCGCGAATTAAGCTATCGTAATGGCGGAACCTTTGTGGGCTTGAATAGCCTGAACTAGGGACATCTTGCATTTGTGTAAGCGTTCGTTTGTGCATGCGCGGACTCGCTGGGCTGGGACAACCCAATGACTAAAATAATGAGTAGCACCGTTATCGGCGTGATCGACACCCAGCCGGGCAATTTAGTAACTCGACTGATCTCTCAGCTGACTGCTCAAATGATCTCTCAGATGGTCACGCAACCGATGACCAGCCTGATCACGCGCTCTGTAACACTGCTGTTAGCACTCCTGCTGACGGCTGGCTGCGCAACGCATGTTGAGGTGAGCGGCAGTTTTCCCGCACCGCTGACGCTATCCCTGCCGCTGAGCGCGGTAGTGGTTTTTGACAACGCCTTCCGCACCCACCGTTTTGAAAGTGTCGAGGGGAGGGAGGTGAGTATTGATGTGGGCCAGACCCAGGTAGATTTGTTCACGGCTGTCAGCAAGAGCATGTTTCGTGAAACCCACATCAGTGATGCCCTGCCCACTGATAGCAATGCAGACCTCATCCTCGTACCAAAGGTCGAGGATGTGCAGTTATCCATGCCCTACCAGACCAAGCTCAACGTTTTTGAAGTCTGGATAAAATACAACCTGCAGGTCTACGACCGTAACGGCGAGCCAGTCGCTGACTGGATTATGTCGGCCTACGGTAAGACACCCACCAAGTTTCTTAAATCCGACAGTGAAGCCCTTAATCAGGCCGCCATTGTCGCACTGCGCGACGCTGGGGCGCATTTCGTGATCGGCTTTACCCGCGTGCCAGAAATCAGCCACTGGTTGCACAATCAGGCTACTCGCGCTGCGCGTGCTGAGCGGCCAGCATTATGAACACCACAGGCAAAGACACGGTTGACCCCACCCGCCGCTTCGCTAGCATGCTGTCTGTCGCCCTGTCCGTCGCGCTGTCTGTGGTGCTGTCCGCCTGCACGACAACCACAGTCGATGAATATCGGGAGACCAACAAAAAACTGGGCGTAACCAGGGGAGATCAGGTCGTGGTACTGGGTCGGCGTCACGCCAGCGAGTATGAAACCGAACCCGATTTTATCGCCTGTATTGGCCAGCACCTCAACGGCGCGGCCAACATCAGTGTCGTTGGTGAACCGGCCTTCATGGATTCGGTCTACCCCTGGTTCGAGCCGAGAACAGCGCCTTTGGGTCTCCAGCGAATGGCCCGAATGCTCGGCGAACCGATGATCGCCGACCGCATCCGGGCGCAAAATATCCGCTACATGATCTGGGTTGATGGCAATACCGAAACCACAGACCGGGAAGGCTCGGTCAGCTGCGCTGTCGGCCCGGGCGGCGGTGGGTGCTTTGGCTTCGCGACCTGGGAAAAAGAAGCAATCTACGAAGCAACGATATGGGATATCGATAAGCTGACGGAAAATGGTCGCGTTAAGGTCAAGGCCAAGGGATCGTCATACATGGTCGCCGTCGGGTTGCCCGTGCCAATAGTCGCCCAGGTGCAGGATCAGGCCTGCGAGGGTATCGGCAAACAACTGCGCTCTTTCTTCAGTGGCTAGATCTTAAAAAATAGTGACCATAACTTAAAAAGTAGTGACCAGGTCTAAGAAAGCAGTGGCTAAACGTAAAAACTGACGCGGCAGGAGCGACCGAAAACCGGCAGCGCCGTGGCATGCCTGAACCCGTGGAGAGAGATTACATGCGCATTGTTATTCTGCTTTTTACCGCATTTATGACCACGCAGGTTAGCGCGGCGCTGATGATGTCCGACAAAAAAGCAGCGGCCATCGGCAAGGAAATGCACGACAAAATTATGGCTGAAATGCCGGTTTATCAGGACCAGAAGCTCAACGACTATGTCACCGGTGTTGGCCGACGCGTCGCGCAACATTCTGATGCCCCCGAGGGCACATACACTTTTACCATCCTCGATAACCCCGAAATCAACGCCTTTGCCACGCCTGGCGGTTACGTGTACATCAATCGTGGCCTGTTGGCCTATATGAATTCAGAAGCCCAGCTGGCTGCGGTGCTGGCCCACGAAATTGCCCACGTTACCGCGCGACATGCGGCGCGGCAGAAACGTGCTCAAACCGGGTCAAATGTCACCGCCGGTTTGCTGGCCATATTAACCGGCAGCATGGAGGTCGGCGAAGCGTCAGCAATGTGGGGTGCTGCAACCGTCAAAGGCTATGGCCGCGATATGGAACTGGAGGCTGATGCTATTGGCGCCAAAGTGATGGCCCGCAGCGGCTATCCGCCACAGGCGATGATTGAAATTATTACGCAGTTGAAAGATCACGAGCGCTTTACCAAAAAACGTAACGCCGACAGTGGTAAAAAAGTACAAACCTATCACGGGCTGTTTTCTACCCATCCGCGCAACGATAAACGTCTACTCGAAATGGTTAAGCAATCTGGCGGCGACACGAATGGCGGCGACACCAACGACCCGCGCGTTGCACCATTTCGTATCGCTACCGAGGGATTGCCCTGGGGGCAGAATTTTGAACCCACAAATATTCAACCACCGAATGAGCAGGACCATCGCTACACTGACCAGAAACTCGGCTTCACCTTCGCCTACCCGGAAGGTTGGCAATTTACCGGCAAGGGCAATTTAATCAGCGGCCAACCCGAGGATCAGTCGGCGACGTTGTCGATTGCTATCAAAGCTCGCACCCTGGACACGCCCGATCTTTTTATAAAAAAAGTATTGGGCGTGGGATTTATACGCAAATCAGAACCTATTATCGTAGCAAGACTGCAGGGCCACACCGGCATCATCCCTGCGGGCTCGGCTAACAACAGTAACGATACTCGTCTAGCGGTTATTTATTACGGTCACCGTGCTTATGTGTTCAAAGGCACTGCGCGCAGCGGTAATCTTGATAAACAACACAGTACCGACACTTACGATAACGAATTCAAAAATATTATCGGCAGCTTTCAACCCCGCGCCGCCGTCCGCAACAACAATCGACCGGCCTCCATTCACTATGTTAAAGCCCGTGCTGGCGCCACCTATAGCAAACTGGCGCGACAACTGCGTCTCGGCAAATATGGCGCGGACGAACTACGTCTGATTAATAGTGACTACCCGAGCGGCGAACCCCAGGCGGGACAATGGATCAAGATTATCCGCTGATAGTCGCCGTACACCAATGCCAAGCGTCGGTCAGGCGTCTGCAAAATGAGCAGCCGCCACCCAGTGACCACCCATCACCGTACAGGAACCTACTATGAGCATCGAAGTTAACGGTATCGCCCACATACAGTTGACCGTCAATGATGGCGAACGCTGCCTGCCCTTTTGGGAAAAGCTCTGCCATTTCCTGGAGATGAAAACCCTCATTCGCAACGATGACACGGTTTATTGCATTGGCAGTCGCACCGGCATAATGGTCCGCGTGGCACCCGCGGGAAACCGGCATAAGGCTTTCGACCAGAATACCGCTGGGCTCCACCATTTCTGCTTTCGCGCCCGCTCTGCTGGTGATATCGATGCGATTTACCAGTTTGTCTGCGACGAACTGGGTGCCCTGATTATTCACAAGCCAGCCGATCGTTCACATTTTGCGCCCGGTTATTACTCCATTCTCTTCGAAGACCCGGACGGCATACGGGTGGAGTTTAATTACGTGCCGGGCAAAGGCCATTTTGGCGATCAGGGCAGGTTAGGCGCGTCCGGGCGGGGGCCGGCAGATCAATACGGCGACGACGGTTTAACGGACAGCTAAGTTATGACCACGCGCTTATGACCGCGTGATTCAGTGCTCACCCGACATCCCCGTCAAAATAGAGTGACACGGACAGCGTTAACGGCTAAAGCCCGCAAACATAAAGTGAACAGCACAAAATTACTGATGCGCACGGGCGGGGTATTGACCGTAATTCGCCAGAGGTTATGCACGACCATAGGCTATGCACGACCACAGGCCGGCTCAGTCGTTATCGTTTTGATAGCGCTGATACCGCTTCACGCTAGCGCACCCGGCCAAGCCGTACGCGAAAGGACAGCGGCGTCAGTCCAGCTGTTTACTTTCATTGAAAACATTGCGACTCTACATCCCCCTGAAATAATACGGAGTCATCACCATGGCTGACAACAAAATGGAAGGCATCGCGGTTCACAACCCCCTGGTGCTCAGAAACGACTGGCTGGCAAGCGTGCAGGAAGCCATCGTCGATCCAGACCGACCCATCATCGATACCCACCATCACCTGTGGCCCGCCGGTGGTCTCATCGAATATTCGCTGGAAGACCTGCACGCCGATACCGGCAGCGGCCACAACGTGGTTAAAACCGTGTTTATGGAATGCCATGCCAGCTATAAAGAAGATGGCCCTGCGCATCTACGCTCCCTGGGCGAAGTGGAATACGTGCTGCAAAACGCCAAAAAGTCGCGGGGCAGCGGCAAGGCAGAAATTGCCGCCATGGTCACCAACTTCGACTTACGCTATCCGGATGTAGCGGAACTGGTAGCCGCCCACGAAGAAACCAGCGAAGGCATGTTCCGAGGCATCCGCCAGGCCCTGGCCAGCGCGCGGCCCAACGAAGGCATTATGCTGGAAGCCCAGGGACCCAAAGACTTATACAAAGACCCAGACTTCCTGCGCGGCATGAAAGTCCTCGGTAAAAAAGGTCACAGCTATGAATCCTGGCATTACTTCTATCAAAACCCCGAGTTCTGCGCGCTAGCAAAGTCCTGCCCCGACACCTTGATGGTCCTCGATCATCTCGGCACACCCGTGGGCACCGGCATCTACGCCGACAAACGTGATGAAGTTTTCGCCCAGTGGAAAAAAGACATCGCCGATATCGCCAGTTGCAAAAACGTTGTCGCCAAACTGGGCGGTCTCGCCATGCCAGACAACGGTTTTGGCTGGATGGGTCGCGACAAGCCGCCGACGTCGGACGAGTTCGCCGCAGCACAAGCGCCCTACTACCTGCACATGCTGGAATGCTTCGGCCCGGATCGCTGTATGTTTGAAAGTAACTTCCCGGTGGACAAGCTGTCGCTTTCCTACCAGGTATTCACCAATGGCGTGAAAAAAATCGTCAAGGGCTTTTCCGAAGACGAAAAAAATGCGCTTTTCTACAATACCGCTCAGCGATTTTACCGACTGCCGAGCTAGCGAATTAGAGATTTAGCGACTTGAGTCCTTCGCCACCGTCCAGTGGTGGCCGAAGGCTCAAGCGCCTGAGATACAGCTTATGGGTAAGAACAAAGCAATAACCGAAAGTACCGTCATGCTCTGCCGCTCGAAATCGCTGCTCGAAATTAACATCCTTAATACGAAGCCGAAGTATTCCCATTTTGCGCATACCGGTATATCGTTTGCCTTTCATAAACACCTCTCATAGAGTTAGATTTTAACGCTATTGGGTGTCTAGCAAACCTTGGGAAGTCCAGGGAACACCAAAAAATAGGGAAATTTCTATGAATGATCTGAAATCTTATCCGGTATGGGATTCGTGCACTCGATGGTTTCACTGGATTAATGTGTTGTGCGTTTTCAGTCTTATAGCCGTGGGCCTTGTGATCCTCAATTCAAGCTCCCTCGGGTTATCTAATGATGGAAAGATTTTGCTAAAAGAAATTCATACCCTAATTGGCTATCTCTTTGTCTTGAATCTTTTTTGGCGCTTTATTTGGGCTTTTTGGGGAAATCGTTATGCAAGATGGCATTCCATCCTGCCCGGAGGAAAAGGATATAAGAAAGCGGTGCATAGCTACGTTGTCGCTTTTATTTTCGGTCGGCCTCAACAATATATTGGCCACAACCCATTGGGACGCTTAAGCGTTTTTGTCCTGTTTATACTTCTTGCCATCCAAGCGATCACTGGGCTAGTTCTAGCCGGCACAGATTTATTTTACCCTCCATTCGGGGGGTGGATTGCACTGTGGGTAGCGGCGCCTGGCGTTAATCCCGAAGCATTAGTACCTTATGCGTCGCATATGTATGACGCTGCAGCCTACGAAAGTATGCGTTCTTTCCGTAAGCCATTTATTACGACTCATGAATACAATTTCTTCGCGTTGAGTTTTGTAATTTCTTTGCATATTGCAGCGGTAATACTTACTGAAGTAAGAGAGGGTGGGAGCATAATTTCTGCGATGTTCACTGGTAGAAAAATATTGGGCCAAAAGCCTATAGATGAGCGTGATTCTGATCATAGTGAAAGTTAGTTTTGAATCGCCCCCGGGTATTCCGGAGACTCTTTTGTTGAAGATCAAGGTGAAGATCATGGGGTCAGCCAGCTTGATATTGGTTTCATTGATAAAAATTAGAGTCTAGAAAAGCAGCTTTATCTGAGCAAGGCGCCTGGGTTGTTTAGGTAAGATTAGTTCTGTAGACCTCAAATCTTGACCTGACTCCGACATCTTCTCTGATCTCTTCTTTCATCGATTGATGTTAACGTGAACTTTTTACCATAAAGGGAGCTAAGCACAAACGCTCAAAAGTACTGAAAGTGGTGGTAGGTAATAATTAAACGGATACACCCATAGTTCCCCCTAATCAAGGAATCTAATAATAGTGAATCAGCAAAAACGCCTGACATCTATCGATACGCTACGCGGCCTGGTTATCGTCATTATGGCACTGGATCACGTTCGCGATATGCTGGGCACGCCGTCGGTGCGACCCATGGACTTTGCTGACGCGGATGCGCCGCTGTTTTTTACCCGTTGGATTACCCATCTGTGTGCTCCGACCTTTATCCTGCTCGCGGGCACCAGTGCTTATCTTTATGGAGCAAAGGGGCTTGGGGGCGTGAGCGGGCGTAGCAAGGCCGATGTGTCGCGCTTTCTTTTAACACGCGGCATCTGGTTGGTATTTGTCGAGCTGACCCTGGTCGGCTTCGGCTGGAACTTTAATATAAGCGCCAATTACGCACCGGTGCTGCAGGTGATCTGGGTTCTCGGGGTATCGATGATCGCGTTGTCTGGATTAATCTGGCTACCCCTGTCGTTAGTAGCCGTTATCGGTATCGCCATGATCGCCGGGCACAATTTGCTCGACGGTATCCAGCCTGCCCGTGAGCAAGCGTCCGCTGTATGGCGACTACTTCATATACAGGGGCTACTCACCGTAAACGGCACCCCAATTATTTATGTCATCTATCCGTTGGTGCCCTGGATTGGGGTGATGGCCGTGGGCTATGTGATCGGGCCTTATTTTAGTCGTGTCAGGGAAAACAGACCTCGAACGCTTATTCTGGCTGGCCTGGCCATGACACTTATTTTTATTCTGCTGCGTTGCTGGAATTTGTATGGCGATGCCAATTTATGGCAGGCACAGGCAAGTGCAGAGGCAACCATGGTGGACTTTCTCCACGTCACCAAATATCCACCCTCACTGCAGTATTTGTTGATGACCCTCGGTCCAGCCATCATGCTGCTAGGTTTTTTTGAGCGTGTAGATGGTGCTCTGGGTAATGCCCTGGTCACCATAGGTCGGGTGCCGTTTTTCTTTTACGTGGCCCATCTTTACGTGATTCATCTTATTGCTCTTGGCCTGGGCCTGTATCAGGGCATACCGATTGCTGAAACGGCGGTGGTATTTATTTTCTATCCAAAAGAGTTCGGTGTCGGTTTGCCTGCGGTGTATTTATTCTGGGTTGTAGTGGTACTTGCCTTCTACCCCGCCTGTCGTTGGTTTGCCGGTGTCAAAGCACTACGCCGCGACTGGTGGCTTAGTTATCTGTAAGGAGATCATAAGGAGGAAATTAAATATCAAGCTGGCTGATGAGATGGACACGCTCCTTGAAAGCGGCTCATCATAGCCCGGATAAGAAGCGTTAATTCAAATCCAAAGGAGCGTGTCCATGAATAA
>JBFIEE010000036.1:0-38092 GCA_041603535.1 Porticoccaceae bacterium
CCTCTTTCCGGCACCAAACAACTACAGCCCACTCAACCTGGCAGCGCTACGTGTAACACACTCTCTGCGGTCGGCACTCAGTCAGCACCCATCAATGCGATAAGTGACCCCCTCGCATCTTGCTCGCACACGTATGACACAATTATTAAACGACTATTGTGCAACGTAGCCCCCGTCGACCGGCATGCAGTGGCCAGTGACGAACGATGCTTTATCTGAACACAGCCACGCCACCGCATGACCAATCTCACTGGGTTGCCCCATGCGACCGACAGGTTCAGCGGCAATCAAGGCGTCAATCATTTTTGAATCCGAACCGGCCTGCGCCACCATCGGCGTTTCAATCAGGCCAGGGCATACTGAATTGACGCGAATATTCTTTTTGGCGAATTCAATGGCGGCAGATTTTGTCAGGCCATTGACGCCGTGCTTGGCAGCGCCGTAAGCAGGCGCATAGGCCGCCGCAACAAGGCCGGCGATGGAAGCCGTGCTGACGATCGACCCACCTGTACCCTGATCAAGAAACTGCTGAATTTCATATTTCATACACAGCCAGACACCCTTGAGGTTGACTGCGATGTTGCGATCGAAATTCTCCTCCGAGCACATCACTGTATTGGCCATTTTCCCCGAAATACCGGCGTTGTTGAACGCGCAATCCAGCTGCCCATAAGTGGTGACACAGGCTTTTATCAGGGCTTCGACGTCTGCGGATTTAGCTACGTCACAACGGATAAACACGGCTTCGCCGCCAGCTTTTTTGATCATTTCGACGGTTTGCTTGCCGCCCTGTTCGTTAACATCGGACACCACCACTTTGGCTCCTTCGGCGCCAAAAATAACACTGGTCGCGCGCCCGATGCCTGACCCACCACCTGTTATCAAACCTACTTTGCCCGCGAGAATACCTGACATTGCCGCCTCCAATAGTTTGTTAGTAATACAAGAATTTACGCAACTTGACGCGGGTGATGCTCCCACAAATCCATCAATCAGTACATGCCCAGACATTCAGGCTATGGCCAACGCAACGCGGGCGGATCAGCAACCTCCACCAGATTCGGATAACCGTGGCAAAGCAGGGCTGTGGCCGGACTTGCGAAACGACCACCCGGCAGGAATTGAGAACGTTGAGGATCCGGACGATCAGCCGATTAACTTGTTTAAACTGGTACGAACGAGGTCGGCATTGGCGCTGGCGCCCCCAGCAATCGCACTAATCAGACGCTTGGTGTGTCGGCAGGTACATTAACCGGCCTGTTGCAGGACTTTTTCAAACTGGTGCACCCACACCGGATGTTCATCGTCCCAGGCCATACCAGGGTGCATCCTGACAATCAGGTTTTTGTACATGTCGAGACTGGCATAGCCTTCGGCCTGAACGTCAGCATCAGTCATATCCCCCAGCCGTTGCTGAACCAGGCCGGTTATTTCAAACGCGACACCGTCAAGGATAAAGCTTTCGCCGGGATAACCATAAATGCCATCTCGTCTCTGCTGGGTTTTCCGCCCTTCGAGCGCGGCCGCGACCAGTTTTGGCTGCCTTACAAGGCGATCAACGTGACAGGTTTTTTCTGGATATTGGCTCATAGAGAATACCGGGGCGGTCAGCCGTTAAGAGGTTGGCGGAAGTCGTCATCAGACGAAAGGTCAGGGCGCATTCGTCAGGCAGAACAAACTGGCGATGGAGACACCACGGGTGCCAATTATACGCATCCCCAAGATCCGTACCAGAGCGAACCATGTACGCCGCATATTCGCGTGAAAGAATTCCACGTTTACACTTTGCATTCGTCCCACAGACCAGTAAAATTGCCCGCCTTCTCAGCGGGCGGGCGTTGTTCCCCGTAGGATGCGGAGTTCTCCGCAAGGATCATCATGAAATCAGCCTCGAAACCAGCCATTAAACCGGCCAATCCCAACTTTTCTTCGGGGCCCTGCAGCAAACGGCCGGGCTACGACTTACTGTCCCTGGATACCACCACACTGGGGCGATCCCATCGCTCTGCGCCAGGCAAAGCAGCGCTGGCCCGAGTTTGTGCTGACACCGCCGCCGCGTTAGAGCTACCCGCTGGGTACCGCGTTGGCGTAGTCCCCGCGTCCGACACCGGCGCCATGGAAATGGCTATGTGGTCCATACTTGGCGAGCGCCCGGTAGACGTCTGCGCATGGGAGTCGTTTGGCGAAGGCTGGCTGAATGACATCGTCAAACAGCTGAAAATTAAAGATATCAACGCGATAACAGCTGACTACGGCAAACTGCCCGATCTCACGCGCACCCGATCGGACCACGATATCGTATTTACCTGGAACGGCACTACCTCCGGCGTCAAGGTGCCTGATGGCGACTGGATCGATGACCAGCGCACGGGACTGACCATCTGTGATGCCACCTCGGCGGTATTCGCCATGCCACTGCCGTGGCAAAAACTCGATGTAGTCACCTTCAGCTGGCAGAAAGCGCTGGGCGGCGAAGGCGCCCATGGCATGCTGATCCTCAGCCCACGCGCTGTAGAACGGCTCGAAAACTACACACCACCATGGCCACTACCAAAGATTTTCCGTCTCACTAAAGGCGGCAAACTGATCGACGATGTATTTACCGGCGCGACAATCAATACCCCGTCCATGCTCTGCGTTGCCGACTATCTCGATGCCCTCGACTGGGTGCAGGGGCTTGGCGGCGTATCCGCAATGACGGCAAAATCCCTCGATAATCTCGCCGTCATTGAGGCTTTTGTCGACGCGCACGAATGGATTCACTTCCTCGCTGAAGATGTCAGCATCCGCTCGAACACCAGTGTCTGCCTCACCCTCGATCTGACCGAAGGCCAGATAAAGCAAATGACTACGTTGCTCGATCGCGAGGGAGTGGCCTTTGATATTGGCGCCTATCGCGACGCCCCTGCAGGCCTGCGCATCTGGTGTGGCGGCACTGTACAAAAGAGTGACCTGTCCGCGCTAATGCCGTGGCTGCAATGGGCTTATCACCAGGTCATAAGCACTTAGGATCCAGGCAGCACACACGCCACTCCATACGCGACAAAGGGAAAAGACAATGTACCAGGTACGCACCTACAACCAGATTTCCAGCAAAGGCCTCGACCGTTTTAACCGGGAAAGTTACCAGGTTGCCGACGAGATTGATCGGCCTGATGCGCTGCTACTGCGCAGCCAGAAACTACATGATGTCGAGCTACCTGACAGCGTGGTAGCCGTTGCCCGTGCCGGTGCCGGCGTCAACAACATCCCGGTAAGCGAATACACTAAAAAGGGCATCGTTGTTTTCAACACCCCGGGCGCCAATGCCAATGCTGTCAAGGAGCTGGTCACGGCGGCGCTGTTGCTGGGCTCCCGGGACATATTTGGTGGCATGAACTACGTCCAGTCATTGACCCCGATCAGCGATGCGGGCGACATGTCGAGACTCCTCGAAAAGGAAAAGAAGCGCTTTGCCGGCTCGGAGATCTACGGCAAGACCCTGGGTGTCGTAGGACTTGGCGCGATTGGCGCCATTGTCGCTAACATGGCGCTTGATCTCGGCATGGATGTCATTGGCTATGACCCTGCCATTTCCGTCGAAGCGGCCTGGCGCCTGTCTAGTCGTGTTGAGAAAATGGATAACCTGCAAAGCCTGCTTGCCCGCGCTGATTTTGTCACATTGCATGTGCCCGTCGTTCCTGCAACCCGGCATTTGATTGATGCCGAAGCCCTGGGCAAACTCAAAGCGGGCGCCAAACTGTTGAATTTTGCACGAGAGGAAATCGTCGACTCCGAAGCCCTGATAAACGCTCTGGATAAGGGACAGCTCGGCGGCTATATCGCTGATTTTCCAACACCAGAATTACTCGGGCGAGACAATGTCCTGCTGATGCCGCACATCGGCGCAAGCACCGCCGAAGCCGAAGAGAACTGCGCCGTCATGGCGGCTAATCAGCTGAAGGATTTCCTCGAAAGCGGCAATATCGAGAATTCTGTCAACTTTCCAACCACGACCATGGCCAGAGTGGGTGGGCACCGGCTCACGTTCAGCAACAACAACGTCCCCAAGGTGTTAGGTAATGTGTTGAGCATCCTCGCCGATAGCAACAACAACGTCATCGACCTGGTGAACAAAAGCCGGGACAGCATTGCCTATAACATCATCGATCTCGAAGATAAGCCGTCAGCGGCCATTGTCTCGGCTATTGCAGCAGTCGAGGGTGTCATGCGGGTACGTCTGTTATAAAGACCCAGGCATTGCTGAGAGGAAACCAAGCAGCGGACGTTGGAAGCTAAAGCCCTGATAGAACTAAGCCCCGATAGAACGCGGAACTACGGGCACTAACCAACACTGGGCTTGAGCATATTGACCTCGTTTTTCAGATCGGCGACGACGGCTTCAACACCGGCGTAGTCGCCGACCTTGGCCATCTCATGCAGGAGCCTCGCCTGCTTTTCCAGAGAACCGAGCTTGAATACCCCCGCAATACCGACCAGCTGATGGATCGCCTCACGAAGCTCACCGGTCGCCGTGTCCTCGTTAGCGCTGCAGACCGTATCCAGCAATCTTTCAATCTCAGTGAAAAACCGCTCCTGTGGCACCCGCTGCCGAATATGTGCGATATCAGCCTCTGCCCGCGGCGCTCTGCCGGTCAACTTCATGATGGCGTTGATCAATGCCACTTCATCGACGGGTTTGAGGATGACCTGATTGGCGCCAACTTCTGTAGCGCTCTCAGTTTCGTGACCCAGCACATCTGCCGTTAAGACGATGGCCGGTGTTTCGCTGTTGGCATTTGTCAGTGCCCTGATTTCCCGTAATGCCTCCAGCCCGTTAACCTCGGGCATGTGCACATCGATAAGTAGAATATCGAATTGCCCGGCCAGACAAGCGTCAATCGCCTCACGCCCGTTTGTCACCACATAACAGCGGCAGCCGGCGCGCTGCAGAAGAGTTTTGAATAACAGGCGACTAAACTCGTTGTCTTCGGCAATCAACGCATTAACTCCAAACAACGGCTTTTCGATGCCTCTGCTGACCGCTCGCTGCTCATCAAATGATGTGAGAATTGCGGAAAGGTCTTCCATGCCCACCAGCTTGCTAACAAACGTCACCGGTTTCAACAACTCTTCCTGCTCAACAGACAACCGATTCTGTAACATTTGTAGTGGCGATACGACGACCAATGGTAGATCCGTGTATTCTCTGATCTCGGGCAACAATGACCCCTGCACCTGTGCAGCGACGACCGGAGTCGATGGTAAACCGACGATGATAACCCCCGTTGCGGCCACCTCGAGTGCCGCCTGAAACCCCCGAATATCGCCGTAACTTTCAACCTGATTGGTGAGGCGCATTAACGTATGCTCCAGGGCCCGCCGGGATCGCTCGTTAGGATCATATAAAATGGTCGCCAGAGCGAGTTTGGGGCGACTCACACTCGGTTGCTTACGCAGCGGTAAAATGACTGTTATCGTTGACCCTTCACCCATTTTACTGTCAAGCCTGACGCTCCCCGCCATTAACTTTATCAAGCCATTGACGATAGAAAGCCCCAGGCCGGTGCCGCCAAAGCGCCGGGATATAGACGTATCCGCCTGGATGAAAGCCTGGAAAATATGCTCTTTCTGTTCATCCGATATACCAATACCAGTGTCCTCCACCGATATCGCAAGGCGACAGCGATCCTCCTCGTCCCCAGCCACCGCAACGTGTACGCGCACGTACCCGGCTTCAGTAAATTTGACAGCATTGGCCACCAGGTTAGATATGATTTGTCGTACTCGCAGCGAATCGCCGACTACTGCCAGGGGGACATCTGGCTCGATATCGAGAATCAACTCGATATTTTTGCCATGGGCCGTTGGTGCCAACAGTCGGATGGGGTTTTCCAGACATTTGGAAAGATCAAACGGCAACGCTTCAAGTGTCATCGCGCCCGCCTGTAGACGGGTGAACTCAAGGATATCATCTATCAACCGGAGTAACTGTTCCGCAGCCTGATCAATAATCGAACAATACTGCTTTTCAGCAACCTCCAGATCCGCCCTGGCCATAAGGCGAATAAAACCCTGTATCGAAGTCAGGGGTGTACGCAGCTCGTGACTCATCCGCGCGAGGAATTCGCTTTTCGCGGCATTTGCTTCGTCTGCCAGCAACATGGCAATTTCCAGTTCACTGTTTTTGGAGCGCAAATCCACCAGGGTAACCTGCAGCTGGTTGGTAGCGCTGGCCACCTCCTGTTGCAAACTGATCTGGCCCTGCTCAATAGATTCGATCATGTGGTTAACGCCGCGCGCCAGACCGCCGAGCTCCTCGCCCGACGCAGGGGCTGCGCGCACCGACAAGTCCCCCCATTCAGCTTTGCTAACGGTTTCAGTAAGGTTTTTAATCGGCGCCACAATCGTTCTGCTCAACAGGTAAGACAGCAGGAAAGCCATCGCCATGATGCCCAGCGCTATCCCGACACCGCTGATCAATATCGTTCGGCGCTCTTGCTGACTGTTGGTCATATCCAGCGCGACAACCACCCAGCCCAAGCGTCGCGCATCTGAGTTAGCCGCAGAGAGTCCTGTCTCGTAATCGTCGATATCGAGGCCGGTGGCCATCACTGACTGCTCAAAAAACAGGTAGTTATCTTTCTGTAACTGAGCACCATCGTCAGACGCAACGGGCAACGGCACCCATTTAGCAGCAGGAATGGTCGATACCAAAATTTGTCGGGTCGAGCTCAAAAAAGCAATGCCCGCCACGCTATCAATCCTCGATGACGACACCGCCAGCGAAGTCAGCAGCGCCTCATTAGCAGAATACAACGCGAAATCGGAGATAGTCGCCAGGTAAGCGGCTAGGCTATGACCGGTCTGATGCAGTCTGGTCGTGATGTCGCGCTGTCGATCAAGCACGGTATTGGCGGTAAGGAGGACGGTAAGCGCCAGCAGTGGCAAGGATGTAGCTAATATCAGCCTGCCATGCAGGGTCTCACCAAACGTCCTGAGGCGGTTAATCATTGCACTGACTGCAGGGCGTCGCTATACATCCTGTACAGTTCAGTTGGGGATGGCAGCGTAATGTCGAGCAACCTCGCCACCTCCGAGTTAGTGCTCAGGGTATAGTACCTGGGGTAGTGCGCACGCCATTGATCATCGCCACCGCGCTTCGAACCAGCGCCGAGCAGGTCGGCGAGCAATTCGGCACCGTGACGACCAATATTCTCGGGACTGGAATAAACCGAAGCGAGGGCGCCAGCGTCAGTGTAGGATTTTGAAAATCCGATAACAGGAATCTGCTGTCGAAAGCCAAGGTGAAGCACCCATTTCGCTGTATTGCGGTTAAATACGGCCCGACCCGGAACCGCCACAAATATATCAGCCTGTTGCACCACCGGGGTAAGTACGCTGATTGGATTGTCAGCTGGCGACAGATCCGCCCATACGACTTCAATGCCGATTCGGGACGCCCGTTCGAGACTATCGCTTCTGGTCACCTGAGCCGCCGGTCCAAACACCGCGCCAAATTTTCTGGCACCGGGCTTAAGTAGCTTGCCGAGTATTAGCGCGCGCTCAAAGGGCTGATCTATCACCACAGCCGCGCGACGACCAGCCGCGGCATCGGTCATATTCAAATCGCGCCACGCGGCCATGGGCAACAACAAACTCAGAATATCCTCCCTGGGGTGGTTGTTTATAGCCAGGACTGTCGCCTCAGATCCAATTGTGACCAGCACAGCGCCCGGCGCAACCGCCGCATTGTGGACATCGCGTCGATGTATTTTTACACTGGGCAGGCGAGCCAATAGCTGATCAGTAAATACTTTTGCTACGCGCTCATAGTAAGGCGCGCTGCCAGAGGATATGAGATAGACCTCGCTCGCTGCCATGCCAGATATCGGCAGCAGCATGAGCATGAGCAGAAGCATGAGCGATGAAACACGCTGCCTAACTCTTTTACGATCCCGGTTACGACCCCAAGTGACCACTATCTACGATTCCATTCTTCGTTATATTGCTGCGTTAATACTGCATTTCGGCGACACCCTGCGACCAAACTTTACTGCCAGGTGAGGTTCTCTACCGCCACTCAGAACCCCACCTGGTGCTGAACCACCTGTCACCCTTGACGCACGCTAGTCTCAGGGTAGATCAAGGCTGAACGCCACATAGTACCGAGTCTCAAAGACGTTCTCTTCATTGAACTCAGCGTAGTCGCCCGTTACATTCTGGGCAACCAGTTGCACCTTACCCGTGTGATTGCCAAGCCTGACGCGGTAGGAGGCTTGCGCATCCAGCCGTGTATACTCGTCAATAAAATTACCGCCTCGCCAGTTGACCGCGCTTTGATGGTACGCTGTTAACCCAGCATCGAAACTGGGCGTCAGCTGGTAATTCAATACTAGGCCACCCGAATGGCGGACTTGCGAGTCGTTGAAGTCGCCCCGAACTTTAACTGGTTCAAAGCGTTTTACAAAGTCACTGTCCAGGTCGATATACGCGTAGTGCAGTCGCAGCAACGCGCGCGTCACTGGCCGGTACACCACCTGCATCTCCGCGCCGGTGGTATTCCATTGCGCAGTGTTGGCTTTAACCTTGATATCGTGGTCAAAGAAAGGGATCGGCAACACTACACTTTCTTCAAAGGCATCGATGCCGTCACGAACCTGCTCACGAAACACCTTAACGTCTGCGGTAACTCGCCAATCGGGAAAGTACCCTGTCCAGCCCAGCTCAAATGACGTCACCCGCTCTTCTGCCAGTCGACTATCGCTCCGAATAATAGCGTTGTAGGGGATTCCCTTAATGGCCGATTGATGATCAAGGTTAGCTTCCGTAATGGAGGGCGCCCTTTTGCCCTGGGCCACACTCATGCGCAACGTGTGGTTTCGAGCCCACCGGTGACTCACACTGAACCGAGGCGAAACCAGCGTGCCGACAAAGGTTTTCTCTATCATAGCCCCAGCATTTACCAGCCAATGTGAAGATGGCTGCCACTCGCTATGGATAAAGCCTCGGACCGATTCTTCATGAATTTTGTCATCCCGTCCCTGCAGCAGCTCGCTCTCCGTATACTCGCTGCGGCCACCCAGCCCCCACACAGCGCGAACATGTTCGGCGACGCGCATCTGGTGTTCGAACTCAATATCAAACCGCTCTGAAGCCAAACTGCCCAGACCCTCGCTAAAAAGTTGATCGGGAATGCCGAGAAAAGGCTCCACGAATGCAGCGGGAATCCCCAGAAACTCCGAAATCAAACCAGGCTCGGTTGAGCTATTCACCCTTAAACTGTTGTGGTAGGCATGCAGGCTGAATTCATTACCGCTGGGCAGAACGTGAGTCCATTTCACGGTCTGATAACCCGCATAATAATCGGTGTCGATAAATTCGTCAGGGTGATCGGCGTCGCCAAGGCCAATGCGGTCATTAGCGTAGCCAAAGCCCAGGTCCAACGTATCGCCAAGCGTAGGTGTTGCGGTGCCGCGAAAAGACAGCTGGGCAAGCTCCCGACCATCATCGAGGCCGCCAACGCCCGGCACACTCGGAAAGCCGTTATTGTGGCGGTAGCCAGCGCTGACCCGGTAATTCAGAGGGCCAATGCTGTCATTAAAGCGCACCGAGGCGTTACTTGCAGAGCGACTGCCGCTGGTGGCTCTTATCGTCGTCCCGGCGTCCTGTAACGGCTGGCGGGTAACAATATTAACTGCACCAAGAAACGCATTAGAACCGTGGGAGGATGCACTCGGCCCACGTACTATTTCGATGTAATCGACATCCTCAATCTCAATGCCGAGGGTATTCCAGATAACCGTTGAAAAGACCGGCTCATAGACCGAGCGCCCATCGACCATCACCTCGAGCTGGTTGGGAAACTCGCTACCAAAACCATGATAGGAAATACCAGGCCGATTATCGTTAACAGAATACGACTGAAAGCCGGGCACCAGACGAAACACATCGACCCAGCTTTGCGCGCCGGAGGCCTCGATCAACTGTCGGTCGATGATTGTGACGCTGGCTGGAGCCAGATTGGTTGGCTGCGGCAGACGACTGGCGATACGTACAACAGGGATTTCAGTGAGTACGTCACGCTCAGAAAGCATATCGTCCTGGGCCAGGGAAATCAGCGACGCGCATGACCCGAGCAGAAAAAAACCCACAGTGAGACACGAGCTGCTTAAATAGCCTGGCTTCAAAATATCAACACCCCCTCGCCGCGTACCATAGCATGTAGTTTGTGGGCATTTAAGCTGCTAGAGGAAAATTTGTCGGCACATCCGACGACCAACGATTTGCGAGGTTTGACCGGTATAGGCACCACAAATTCTACTTAACCTGTATACCGGTCACGCGGGGGCGCTGGTCAGCAAAAAGCGTTTTATAAAACCACCCTGCTAGGCTATTCTGCCCGGCCTGACTGCAAGGTGCTATATGAGCGAAATCTATTTTGTCCGCCATGGCCAGGCCTCGCTGGGCGCAAAAAACTACGACAAGCTTTCTCCCCTGGGCTGGGAGCAGGCCCGCTGGCTAGGCGAACATTTCCGCGAACGCGGGCTGTCTTTCGACCGCGTGGTAGTGGGCGACATGCGTCGTCACCGCGAAACCCTGCAAAGCATTGGCGAAGGGATGGGAACAGCCCTTGAACCAACCGTTGATCCACGCTTCAACGAATTTACCTTTCGCCCAGTCATGAAAATTTATCAACAACAGTTTGACCCGAGTGCCCCGGAGCCGCAAACAGCGCGCCAGTTTTTCGGCATGTTACGCACCGTGATGGAAGCCTGGATTGCCGGACAACTGAGCGATACGCTCAGGCAATACGATCAGGAACACGGCACGCAGACCGAAAGCTGGGAGCAATTCAACCAGCGGGTAGTCGCGGGGCTGACCGACGCACGTCGCGGAGAACGGGATGAAAAGGTGCTTATCGTTTCATCCGGCGGGCCCAAATCACTGGCCATGAAGCACGTCCTGGGCTTGTCCGACGACGCCACCATTGAGCTGATGATGCAGATTCGCAACACCTCAACCACACGATTTTTATCCGCGGCGGAACGGATGTCGCTGAGAGCGTTTAACGTACTGTCGCATATGGAGCGCGCCGACCGCCACCACGCTATTACAATGGTCTAGGTGTCGGATAATGGCCCAGACTCAGCAAGAATTCACTGGCACCCCCCCAGCGGTGTTGCTTAACCGAAAGGAAAGAAAATTATGAATTTTGAACACTCCGCCAAAGCAATCGCCCTTCAGGATCACCTGCAAAAATTCATGGACGAAGAAGTTTATCCCGTCGAGAAAGCATATGACGAATACATAAAAACCACGGCCAACCCGTGGGCGACGCCACCACTGATGCAGGCCCTGAAGGCCAAAGCCAAGGCGGCCGGCCTGTGGAACCTGTTTTTACCCGCCCACGACCGCGATGACGGCCTCAGCAATATTGACTACGCGCCCCTCGCCGAAATCATGGGCCGGGTGCTGTGGGCGCCACAGGTGTTTAACTGTAATGCGCCGGATACCGGCAATATGGAAGTGTTCATCAAGTACGGCTCGGAAGCGCAAAAAGAACAGTGGTTAACGCCGCTGCTGGACGGTGAAATTCGCTCATCTTTTGCCATGACTGAGCCGGACGTGGCCAGCTCTGACGCCACCAATGTGCAGTGCTCCATCGTCAGGGACGGTGACGAGTACGTCATCAATGGCCGCAAATGGTTTATTACCGGCATCATGCACGAAGCCTGCAAGATAATTATCGTGATGGGCAAAACTGATCCCGACAACCCCAACCGCCACCTTCAGCAATCGCAAATCCTGGTGCCTAAAGACACGCCCGGCATAACCATCATTCGCCCTCTGACGACGTTGGGTTATGTTGGCGCGCCCCTCGGTGAGGCGGAAATGGTATTCGAAAATGTGCGTGTGCCGGCAGCAAACCTGCTGCTCGGCGAGGGCCGTGGCTTTGAAATCGCCCAGGGCCGACTGGGGCCTGGGCGTATCCACCACTGTATGCGCCTCATTGGTTGCGCCCAGCGCGCCCTGGAACTGATGTGCAAGCGTGTCGAAACGCGTAGCACCTTTGGCCGCAAACTGAGCGAACACCAGTCCGTGCGCGAGGACATCGCGCAATCTTTTTGCGATGTCGAGCAGGCGCGCCTGCTGACCATGATGGCAGCCGACAAGATCGATCGAGAGGGCACCAAGGAGGCCAGGGACCTTATCGCCGCCATTAAAATTGTCACCCCATCAATGGCCGCCCGAGTCATCGATCGAGCCATACAGGTGCACGGCGCCGGTGGTCTGACGGAAGATTATTTTCTGGCCGAGGCCTACAATTACGCGCGCCAGATCCGCTTTGCTGACGGCCCGGATCAGGTGCACATGATGCAATTGGGCCGATCCCTGGTTAAACAGTACGCCTGACGACGCATCACAACAGCCCCACAACAAAACATGACACGCTAACTGGCCACCAGCGACCAAACCGGCCCCGACCAACAAGAAGGCACGCTATGAGCACCAACCTGGACACTCTGCCCATCGCCAAACTGGGCGCCTATTTGGCCGACCGCATTGCGGACTTCGGTAAGCTAATCAGTGCCGAAAAGTTCGACGGCGGGCAATCCAACCCCACCTATAAGCTGACCACCGACGCCGCCAGCTATGTGCTGCGACGTAAACCCCCGGGGCCGCTGCTGCCCTCCGCCCATGCGGTTGATCGCGAATACCGGGTCATGTCAGCCCTGGCCGACACCCCGGTACCGGTGCCCACCATGCATGTATTGTGCGAAGACGACGACATCATTGGCAGTATGTTCTACGTCATGGATTTCGTTGACGGCAATATCTACTGGGATGCCCAGCTCACCGAGGTCGATCCAGCGCTGCGCGGCCCCATGTACGACAAAATGAATGAAGTCCTGGCGGCTCTGCACAGCGTCGACATAACTGCCGCCGGTCTTGCAGACTTCGGTCGACCCGGCAGTTATTTCGAACGCCAGTTTAACCGCTGGAGCAAACAGTACCGGGCTTCCGAGACTGAGCATATCGAGGAAATGGAGCAGTTAATGACGTGGTTGCCCAAACACATGCCGGCAGAAGACGGCCGGGTGAGCCTGATCCATGGCGATTACCGCCTCGACAATATGATCTTTGCCACCAATCAGGCTGAAGTACTGGCCGTACTCGACTGGGAGCTGTCGACGTTGGGCCATCCGTTTTCCGATATCGCCTATCAGTGTATGCAGCTGCGTATGCCCGCCGACCCGGCCCTGGGTAACCTGGGCGGTCTAGGCGGTGTCGATCGGCACGCCCTTGGTATTCCCACCGAAGAAGAATACGTGGCCAGCTACTGCAAACGCATGGGGCTAGCTGAAATTCCCGACTGGTCCTTCTACCTGACCTTCAGTTTTTTCCGTTTTGCCGCCATCCTGCAGGGCATTATGAAGCGCTACCAGGACGGCACTGCGTCGAGTGCGGAAGCGCTGACCTACGGCAAAATGACGCGACCCATGGCAGAAACCGCCATCGCCTATTTACGTGAACAGGGTCGATTCTGAGCTCGGCACGGAGCGTTACATATGGTGCTGGACTAAATGGAAAACATCGAATTATTTACCAACAATTGAGTAATACCTATGAAAGCACTGGTTTGTGAAGCCTATGGCCAGGTCGACGATCTGGTTTATCGAGATTTTCCAGAGCCCGCTGTCGGTCCCGGCGGGGTGTTGGTCGACGTCGCCGCTATTGGCGTTAATTTCCCCGATGGCCTGCTGGTGGAAGGCAAGTACCAGGCTAAACCCGAAACTCCATTTATCCCCGGTGGCGAAGTAGCCGGCACGGTGAGCGCCGTCGGCGCTAATGTCCAGGGCATTGCCCCCGGCGATCGCGTCTTCGGCTGGCAAACCGGGGGTGGCGGTTACGCGGAAAAAATCGTCATGGCCGAGCAGGTCGTCCACAAAATGCCCGACAGCATGACCTTTGATCAGGGTGCAGCCCTGCTCTGCGCGACCGGTACCGCCCACCACGCGCTAAAGCAACGGGCCCAGCTGCAACGCGGGGAAACTCTGGTGGTGCTGGGTGCCGCCGGGGGTACGGGTATCGCTGCCGTGCAGATAGGCAAAGCCATGGGCGCCCGGGTAATCGCCGTGTGTTCGACGGACGAAAAACTCGCCTTCGCGAAAAGTCAGGGCGCCGATGCCGGCATCAATTACAGCACCGAGGACCTCAATAAAGCCATCAAGGCATTGACCGATGGTCGCGGCGCCGATGTGGTTTACGACGCCGTCGGCGGCGACGCATTTGACGCCTGCTCACGGGCCATGGCCTGGAATGGTCGATTGTTGATTGTCGGCTTTGCCTCCGGGCGCATCCCCACGCTGCCGGTCAACCTGACGCTGGTCAAAGGCTATGCTGTAATCGGCGTATTCTGGGGCAGCTTTACGCAACGCCACCCTGAGGAGCACGCGGAAAATATGCGTGAACTCCTGCAGTGGTTTGAAGACGGCAAGGTCGTACCGGTGGTCGACCGGACTTTCCCGCTCAGCGACGGCATCGCCGCGATTAAATACGTCACCGGGCGCAATGTGCGCGGCAAAGTCGTGGTTCGACCCTGAAAACAGGCAAAAACACGCGAGCCGAGACACCAGAACATCAGCAAGAGGAGAAGCGAGCATGAAAGCGCTGGTCTGTGAACAATATGGTCCCGTAGAGGACCTGGTCTACCGCGATATGCCGGACCCTGTGCCCGGCCCGGGTGAGGTGCTCGTTGGGGTTAAAGCCGTCGGCGTTAATTTTCCCGACGGGCTACTCGTCGAAGGCAAGTATCAGGCGCGGCCAGCGTGCCCATTTGCGCCCGGCTCCGAAGTTAGCGGCGACGTTATCGCCCTGGGCGAGGGCGTCGATACGTTCACGGTTGGTGACCGGGTACTCAGCCTGACCACCAGCTTTGGCGCCTATGCCGAAAAAATCGCCCTGCCGCTGGCGTCGGTATACCAAATGCCAGCGACTATGTCCTACGAAACCGGCGCAGCGCTGCTGGCCGCCACGGGCACCGCCCACCATGGCCTGCGCCAACGGGCCCAGTTGCAGGCCGGGGAAACTCTGGTTGTACTCGGCGCGGCTGGCGGCACTGGCATAGCAGCAGTTCAGCTCGGCAAGGCCATCGGCGCCCGCGTCATCGCTGTTTGTTCGTCCGCCGAGAAGCTCGCCTTTGCCAAAGCGCAGGGTGCCGACGCGGGCATCAATTACAGCACCGAGGATCTCAATAAGGCGATCAAGGAGCTGACCGACGGCCGCGGTGCCGATGTGGTTTACGATCCGGTGGGCGGCGATGCCTTTGACGCCTGTTCGCGGGCCATGGCCTGGAATGGCCGACTGCTGGTGGTTGGCTTCGCCTCCGGCCGCATTCCGACACTGCCGGTTAATCTGACCCTGGTAAAGGGCTATGCTGTCCTCGGTGTGTTCTGGGGCGCGTTCACGCTGCAACAACCCCGCGATCACGCCGCCAATATGCGCGAGTTATTTGCATGGTGCGAAACCGGCGAGGTGAACCCCGTTGTCGATCGTGTTTACCCGCTGGCGGAGGGTGTCGAGGCCATTAAGTACGTGACAGGCCGCAATGTCATGGGCAAGGTGGTATTGCAGACCTGAGCGGGGCAGGGCCGGTTTACGCAAACCCCAGATTGCAAACTCCGGATTGTCAACGGCGCAGGGGAAGCAGCATACAAACCTGGAGTCGCTGAATTTCTCCTGGCCCCGAGCTGTCAAGTCAAGGCACTCAGGTCAACAATGCACCCAACTTAATGTAGAGGAACAAGATGGACCCCAGAGCATTCAATTTAGCAGGCAAAGTGGCACTGGTGACGGGTGCGTCGAGCGGCTTTGGCGACCATTTTGCCCATGTGCTGGCAGCGGCGGGCGCGAAGGTCGTGGTTGGCGCCCGGCGTCAAGAGCGCCTGCAGAAACTGGTCGCCAACATCGGCGAAGCGGGCGGCGAGGCGATGGCCGTGGCGCTGGACGTGACCTGTGCGGACAGCGTCAGCAAGGCCTTCGATCAGGCGGAAGCGACCTTCGGCACGGTGACCTTGCTGGTCAACAACGCCGGGGTTGCCGCGCCAAAAACCGTGCACAAAACGACAGAGCAGGACTGGGATTTTGTCATCGACACCAATCTCAAGGGTGCCTGGCTGGTGGCCGCAGAGGCGGCACGCCGCATGATTGCCGCCAATGCCGCAGGCGCCGTCGTCAATATCGCATCGGTGCTTGGCCTCGCTACCAGCACCGGCCACGGCATCTATTCGGCGTCGAAGGCCGGGGTCATCCAGCTCACCAAACACATGGCACTGGAGCTGTCGGGGAAAAATATCCGCGTCAATGCGATTTGCCCCGGTTACTTTAGAACCGAGATGAATGGCGAGTATTTTGACAGTGCAGCCGGGAAAACCTATATCGAGGCCACACCGGCCCGACGCCTCGGCGACATGGCGGAAATGGATGGCCCCCTGCTGTTGCTGGCCAGTGATGCGGGTTCATTTATTAATGGCGCCGTTCTCCCGGTCGATGGCGGACATCTGGTCATGTCAATTTGACGCCGACACAGGCGACCGGGGCGGGGGCGTGTATATTCGAACCAGCCCGGCGCGCTAAACCATGAACGTGGCGTACCAGGGTTAACGATTCAAAGGTATGCGGATCAGCGGTGCGCGGATCAGCGCTATGCGGATTATCATAACGCCACAAGGTTTGTACTATAGCCGCAGTTGGCCCAGCCGCAGCTGACCCTGACTCGAGGTGAGCCACGGCAGGATCCGCCAACTGACTAACGATCCAGATACAGGGTAAACCTTACATGCAAACCCGATACGACTTCACCGACCAGGTTGTACTTATCACCGGCGCCGGCAGTGGCTTTGGCCAACTGGCGGCGACTCGCTTTGCCGAGGCTGGTGCCAGACTGGCTCTGTGCGATATCAACGCAAGCGCCGTCGAGGACATTGCCGCGCAGATACGGGCCAGGGGCGGCCAGGCCAGGGCCATGGCCTGCGATGTCAGCGCTGGCGAGCAGGTCGCTCGCTTTGTGGCCGACTGTGTCGAACACTTCGGCCAGCTCGACATCGGCATTAACAATGCGGGTATTTCCCATGCCAAAAAACGCCTGCACGATCTCGACGAGGCCAGCTGGGACAACACCACCGGCGTCAACCTGAAGGGCGTCTTTCTGTGCATGAAGCACGAGCTGGCGCAGATGGTCACCCAGCAGGGCGGCGTTATTCTGAATGTCGCCTCCGCCGCCGGGTTGATGGGTTCGCCATTTCTGAGCATATACTCTGCGGGCAAACACGGGGTCATCGGTCTGACCAAATCCGCCGCACTGGAGTACGGCAAAATGAACATTCGCGTTAACGCCATCTGCCCGGCTTTCGCGAAAACGCCGCTGGTCGAAAATAGCCTGAATGCCGCGGGCGGTAAAAGCCAGGAAAACCTCATGGCCGGCAACCCGATGAAGCGACTCGGCGAGGTAGAAGAAATTGTCCAGGCCATGCTCTGGGCCTGCTGCCGGGACAACAGCTTTATGAACGGTGCGGTGCTGCCACTGGATGGAGGACTGGCCGCCAGTTAGCCGGACAAATCCATGTCAATCAAGGATACGCGCAGAGAATACGATTACGGTCAGCTGAACGAAGCGTCACTGCTGGCCTCACCCTTTGACCAGTTTCAACTGTGGCTGGATCAGGCCTGCCAATCGCCCATCAAGGATCCGACGGCAATGACTGTCTCCACCTTGAATAGCGAGGGCAGACCCTGGCACCGCGCAGTGCTGCTAAAAGGTTTCGATGAACAGGGCTTCGTGTTTTATACCAACCTGGGCAGCAACAAGGCCCGCGATATCGCGCTTAACCCGAGGGTGAGCCTGCACTTTCCGTGGTTTTTACTGGATCGTCAGGTCTCTGTTAGCGGCACGGCTGCAGCGGTATCGCCAGCGGAAGTAGACACTTACTTCGCATCCCGCCCCCGGGAGAGCCAGCTCGCCGCCTGGGCATCCGATCAAAGTCAGCCGCTGGCCTCGCGGGCGGACCTGGAAGCAACCTTCGACGCCTACGCGGCGCAATTTGCCGACCAGGACATCCCCACGCCGCCATTCTGGGGCGGCTTTCGAATCACACCTCTGGAGTTTCAGTTCTGGCAGGGGGGCCCACGCCGCCTGCACGATCGCTTTCAGTATTTACCCGACACACCGGTAGGCGGCTGGCGCACTTGCCGCCTCGCGCCCTGAATTAACACACCTACAGTCACCGCATCCAGGGGCGCAGGGGAAGATACCATGACAACAACGTTACACTTGATTCGCCACGGCGAAACCAACTGGAATGCCGAAGGCCGCATTCAGGGTCAAATGGAGTCCGTGCTGACCGATCTAGGCCAGCAACAGGCCAGTGGACTGCGTGAAAAACTGCGCCATTACCAGTTTGATCAGTTGTTTTGCAGCAGCAGCAAGCGGGCACAGCAAACAGCGGAGCTGGCCTTTGGCGACCGCCGGCAAACCATCACCACGGCCGACGCGCTGAGGGAAATTTACCTGGCCGACTGGGAAGGGCACCTCTATGCCGATATCGAAGTCCGTGACCCCGAAGGCATTCACGCCTTTCGTCACCAGCCCCACCTGTTTGCGGCTGCTGGTGCGGAAACCTTCCACCAACTGCAAGCGCGCGCACTCACCGCCGTGGCCACCATCCTCGACCAATGCAGTGGCCTGGAGGTGGCGGTTGTCAGCCACGGCGCCTGGATAAAGTCTGTGCTGAGCCACTACGAAGGCCGCCCCATCGAGCGCTTCTGGGAGCCGCCACGCATGCACAACTGTTGTCACAGCATTATCGAATTAGGCGACGATGGCACATCCAGAATCGTGCGCTATGCGGATCTGGATACCGACACTCGGACTGGAACGTGACACTAGAATAAACATCAAAAAAGTGCCGGCGACAGGAACCAATAATATTTATTAAGAGACAAATTTCCGTAAACAGGGGAACCACCATGACTTCAGCAGACCTACCACAGCGCACGCGGGTTTATCAGAACCATCATCTCGACAGCACCCGCTGGGATAATTTTAAAGTGCGCGATGACGACATTCTGGTATGCACCTCAATGAAGAGCGGCACCACCTGGATGCAGCGCATCGTCGCCCTGCTAATTTTTCAGGAACAACAGCCCGCGCAGTCCTTCCACGATATTTCGGTGTGGCTGGATATGCGTGTCGCGCCCCTGGACCAGACGATGACAGCGATCGAGGCGCAGACTCACCGGCGTTTCCTGAAAACGCATTCGGCTCTGGATGGCCTGCCGTATTTTCCGCAGATGAAATACATTGTCATCGGCCGTGATGTACGTGATGTGTTTATGTCGTTGTGGAATCACGCGTCCAATTACACCGACGAATTCATTGAGGTCCTCAACAACACGCCCGGTCGCGTCGGCGAGCCATTTCCACCGCTCTATAAAGACATTCACGAGCTCTGGCACGTGTGGATCAATCAGGGCAATTTCCCCTGGGAAACCGACGGCTACCCGTTCTGGTCCCACCTGCATTTTGTACAATCCTGGTGGCAGTACCGCCATCTTCCCAATATTTATCTGGTCCATTTCAATGACCTGTTAAAGGACCTGGAAGGCGAGATGCGCAAAGTGGCTAAATACCTCGACATCGACGTGGCGGAATCCCTGTGGCCCAGCCTGGTGGAGCAGGCAACGTTTGAAAACATGAAAACCAATGCCGAAACTCTACTGCCGATGATCAATGGTATTTTCGCCGGCGGCGCCAAATCGTTTATTAATAAGGGCACCAACGGTCGCTGGCGCGACGTGTTAACAGCGGACGAACTCAAGGAATGTGATGCCGCCGTCGCCCGCGCACTGACACCGGATTGCGCCAGGTGGCTGGCAGCGGGTGGTGCCGATAAACTGTAGCGCTGGTCTGTCTGGATACACCTTGCGCCACGACATCCACGACATCCACGACTTTAAAAAGTATCACATAATACTGAGACGAGGGACAGACCATGGCCTCACCACTGGAAATTAACCTGATACGGCGCATCGCCATGGGTGATACCCTGCGCCGCCGTGCCGCCGACTGCCCCAGTAATGAGGCGGTCGTCGAGTTTGTCGAGGGCGAACGCATTGCCCTGTCCTACCGGGCGCTCAACAGTCGCGTCAATCAGCTCACTCACGGCTTGCGTGCCAGAGGCATTCAGCAGGGCGACCGGGTGGCCATCCTCGGCGCCAATACCAGTCAATTTCTCACCTGTCTGATGGCCTGCTTCAAAGGCGGCTTTGTCGCTGTGCCGGTCAATTTTGTGCAAAACCCGACAGATGTGGCATACAACATTGAACACTCTGGTGCCACGGCGGTGTTTGTCGACGCAACGCTGCACCCCTTGGTTACGCAGGTCACCGGCACTATCGACCGCGATTTCGTGCTGGTGACACTGGCCGGCCCTGCCAGCGGCAACTTTGCTGCATTTGCGGATCTGCTTACCGGGCAGCCAGCAACAGAAATCGAAGATATTATTATCGAGGACAATGATCTGGCTCAGATTATGTACACCAGCGGCACCACCGCACGGCCCAAGGGCGTGATGCTGTCCCACAAAAATTTATATATCGCTACGCTGAATACGGTCATCAGTATTGGCATCAACAAGGATCGTATTGATAACGCGGCGGTCCTGCCTATCTTTCACATTACTGCCGAGTTGTTTGCCCTGGTGTCCCTGCATTTCGGCGCCAGGGTTATTCTGCAAAACGGCTTTAACCCCGCGACGATGCTGGGCCTTATCGAGGCCGAGCAGATTCAGTTTGCCATTCTGCTGCCGCTGATGTGGAAGGCGATGCTCGCGCACCCGGAGCTCGGCAATCATGACTACACCTCCATGCACCTGGGCATGTACGGCATGGCGCCGATGGATGCGCCGACGCTGGCGCGCTTAAAAGAGGTGTTCGGCTGCCCGTTTATCACCGGCTCGGGACAAACAGAAATCAACGGCGTGGCGACCATCATGGATGCCGAGTGGGCAATGCTCAAGACAGGCAATGTCTGGGGTGATGGCTCCATGGCCAGTGATCAGGCGGTGATGGACGACCGGGGCAACCTCCTCCCGCCCGGTGAAGTAGGCGAAGTCGTATGGCGCAGCCCGCAAACCATGCTCGGCTATTACCGCAATGAAGAGGCGACCAGCGAAGCTCAGGCCCATGGCTGGCACCACTCCGGGGATATTGGTTATCTGGATGACGACAACCAGTTCTGGTTTGTCGACCGCAAAAAAGACATGGTTAAGTCCGGGGGCGAAAATGTGTCTTCGGTGAAGGTCGAACGCACCGTACTCGCTTTTCCGGGCGTGGCCAATGTCGGCGTTATTGGTCTGCCTCATGAACACTGGGGCGAGGCTGTGACCGCCGTGGTGGCGCATCTGCCCGGCGTGCAACTGGACGAGCAGGCGATTATCGAACACTGCAAAAAAGAACTCGGTGGATTTGAAACACCGAAAAAGGTAATTATCCTTGACGCGCTGCCAATGACCGCGACAGGCAAGGTAAAAAAACACCTGTTACGCAAAGAGTACGCCAACCTGTTTCAGTAGCACTCGACGTTAACGAGGTTACCCGCAACATGTCACGTTTCAACCCTATACGGGAGCGACCACCTGCATTAGATAATGCGCGCTTGCCGACGACCCGAGCACGGACAGCGCATGGTGAGAGGAGAGCGGGACACCAGGGTCACCTGTTCAGCGACGCCAGAACATCGGCGTGAACAGCACCAACAGGGTAAAAATTTCCAGACGGCCCAATAACATGCCCGCGCACAGAACCCACTTTGCAAAGCTGTTGATGTCGCCGTAGTTGGCGGCAACGTCACCCAGACCCGGCCCCAAATTATTAAGGGCGGCCGCAGTTGCAGACCAGGCCGTGACGTAGTCCAGCCCCGAAGCCAGCAATAGCAATACAATGCCGTAAAACACAGCGAGATAAACGCCGAAAAACGCCCACACCGCATCGGCAACGCGATCCTGAACAACACGCTTGCCCACCTTGATCGGGATAACAGCGCTGGGATGAATCAGTTTCTTGATTTCCCGAATGGCCTGCTTGCCCAGAATCATCATACGACCGACTTTGATACCACCGCCGGTGGAACCGGCACACGCGCCGAAAAACGACAGGAAAATCAGCATGAACGGTACAAAGCTTGGCCAACCACTATAGTCAGTGGTGGCGAAACCGGTGGTTGTCATGATCGATACCAGCTGAAAAGTGCCATGGTAGACACTGCCAGTAATGTCATACACACCTGCCACATAAAGGTACAAACAGACCACCAGAATGCCTCCGGCCAACATGGCCAGGTACAAGCCTGTTTCCGGATCAGTGAGATAGGCCCTCAGACTTTTACGATTCCAGGCCAGAAAATGCAGACCAAAGTTCATCCCGGCTACGACCATAAAAAAAACGCACACGGCGGCTATCAGGGGACTATCAAAATAGCCCATGCTGGCATCATGGGTAGAAAATCCACCTATAGCGACGGTCGAGAAACTGTGGCCAATGGCGTCAAACACTGTCATCCCGGCTAGCCAGTAGCTCACCGCGCAGCCCAGCGTCAGCACCAGGTAGATTGAAAAGAGCGCTTTTGCAGTTTCAGTGATTCGAGGGGTTAATTTGCTGTCTTTAACATGACCTGGTGTCTCGGTCCGATAGAGCTGCATGCCGCCAACACCCAGCATGGGCATCACCGCCACAGCAATGACCACGATACCAATACCACCCAGCCATTGCAGTTGCTGGCGATAATAAAGGATCGATTTGGGCAGCTCATCGAGCCCAGTAATGACAGTCGCTCCGGTCGTTGTCAGACCGCTGATTGATTCAAATACGGCGTCGGTTAGCGACAGGCTCGGCTCTACTAGAGCCAGCGGCAGGGCGCCGCTAAGACCCAGAATCAACCAGAACAGCACTGTCACCAGGAAGCCATCCCGGGTGCGCAATTCACCCTGACTGCGACTGTTAGGCAACCAGACCAGCATGCCAACGGAAAAAGTGATGGCCAGGGCCAGAAAAAATGCCTGACGCGTCGGCTCTTCATAAATAATGGCAACGATGATCGGCGGCAACATGCTGGCGCTGAACAACATCAATAGCAGACCGAGAATGCGAGCGATAATCGAAAAATGCATTAGAAAAAGGTAAACCCTACCTGAAACAGCTTTTCAATCTCGCGCGTATGCCGTTTATCTATCATAAACACAATGGCGTGGTCGTCCTGTTCGATGACTGTATCGTGGTGGGTGATTATCACTTCCCCGTTGCGCACCAGCGCCGCGATGGTGGTTCCCTCCGGCAACTTGATCCGCTGAATGGCCCGGCCCACGACTTTCGAATTCTTGGCGTCGCCATGAGCAACTATTTCCAGCGCTTCCGCCGCGCCGCGCCGCAGTGAGTGCACATTGAGCGTGTCGCCGCGACGCACATGAGACAGCAATGAACTGGTGGTGGCCTGCTGTGGCGATATCGCTATGTCGATTTCGCTGCCCTGCATCAGGTCCGCGTAAACCGGATTGCTAATCAAGGTCATTACCTTTCTGGCACCGAGCCGCTTGGCCAGCAGCGATGCCATAATATTGACCTCATCGTCGTTCGTGACCGCCAGGAAAACATCAGTTTTGTCGATATTTTCTTCCAGGAGCAACTCCCTGTTAGCCGCCTGTCCATGCAAAATCACCGTTTTATTCAACCGCTCAGCCAGGTACTCACTTCTTTCAAGCGAATACTCAATAACCTTGACGTTGTATTTATGTTCGAGCGCTTTCGCCAGGCGATAGCCGATATTACCGCCCCCGGCAATGATGATGCGGTGGTAAGGTTTTTCGGTGCGCCTTAGCTCCATCATGACTTTGCGTATGTCAGCTTTGGCGGCAATAAAAAAGACCTCGTCACCTTCCTGGATAACCGTATCACCATCCGGCACGATCGGCCTGTCCTGGCGGAAAATCGCCGCCGCCCGCGCGTCCACGCCCGGCATTTGTTCACGAATATCTGACAACTGATGGCCAACCATGGGGCCGCCTTTAATCGCTCTTAATGCCACCAGCTGAACTGCGCCATCGGCAAAATCGAGTACCTGTAACGTACCAGGGTGTTCAATCAGTTTGGTTATGTAATCCGTGACGACCTGTTCGGGCGTGATGAGCACATCGATGGGGATATTTTTTTCGTTGAACAACTTTTGACTGTGATCGCTATGTGAGTAACTACCGGAACGAACGCGCGCGATTTTGGTCGGGGTGCGAAACAGCGAGTGGCAGACCTGGCAAGCCGCCATATTGACCTCATCACTGTTGGTCACAGCCACCAGCATATCAGCATCTTCGATACCTGCCGCCACCAGCACATCGGGATGGGAACCGAAACCATGAACAGTACGAATATCCAGGCGATCCTGAAGCTCACGCAATCGCGCCGCATCGGGATCGATGACGGTTATATCATTAGCCTCACTGGCCAGATTTTCCGCCAGCGTACCGCCCACCTGCCCCGCGCCCACAATAACTATCTTCATATATCGGCATAGCCTGGTTCGGTGATATCAGCGCTCACCGTTTTGTGTTTTATCCAGCAGCGCGTGTGTTTTCGGTAGCACGTATTTTTTCCAGTAACGCGTAGTAAAACCCGTCGTGCCCATCCATCACTGGAAACAATTGGCGACCGAACACTGTCTTACTACCGGCTTCAGTGGCGACGAGACACGCCTCGGCATCGTCGACGCTGTCCATAAAGCGCTCTACCACTGCATCGTTTTCCGCTGGTAACACCGAGCACGTTGCATACAGCAACTTGCCGCCAACATTTAGCAGGGGCCAAAGCCTGGTCAGCATTGCCAGCTGCAGCTCGGCCAGCTTATCAATATCTTCCGGCTTACGCAGTAATTTGATATCTGGATGGCGACGAATCACACCGCTCGCGGAGCAGGGCGCATCTAGCAACACGCGATCAAAAAGAGCGCCATCCCACCAGCTATCTGTATCGATGACGTCCGCGGCGACTAGCGAGGCCTTTAGCTTGAGGCGATGCAGGTTTTCCCTGACTTTTTCCAGTCGCTGCGGGTCGATATCAATGGCCACCAGCTCAGTCAATGTCGGTGTAGCCTCCAGAATATGGCAGGTCTTGCCCCCGGGTGCACAGCACGCATCAAGCACTCGGTGACCGGCCTTTACTTCAAGTAGAACCGCTGCCAGCTGGGCGGCTTCATCCTGAACACTGACCAGACCATCGCTAAAACCCGCCACCTCCGTCACCGGCGCCGGCTGGCTCAACTGCACACCCGCATCGCTATAACCGGTGGCACGAGCAGTGTCTTGACTAAAATTGGCTGACAGATAGGCGCCGCGCGTAGTGCGTAGCGCATTGACACGCAGGGTCATGGGTGCGCGCTGATTATTTGCTGTTAAGATTTCCAGCGCCTGCATCGGCCAGGCCCGTTCAACAGCCTCAATCAGCCAGTTCGGGTGAGCAAATACGTATTCGGGATCATCCGCCAAAGCGGTTTCGATCGCGTGGCGTTCACGAATGAAACGACGCAGCGCGGCGTTGGTCAGCCCTTTTGCCCAGGGCCGTTTCAATTTAACGCAAGCCGCAACGGATTCATTGACCACTGCATGATCAGGAATACGGGTGTCGGTTAGCTGGTAAAGCGCACAGGCTACCAGCGCCAGAATCTCGCTGTCTTTTTCTTTGAGCGGCTTATCAAGCAGCCGGGCGACTATCCTGAGAATAGCGGGATACTGTCGCAATGTGCCGTAGCACAGTTCGCTCAACAGCGACTGCTCTTTTTCAGGCACTTTCTGCGCAAACTCAGCCAGACATACATTTAGCGAGAGGCCATCCCGAATCACACGGGCAAGCACCCTGGCAGCAGCAACCCTCACCAACATAGCTAATCAGCTACCGAAACGGATGCCGGGCAAAGCCCAGTCCGGGTGCCCCTTCAGCACATCGCCGACCGCCATGCGCCGCTTACCCGGTAACTGAATTTCGATCAGCAACAGTGCGTCGTTGCCGCAGGCAACCAGAATACCGGCCTCATTACAGGACAGTATCTCCCCGGGCGCAGCCTGGTGCTGACGACTTACCGGGGCCGCCTGCCAGATACGCACGCGCTCCCCTGCCGATCCACCCAGTGTCGCAAAAGCAACTGGCTGTGGATTAAAAGCACGAATTTTACGCGCGAGATTGACCGCAGGCTGACTCCAGTCGAGCAGCGCCTCGTCCTTGGTAATCTTGTGCGCGTAGGTCGCCAGCGAATTGTCCTGCTGCTGGGCCACAAGGGTCTCATTGGCCGCATCAGCGAGCGTCGCCAATAAAATATCGGCGCCTAACCGAGCAAGGTTGTCCTGCACCGTACCGGCGCTGTCGGTGGCGCCAATATCGCAGGTCACACGGGCCAGTATTGCTCCCGTGTCCAAACCCTCGTCCATTTGCATGATGGTAATACCGGTCTGCGTATCTCCCGCTTCGATAGCCCTCTGAATCGGTGCAGCACCGCGCCAGCGCGGCAACAAGGAAGCGTGTACGTTGATGCAACCCAGACGAGGGATGCTCAGGACAGTTTTGGGCAACAGCAATCCATACGCGACAACCACCATAAGATCTGCCCCGTACTCAGCCAACTGTTGTTGGGTGGTATCGCTTTTAAGCGAGACGGGTTGATGCAGCGGAAGATGACGTTCTACGGCCAGGGCCTTAACAGGACTGGCTGTCAGTTTCTTGCCTCGCCCAGACGGCCGGTCTGGCTGCGTATAGACCGCGACCACCTCGTGCTGGGGCAGACTCAGAAGCGCCTGCAAATGACGGGCGGCAAAGTCAGGGGTACCAGCAAAGATCAATTTTAACCCTTGCATGATGGGAGAGTTTCCTCGAGGTTTATCGCGATATGCGTAGCTGCTCAGGCAGGTTCTTTGTGCAGCTTTTCAAGTTTTTTACGAATGCGCTGTCTTTTCAGGGCAGAGAGATAATCGACAAACAATTTGCCGTCGAGGTGATCGAGCTCATGTTGGACACACACTGCGAGCAGTCCTTCCGGTTCAAACTGGAACGGTTTCCCGCAACGATCGAGGGCTGTCACTCTGATCACATCCGGTCGCGACACAGTTTCATAAAATCCCGGCACCGAGAGACAACCTTCATCGTACTCCGTACGACTATCAGCCAGAACCTCCACCTCCGGATTGATAAAGATTTGAGGTTCATCCCGTGCCTCCGACAAATCCATCACCACGACGCGCTCATGCACATCGACCTGTGTCGCCGCCAGACCGATGCCATTGGCCAGATACATCGTTTCCAGCATATCGTCGACAAGCCGCTGTATACGCTCATCCACATCGACCACCGGACGCGCTTTAACACGCAACCGCGGGTCCGGAAACTCAAGAATAGTCAAAGCTGTCATGTTGTTTGTGACGGATTTCTAGCAAAAGTGTATAAACCACTGTTAACATTAGAGGTTGGACGAGTGTAATGACCGACAAAACCTCAATAAGCGCCATTATACACTATTGAGTTTCAGCACATAGGATGGACGAGATGAAGAAAGTATTGCTGGGTTTGCTGGGAATCTGGGCGTTAGTCGCGGTCACGCTGGCGGCCGAAGCACCTTTCAATGAAGGTATTCCTGATAAATATACTGTCAAAAAGGGCGATACCCTTTGGGATATATCTGACCACTTCCTGAGCCAGCCCTGGCTGTGGCCCGAAATCTGGCAGGTCAACCCGCAAATCCCCAACCCCCATCTTATTTACCCTGGCGATGTTATCAGTCTGATCTACATAGATGGCAAGCCGCGACTCATGTTGAATCGCGGGCGTGATATCAAACTCAGCCCCCAGATCAGGGAGTCCGCTAACAGAGATCCGATTCCAGCTCTGCCCCTTGACGTGATCAACAGCTTTCTCTTGCGCAACCGGGTAGTCGATGCTGGCGTGTTGGAGGCCGCTCCCTACGTGATAGCGGGACAGGAGAAGCACCTGCTATCCGCTGTTGGTAGCGATTTCTACGCGCGCGGGAACTTTGCCGACGAAGTAGGGTTTTTCGGGCTGTACCGCAACGGGGGTCAGTACGTCGATCCCGTAACGAAAGAACTGCTTGGTATCCGAGCGCAAGATATTGGATCCGCCAAGCTCAAGGTTATTAATGGGGACATAGCCACGCTGGGAGCCACGCGAAGCCTGGAAGAAATCCGCATCAATGACCGCTTGCTGCCCGAAGAAGAGCGAAAAATTGATACCACTTTTCACCCTGGCGCCCCACCGGAAGGAACGAGCGGCCTTATTATCGCGATTGAGGGCGGCGTCAATAATGCGGGCTTTCTCGATGTAGTCGCCATCAACCTGGGCAACAGGGACAGCCTGGAGACAGGTGATTTACTGGCTATTTACAAGACCGGCGAAGTGGTCAAGGATCGTGTTGCCGGCGGCCTTGTAACGTTGCCACCGGAACGAGCTGGGCTGCTAATGATTTTCCGCACGTTTGAGAAAATGAGCTTTGGCCTGCTGCTGAATGCGAACCGCCCCGTCGCCGTCAGGGACATGGTTAAGAATCCGTGACAGAGCGGCTGCTTGCCAGCACCCACATAGACGGGCGCGCGGAGTTCGGGCGGGCATACAAAGCATTAGCGACTACACTAATAACACGTCGCTAACCATCGCCAAAAACTCACCCCAGGGAAGGGGTTATGCACACAGAAACTCTATCCGCAGTCATTCTCCAGTTGCTCCCAGGTATCGGCAATGCCGGCCTGATAAAACTGGTCGAGCGCTTTGGTGCCTTTGGCAGCGTACTGCAGGCCAACCCGGCTGAGCTGCCCACCAAATACCGCGCAGGTATCGCACAGTATCAAGCCAGGCGGACCCAGTATCAAAACAGTGCGACTTATGTCATTGACGCCTGTGAAAACATCGGCGTCAGCGTCACGGCTTTTAACACCGCCCATTACCCGGCGCTGCTGAAAGAGATACCCAGCCCACCGCCAGTCCTTTATATCAGAGGCGATCTCAACGCTTTCGCCCTGCCTCAAATTGCCATTGTTGGCAGCCGCCAGCACAGCGTATCAGGTGAAAAAACCGCGGCAGCTTTTGCGCGCACATTGAGTGCTAGCGGTTTTGCCATCACCAGTGGTCTGGCCCTGGGTATCGATGCCGCGGCTCATCGCGGAGCCATGCAACAGGGCGCTACCATCGCTGTACTCGGCACCGGCATTGACGTCGTTTATCCCCGCCGTCACAGTGACCTTTATCACGCCATCGTTGCCAGTGGCGGGGCTGTCGTATCCGAGTTTCTGCCCGGAACACCACCACGAGCGGCAAACTTTCCTCAGCGCAACCGCATAATCAGCGGATTAAGCCTGGGCGTGCTGGTCATCGAGGCAGCCCTGAAAAGCGGTTCACTGATCACTGCCCGCCACGCTCTGAATCAAGGCCGGGAAGTGTTTGCGGTGCCCGGCTCCATCCATAGCCCCATTGCAAAAGGTTGCCACCAACTGATCAGGGAAGGCGCAACGCTGGTAGAAAAGGCGGAGGATATCGTTGTCCAGCTTGGCGGCATGCTGTCATTTATCGCAGACTCGGCAAACACACCACGACAGCATCCGGACCTCGATCGTGACGAAGCCAGCGTACTTGCAGGACTCGGTTTCGACCCCGTCGATCTCGACACGTTAGTCTCGCGGAGCGGTTTATCAGTTGCGGATCTGGTCAGCATACTAACCAGTCTGGAATTAAAAAATATGGTTGAAAACCGCGCTGGTCTCTACGTGCGGGTATGCTGATCGACGCTTGCTGATGTGTAGCGCCTGAGTTAGGCTGCGCCGCTCCGACACCACCAGCTTTGCACTGTTAGTCATCGAAAACTTTCACCATAAAGGGCAGGGCCAATTGTTGCTCGACTATACGCACCACCCCCGAATAAAGCGCGCTGCACAGTTAATGGCCGCAGGTGGCATCGCAGCCTATCCGACCGAATCGGTCTGGGGCCTGGGTTGCGACCCAGACAATGCCGTAGCAACCAGCAGAATCCTGGCCCTTAAAAAGCGCGATATTGGTAAAGGCCTGATTCTCATTGCCGCAAGTGTGGACATGTTCAAACCTTACCTGTCACGGGTGACAACCAGACAGTACCGAATGATGACTGAGGCCTGGCCTGGCCCGGTGACATGGCTGATACCAGATAACGAATTCGCGCCGCGGTGGATAACCGGGGGGCAGCCCACTCTGGCGCTGCGCGTAACCGCTCACCCAATAGCGGCTGCACTTAGCCGGGCGTTCAGAGGCCCGCTGGTATCGACATCGGCCAATCCACAGGGTTTACCAGAGGCCCGGACATTGACCAAAGTCAAAGTCTATTTCGGCAATAACATTGATGCTTATGTACCCGGCAAAGTCGGCAAGGCCAGCAAGCCAAGTGAAATTCGCGAACTTACCTCGGGCGCGATAATTCGTCCTGGCGGCTGACGCCAGAAGGCACCACGAACAGATGGAACGAGAACATGATCGATAAATCAGCCGTGCGGACATACCTGCTCGATTTGCAACGCAGCATTTCCTCACAACTACAATCTCTTGAGCCAGATGCGTCTTTTCGGGAAGATAAATGGGCGCGCCAGGAAGGCGGCGGCGGGCAGTCGCGAGTGATAGAGAACGGCGTTATCTTTGAAAAAGGCGGCGTTAATTTTTCCCACGTGTACGGCGCGCAACTGCCTGCATCTGCCACCGCTGCCCGCCCCGAGCTGGCCGGCCGATCATTCGAAGCGATGGGCGTGTCGCTGGTCATACATCCCCGCAACCCCTATGTGCCAACTTCCCATGCCAACGTGCGTATGTTTATTGCCGAGCAGGATGGCCAGCCTCCGGTGTGGTGGTTCGGGGGCGGCTATGACCTGACACCCTACTACGGCCATCTGGACGACTGTCAGCACTGGCACCGTACCGCCAGGGACGCCTGCGCGCCCTTTGGCGACGACATCTACCCACGCTTCAAGCAATGGTGCGACGAATACTTCTTTCTGCGCCACCGCGATGAAGCCAGGGGTATCGGCGGATTGTTTTTCGATGACTATAACGAACGTGATTTCAACCACAGCTTTGCTCTGATGCGGGCCATCGGCGACAGCTATACAAAAGCGTATTTGCCTATCGTGGAGCGGCGCCAGCATACGCCCTATGGCGAGAGACAACGCCAGTTTCAACTCTATCGTCGCGGCCGCTATGTAGAGTTCAACCTGGTGCAGGATAGAGGCACAATCTTTGGCTTGCAGACCGGGGGCCGGACAGAATCGATCCTGATGTCACTGCCACCCCTGGTACGCTGGCAATACGACTGGCAACCAGAGCCGGACAGCGAAGAAGCCGAGCTGTACAATGTTTTTCTGCCACCCCGAGCCTGGGCGGCAGATTAATTAATTATCAGATACGGCCCGCATGACCCATATCCCCGATAAATATGCCGTTCTGGGCAACCCGGTTGCTCACAGTCGCTCGCCACAGATTCACCGCGCCTTCGCCGCACAAACCGGTGCAGACATTCACTATGACCGCATCCTCGTGCCCGTCAATCGCTTTGTTGAAACCGCGCAGCAGTTTATCGCTGCCGGCGGCAGGGGCTTCAACGTTACTGTGCCCTGCAAGGAAGACGCATACCGGTTTGCGGACCGACTGACGCCTCGCGCATTACGAGCAAAAGCAGTCAACACGGTGGTAGTCAACGACAACGGCCCGACGCTCGGTGACAACACCGACGGCGCCGGTTTAGTGAAAGACCTTGTCGACAATCTTGGCTGGCCGCTTACAGGCAAACGAGTATTAATCCTCGGTGCCGGCGGTGCAGTGCGGGGCGTGCTGGAGCCTGTACTAAACGTACAGCCAGCGGCCGTCGTCCTGGCCAATCGGACAGCCACGAAAGCAAGCATATTAGCGGCGGAATTTGCTGATCTCGGCCCTATTCAGGGCGGCAGCTATGATGAACTGGCTAACGCCAGTCCGTTTGACCTGATCATCAACGGCACCAGCGCCAGCCTGACCGGCGCACTGCCACCCGTCCCCGGCAAACTTGTTAATGCAAATTGTTGCTGTTACGACATGATGTACGGCCCACAACCCACGGTGTTCATGGCCTGGGCGCAAGCAACGGGCGCCGGGCATGTCGCCGACGGGCTCGGCATGCTGGTCGAGCAGGCCGCCGAATCGTTTGCCCTGTGGCGCGGCACAAAACCTGACACCCGCCCGGTGATCGCTACTATCAGGGCAGAGCTTGGCAGGCGCTGAAGTGCACTACGGTGTTCCGATCGGGACCTGGGTTTGTTGGCATTGCGCAACGCTCCTGACCTGCGACCCAAACCCGGTGAATCAGCCCTCACGGCAGGGCCTTACTGGCGTAGTCGAAATCGGGTCGTTTTAAACATTTGTATGGCCATCGCTACAGCATTAGCATAACCTGCAATTCTCAGATATTTCAGGCCACTGCATGAAGACCCAACAGGTGTTCAGGGCGTACCCTCACAGCATAGCGGAGGTCAATGACGCCATCGCGACACGCTTTTGCGCACGTTGCGGCGCAACCTGCGCACAGGAAGAGATTGAAGGCGGCATCCGCTACAAGTGTAGCGCCTGTAATTTTGTCCACTACAAGAATCCGCAACCTGCGATCGCAGTGTTGATAGAGCAGGACAATCATTTTGTCCTGGGCAGGCGCATCTCCAAAAGCCTGGGCCACGGCCAGTGGTGCCTGCCCTGCGGGTATGTCGAATACCACGAAGATTACCTAAGCGCGGCCGTACGCGAGGTTAAGGAAGAAACGACCCTTGATGTACGCATTAAGGCGATTATTAGCGTAGTCACCAACTACCTGAAACCCAATATCCATTCGTTGGTTACGGTACTCAGCGCAGAACCATTATCTGGCGAGATAAATGCTGGCGATGGCATGGACGAAGTGCGTTGGTTTCCCTATACCGGGCAGTTTCCCGAAATGGCCTTTGAAGCGGACACCCACATTATCAGCCGCTATTTTGAGACCGACCTGATCGGTGCTCCGGTCGATCTTAACTATTCGAAATAACCGTTATTTTTTCCGGGGAGCTCAGTGAGATACAAAGGAAGTTGCCACTGCCAGGCCGTGACTTTTGAAGTTGAAGCCCCTAAAGGCATCGAAGCAGATTATTGTAATTGTTCTATTTGCGCAAAGTCTGGTTTCCTCCACTTAATAGTTCCTTTAACTAAATTCAGGCTAGTGAGCGGAAAAGATTCACTATCAACGTACACATTTAATACCGGTGTGGCCAAACATACGTTCTGCAAGATTTGTGGCGTCAAGCCATTTTATGTTCCCCGATCAAATCCAGATGGTATTGACGTTAATGTTCATTGCCTGGACACAAAGCCTGCTTCGGTAAACATCTCAAAGTTTGACGGACAAAATTGGGAACAACATGCCTATAAAGTGGCGCATAAAAGTAAAACATAACAAACGGGCGTACCGGACTGAAAGGATCCGAAAAAAACAAGGGGTTACCCAGGTTAACAAAGATGGTCAATGGAATGGTTAATCCCCCCACCTTAAAATGAGTATAAAATCGTCTGGTAGTACTTAAACACGCTCAACGCAACTGGATTGGAGTGGTATTAAATGGGCTGGCAATTTACCAGGGGGGGATACCCCTCCACGCGGATGCGGCGCAATCGTCGCGACGATTTCTCCAGGCGTCTGACGCGCGAACACCGGCTGTCGTGTGATGACCTGATCTTGCCGGTGTTTGTATTGGACGGCAAAAACCGACGTGAACCGATTGCCTCCATGCCTGGTGTTGAACGACTCTCTATAGACCTGCTGGTAACACAGGCCCTTGCCTGCGTCGCCCTCGGCATCCCCGCCGTTGCCTTGTTTCCGGTTGTACCTGCGGAACAAAAAAGTCTCGAGGCAGAGCAGGCGTGGAACCCGGATGGGCTGGCGCAGCGCGCAATCAAAGCGGTAAAGGACGCGTGTCCGGACCTCGGCATTATTACCGACGTCGCACTCGACCCCTTTACTACCCACGGCCAGGATGGAATTCTGGGTGGAGCGGGCAGAGATACCGGTTATGTGCTCAACGACATTACCGTTGCCGCACTGGTTCGGCAGGCGATATCACACGCTGAGGCCGGGGCCGACATCGTTGCGCCCTCGGACATGATGGATGGCCGTATCGGCGCGATACGCCAGGCACTTGAAACGTCCGGCCACACCGACACCAGGATCCTCGCCTATTCCGCAAAGTATGCGTCTAGCTACTACGGCCCTTTCCGGGATGCGGTGGGCTCCGCCACCAACCTCAAAGGCGGTGATAAATACAGCTATCAAATGGATCCCGCCAACAGCGATGAAGCGCTGCACGAATGCGCTCTCGACCTGGCCGAAGGCGCGGATATCATCATGGTTAAGCCCGGCATGCCCTATCTCGACATTCTCCGTCGCGTCAAAGACGAGCTGCGAGCGCCGACTTTTGTCTACCAGGTCAGCGGCGAGTACGCCATGCACCGGGCAGCGTTTGACCACGGCTGGCTAAATCGTGATGCGGTAATTGTCGAATCCCTGCTCGCTTTCAAGCGTGCCGGTGCGGACGCCATTCTCACCTATTTTGCCCTCGACGCCGCGCGGCTCCTGCACGACTAGAGCCGCGATGAATCAGGCCTTTGAGCTCCTGCTGCCCTATTTGCAGGACGAACCTCGTGCGAACAATCAGCCACGTTATCTGTTGGTTGCGGACGAAAACCTCTTCGGCGCGACTTTCGCGACGCTCGGCAAAACGACGGAAGTCATGAGTAACCGCTTTGATATCGCTCGGGCAGCAACTGCCGCGGGATTGATCGCCACCTTTAATGATTTTGATTTTAGCGGTTATCAACCGGCTCATTTCGCGCGCGTCTGCTATCGCGTCTCGAAGGAGAAGGCCGTTGTCGAACACATTATTGCTGAAGCATTTTCCCTGCTCCCCAGTGGTGGTGAGCTAATCCTTTGCGGCGCCAAGAAAGAAGGCATCAAACGTATTGCGAGTGTGGCTGGCGAGTGTTTTTCGAGCGTACCGGACGTACGTAAACACGGGTTCTGGTATACCGCCCGCATCATAAAAACCGCATCCAACGACCACGTAGCACCCGGGCGCGATGAGTCTAGCTACACACATCTTATCCCGGTGGAAACTGACCCTGGAACGGTCTTGTATACCAAACCCGGATCATTTGGCGCCGGCAAAATCGATCAGGGCAGCATCATGCTGGCTGACTACCTGCCAACTTTTTTTCAGGGTTTCGACGCCCCCCCTCGCAGCTTGCTTGATCTCGGTTGTGGCTATGGTTACCTGACTGTGTGTAGCGCGCGCCTTGGCGCGACGCGCATCGTTGCCACTGACAACTGCGCGGCCGCAATCAACACTTGCCGGGCCAACCTGGATCGTCTGTCTATTCCAGCAGAGGTGGTTGCAGACGATTGCGCTGAAGGCATCACAGAAACATTTGATGCCATTATCTGTAACCCACCCTTTCACCAGGGCTTTATTGCGAACCCAGGACTGATGGATAAGTTTCTTCGCTCGGCGGCTAACCACCTGCACGCGAAAAGTAGAGCCCTGTTTGTGGTGAATCAATTTTTAGCTCTCGAAAATACTGCTCTCCGCTACTTTGCCAATGTTGCAGTCGTGGCGAAAACCAGAAGTTTCAAGCTTGTGGTTATGAGTCAGCGGCGAAAAGGCACGAGCTGATCCAGCAACTGCTGTAGTTGCCGTCTTACCACCGAACCAGCCGGACTAAAGTTCATACCGCGATGCGCAAATTGCTCCGCGAGACTCTGTTTACCCTGCGCCAAATAGCTACTGGCCAGTAACAGATACACCTCGGGGGAGCGCGCATCCAGCCGTTGTGCCCGTTCTGCGACAGCGATAGCTCGGTCCAGTTCGTTGTTGCGATAGTGAGCCCAGGCCTCATCCAGCAGACTGGCGACCGCTCGCTGTGCAGGGCTGATAGCCTGCGCGCCCGGGGCTATCACTGCCGGCGGACTACCCACAGGGGGCTTCCGATCTTCCCGTGGGGCTCGCTGCTCCTCGCCAACGGGTGGATGGGAACCCTCCGGGGTCAGGGGCGGTTGCGGCCGGTATACTGGCGCGCCACCCGACTGTGGCATCGGCGCACAGGCGGGCAGCAAAGCCAGCAGGCTCAGCACCAGCAACGAACGAAGAAGGCAGGGTAAGCGATGATCAATCAAGTCTCGTTCCAGTTTTATAATCAGTGGTTTTTAAACAGCCAGCGGCCAACACAAGGCTCACCAGCGGAAAATATCTTTCAGCCAATCTGCAACACCATTCTCCGTGCGCCGCCCGCACGGTGCGTAATGCTCGGGAGCACTGCCGCTGATAAACGGCAAGTATCGCGCATTTTCACACCGCTCCTCGGTCAGTAAGCCCGTCGCCGGATCGGTCCAACGATACACCACGCCCTCCGGTTGAGCGTAGGCGAGTGACGTCACACCGAGATTGGTCATAATTTGCGACCAGAGTCTGAGCGCCCCTGAAGACCCGGTAAATGGCATTTCGCCGTTATCGTCACGGCCTATCCACACCACGGCCAGATAGTTGCCACCAAACCCAGCAAACCAGCTATCGCGCTGATCATTGGATGTTCCCGTTTTGCCCGCAAGCACGGTGCTGGCAGGCAAAACATTGTAAGCGGCTCGACCGGTGCCTTCGCGCATCACTACCTGCAGCGCATACTGCAGCAAATGAATCGTCGCTGGACTAAAACGCGCCTCTACTTCGTAGGGATATCTCTTGAGCGGTGTATCTCCGGCAGTATAAACGGATTCAATACCGGCCAAATGGCTGTAGAAGCCATCGCTGGCGATGGTGTGGTACAAGGTCGCCACCTCAAAAGGCGACATGGTGACGGCGCCAAGCGACAGGGCTGGCACCTCTGGTAACGGACGCTGGTGGCCAAGTCCTTTGATGGTCTTCGCGACCTGCGGTATCCCGACCGCCATACCGAGGCGAGCAGTTGCCTGGTTGTAGGATTGCCCAAGTGCTGCATACAGGGGAACCGTGCCGTGGTCGCGGCGATCAAAATTGCGTGGTTGCCAGCGGCTACCGTCTCCGGCAGCAACGTTAACCGGACCATCGTCAATAAGGGTAGCGAGATTGTAGTTGCCGGGCTGCTGTAAGGCGGTCAGGAACACAGCCGGCTTGATGGTGGACCCAACCTGACGATACGCATCGAGGGCTCGGTTAAACCCGGGAAAACCGCTTTGCCGCGACCCCGCAACGGCGACGACCTGACCGGTGCCGACACGAACCACCACCGCTGCCACCTGCAGATCGCCCTTAGGGATACCCTTTTGCTGTTCCAGTGCCGGTATACCACGATCGACCGCATCCTGGAGTTTTTTCTGCGCCTGGGGATCAAAACTGGTGAATATACGCAGACCCTCCGTGCGTAAATCTGCTTCGTTGTAGTCTTCCCGCAATTCGCGCTTGACCAGATCGAGAAATGCCGGGAAGGGGTTCGTACGAGTGCCAGGATGAGGGGATATATCAAGCGGTTGAGCGCGGGCACGCTTAGCCGTAACGCCATCGACCAACTGCTGGCTTTCCAGCTGGTCAATGACCAGATTACGGCGTTGTAACGTACGCTGCGGATGTCGCCGCGGATCATAGTAAGAGGCGCCCTTGGCCATCGCCGTCAGCAACGCAACCTGGTGTAGATCCAGTTCGCTAATGGGCTGACGAAAATAATGTCGGCTGGCCATGCCGAAACCGTGGATAGCCCGCTGACCCGATTGCCCCAGATAAATTTCGTTTATGTAGGCCTCAAGGATTTCGGCCTTGCCATAATGAACTTCCAGCAGTATCGCCATAATGGCTTCTATGCCCTTGCGCAACAACGTCCGTTCATCACTGAGAAAGAAGTTCTTTACCAGTTGTTGCGTGATGGTACTGCCGCCCTGGGTAATCTGCCCACTGCGTATATTGCCGAGCATCGCCCTGGCGATGCCGCG
>JBFIEE010000037.1:0-36325 GCA_041603535.1 Porticoccaceae bacterium
GGTCATGCCCATTTCGTCTCGCACCCGCTCCATCGCCTCACACTCCAGCTTAAAACCCTCAGCGTAGGCCGGATGCGTATAACGCGATGCACCGCGAAAACCGATCATCGGATTATCTTCTTTCTGTTCAAAAAAAGAACCCCCAAGCAAAGTAGCGTATTCGTTGGTTTTAAAGTCGCTCATCCGCACCACGCAAGGCAAGGGGTAGACTGCTGCAGCGATGGTAGCGACGCCCTCAGCCAGGGTTTTAAGGAAGAAGTCCGTAGGGCTGTCATAGGCAGCACTCATGCTGGCAATTTCGGCGCGAGTTGCCTCGTCGACCCGTTCAGGATGTACCAGTGCCATTGGATGCACCTTGATATATTCATTGATGATGAATTCCATGCGCGCCAGACCAATACCGTCCACAGGTAACGAGGCAAGGCTAAATGCTTGATCTGGATTCGCCAGATTCATCATAATTTTTGTCTTCGGGTGCGCTAGCTGGCTGAGATCCGTTTGCTGGATTTCGAAAGCCAAAATGCCATCATAAACCTTGCCGATTTCACCCTCTGCGCAACTGACGGTGATTTCCTGGCCCTCTTTGAGGAGTTCTGTCGCATTATCCGTACCCACTATCGCGGGGATGCCAAGTTCTCTTGAAATAATAGCGGCATGACAGGTCCTGCCACCGCGGTTGGTCACAATTGCAGCGGCCATTTTCATCACTGGCTCCCAGTCCGGGCTAGTGACATCCGCGACCAACACATCGCCCGCCCGAAATTCACGAAGCTGTTTAACATCATTAACGATACGCGCCCTTCCGGCCCCAATTCGAGTGCCTGCAGCCCTGCCCCTTACAAGTACGCTGCCTTTGTCGTTGAGGCGGTACATCTCAAGCATCGTACTCTGTTTGCGCGACTCCACGGTCTCCGGTCGTGCCTGCACAATATAAAGCCGCCCATCAATGCCGTCTTTTGCCCACTCCATATCCATCGGCTTATAACTACCCGCTGCTTTTGAATAGTGGTTTTCAATCTTGATGGCGTAATCGGCCAGCACCATGACCTCTTCATCGGTGATGCAAAACCGGTTGCGTTCTTCCGGGCAGGTATCCCTATTCTCCGTGTATTCCATCGCGATATTGTCAGTGTTAAGGTTGTCGGCAAATACCATCTTCTTTTCTTTTTTTCCCAGGCTACGTTTCAAAACACTGCGATAGCCCTGGGTAAAGGTGGGTTTGTGCACATAAAAACTGTCGGGCTCAATGGTGCCCTGAACCACATTTTCGCCTAACCCAAGGGCCCCATTAAGAAAAACCACATCCTTGAAACCTGTTTCGGTATCCATTGAGAACATCACACCGCTAGCGGCCAGATCACTGCGTACCATTTTCATCACGACAACAGAAAGATCGACTTTGAAATAATCAAAATTATTGTCGTATTTATAGTGGATAGAACGGTCGGTAAAATTGGAAGCCAGGCAGCGCCTGTAGGCATCGAGCAGGGATTCTTCACTATTGATATTGAGGTAGGTATCGTTTTGTCCGGCAAAAGAAGCCTCGGGGGAGTCTTCGGCGGTTGCAGAAGAACGTACCGCTAACGATATGTCATCCCCATACTGCTCTTTGAGTTTCGTATAAGCGCTTAAAATTTCAGTCTTTAAATCATTTGGTAGCTGACACCCGAGAACAATCGCTCGGGCACGCTCACCCCGCATCTGTAGCTCCTTGATGTTGTCAGGCTCCAAATCATCAAGCGCCTCATGCACTAGCGGCCAGGCTTTGTTGTGTTCAAGCACATACCGGTAAGCTGGTGCGGTAACCGCGAAACCATTGGGAACTCGGACTCCCTCGACAGTCAGGTTTTGGTACATTTCTCCCAGCGAGGCGTTCTTGCCACCGACCAGTGGCACATCGTCGATGCCAAGCTCTTCAAACCAGCGAATGTAGTGCTGCGATGCTGTCATAAATGTTCCCTATCCCTATATAGTCGAAGTTGAGCTTTGTTAACCGTTTGTCTGGCTGTAGGCTTTAGCTTACGGATAGAATAAAAACGGATAGTCCTGTTTAACCTGATCAGCCATGTTGTAGGCCTCTAGTTGGTCGCTGAACCGGGGACTACTTTGCCTCGGGTTGTTATGAATCACCAGCCGATTCACGCTAACCAGGTGCCATGAACCCGACAACGCAATAACAGCAAATACCTCGCTCGCAAAAATTTGCTGCCTTTGCCCGTGAATCGGATGTTACCGCGCTAGCGACTGCGCCTTTGAAGATTGGCGAGAAGCTTCTGGTAAGCCACGCTGAATTTTTGCACACCGTCCTGTTCCAGTTGTTCAGTGAGCGTATCCAGATCCAGTCCCAGCCCAGCCAATTCGGAAAGAGTATTACGCGCCGTATCAATGTGATGCTCCAGACGCGCAGCCGGTTTACCATGATCTCGGTAGGCAATCAGGACACCAGGCGACAGGGTATTAATCGTTTCCGCGCCAATTAGTGCTTCAATGTACCTGATGTCACTGTACGCCGGATCCCTGGTGGAAGTGGAGGCCCATAACAGTCGTTGTGTTTTTGCCCCTGCCCGAACGAGTTTGCGCCAACGGCCGCCGGAGAAGAGCTGCTTGTATTCCTGGTAAGCCAGGCGCGCAGACGCAATGGCGACCTGGCCCCGGACCTGTACCTTTTCCTGCGCAGGCATCATGGCATCCAGTTTCCTGTCAACTAATGTATCTATTCGACTTAGAAAAAAACTGGCGACAGCCGCTACCGATGTCAGTCTTTCGCCTTGACCCGCTCGTATTTCGAGCCCGTCAAGATAGGCTTGAGCCACCTCTCGGTATCGTTTCAGGCCAAACAGCAAGGTCGCGTTAACATTGATCCCATCGACGATCAGTTGCTGTATCGCCTTAACGCCGGCCGATGTTGCGGGCACCTTAATCAGACTGTTGGGCCGATCCAGCGCGGCCCAGAGCCGTCTCGCTTCACATACCGTTGCCTCCGTATCAAAAGCCAGCTCTGGCGATACCTCGAAGCTGACAAAACCATCACGACCCTGCGTAGCGGTATAACAGGGCGCTAGAATATCCGCAGCCTGCTGCAGGTCCTGAATCGCCAACCGTTCATAAAGTTCACTGGCATCAATACCGGGCATAGCCGCAATTGCCGCATCATAGTCGTCATGTTCGACAATGGCGTTTTCAAAAATCGCGGGATTGGACGTCACGCCATTGATGCCGTCTTCGTCTATCAAACGTTGCAACTCACCGCTCGTTAGCAAACCGCGCTGAATATAGTCCAACCAGATACTCTGCCCAAGGCGTTGCATCTCTAACAAGGGGTTAATCACCGTCGCTCTCCCTCACATAACATAGCGCGGAGGCAAAACCTGCTTCGATTCTTTACGATAAATTGCCCGCCGCTCACCGCCCCAGCGCATCAAGATGCCTGGATTAAAAGGAATCTTACGCCGTGTCTTTTTGACCAGCGTCAATACTACCAGTGGAAGGCAATGCCAGAGTGTCGGCTATCCCGCCTGCTCGCGACCAAATGAGTGAGTATGTCCGGCCAGGCGGGACAAGCAGGACATGGAGCTACCGTATATGACCATTGGCGAAATTTGTAGCCGTGAGGTAATCGTCGTGTATCAGGAGGAAAGTCTCTCCGATGCCATCAGGCTAATGCGAAAGCATCACGTCGGTGACGTGGTTGTCGTGGCAGATAAGGGCGGGGGGCGCTCTCCCATCGGCATCGTCACCGACAGGGACATCCTCATCAGCGCTGTCGGTGAGGGTCTGGATCCCGACGATATAACAATAGGAGACGTCATGTCCTTTCAACTGCTCACGGCCAGCACTGGCGATTCAGTAATTGACGCTCTGCGCAGCATGCGCGAAAAAGGTGTCAGACGCCTGCCGGTAATCGATAGCTCGCATAACCTGGTGGGCCTTTTAACAATGGACGACGTTATTATCCTGTTGGCGGAGGTGATCGGTGATCTGGCCAGCCTGATTTGTAACGAGCGGGAAAAGGAGATCGCGCGAATCGTCAACACGGGCGATCCCACCGATTAGATAGACTTTCCCCGCCAGATGCGGGTAAAAAATTCAGTAGTACTCACATTAAATCGCTATCAGAACAGGCGTGTGGATAGGTGAAAGTGGCAAAAACATGCATCGCGGAAAACCCTCTTATCAAGATTCGTGACCTCTGTTTCCGCTACGGTGATCGCGTCATTCTCGACAACGTAAATATCGACATACCCAGTGGTCAGGTAACAGCCATCATGGGGCCCAGCGGCAGTGGCAAAACTACCCTGCTGCGACTTATCGCCGGACAGATCAAACCACAGCGGGGCAGCGTATACGTCGGCGATCGAGATATCTCCCACCTGGATCGTAAAGAGCTATTTTTCGAACGCCGAAAAATGGGTGTGCTATTTCAAAGTGGAGCCCTGTTTACCGATCTTTCAGTCTACGAAAACGTCGCCTTCCCGCTCCGGGTGCATACCACGCTGTCCGAATCAATGATTAGAGACATGGTATTCATGAAACTGGAAGCCGTAGGGCTGCGCGGAGCAAGGAAGTTGATGCCCGCTGAACTCTCCGGCGGTATGGCCAGACGGGTAGCGCTGGCGCGGGCGATCGTGCTGGATCCACAGCTGATTCTCTACGACGAACCCTTTGCCGGGCAGGATCCGATTTCTATCGGCATGCTCTCTGAATTGATGCAGCGCTTGAACCAGGCACTTAAGCTCACCAGTGTAGTGATTTCCCACAGCGTTAGCGAAACCGCAAAAATTGCCGATAACATTTATGTCATCGCAGATGGCAAAGTGGCGGGCAACGGCCCCACACAGACGATTCTCGACAGTATCGACCCTGGAATCCACCAGTTTATAAGCGGCCTTTCGGACGGTCCTGTGCCCTTCCATTACCCGGCACCGGATTACCGTCAGGATCTGGGGTTCCAGGCAGAAGCAGAGCCATGTTAAATCAGGTCACCCACCTTGGCCGCGGCGGGCTTGCCGTATTGGGAACCCTGGGCCGCGCGGGTATCCTTTGGGGTATGACGCTGTGGGGTCCGCCGGATTTTCGTAATGGGCCGCGCTTACTGATTCGTCAGTTGTACAGTGTGGGGGTGTTCTCACTGCTCATAACTGTTATCTCCGGGCTCTTTGTCGGCATGGTGCTCGCCTTACAGGGTTACAACGTGCTGGCGCGCTTTGATGCAGTGGAAGCGCTTGGCCAGGGCGTATCGCTGACCCTGGTCAGGGAACTGGGGCCTGTGGTTGCCGCGCTGCTATTCGCCGGGCGAGCGGGTTCAGCGCTAACCGCTGAGATCGGCCTGATGAAAGCGACCGAACAACTCGCCGCCATGGAGATGATCGGCGTTGATCCTCTGCGCCGCATCATCCGCCCTCGGCTTTGGGCGGGGATTATTGCCATGCCACTGCTGGCGCAAATCTTCAATGTTGTCGCCATCTGGGGTGCGGCGTTGGTCGGGGTCGACTGGTTGGGCGTCGATGCCGACGCCTTCTGGACCCATATGCAGGATTATCTGGAATTCAGGGAAGATATTCTAAATGGCGTGATAAAAGCCGCTATTTTCGGCGCCGTCATCACCTGGATAGCTGTGTTTCAGGGCTACGATTCGGCACCGACCTCAGAGGGAATCAGCCGCGCCACTACCCGTACCGTGGTCTACTCATCACTGGCGGTGCTGGGCCTGGATTTTTTGTTAACCGCAGTCATGTTCGGAGTATATTGAATGCAGACGCGAATCGTAGAAACAAGCGTCGGTCTTTTTATGCTGACAGGCATCCTGGCACTGACCTTTTTAGCCATTCAGGTGAGCGGCCTGAATCGCAACTTTGATAGCGATAAAACCTATCGGCTCTATGCTGAGTTCAACAATGTCGCGGGGGTCACCAGAAAAGCACGCGTGACGGTGGCTGGTGTTCAGATCGGACAGGTGACAGATATCTCCATTAACCCAAAAACACTTCGCGCACGCGTGGATATTGTTGTCAGCGCAAATGTTGACTACCTGAGCGACGACACTATTGCGGCGATTCAGACGGCGGGCATTCTGGGTGAAAAATATATCGCCCTGTCGCCGGGCGGCGCCACCGAATTGCTGGCTGATGGCGATCAAATCCGCGATACCCAGTCGGCGCTGATACTGGAGGAGCTGGTGGGGAAAATGCTCACATCCAGGATAAGCAGCCCGTGACCAGGGTTTTTCTAATGGCGGCGCTATTGCCCCCGCTGATCTTCGGCCCCGGGTTACATGCAGCAACCGATTGCGGGAACGCTTGCGACGATGAAACTAAATCCCCTCGACAGCTAATCATTGATACCACAGCCGATGTTCTGACGATTGCCAAATCGGCGCAAGGTTACTTCGACCAGGATCCTGAACGCTATTACCGGGAGATAGAAAAAATGGTCGATATCCTGGTCGACACAGAACGATTTACCCGTGGCGTCATGGCAACCTATGCCAGCGCGCTACGCTACCGCGCGCTGGCATCGGAAGCGGAAAAAGCGCTCTTTTCCGCGCGCATCAAGCGGTTCTCTGAAATACTGAAACACACGCTTGTTGTGACTTATGCTCAGGCATTACTGAACGCTGACGGACAACGAATTGAGACCTTGCCGCCAGGCGATGAGCCCATCGATAGTGGCTACGCTCGCGTAGATCAAAAAATTTACGGGCCCACAGGAGTCCCCCACGACGTCCAGTATTCGCTACGCCGCAACCCCGGGGAGCCGTGGAAACTCTACAACGTCATTATTGACGGCATCAACATTGGTCATATTTTCCGTAACCAGTTTGCCTATTCGGTTGAAAAATATAAGGGGAATGTTGATCTCGCCATTGACAACTGGAGCAGCGAGCAACACTCGGAGGCAGTCACCAGGGATATGCAGGCTTTGTGAGCGTACCGTGAATGATAACCCCGCAAATGACTACCCCGCGAATGGCAATACTGCGATTGAGCATACCTGTGAGCTCACCCTGAGCGCCGAGACGCTGCGCGTGCACGGCTGGATCGATTTCGATACTGTGGTCAACGCTGAACCTCTCGGTAGACAATGGTTGACCACTCAGGCCCCGCAACAGTGTTACATCGACCTCGGCGGCGTCCAATACAGTAACAGCGCTGGTATCACACTGTTACTGTCGTGGCTCAGAGCTGCTGCCGACACCAGAAAAAGCGTAACGCTCGTCCGTATCCCCGACGACCTGCTGTCCATCATACGACTGGGTGGGTTAGAGGACGTACTGCACTTAGATATCGTCACCTGTCCGCTTGTTGACAGCGGTCAACAAGCGGACACAACAAAAAAATAACACTCTAGCCATTCTGGCCACATAGACGCAGGAGGGCGCCATTTTCAGTCAATTCTCTGGCGCACAAACCCCGCCGATTCATCTCCACACCCGAAGCACTGGGCGCTAGCGTCATGGTAACAAAGACCTCACCCCTTCTCATCGTCATAGCCAGCGCGGCCTTCGTCGCTGTTTTGCTCGGCGTGCTCTTCTATTTTGATACCCACCAACAGATTCTGGCTTTATTGCAGTGGTTGGAGCAACGCGGGGCCGAAGCGGCTTTGCTATTCATCCTGATTATGATGCTAGCCGTTATGTTATTACTGCCGGGGGTCATGCTAACTACTGGCGCAGGCTTTGTCTTCGGCATCGTCAAGGGAACCCTGCTCGTGGTACTGGGAACAACAACCGGCGCAGCAGCCGCCTTTCTTGTCGCCCGTTATTTATTCGGTCAGCGAGCATCGCGGCTGGTACTGTCTCGCGTCACGCTACCACAAGCCGATGAAGCGCTGAAACAGGAGGGTCGGCGTATTGTTCTGCTAACTCGGCTGGTGCCTTTTTTCCCCTTCAAATTGTCAAATTACTTTTTTGGCCTGACACGAGTAAAACTGCAAGACTTTGTTGTGGGCACGTTTTTCGGCATCATCCCCTTCTCTCTGCACAATGTTTATCTGGGCGCCATTGCCGCCGATATTACCACGCTCGGCAGCAGGAGCGCTGGCCGATCCCCCCTGGAATGGGGCTTCTACGGCATCGGTTTCCTGTTAGTCGTCTTCGCCCTGCTCGGACTATCCAGCATCGCCCGTAAAATCCTGGCCCGCAATTACGAGACAAAACAACTTTGATGCCCTGGCGGAGGTTGCCCTGGCGTTTCCTGATACGCCGCATTGCCCGAGCTCATGGATTCCTGGATCCAGTTTCCGTTGTGGCCCGCCTGCGGCATTTTGCAGAGCCATCAGAGGTGGGAGAGCCTATTGAATTGCTGCGCGCAGGTTTGGCATTTCACGCTCGCGGTCTGATCAACAGCCGGGTTATACAACACAATCTCGACTGGGTGTGGCCTTTCTGGATTGAGCGCCAGTTCAACCCTCTTGATGACGCTTTTATCCCCCGTGGATTTTCCATGACCCACTGCAACCTAAGTCATCGCAACTGGACGGCCATTGGCTGGCCAGATGTTGATGCCTTACCGATTGTGGATCCTCGAGGCCTGCTAAGCCCTCACTTTGACGGCTGGTCTCTGGACGCATGGATAGTAAGCGAAGACGGGGATCAACTGTTACCCTCTCGTGCCGCCTCATCCAGCCAGCGACTGGAGCTCACCAAAGGTGTCACCGTTCGCACGACGACTCGGCACAAGGAGACCTCGCTAACCACCAGGGCGAAGGTCGTCATCGCCGGACAAATGAATAAACAGACACCAACCTGCCAAATGCAGGTCCAGGCAGCCTCCCGCAAAAACTCCTGGCTGGTCATCGCCCTACGGCCCTGCAACCCGGAAGGAATCAGCGCTATTTACGAGATCATCTTGAATGATGAGCGTCGGCAGTGGCTCATCAACGGTGTTGATAAAGTGACTTTTGATCACCCCGTGGCTCACCATCACGTCTCTGACTACCGTGCTGGCGACGTAAACTTCCACCTTAATGAAGCAGAACAACAGCGGGGGGACTGCAGGGTTGGTATGGCCAGCGCGGCGGCCATGTTTCCCATCAAACCTGGCAAAAATCTGCATATTACCGTCGACATACCACTGAATGTAACGCTGACAGATGCGCTTCTGACCAATAGCGACGCGGCCAATGATGAAGGCCACGCGAGTTGGGCAGATGCGCTTGACGGCAGCAGCAGGATAGCGGTTCCAGATAAAACCTTTCAGTTCCTCTATGAGGCGGCGCTTAAAACCCTGATCCTCCATTCACCAGGGGATGTCTATCCCGGGCCCTTTACCTACAAGCGGTTCTGGTTTCGCGACGCGGCATTTATTATTCAGGCGCTGCTCTACACCGGCCTCACCAAGCGAGCCGAACGAGCCCTCGACCGCTTTCCAATACGCCAGAAACATAATGGCTATTTCCACTCCCAGGACGGCGAGTGGGACAGTAACGGCGAGGCTCTCTGGATCATGAATCGTTATCTCGAACTCACCAACCAGACGGTTAAGCCCGAGTGGCGCAAACCCATCCTGCGCGGCGCCCGGTGGATTAACAATAAACGCCTTCCCACTGGCTCGGACACTCCGCAGGCGGGACTGTTGCCGGCCGGTTTCAGCGCCGAGCACCTCGGCCCCAATGACTATTATTACTGGGATGACTTCTGGGGTATCGCGGGCCTGCGCGCAGCCGCCGATCTGTGCAGCCGGGATAGCAGGAAAGATCTGGCGCGACCGTTTACCCTTCAGGCCGAGGATTTCGAACTCACGGTAAACCGCAGCCTGGCTCGCGCATCTCAACGTCTGCGCAGACCGGCTATGCCTGCGTCCCCCAGCCGCCGCCTGGATGCGGGGGCAATTGGTTCTCTGGCAGCAGGTTATCCGCTGCAGCTTTTCGCACCCGATGACCCACGCCTGCTCGATACGGCCAACTTCTTGCTGGATCGTTGTTTTGTCGATGGTGGTTTCTTCCAGGATATGATTCATTCCGGCATTAACCCTTACCTGACGCTGCATATTGCCCAGATACTGCTGCGCGCTGGCGACCCCCGCTATTTCGAGTTGATGACCTCCGTGGCCAGCCTGGCCTCAGCAACGGGACAGTGGCCGGAAGCTATCCACCCGCGCACCCGTGGTGGCTGCATGGGCGATGGGCAACATGTCTGGGCAGCGGCGGAATGGGTGGTCATGCTGCGCAACTGTTTCATCCGGGAGGAAAATAACTGCCTGATTCTAGGATCCGGAATACCCCGGCAATGGCTTACGGATGGCATGGCGGCCTCACCGATCAGGTTTGGTCCCAGCCCCACCAGTTTTGGAACTGTCTCCGTGGAAATCATCGCCTCTGTGACAGTAAATTGCGCGCAAAAACAGCACCGCTGTATAAAGGTTTGTTGGTCGGCTCGCTGGCACAACAAACCTCCTGGAATTGAAGTCCGGCTACCCGGCTTTATGCCGGTTAAAGTGAAAGCCGGTGTCGAATTCGTTGAATTGCAGGAAACTCCGTCGTGAACATCGTCATGCTCACCAATACCTACTCCCCCCATATCGGCGGGGTAGCGCGCTCTATTGCGGCTTTTGCCAACGCACTTCGCGAGCGTCATCACCAGGTCTTGGTAGTAGCTCCCGAATTTCCAGGTCAGCCTGCTACTGAAGAAGGCGTGCTCCGTATTCCTGCTATCCAGAATTTCAACGGCAGCGATTTTTCGGTGGCTCTACCGGTGTCAGGGTTACTCAGTAGCGAATTGAACTGCTTCCGGCCGGACATCGTCCATGCTCATCACCCCTTTCTGCTGGGAATGACCGCTTTGCGCATTGCCCGCTATCGGAATCTGCCACTCGTTTTTACTCACCACACGCTGTACGAACGCTATACCCACTATGTTCCTGCGGACTCCACGACGCTGCGCCGCTTTGTCATCGAGTTGGCAACCCACTACGGAAATCTGGCCAATCAGGTGTTCGCCCCCAGCGAGAGTATTGCCACCTTGTTGCGCCAGCGCGGGGTGCTTTCTCCCATTGATGTGGTGCCCACGGGGGTGCAAACGGCATTGTTTGCCGAAGGCAACGGCCGTGACTTTAGACGGGCCAACAATATCCCGGATAAGGCCTTTGTAGTGGGTCACCTCGGACGCCTTGCCCCGGAAAAAAATCTGGTGTTCCTCGCTCGGGCAGTAGCTGATTTTATTGGTAATAACGCTAACGCCCACTTCCTGATCGCCGGAGTCGGCCCACTGGAGAAGGACATATCAGCCCTGTTCGAACAACGCGGCCTCGCGGAGAAATACCACGCCGTTGGCACGCTGGCGCCGAAACAGCAGAGTGACGCCTATCACGCCATGGATGTATTCGCTTTCAGCTCAAAGACCGAAACCCAGGGGATGGTGCTGACCGAAGCGATGGCCGCCGGTGTGCCGGTTGTGGCGCTTGATGCCAGTGGTGCGCGCGAGGTTGTCAAAGATGGCGAAAACGGCTGCCTGCTGCAAGACGACAGCGTTCGTGCCTATAGCACCGCCCTAACATGGGTGATGCAACAAACGGAAAGTAAGCGACGCGCGATGAAAAATGCGGCACTAAAGACAGCGGAGATATTTTCGATGGACAACTCAGTAACCAGCGTGCTCGCTTGTTACAAACGCTTGCTGAACCGCCCGCACGAAGTCGTTGACCCTCATTACCAACGATGGTTGCAGCTGCAACATCTCATTCGTGCCGAATGGGAGATTCTCGAAAGCATCGCAGATTCAGCAGGTTCGGCGCTCAACCCAGCGCCACGATCAACATTTATTTGAGCGATGCGCTCGGCGATCAGTTTAAAAAAATTATTGAGCCAGTGGAGGCTGCAGCCGTGCTCGGTCGCGTAGAAACCGCTGCACGCCGCTGGCGTCGGCGCTTCAGCCGCAGTGAATGGCTGGCTCGTCTGCTCAACCTGCCGGCTGCTGAAAAAGCAACCACGGCGGGATTATTGCTTATCCAGATCGACGGCCTGTCCCGTCCGGAGCTAGACAAGGCTCTGGCCAACGGGGAAATGCCTTTTCTTAAAAGACTCAGGGACAGGGAACACTACCAGTTACACGACCTCTACTCCGGGGTTCCCGCGACAACATCAGCTGTTCAGGGAGAGTTGTTTTACGGCGTAAAAGCCGTGGTTCCTGCCTTTGCCTTCGTCGAGCGCCAGTCCGGGCGCCTGGTCAGGATGTTCGAACCAGATATTGCCACTCGCGTAGAAGAAAAGCTCCAGAAGCAGGGCGCTGCGCCCCTACTGGAGAACGGTAGTTGCTATATGGGTAATTATCGTGGCGGCGCCGCCGAACCCCATTTTTGTCCAGCCGCGCTGGGTTGGGGTCCTGCCTTGCGCAATGCCCGACCACTGGTACTGGCATTCATGCTGATTGCCCACATCTGGAGCTTTATTCGCATCACCACACTACTGTTGGTCGAGGTGATACTGGCCATCAGTGATTGTATTCGAGGCCTGATCAATGGACAGGATTTGCTCAGGGAGCTGTTGTTCGTGCCAACGCGTATCGTGATCACCATCCTCATGCGGGAACTGGCGACAGTGGGTGCCAAAATCGATATTGCCCGAGGGCTGCCCACTATTCACCTGAATTTCCTCGGCTATGACGAACAGGCGCACCGGCGCGGCCCGGATTCTGCCTTTGCCCACTGGACGCTGAAGGGCATAGATGGCGCCGTTTCCCGCATCTGGCGCTCGGCGCATCGTTCTGTGTGGCGACACTATGATGTCTGGGTCTATTCAGACCACGGTCAGGAGCGTACTCGGCCCTATCGTGATGGCAATGGCCAGCCCCTCACTGAAGCATTGGCGGCCGTGATCTCGACGCATAAAAACAAATCATTAACATTAGCAGCCACCGAGCAACGCGGTGTGGAACTGACACGAATCCGTCTGTTTGGCGGTCGCTGGATTCAGCGGCTTTTTCCGATAAGAGACTCGGACAATACCGTACCGGACACCCCCCCGCTGGTGGTCTCTACCCTCGGGCCAGTGGCGATGCTCTACTACCCCGTACAAAGTGCGCTTGAACAACACCAGCTGGCCCGCCGAATAGCCGAGGAAACCGGCGTTCCACTCGTCCTGGTCAAGGATACGAACAGCGGCGCTGGCGAGCAGGCCCATGGCTGGTGGGCCGGAGGAGCTGTTCACCTACCCAGGGATGGAGCACACATCCTCGGCGCGGATCATCCCTTTCTCAAGGAGGCCAGCCGCGACCTGGCCGCCCTTTGCCACCATCCAGATGCTGGCGATTTTGTCATCTGCGGCTGGCGTATCGGCGCTAACCCTGTCAGCTTCGCGGTGGAAAACGGTGCCCACGGCGGCGCTGGAGCCAATGAAACTCATGCTTTCGCGCTGTTGCCCGCAGATATCCCCGCCCCCGGCCCCAAACCAGATTACTGGCGCCCCGACGACCTTCGTGTGGCGGCGCTCCGGCACCTCCACACCCCACTCGACGCTCGCCCGACAAAGACCACAAAGTCTGCTGCCAACAAAACCTCCCTGCGCCTGATGACCTACAACGTGCATCGCTGTGTCGGCATGGACGGCAAGCTGTCCCCCGAGCGAGTGGCCAGAATCATCGCCCGTCAGGCCCCGGATATCGTCGCTCTGCAGGAGCTGGATGTTGATCGGATCCGCACTGGCAAGGTGGATCAGGCTCGTCAAATCGCGGATCTGCTGGCGATGGACTATCACTTCCATCCAGCCATCCACCTGGCGGAAGAGCGCTACGGGAACGCTGTTCTATCCCGGCTACCAATGCGACTGGTGCGGGCGGATATTCTGCCCGGTATTCCAGGCAGAGCCCGATTGGAGCCTAGAGGCGCCCTGTGGGTAGCCATCGACTGTGGTAGTACGGAAATCCAGGTCATCACCACTCACCTGGGCTTGCAGAGCGCGGAACGTCAGCGTCAGATCAAAGCCCTGCTTGGCAGCGACTGGCTTGGCAACCCCGCCTGCCAGCGCCCACGAATATTGTGTGGTGATCTCAACGCCGGACCCAATTCCAGTGAATGCCGCGCCCTGCAGACGCAACTGCACGATGTTCAGTTAAGATTCGGACGTCATCGCCCGGCTGGTACTTTTTTCAGCCGGTTTCCGCGTGCGCGCATCGACCACATTTTTTTAGACCCGACGCTCAAAGTAACCCACATCGTCGTGCCTCGCACCGAGCTGACAAAGCTCGCTTCGGATCATTTGCCCTTGATCACTGAATTCCAGCTACCAAATGAAGATAGCTAGAAACGTGGTGACGACCTGATCGACTGAACCTGTATTAAACATTGCGCGAGCACTGTCACGAAGTGCTCCAAGACCGCAAGCGCAATGGCAGACGCCGCGCACCGTTTTATGATTACAGAGAGATCACACAGGGAAATCAGAATCCCCGTGTATTTCCACACAACCAGGTCACCATAGAATCGTCGAGATATCCCGCTACCAATGATCAAGTCCCCATTTAACACATAACGTCTTTATGCATGCGTTGGACGTTCGCGAAAATATATTCTCGGTTAGCAGGCAGTTTTCCTACATGCACTGATCATCCAGAATATGGCCACTTCCAGTCGCGAATCTCGGGCATATCCTCGCCATGGTGAGCAATGTATTGCTGGTGCTCAATCAGTTTGTCGCGCATAAACTGCTTCAGGTGAGCAGCCTTGTTACCCAGGCGGGGAACCCTGTCGATGACATCGCCGACCAGATGAAATCTGTCCAGGTCATTCAACACCGCCATATCAAAAGGCGTGGTGGTGGTCCCCTCCTCCTTATAACCACGCACATGGAGATTTCCGTGATTGGTGCGACGGTAAGTCAGCCGGTGAATCAGGTAGGGGTAACCATGAAAAGCGAAAATAACAGGCTTATCCAACGTAAATAGTGAATCAAAATCCTTGTCGGGCAGACCATGGGGGTGCTCCTCTCGGGGTTGCAGCGTCATGAGATCGACAACATTGATCACCCGCACACGGAGCTCGGGCATATGCTGGCGCAACAGATCTACGGCGGCGAGTGTTTCCAGTGCTGGCACATCGCCGGCACAGGCCATAACGACGTCCGGCTCAGCCTCCTGATCGTTACTGGCCCAGGTCCAAATGCCGATACCCGCACTGCAGTGCTTAATGGCAGCATCCATATCGAGCCACTGTGGCTGGTGTTGTTTGCCGGCAATGATAACGTTGATAAAATCACGGCTGCGTAGACATTGGTCGGTGATGTACAGGAGCGTATTCGCATCAGGTGCGAGAAAAACGCGGATAATATCCGATTTTTTATTCACCACCAGATCAATAAACCCCGGATCCTGATGGGAAAACCCATTGTGATCCTGGCGCCACACGTGTGAGGTCAGCAGGTAATTCAGCGATGCCACCGGACGCCGCCAGGGCGTTTCCTTGCTGACCTTAATCCATTTGGCGTACTGATTAAACATCGAATCGACAATATGGATAAATGCCTCGTAACATGAAAACAGACCATGGCGGCCAGTCAGCAAATAACCCTCCAGCCAGCCCTGGCAAGTATGTTCAGACAGGATTTCCATCACCCTGCCGTCGACAGACAGGTGATCGTCTTCCGGTATCACCTCCGCCATCCAGGTGCGTTCGGTCACCTCAAACAGCGCGCCGAGACGATTCGAGGCTGTTTCGTCCGGGCCCATAACACGGAAATTACGATTACCCATATTGCGTTTCATCACGTCACGGAGGAATTGCCCCATGATCCGCGTAGACTCACCGGTAGTCTGGCCCGGCGCAGTAACCTGCACGGCATAATCCCGATAATCAGGCAATTTGAGGTCTCTGAGTAGCTGGCCTCCGTTTGCGTGGGGGTTGGCACCCATGCGTCGCGCGCCCTGGGGCACCAGCTCGTGCAGCTCATTCCTGAGGCAACCAGCATCATCAAAAAGTTCTTCAGGGCGATAGCTTTTCAACCATTGCTCCAGCAGCTTGAGATGACCAGGGTTGTCGACCATATCGGAAAATGGCACCTGATGGGAACGCCAGGAACCCTCGGACTTCTTGCCATCAACTTCCTTTGGTCCAGTCCAGCCCTTGGGGCTGCGCAGAATAATCAGCGGCCACAAGGGGCGACGCACGTTCCCGTTTACCCGCGCTTCATGTTGAATTGCCTTAATTTCACTGACGATAACATCAAACGCGCCAGCCATTTTCTGGTGCATTTCCTGCGGCTCGGAGCCCTCAATGAAATAAGGTTTATAGCCATAACCGATGACGAGATTTTCCAGCTCTTCATGGCCAAGTCGGGCAAGCACCGCGGGATTAGCGATTTTGTAACCATTAAGATGCAAAATGGGTAACACCGCGCCATCATGCGCTGGATTAAGAAACTTATTGGAGTGCCAGGCCGCAGCCAGCGGACCGGTTTCCGCTTCACCGTCCCCCACCACGCAGCACACCAGCAGATCGGGGTTGTCGAAGGCCGCGCCATAGGCATGGGACAGGGAATAGCCCAGCTCACCACCTTCATGGATCGACCCAGGAGTCTCCGCGGTCACGTGGCTACCTACGCCGCCCGGAAAAGAAAATTGCTTGAATAACTTTTTCATGCCATCGGCATCAGGGGAGATATTTGAGTAGAACTCACTGTAGCTGCCCTCCAGCCACGTGTTGGCTACCAAGCCTGGGCCGCCGTGCCCAGGCCCAGCGATGTATATCATGTTCAGATCATAATTTTTGATAACACGGTTGCAGTGCGCATAAATGAAATTAAGACCCGGTGTTGTACCCCAATGCCCCAGCAAGCGGGGTTTCACGTGCTCTTTGCGGAGTGGTTGCCGCAAAAGCGGATTATCGAGCAGGTAAATCTGGCCTACCGAAAGGTAGTTTGCTGCACGCCAGTAAGCGTCAATCTTGCGTAACTGCTCGCTACTAAGTGGGTGTTCGTTATTCTCTGCCTTATCAGTCATACTCGCCGCCTATCGTAATATAGCCAAAAAATTTAGGCCTTTTTAGAGCTTCAACTGTTTCCCGTTGCAGTACACTATCAAGTCCACGAACACGTCATAACGACGCCTGAAAAAAATCATAATCGCTGCTTACTGGCCCTGTTCCTGACGTATATTAGCAGCCTGGACTGACACCGCCGCAATACAACCTGGAGTTAGCATTATGGTTTCTGTCAAACGCATGGTTCTGGACGTACTCAAACCTCATCAGCCAAACCCCCTCGAATTTTGCCTCGCTATAGCCAACACCGGAGCAGATTACCGGGTGTGCCTGAACGTTATGGAAATGGATGAGCGTACCGAAACTGTCCGTGTGGAAATCGTCGGCGATTCACTCGATTTTGAGGCCATCCGCTCCACCATCAACGGGATGGGTGGGTCGCTGCATAGCATTGACGAGGTCGAGGCTCACAGCGAAGCACACGGAGACTGAGGCTTCATGACATCCCTGATCAATAAGACAAAATTTTTCCTGCGTATCACCCACACTCACGACATTATGCGCCGCTACGTCGTGGTCAACGGATTTGATGGCGCGCTCACGATGCTCGGACTCATCATCGGCTTTCTCGTCAGTACACCCAGCGATTTACCGGTAATAATAAGCGCCTGCCTGGGCGCAGCCATTGCCCTGGGCATGAGTGGTGCCAGTAGCGCCTATGTCAGCGAAGCTGCCGAACGGCAACGCGCTCTTGGCAAGCTCGAAGCAGCAATGATCCACGATCTGCAGAACAGCGCTCATGGCGAGGCAGCGCGCTTTGCGCCACTGCTGATTGCAGTGGCAAATGGCTCCGCACCACTGCTTATTTCTCTGCTAATCCTCACCCCCCTGTGGTTGGCAAACGCCAATATTACGCTGCCGCTATCACCGCTGTACCTCTGCATAATTATTGCTCTGTCGCTAACCTTTCTCCTGGGCGTGTTCCTGGGACGTATCGCCGGCGTATCCTGGCTCCGCAGCGGCATTCAGACACTGTTTGTCGCCATGTCGACTGCCGCTCTCATTTATGTCTTTGCCGGACAATAAATACGCAAACGCCGCCTGGCATAGCCTGGAGGCCGAGGAGGCATTGCTGCGCCTCAAATCCTCTGCGACTGGTCTGACCGCCGCAGATGCACAACAACGCCTGGCCGAATACGGTTTAAACAGCTTTCCTGAAAAACAGCGCCGCACTGTGATCGCCACACTGCTCAACCAGTTTAGCGATGTCATGATCCTGGTGTTACTTGCCGCAGCGCTGATTTCCGGCTTTGTCGGCGAACCCCAGGACACCATCGCTATCCTCGTAATCGTCCTGCTTAATGCCATTATTGGCACCACGCAGGAACTGAGGGCAGAGCATGCAGTGACGGCCCTGCGAAACATGGCCGCCCCGGACGCGAATGTGTTGCGCGATGGCAAGGCCGTCACGCTGGCAGCAACAGATCTGGTGCCGGGGGATCTGGTATTACTTGAAGCGGGCAATGTTGTGCCCGCCGACCTGCGTCTGCTAACTGTTGAGGAGATGCAGGCGGACGAATCAGCGCTGACCGGCGAATCTCATGCCGTAGTAAAACAAATTGATTTGGCCCTCAGGGTTGATGTACCGCTCGGTGACCGCCGCAATATGGCCTTCAAGAGCAGCCTCATCACCTGCGGTCGCGGCACCGGGATTGTCGTTGCCACCGGGCTGGATACCGAGCTGGGCCACATTGCCGAACTACTGCATGGAGAGGTTGGGGTAAAAACACCCCTGCAAATTCGTCTGGCACATTTTGGTCGTAATCTTGCGCTAGCGGTACTCCTGGTCTGCGTCATTGTACTCATCGCAGGTCTCTTACAGGGTGAACCGCTGGTGCTGATGTTTCTGACCGCCGTCAGCCTGGCTGTTGCAGCGATACCAGAAGCCCTGCCCGCTGTGGTAACCATCTCCCTGGCCATTGGCGCACGCAAACTTATTCGGAACCGCGCACTGGTGCGTAATCTGCCTGCCGTGGAGACCCTGGGGTCAGTCACCTATATTTGCGCTGATAAAACCGGCACCCTCACGCAAAATCGCATGACTGTGGAGATGTTATACAGCGCCGGTCAGCGGCACACCTCCTTGTCTGGCACGCAAACTGATACAGCCCTGGTCGAACTGGGACATATATTGGCGTTGAACAACGATGTTGCTGACAAAGACGGCAAACCGGCAGGAGAACCCACGGAGCTGGCTTTGTACCTCGCTGCCCAGCAGGCTGGTTTTGATAAAGTCGCACTTGAGCAGATTAAACCTCGACTGACCGTTATCCCCTTTGACAGCAAACGCAAGCAAATGACTACACTGCATCGCTCGAAGGATGTTGTGCTTGCCTACAGCAAGGGTGCTCCGGAACGAATTCTGGCGCAATGCACCAGCGCTCTAGGCAACGATGGACCCATGGTGTTTGAGCCAGACCAAGTGCTGGCTGAAGCCACCCAGCTGGCCAACGAAGGCTACCGCGTGCTGGCATTCGCCAGTCGCGAATTACCGGCGCTTCCCGAACCGCTAGAAGCCGAAACAACGGAGCGCGACTTGATTTTTGTGGGTCTTGTGGCGCTGATTGACCCGCCGCGACCAGAAGCACAACAGGCAGTAGCGGATTGCCAGACAGCGGGCATCATTCCGGTCATGATTACTGGCGACCATCCGGGTACTGCCCAGGCTATCGCCAAACGCCTGGGTATTTCGGGAAACGATCAGACCCCTCTGGATGGAGAGCAACTGGCTAACCTGTCTGATCAAGAATTTGCTGACATGGTTCAGTCAGTGCGGGTTTACGCACGAGTTACGCCAGAACAAAAATTACGTATCGTCAAAGCTCTGCAGGAAAACGGCGAGTTTGTCGCCATGACAGGTGATGGAGTCAATGATGCGCCGGCATTGAAGCGTGCGGGTATTGGCGTCGCGATGGGGCAGAAAGGTACGGACGTGGCGCGCGAGGCAGCAGATATGATTTTGCTGGATGACAATTTCGCCACCATCGTACAGGCCATTCAGGCAGGGCGTCAGATTTTTGATAATATTCGCAAATTTATTAAATACACAATGAGCTCCAATTCAGGCGAGATATGGACGCTATTTTTAGCACCGTTTCTCGGCCTGCCCGTTCCCCTTTTGCCGATCCATATCCTTTGGATCAACCTCGTAACGGATAGTCTACCGGGCCTCGCGCTAACGGCTGAACCGGCTGAGTCAGGCGTAATGCGCCGAGCGCCGCGACCGCCGGGGGAAAGTATCTTCGCGCATGGCATGTGGCAGCATATTCTGTGGGTCGGACTGTTCATCGGCAGTATTTCTCTGGCTGCTATGGCCTGGGCTATCGCTCGTGACGCAGCATATTGGCAGACTGTAGTATTCACCGTGCTGACTGTGTCCCAATTATTTCATTCGCTGGCAGTGCGCAGCGACAACCAATCGCTGTTTCACCTCGGCCTGCTCAGCAACCTGCCGATACTGGGCGCAGTGGCACTAACATTTCTGCTGCAGATGGCGGTTATCTATACACCGGCACTAAATTCCGTCTTCCATACCCAGGCTTTGCCATTATTCGACCTGGCGGTTTGTATCGTATTGTCATCAACGGTTCTGTTTGCGGTAGAAATTGAAAAGTACCTGATGCGCCGCGGCCTTATCTATCAAGGCGGTTAACATGCGCAGCTACACGTCAGCTATTACTCAGGGGAAGTAAAGGTAGCTTCCACCATCGTCAACAAATCGTGGCATTCAACCGGTTAATAACTGATTGGGTCTGGCGAGCAATCTCCAGCTCTTCATTGGTTGGCACCACAAGCACCTTTACCCTCCTGTTGTGTTCACTGATCTCGAGGACTCCGTTGATAGCACGCTGGTTGCGTTGATCATCCAAAAAAATATCCAGTACCGACAACCTTTCACAAACGGTCGCACGGGTAAGCATATCGTTTTCGCCAACGCCACCGGTAAATACCAGGGCATCAAGGCCACCCAGAGCGACCGTATAAGCACCGACATATTTACTGATCCGGTAACAGTACATCGCTATCGCCAAACCGGCTTGCTCGTCGCCCGCCGCTGCTAAACGGCGTACCTCCCGCATATCGCTAGCCCCACACAGCCCCTTCAATCCACTGTCATGATTAAGTAGCGTTTCAATGGCATTCAAATCCATGCCCAGTGTTCTCGCGAGGAAAAAATGCAGCGCCGGATCGATATCACCACAGCGTGTGCCCATGATGAGCCCTTCCAGCGCCGTCATACCCATAGAGGTATCAATACAAACCCCGTTCAAGATTGCCGAAGCGCTCGCGCCATTACCCAGGTGCAGTGTTATTAACCGCAACGTTTCCAGTGGCCGTGCCAGATAATCAGCCGCCTCTCTGGCGACAAACTGGTGTGATGAGCCGTGGAAACCATAACGCCGCACATGGTGGTCTTTGTACAGTTCGTTCGGCACGGCGTAGCGATAGGCATGGGGCGGCAAGAACTGGAAGAACGCAGTATCGAACACCGCCACCTGTGGCACCTGCGGAAACAGGTTCATCAGCGCATCAATGCCTGCGAGACTCGCCGGATTGTGTAATGGCGCCAACGGTATCATTGCGCGTATTCCCTGGATAACGTCTGCACCAATCAGCACGGGAGCCTGGAAGGTATCTCCACCATGAACCACGCGATGGCCGATGGCGTGCAGTGACGCCCCCAATGGATCGATCAAGTCATCAACGCAATATTTTTCCAGAAAAGCGCAAATCTGCTCCAAGGCCGCCCGATGATCGGCAAAGAAACGCGCTCTTTTCTGCGTTACCACACCACCAACGGCGCTGTGCTCGCGATAGACTCCGAGGCCACCGTCTTCCCCGATGCGTTCCACCTCCCCCGATACCAGCAGTGCCTCGCCAGCCATAGCATAAAGGCGGAATTTCACCGAAGAACTGCCGGAATTGATAACGAGCACGTTCATAATATTCAAGTGGGTGATGGAAAGTTCATGCCGCGGGCAACAACAATGCGCCGCCTAAATGCACCGACCAATTATACCCCCTGCAGTACTCTGGCCAATAAGACAGTTAGCTGCCTCCTGCGGCGCGTCAACGAACGGACCCATCACCAGATCCGCACCCGCCTGCTCAAACCTGGCGATTTCATTGGGGCCGTGGGCGGTGACCACAATGCGACCAGCATAAGCCAAACGTCTCTTTGCATCTGGCTGGATAAAAACAACCTCATCGATTTGAAGTGGACATAATCTTCCCTATCGCATGTGATCGTTCAAGTTAAATCGGGTGCCAGTAGCTGTTCCAACCGCTTTCATCAACGTATCTAACGACGGTCCTCTGCGCAGCATTTTTGTACGAATCTCGACAATTTTGCCCGATGCCGCGCACCTTACAGGCCAGAGCCAGTCAGCTCATTCCCTCTCCGCTCCTCCCTGGTCTTAAGGCTGGCGTTCAGCGTGGGTCATGCTCACCGAAATTGCCACAAGTGAAGACGAAGCTGCTTTTCGGTTTCTATGATGGCAAAGAGTGCAACTCCAATAGCGACGATAAGGACTCCATCCAGGAACGGCACAGGTTGCGTACCAAATATGCCTTGCAGTGGCGCAAGGTAAGTAATGATGAACTGTGCGGCTGTGACAGCGATAACAGTGGCCCAGACAACCTTTGTGCCGCGCACCGCCTTCCACGTAAGTGACGTCCCGTAGATATTCCGAATAAAAAAGAGATGGAATATTTCCATAACCACAAGGGTGTTCATGGCCATAGTGCGTGCGAGATCGGCGGGGTATGCGCGATCAATAGCATAAGCGTAAATGCCGAATACGCCGCCAAGGAACAGGCCGGACACGAAGATAATATGCCAGCCCAATTCCGCGGTAAGTAGCTGTTCGCTCCTCTGGCGGGGCGGACGCCTCATCGTATTTTCTTCCGTCGGCTCAAATGCCAGCGCCATCCCCAATGTAATAGCGGTGACCAGGTTAACCCATAAAATTTGCACTGGCGTAATGGGAAGGGTCATCCCGAAGAGCAAGGCAACAATGATGGTCATCGCCTCGCCAGCGTTCGTCGGCAAAGTCCAGCTGATAACTTTCTTGATGTTGTCATAGACGGTCCGCCCCTCTCGTACCGCTGCGACTATCGAAGCAAAATTGTCATCTGCAAGAACGAATTCGGCTGCTTCCTTAGCCGCCTCGCTGCCCTTAAGCCCCATGGCTATACCTGCGTCGGCGCGCTTAAGGGCCGGGGCGTCGTTTACCCCGTCCCCCGTCATTGCAACGGTCATACCATGCGCCTGCAATGCCATCACGAGCCGAAGCTTGTGCTCCGGGCTGGTGCGCGCAAATATATCCGTGTCGAGCACGGCAGCTCCCAGCGCGGCGGCGTCCATGGCATCCAGATCAGTGCCGGTCAGAACCTTGTCGGGGTTTTGCAGGCCAATTTGTCGGCCGATGGCCGCAGCCGTTCCCCGATGGTCTCCCGTGATCATTTTTACGCGAATGCCTGCACCATGGCACTCGCTCACCGCCTCGATTGCTTCCGGTCGCGGCGGATCAATCAGCCCAACCATACCAACCAGGGTCAAGCCTTTTTCAACGTCTGAAAACTCAAGCACAGTATGTTTGGGCTCGACCTGCCTTACAGCAAAGGCAAGAACGCGCTGGCCTTGTGCGGCGATACTCTCAACCTCTGCGTGCCAGTAATCCGGATTCAAAGACTCGGTGCCGTTTGTTGCGGTACGCTGCTCGCCGCACATTGAGAGTATTTGTTCCGGCGCACCTTTGACCGACACGACTGCACGATTTTCATGATCATGATTCAGTGTCGCCATGAACCGGTGTTTGGCATCGAACGGAATTGCGTCAGTTCGCGTCCAGCTGGCAAGCTCCTTACGCGTGTCGATACCTACCTTGCCAGAAAGCGCAAGAAGCGCTCCCTCCATCGGGTCGCCCTCGACATGCCACACGCTGTCCCGTTCGTGCAAGGATGCGTCGTTACAAAGAGCCGCTGAACGGCCCAGCTCTTCAAGAATACGATGTTCTTCGACGCTTACCGCTGCGTTATTCAGTTTGATAACGCCCCGCGGCTCATACCCGGCGCCACCCAGCGAGAAGGTATGCGCATTTGTTACAACCGAGGCAACCATCATCTCGTTGCGAGTCAGGGTCCCGGTTTTGTCAGTACATATCACTGAAACAGAGCCGAGCGTCTCGATAGCTGGCAACCGCCGCACAATGGCATTGCGCCGAGCCATGGCCTGCACGCCAACAGCCAGGGTAATTGTCAGCACGGCTGGCAATCCTTCCGGTATTGCCGCCACAGACAACCCAACAACCGCCATAAACATTTCAGAGAACCCGGAATGCTGGACGTAATAACCGAAGACCAACAAGGCCAATGCAATCAAGAGGATCAGAACGGTCAGCCACTTTGCAAATGCGTTCATTTGCCGGACAAGCGGCGTGGTCAGCGTTTCGACGGCGGAAAGCATATCGCTGATTCTGCCAATCTCGGTAGTAACTCCCGTGGCGACCACTACCCCTCTGCCTTGCCCACTTGTTACCAGGGTGCCGCTATAGGCCATGCATGCCCGATCTCCTAGCGGCGCTTCGTGTTTAACCGGCCTGATATGTTTTTCCACCGGCACCGACTCCCCGGTCAGAATGGCTTCCTGAATTTGGAGTCCGCTCGTCCGGAGAAGCCGAAGATCCGCAGGCACCTTATCGCCAGCCTCAAGCAAGACGATATCACCGGGGACGAGGCCATCGCCATCTACCGCCCTTCGTTCCCCCCCACGCAGCACGGCTGCCTTTAAAGCAAGCATCTTGCGGATGGCATCCATCGCCTTTTCCGCTTTACCTTCTTGTATGAAGCCAATGATCGCATTGGCGACAACAACAGCAAGAATCACAAGAGTGTCAATGAGATGGCCCAGAGCCGCCGTAATCACTGCAGAGCCCAGCAAAACGTAAATAAGAATATTGTGAAAATGTAATATGAAGCGAAAAAACACACTCCGTTTTGCGGGCTCAGGCAGGCGGTTAGGGCCATATTTTTCAAGCCGGACTAAGGCTTCATCATTCGAAAGGCCGTTAGCGTCTGTACTTAAAGCACTGAAGGCATCTTCGACTGGCGATGCGTGCCAGATATTATCCTTTTTATCTTCGATTTTTTTCTTCATTTCCTACGATCCGTTAACGGAATAAATACCCACATTATTCAGACTTTCTTCAACAAATCCTTGGCAACAGTTCTCCCGCAGGCATATCGAGTATCCGGCGTCCGCCGATGGGTGTTTGAAGCGCCACCAGGCCGACTTCGCCATCCGTCACTCGGCCGATCACACTGGCGGAATCATTTTTCGCCCTCATGATTTCTAACGCCCGTTCTGCATCGCTTTTCGGCACAATGGCGACAAAACGCCCCTCGCAGGCAACCTGCAGCGCATCCAGGCCCAGCACCTCGCAGGCTCCGCGCACATTTGCAGCCAGGGGAATGTCATTCTCTACCACGTCGAATTGCAGGCCGGATGACTGTGCCAACTCGTTCAGCACGGCGCAGAGACCGCCACGCGTCGCATCGCGCAGACAGTGAATGTCGATCCCCGCATCCAGCACATCCGCGACCGTGTTCCACAGCGGTGCGCAGTCGCTTTCAATGGGCGGGGTGAATGCCAGCTCTTCGCGGGCTCCCATTACCGCCATGCCGTGGCGGCCGATATCACCGCTGACAATGATCAGGTCATCTTTCTTAATGCGGTCCGGCCTTATCTGGATTTCATGCTTGATCACACCGACGCCGGTGGTGTTGATATAAATACCGTCGCCGTGACCGCGTTCGACCACTTTGGTATCGCCAGTGACGATCTGAATTCCCGTTGCATCGGCTGCGGCGCGCATCGATTGCACGACGCGCCACAGTGTTGCGGTTTCGACTCCTTCCTCCAGGATAAAGGATGCCGAAAGGTAGAGGGGGCGCGCGCCACACATGGCAAGGTCATTAACCGTGCCGTTGACAGCAATCGCGCCGATATCGCCGCCGGGAAAGAACAGCGGCTGCACCACATAGCTGTCGGTTGTCATCACCGGGCGGCCCTGTGGTAAGTCCAGCACCGCACCGTCGTGGCCGCTGCGCAGCACTGGATTGTCGAAGGCTGCAAAAAACAGCTCTTCAATCAGCCGCTGCATCATGCGTCCGCCGCCACCATGGGCCATCTTGATGCGCGAGTGCTCGCTCAAGGGCAAGGGGCATGTCATGGCAAAGGCTTTTGCTTCACTCATACCGCCCGGTCCTTTCGGTAACGGTAATAGGCGGCACAGGCGCCCTCGCCGGAGACCATGGTTGCGCCCAGCACTTCGGAGATTCCCAGCCGTAAGAACTTTCAGAGCATCACCGAGCAATGTCTCTGCATCGATAATTATCAAATCCGGCGACATTACTTCGCTTACCTTTGTCACATTAACATCAATGTCCTTTGCAACGGCTTCTTCAACGAAACTCCGCTCGGTTAACATCCCGATCAACTTCCCATTCGCATCAGGAAAACATTATCTTTAGATTTGATATTTCATAATCACTGCTGGCAAAAATGCTACATGTAAAAATCTATTCTAAAATATTTACTACTGAGATTATTGTTTGAATATTTCTGCATTTTGGTTGCTATCTCTTTACTAACCACACTGCAAAAGACACCCTGTATTTTCGTCAGCTCCAGACTGTAACGATCGACATGATTGAGCAGGAGGGGCCAGTCGAAACTCGCGTTGTGAATCGCGATGAGCTGATTCCTCAGGTAAGCGGAAGATGAAGCGCTTTTTTTTGAAGCCTGATAACGCTTTTTACCACCGCCAGATACCAGCCAGTGCCGGACATTGCCTGCCAGTACCGGGCACTCCCGCTCAATTGTCGCGGGCGGTTTACTGGAAACGTCGTATACCACGCGGGAAATCCCGGATATTTCGTTAATGATGCGGTTCGAGACGCGTTCGATAAAGTCATAGGGCAGGTGCGCCCAGCGGGCAGTCATGAAATCGATTGTTTCAACTGCACGCAGGGCCACGACATGCTCGTAACGCCGCGCATCGCCGACTACTCCCACCGATTTAATGGGCAAAAATACCACGAAGGTCTGCGATTATCTTCCGAGATCAGCTCAACGTGGTATTGCTCAATGGAGCAATTACTGTCGATTCCGGTTCATGGGAGCTATCCACTTCCCTACTGATACCTACCTCTCTACCGGTAGAGTTCTAGTAATATAGTCAAGCCCTGTCCCAGTTAAAGTTAGCGCCCTATATGAAAATTCCGATGCGACCTGCGGCATCATTTCTGGGTCGGCGCTGCTGAGCATAATGAATAATCAGCAACGAGCTCAATAACTGCGCCCAATCGAAAACAACAAAAGCCGAACATAAAATGGCCAGCTAAGCTGGCCATTTTATGTTCGGCTTTTACTTCGTCTTTACTGCGCGTTGAATATTGCCCGGTTATAGCTGTTTCAAGGGGCAACAAGCACCGTTCGAATTTAACGAACCCCGCGTCTGCGGACCGCAGCCGGGGTGAAATAGCTGTCCTCTGCACGCCAGGAAAAATCAGGACCACTAGACTTATCAAACATCAACGCCAGCATACGCCCGGCATCCATATCGTACTGGAGTTCCGTGGTCCGATTCATGAAACCTGTGTCATAGTAAAAAACATGATGGTCCTCCCAATGGCGCCAGATATTACCCCGGCGATCATATCCGTCCATTAACACAATCCACCAGGAATCTTCATCAAGATAATACACGCGCTTGCCATAATCATGATTCGTGCCTTCTTTAAGCGTGGCTTCAACAATCCACACACGATGCAACTCGTAGCGGGCATACTCCTGATTAAATCGTCCGTCTTCGGTGATTACTTTATCCGGCGTAGCATCCTTGGCATGTGCTTTATAAGGGTTGTAAGGGACATATTTTTCCTCTCGACCCAGCAATTTGTAATTAAAGCGATCATTAGGCCCATTGAAACCCCAACCCTGATCTGTTGTCGCCAGGCCGTCACTGGCAGTTAACGGGTTGTCATAAACAATTTGTGGCGCCCGTTTAACCCGTCGTTGGCCAGGGCTATAGGCCCAGGCTCGACGAAACCTTTTGGTAAAGACTACAGGATCCTGGGCCATCACCACCTGGCCAGCCAATTTTGGTGGCGCAGTCAGCACCTGGTTATACAGCATGCCTTCCATCTCAGGGTCAAAGTCTTCATCGGCTATTTCAGGATCACTCCACTTCCAATGCTGCTGAACACTCAACCTATTGACAACGTAGTCACCCGAAGGCGTGATAGCCAACGTAGTTTCACTGGAATCGAGCCATGTATTGACAGGGCGGGTGGCCTGATTCATCCATGCTTCGTCGCCGTTTTTTGGAATGGGGAAGGCCCAGGCTTTCCTGGCCCCCTTGAATCCAACAACACCCATATTGACATCCGGGGCATAAACCAGCTCTGAGCGGTCCAGGTTTTTTAAGGCCGCCTCGTAAATGTAGGGTTTAAACACAGCAGAACGACGGGTTGGGTATATGTTCATATAATAATCAGGATACGTTTTAAACATCTCCTGCTGGGCCACTGAAAGCTTATCGGCATATTCCTGGAAATTCTGCGCGGTAATTTTGAACAGGACCTTGTCATCACGGAAAGGGTCGGTGTGGTATTCCCCCACAACAAAGTCTGCAGGTGGGACAATAGGCTCATTCTTCCAGGCCGGAATCGTGCCTTCGGCATTACCTGCTCGGATTGCACCTGCTGGTGTTAGCTCTGTCCCTTCCATACCAATTCTCGCCCGGTCTTCCGGCGATACCGCTGCTAACGCCGTGCCCGCACTGAGGGCACCGATTACTATCAATATTTTGTGGAAGCTTGTCTTCGTAAAACTCTTCATATTTTTATTACTCATCAAAAGCTGCATTTATAAACATCAGAGACAAAGTCTTTGCCCTAACTGCCACCCACTGTGCCCAGCCAACTGGTATACGTCAAGTCCAGTGCTCTTCAAACATCAGGTGGAGTTCACGGAACTGGGAGCCGGGCACGTTCCAGTGGAAATTGTGGGTTTGAAGATAGAGGGTATACGAATCCGCCAGCAGCCGCTTCAATCCTTTAGCGATGTTTTCCCGGTTGGATTTAGAAATACCGATATCAATTGTGCCCATCTGCTGTACTCCTGATAGTGGCCTGACAGCCCCTTATAATAACTTCGGTGACTGTCAGGCAAATGGGCAATATGGACTACAGATCGAAGCGATCCGCATTCATCACTTTGGTCCAGGCTTTAACAAAGTCGTTGACAAATTTTTCCTTGTTGTCGTCCTGGGCATACACCTCCGCATAGGCGCGCAGTATGGAGTTTGAACCAAACACCAAGTCTACCCGCGTTGCGGTCCATTTCACAGCGTCTGTTTTCCTGTCACAGATTTCATAGAGTCCATTGCCTGCAGGCTTCCAGCTATTTGTCATGTCGGTGAGGTTGACGAAGAAGTCGTTGGTGAGCACACCTTCGCGATCCGTCAGCACACCGTGTTTTGTGCCGCCGTGATTGGTGCCCAGCACCCGCATACCTCCTACGAGTACTGTCATCTCCGGTGCAGTGAGCCCCATAAGCTGGGTGCGATCGAGCAACAGCTTCTCGGGCGAAACAGCGTAGTCCTTTTTCAGCCAGTTGCGATAACCGTCGTGAACAGGTTCGAACACTTCAAAGGCGTCGACATCGGTCATCTCTGCGGTAGCGTCGCCACGGCCAGGGGCGAAAGGCACCGTGATCTTGATACCAGCATCGCGGGCGGCTTTTTCCACGGCTGCCGAACCGCCAAGCACAATCAGGTCGGCGATGCTGACTTTTTTGGTGAGTCCGGCCTGGATTTCTTCCAGCACGCGGAGCACCTTCTGCAATCTGCCGGGTTCATTACCTTCCCAGTCTTTTTGAGGAGTCAGGCGAATACGAGCTCCATTGGCACCACCACGGTTATCGGAGCCACGGAAAGTCCGAGCACTGTCCCAGGCGGTTGAGACCAGTTCCGATACGCTTAAACCGCTGCCGAGAATCTTTTCCTTCAGATCGGCAATCTCGGTCTCGTTCAATGTGTAATCAACCGCGGGGATCGGATCCTGCCAGATCAGATCTTCCTTTGGCACATCCGGACCCAAATAACGGCTTTTTGGTCCCAGGTCGCGGTGGGTCAGTTTGAACCAGGCGCGAGCAAAGACTTCTGAAAAGTATTCCGGGTCGTTGTAGAAACGCTCGGAGATCTTCCGGTAGATCGGGTCCTTGACCATGGCCATGTCGGCATCGGTCATGATGGGGTTGTAGCGAATAGACGGATCTTCCACATCGACCGGCTTGTCTTCTTCCTTGATGTTGATGGGCTCCCACTGCCAGGCACCTGCCGGACTTTTCTTCAATTCCCAGTCGTAGTTGAACAGTAAATAGAAATAGCCGTTGTCCCATTTGGTGGGATGGGTCGTCCAAGCTCCTTCAATACCGCTGGTAATCGTATCGCGGCCTTTTCCTTTGCCCTGAGGGTTGTGCCATCCCAGCCCCTGTTCGGCGAGATCAGCCCCTTCCGGATCGGGTCCCAACTTGGCGGCATCACCGTTACCGTGACATTTCCCGACCGTGTGACCACCGGCTGTCAGGGCGACGGTTTCCTCATCATTCATCGCCATCCGGGCAAAGGTGACGCGAACATCGATCGCTGTTTTGAGGGGATCGGGATTGCCATCAACACCTTCCGGGTTGACGTAGATAAGACCCATTTGTACAGCAGCCAGGGGATTATCTAGTGCATCTGTGGATTCCGTGTTGTGACGCTCATCGCTTTTACCCAGCCACTCTTTCTCCGAACCCCAGTCGATATCGATTTCCGGGTGCCAGATGTCGGATCGGCCACCGGCGAAGCCGTAGGTTTTCAATCCCATGGATTCATAGGCTATGGTGCCAGCCAGAATAATGAGGTCTGCCCAGGAGAGTTTATTGCCGTATTTCTTCTTGATGGGCCACAGCAGGCGGCGCGCCTTGTCCAGACTGACGTTATCCGGCCAGCTGTTGATCGGGGCAAAGCGCTGGTTACCGGTGCCGCCACCACCACGGCCATCGGCGATGCGATAGGTGCCCGCAGAGTGCCAGGCCATGCGAATCATCAGGCCACCATAGTGACCCCAGTCGGCAGGCCACCACTCCTGGCTATCGGTCATCAGGGCATGGAGATCTTTCTTCACCGCCTCCAGATCCAGCTTTTTGAATTCTTCAGCGTAGTTGAAATCCCCACCCAGCGGATTAGTTTTGGTATCGTGTTGGTGAAGGATGTCCAGATTCAGCGCATGTGGCCACCAATCCATCGTGGAGGCGCCAACAGAGGTGCTGCCGCCGTGCAGCACCGGGCATTTACCAGCACTACTCGTTGTATCGTTTTTCATTTTTCTCGTCCTTTATCCTTCTGGGTTAGATCGGTCTTGGTTAGCACATTGGATATAGGCCATTTTCGCTATGTTTATTATGTGTCAGGTCAACAAAGAATCTACCTTATCCAAGGCCCGATTTGTTGTTTAATTATTTCACGTTTGATAATTCCCAATGCTGACATAAGACTGGTGCGCCTCACTTTGACTGTGACACTTCAAAGGGTTATAAATTTATGTCACTCCCACTCGATTGTCGCAGGCGGTTTACTGGAGACGTCGTATACCACGCGGGAAATCCCGGATATTTCGTTAATGATGCGGTTCGAGACGCGTTCGATAAAGTCATAGGGCAGGTGCGCCCAGCGGGCAGTCATGAAATCGATTGTTTCAACCGCACGCAGAGCCACGACATATTCGTAACGCCGCGCATCGCCGACTACTCCCACCGATTTAATGGGCAGAAATACCACGAAGGCCTGACTGGTTTTATGATAGAGGTCGGCTGCGTAAAGTTCGTCGATAAATATGGCGTCCGCCTCGCGCAGAGTATCCGCATAGCCTTTTTTAACTTCACCCAAAATACGCACACCAAGCCCCGGTCCCGGGAAGGGGTGCCGATTAACCATATCGTAGGGCAGGCCCAGCTCCAGGCCAATTTTGCGCACTTCGTCCTTGAACAATTCGCGCAGTGGCTCAACCAACTGCAACGCCATGTCATCTGGCAAACCACCGACGTTGTGATGTGATTTGATGACATGGGCCTTGCCGGATTTTGCCGCTGCGGATTCAATCACATCGGGGTAGATGGTGCCCTGCGCCAACCATTTTACGTCCTCTATGCGTTGCGCTTGCGCATCGAATACATCAATAAAGGTTTTGCCGATCACCTTGCGCTTCTGTTCGGGATCGCTGACGCCGGCCAGCGCATCGAGAAACTGATTCTCGGCGTCGACCCGAATGACTCGGACACCCATGTTGCGAGCGAACATATCCATCACCTGATCGCCTTCATTTTTTCGCAACAAACCGTTATCGACGAAAACGCAGGTCAACTGATCGCCGATCGCCTGATGCAACAGGGCCGCCACTACCGATGAATCGACGCCACCGGACAGGCCCAGCAGTACCTTTTCATTGCCTACCGTTAACCGCACCTGTTCGATCGCATGCTGCACGATATTAGCCGCGGTCCACAGCGACTCGCAGCCACATATATTGTGAATAAAATGGCTAAAAATGCGCTGCCCCTGCAGGGTGTGGGTTACTTCGGGATGAAACTGCAGGCCGTACCAGTGTTTTCCCGGGTAATACATGCCAGCGATAGGACAGGATTCCGTAGCCGCAAGTAACTGAAAGCCCTGTGGCAACGTGGTGACCTTGTCGCCATGACTCATCCATACATCAAGCAAGCTACCGCCATCCGCGTGGTCGACATGATCTTTAATGCCTTGCAGGAGTTCGCTATCGCCGTGGATTTTTACCTGAGCGTAACCAAATTCACGCTGATCAGACAAACCGACACGGCCACCAAAGTGCTGAGCCATGTATTGCATGCCGTAGCAAATACCCAGCACCGGCACAGCGAGGTCAAACACCACAGCAGATGGCTGCGGCGCCGCCCCGTCCGTCACTGATTCGGGGCCACCGGAAAGAATAATACCTGTTGGCGAGAACTCTCGAATGGCCTGTGATGTTGCGTCACAGGCATATATCTCGCAATAGACACCCGCTTCGCGAACTCTGCGCGCAATGAGCTGAGTATATTGCGAGCCGAAATCCAGAATTAAGATTTTTGATGCATGTATGTCGGCGGTCATAAGATATCGAGGCTTCCCTTGTGCTAGCTAGTAGCAGGACTGTCTAGCTATCGTTAACTGGTAGTTGTACTGTCTCGCGGTTGTCATGACGGCTTGACTGATAGCCGGAGTGATCAATGTCGCACAAGTCCGGACCGGACTACTGCTGCAGCGGCAGTAGGACAGTATCGCCGCAACCAACTCGGCGACACCTCATCAATTGATACCGGTCGTTCGTGCGGCGGCGAAAACAAAAACGGAGCCGTGCGGCTCCGTCCTGGCCTCAACAAAAGGCTCGCCCAACAACGTTTAATGACCACCAACGTTCAACGACCACCAACCGGGTAGTTTGGTGCTTCTTTGGTGATACTGACATCGTGGACGTGGCTTTCGCCAATGCCTGCGCTGGTCACCCTAACAAACTTCGGTTTGGTGCGCATGGTTTCAATATCACCGCTGCCCGTATAACCCATCGCCGAACGCAGTCCACCCATCATCTGATGGATAATCACTGACACCGGTCCTTTGTAGGGAACCCGACCTTCAATGCCCTCGGGTACTAACTTCTCGACACCCGCGCTGGCGTCCTGGAAATAACGATCGCTGGAGCCTTCGCGCTGAGCCATAGCACCCAGCGAACCCATACCACGGTAGGCTTTATAGGTGCGGCCCTGATAGAGCTCAATTTCACCGGGTGATTCTTCAGTGCCCGCAAACAACGAACCGACCATGATGGCGTCGGCGCCAGCCGCAATGGCTTTGGCTATGTCGCCAGAAAAACGCACGCCGCCGTCGGCAATCACCGGAATATTTTTGTTTTCAAGGGCCTTAACGACATTGGCAATTGCGGATATTTGTGGGACGCCAACACCGGTGACAATGCGAGTGGTGCAAATTGAACCCGGCCCGATACCCACTTTGACGCCATCGACACCTGCTTCGGCCAGCACCAGCGCCGCTTCCGCAGAGGCGATGTTGCCGGCAATGATCTGTACCTCTGGATAATACTTTTTTAACCATTTGACGCGTTCAATGACATTTCTGGAATGTCCGTGCGCAGTATCCACCACCAGAACATCAACGCCCGCTTTGACAAGCGCTTCGACGCGTTGCTCGGTGTCCGGGCTGGTACCGATCGACGCCCCCACCCGCAGGCGACCCTGATCGTCCTTACAGGCGTTGGGGAAACGCTCCGCCTTGTCGATATCCTTTACTGTAATCAGGCCACGCAGGTCAAACTGTTCATTAACCACCAGCACCTTTTCGATACGGTATTTGTGCAACAACCGCTTCACTTCTTCGGATTGCTCGCCTTCTCGAACCGTTACCAGCCGCTCCTTGGGTGTCATCACTGAAGCAACCGTCGAATCCAGATCGGTTTCAAAGCGCACATCGCGACGTGTAACGATGCCCACCAGCTCGCCGCTGCTCAGCACGGGCACACCGGAAATGTTATGTTCCTGGGTCAGCGCAATCAGCTGCTTGATTGATGCGTTCGCGTCAATTGTTATCGGATCCTTGACCACCCCGCTTTCAAATTTCTTGACGGCACGGACTTCAAGCGCCTGCTGCGCGACTGACATATTCTTATGGACAACGCCGATGCCACCCTCCTGAGCGAGGGCAATCGCCAGGCGCGACTCGGTAACGGTATCCATCGCCGCCGCAACCAGGGGAATATTCAGGCTTATGTCGCGAGTGAGCCGGGTCGTCAAGTTAACGTCGGTAGCGACCATGTCGGAATAACCCGGCACCAGAAGGACGTCATCAAAGGTGAGAGCTTCCTCATCAATTCGCAGCATAGTGCCCCGTTTGAATCCAGATGGGATGTAGGAAAGCACGGCATTATAGTCTCCTCGCTCGACGCGGTAAACTCGCGATGTGGTCAGACACAACGCTTGTTGTGACGGCGATTTTCTCTACAATGCCGCCCATGGCAATTTCAACCGTCGCAACAGACGAGAAGCAGGTTTTTACGGTCAGTCAGCTTAATCGCCGGGCTCGCCAACTGCTTGAAACCCACCTGTCACTGCTCTGGGTCGAGGGCGAATTAAGTAATCTGGCCAGACCGTCTTCCGGCCACTGGTACTTCTCCCTCAAGGACGCCAATGCGCAGATCCGCTGCGCCATGTTTAACAACCGCAACCGGGCGGTGAACTTTCGCCCCGAAGACGGCCAGCAGGTGCTGGTGCGCGGGCGCGTCAGCCTGTACGAAAACCGCGGCGATTACCAACTCATAGTTGAGCACGTTGAACCGGCTGGCCTCGGCGCGCTGCAACGCCGTTTCGAACTGTTGAAAGCCAAACTGGCGGCGGAAGGCCTGTTCAGCGACGTACTGAAGCACCCCCTGCCTCAGTTTGCCAGGCATATCGGCGTCATCACCTCACCCAGCGGCGCGGCGGTAAGAGATGTGTTGCATGTCTTGCAGCGACGCTTCCCGGCCTTACCCGTCACCATTTATCCTACGCCCGTACAGGGCAACGCGGCCGCGCCCGCCATCGTCAAAGCCATTGAACTGGCCAATACGCGAAATGAATGTGATCTGCTCATCCTGACACGGGGTGGTGGTTCACTAGAAGACCTGTGGCCGTTTAACGAAGAAACGGTGGCGCGCGCCATTGCCGCCAGTTCGATCCCGATTATTTCGGCGGTCGGTCACGAGACGGATACCACCATTGCAGATTTTGTCGCAGATGCTCGGGCACCGACACCCTCCGCTGCCGCAGAATTGGCCAGCCCCGATGCCCAGGACTTGATGCAGACTCTACAGGGCTACCAAAACTGGTTTAACCAGCAGGCCAACTCACGCCTTACCGATGCAGTGCGGGCTTTACTCGGTTTACGCAAGCGCCTGCGTCATCCCAGCGACATCCTTAACAAGCAGGGCCAGCACCTGGATCATCTGGAAATAAGGCTGATGAAAAGCCTGCAACACCGGTTCCAGGACTACCGGTTGCGACTTGAACAACTAATAACGCGTTATCAGGCACGGGCACCCCAGGCCCAGGTCGCGCGTTTCGCACAGCGCGCCAGTTATCTGGAAGCACGTTTATACGCCGCCATGAACCATTTAATAAAACGCAAGAATGACGAGTTTGCCACCAGCGCCGCGCTGTTGCAGGCAGTGAGCCCGCTCAACACCCTGCA
>JBFIEE010000038.1:0-35706 GCA_041603535.1 Porticoccaceae bacterium
AACGAGTTAACGCGGGACGTCACGCAGGCTGAATTATCCGAACGGACCGAGCGTATACGCAACATACTTGAAACTGTGGTTGATGGCATTATCACGGTTAACAGTCGCATGATTATCGAATCCTTCAATCCCGCCGCCGAAAAAATATTTGGCTACCGTGCTGAAGAGGCCATTGGCAAAAACGTAAGGATGTTGATGCCAAAACCCCTCGCCGATTCAGCCGGTATCGACGTTCTCAACCACTTGTTGGGCCAGGGCGGCGCGTCAACCGGTGCCGGACATGAGGTTGAAGGGCGGCGCAAATTCGGCTCTACCTTTCCGATGGAGCTGACAGTGAGTGAAATGAACCTCAATGGACAGCGGGTATTCACCGGCATCATGCGCGATATTACCGAGCGTAAAAAGGTTGATCGTCTAAAAAATCAGTTCGTATCAACCGTCAGTCACGAGTTACGCACACCGCTCACCGCTATCCGCGGTGCGCTCGGACTGGTGTTAGGTCGAGAAAAAGACACGCTGTCGGACCGCGGGATCCGTCTGCTCGAGACAGCCAATCGCAACAGCGAGCGCCTGACCTACCTCATTAACGATATTTTAGACCTCGAGAAAATTGATTCGGGCAAGCTCGAATTCGATATGCAGCCGGTTGATATCTGTACCCTTACGCGCCGCGCCGTTGAGGAGAATGAAGGCTATGCCCGCACCCTTAATGTTGCGTTAAAGTTCGATAGCGACTGCTGCTCGACGGCGTTGATGGTGAGCGGTGACGAACAGCGCCTGTTACAGGTATATGCGAATCTGATCTCGAACGCGGCAAAGTATTCGCCGGAGCACGGTACGGTGGTGATAAAAGTTAGTCGGCTGAGCGATTCAGCGCGGGTTTCTGTGCTGGATAGCGGCCCGGGAATCCCCGCGGCCTTTCACAGTGAGATATTTAGCCGGTTCGCTCAGGCCGACAGTTCGGATTCTCGCCAAAAAGGTGGCACAGGTCTTGGCCTGGCAATCTGTAAAGAAATCATTGACGCACACAAGGGGCATATTGACTTTAGAACCCTGGAGGGCGTGGGCACCGAGTTTTATTTTGAACTACCCTGTTCGCAGCAAGCGCTGCCTGGCCCGGCCAGCGACAGTGTGTTGCCAAGAGCGCTGATATGTGAGGATAACCGGGATATTGCCGAGATCTTGGTAGAACTGCTCGAAGACCAGGGGGTGAGCGGCGATATTGCAGCGACGGGAGAAATGGCCAGGACACTGCTCGCTAACAATACCTACCAGTTGGTGCTGCTCGACCTGATACTGCCGGATATCGACGGCCTTCAGTTGCTTAAAGAGTTTCGCGCCCAGCCGGAAACACTCAATCTGCCCGTTATAGTCGTTTCGTCGCTGTCCAGGGAAAGAGCAGTGCATGGCGCTGAGGGAACAACGTTAGCGGTTATTGACTGGGTACAGAAACCCATTGATACCGCATACCTTGCTTCTGCCGTTAAGCAGGCCATGCGACAGCACGACAAGCCACGGGTGTTGCATATTGAAGACAATGTCGATGTGATTACTGTTACCAAAGCGTTGCTTGGTGAAATTTGTGATTACGACTACGCGACCTCATTGAAGGAGGGGCGGCAGAAGCTCTGTGATGGCGAGTATCACCTGTTAATTCTCGATCTTACGCTGCCCGATGGTAAGGGGGCGGACTTATTGACCGAATGTAAGGGTATGCCGCCGACAATTATTTTTTCGGGATATGATGCAACCAGAGCGATTACTGACCGGGTGGTGGCAGCCCTGAGTAAGTCAAATTGTAGTAACGAGCAGCTGATGGCCACCGTCAGGAGGGTTTTAGATAAAGAGGCTCTATTGCCTGGGATCAAATGATGACAGAGAAGCTGCGTATACTTTATGTGGAGGACGAGGCCGACATTCGCGAGATCGCTGCTTTTGCCCTTGAAGACGAGGGTTTCGAGGTGCTGTTTTGCGCGAGCGGTGAAGAGGCACTTGGCGCGGTGGTCGACTTCGGGCCGGATCTCGTGCTGCTGGACGTAATGATGCCGGGTCTGGATGGGCCGATGACGCTGCAGCGATTACGCCAGTTACCCGGTCAGGGCAATACCACTGTCGCGTTTTTGACCGCCAAGGTGCAGCCCAATGAAGTGAGTGAGTTTCTGGCGCTGGGTGCAAAGGCTGTGATTGCCAAACCATTTGATCCCATGACCTTGCCTGACCAGATACGGAATCTCATGGTGCAACACAATGGCTGACACAGAAATACCGGATGATAAGAAGGCGAAGTTTGAAAAACTCCGTAAGCTGCAGGACGCATACGCTGCGTTGTTGCCAGATAAACTGGAGCAGCTAAACCAGGAGTGGGCTGGGATAAGACAGTCTGGTCACGGTGCTGGTCAAGATGTGGGGGCCATCAGCAACGACAGGTTTGGCAAGCTAAAAAATATTGTCCACAATTTGGCGGGTTCTGCTGGGACGTTCGGCTATCACCAGGTTAGCGACGTGGCGAAGGCATTGGAGTTGGTTGTAATGCCATTTACCGATTATGCACAGTGCTCAATAAAAGAAAGTGCCGCTATATCCGCACTTATTGCCGAGCTATCCAACCTGCCACTGTTGGCGCAGGAAAATCAGGAAAGCTTTCCATTGGTCGCAAAGGAGATTGCGGTCCCGCGGGTTAATAAATCCCCTCGGGGACAACTAATTTGTGTTATCGAAGACGATGAGCCATTGGCCGGGGAGATGCGTGATCAGTTAATGCACTACGGTTACGATGTTCAGGTTTTTAAGGATGCCACAGTAGCCAGACACGCTTTGGAGCGGCAGACACCGGCGGCAATGGTGGTCGACCTTAACCTGCCGGAAGGCCGCACAGCCGGTGCTGATCTGGTTAAAGGGTTTAAAAACACATCACAGCAAGATGTTCCACGGATATTTATTTCCTCCCGTGATGACTGGATGGCCCGACTGGAGGTGGTGCGGGCTGGCGGCGGAATTTATCTGACCAAGCCAGTGGATTTTGGGGAGTTACTGGATCGACTTTCTACGCTGACCGTCTGGCAGGAGGAGGAATCATACCGGGTTCTGTTGGTCGATGATGAGCAGGTTCTGGCCGAACACTACGCGCTGGTGCTGAATAATGCGGGCATGGAAACAAAGATAGTAGAGAATGTTGCTGATTTGCTGACCATCATTTCAGAATTTCAGCCGGATGTTATTTTGATGGATATATTCATGCCCGAGTGCTCCGGTCTGGAAGCGGCTGCCATTGTTAGACAGAAAAGCGAGTTGTTGAGTACCCCCATCGTGTTTTTATCAACGGAAGTTAATTATCGCCAGCAGCTGGAGGCGCTGCAGTTGGGCGGCGACGATTTCCTGCAGAAACCGATCGCCGATGCCCACCTCGTCGCGGCAGTTCAGGTGCGCGTAAAACGATTTCGCAAGCTGCGTTCGCATATGCAGGTCGATGCCCTGAGTGGATTACTAAACCATGGCGCCTTGAAAACACGCCTGGAGTCGGAGGTACATCGAGCCTTGCGGCAAAACTCACCGTTGGTGTTCGCCATGTTGGACATTGATTACTTTAAGCGCGTCAACGATCAGTACGGCCACCCAGTCGGTGATGAAGTGATCAAGAATATTTCCCGCTTATTAAAGCAGCGGTTGCGTAACTCCGATATCGTTGGTCGCTACGGCGGTGAAGAATTTGGCGTGATATTGCCTGATACCTCGTTGACTGCGGCGGAGCGAGTGCTGGACGCGCTCCGCGAACAGTTCTCCCTGATTAAGCATCAGGCAGGGCGGACCCGGTTTTCCTGCACGTTCAGCGTTGGCCTTGCTAGCGTGCCACCGCTCAGGGACTTAAATGCCCTGATTCAGGCCGCTGACGAGGCGCTGTACCTGGCTAAGGAAGGCGGTCGTAATCGGCTCTGCGTCAGCGTAGCCTCGCCGAGTCAATAGGCAAGATCAGGGGAACAGGGGCAGCTAAACGGTTGCAGCACTATCGCACCGGGTAAAATTGGAGTGGCGAGCTGTTCGCGTCGCCCACGTCTCTTTTCAGTTATTACCTCGCCTCTCGCCCCACCGCCCAGCCGGTTTGCCCGCCTTCCGCCAATTAGTCACAATGGCGCGCTGATTTTTTTGGTTGTGGTTTCTAATTTTGATCTAACAGGAGAATGAAATGTCTGGAATGGTTCAGGGTAAGGTAGCTTTGGTGACCGGCGCAGCGGGCGGTATCGGGCGGGCGGCGGCAGAAATCTTCGCGCGGGAAGGCGCCACCGTGGTGGTGTCTGACTTACAGGAAGAAAATGGTCAGCAAACCGTTGAGTTGATTAAGCAGGCGGGTGGCGAGGCGAGCTTTATCCGTTGTGATGTGTCCAAAGCTGCCGACGTTGAACGGCTGGTGGCTCAGGTGGTCGCCAATTATGGGCGCCTTGATTGCGCGTACAACAATGCCGGAGTCGAGGGCGACTGGACGCGCATTCACGAGTGTACAGAAGCGAATTTTGACTTCAATTACAACGTCAATCTCAAGGGTGTGTTCCTGTGCATCAAATATCAGGTGACCCAGTTTCTGGCGCAAAATAGCCCTGGTGCTATTGTTAGCACGGCGTCTATCGCCGGTTTGGTCGGCTCCAAAAACGCCGGTGCCTACGTCGCCGCCAAGCATGGCGTGGTGGGCCTGACGAAAACCGCAGCGCTGGAGTATGCCACTAAAGGCATTCGCGTGAATGCGGTTTGCCCGGGTGTTATTCGCACGCCCATGCTGGAGAGAATGTTTGATACGAATCCAAAAATGGAAGCCGCTATGCTGGGTTTTGAACCGATTGGTCGGTTTGGTGCACCAACTGAAATCGGCGAGGCTGCGGTCTGGTTGTGTTCGGATAATGCGTCGTTCGTTACCGGGCACGCGATGGTAGTAGATGGTGGCGCCATCGCCTGTTAGTGTCGCTAGTCGAGTGGTGTTGATTTTGGTGGTTGGCAGCCTCCGGGTTGCCGTCAGCCTGACGACAAGTGATCGCTCAATGATTCGGTTAGGGGGGTGATGTGGGCGGCGCAATCGGTAGGTTAGGTGACCTTGTTCGTGCGGTGATTGGCGGCCTGCTGAGTAAGCAGGCACCATCCACGGTACAGATATGTGGGCTGTGTTTGAACTGAAGGGGTAGCGCCAGAACCTGCGCTAAGTTAAGGCGCTGTGCCTGAGCTATTGCACCGATGCAAGCAACCGATGCAATGGAAACGAGCGCTTCTCTGACGACGGAACCCGGTTTATTCGTCTGCTGCTTTATGGTAGCTTACGCGATCACGTAATCGCTTTTAAACCTCAGGGATACCATGGAGTGTGGAATGAACCGAGCCCGCACATTACAGTTAATAACTGGCCTCATGGTTGGGCTGGTAGTTTCAATTTCAGGCTGTTCAAAGTCTGATCAGGTCGAGTCATCTGCTTACCAGCCGCCCCGCAACGCGCAGGGCCACCCCGATATTCAGGGTACCTGGGACTTCCGTACACTGACCCCCCTCGAGCGCCCCAAAGAGCTGGCTGACAAGTCAGTGTTTTCGGCGGAGGAGGCTGAGGCATTTCGCCAGCAGGCGATACAAATCAACGATACCGATAACAAAAAAGATCTCGACCTCCCGGCTGAATATGATGTCGAGGTTCCATATAACAATTTCTGGCTGGACTATGGGACTGCTATGAATGAGGACAAGAGGACGTCGCTCATTGTGGATCCACCGAACGGTCGCCTGCCCGAGTTGACCCCGGCGGCACTAGCGGGGCTGGAGAAGAACCTGCTGCGTAATCCGCCAGTACGGGATATTGTCTCTATTGGCCTGACAACGTTTCGACCGGCGGGGCCTGAAATGCTCGGGTTGTCTGAGCGTTGTCTGTTGGGATTCAACGCGGGTCCGCCGCTCACGCCCAGCGCCTATAACAATAACCTGCGGATCGTTCAGGCACCAAACCATGTGGTGCTTTTCACGGAGATGATACATGACGCACGTGTCGTGCCAATTGATGGCAGTGCGCACCTCCCGGCAGAAGTTCAACGGTGGTCTGGCGATTCTCGTGGGCATTGGGATGGCGATACACTCGTCGTCGAGACTAGCAATTTCACAGACAAAACGCCGACTTTCCAGTTGCCACTGGATCTTACTGACCCCAGCAGGAACGGTGCCGCAGGATCTGGTAAGAACATGAAGTTGACCGAACGATTTACCCTGGTTGGTGAGTCGCGTCTGGTCTACGAATACACACTGGACGACCCGACCACGTTTACTAAACCCTTCACCGTTGCCATTCCGATGCGGTCGACTGAAGAGCAGATCTTTGAGTACGCCTGCCACGAGGGTAACCACGCCATGGTGGGCATGCTGAGGGGCGCGCGACAGCTGGAAAAAGAAGCGGCAACCGCAGCGCTACAATAAACGGCGAAGCGAGGTGGGTGTTTATGGTAACTTGTCAGCCAGGTGACCATTCATTTGATACTACTAATACATACGAACACTGAGGAGCGTAACGTAAAATGACTCGAATCCCTAAATTACTCCCAATCGTTGGTGTTGCGGCGGCTTTGGCTATTTCTGTCTCAACTACCTATGCAGCAAACCAGGCCGACCAAGCAACCTATAAGCCGGTACGTAACGCTCAGGGGCATCCCAATATTCAGGGTGTCTGGGATTTCCGTACACTGACACCGCTCGAGCGTCCCAAAGCTCTGGGTGACAAGGCGGTATTTACATCCGAAGAACAGCAGGCGTTTAAGGACAAGGCGATTGAAGCTACTGACGTGGACAAGTTGCGGGAACATGCGGCGGCTGAACAGGACATTGAAGGAGCTTATAATAATTTTTGGATGGATTACGGGACGACCATGAATGAGGATCGTAGAACGTCCCTGATCGTTGATCCACCGAATGGGCGTTTGCCTGCACTTACCCCGCAAGCCCTGGCGGGACTAAAAAAGAATCTGTTACGCAATCCGCCAGTACGCGATATCGTGTCCATAGGTCTCGACATGGCGACGTTTCGACCAGAAGGGCCAGAAATACTCGGCCTCTCCGAGCGCTGCCTGCTAAGTTTTAATGCCGGCCCGCCGCTGATACCAAGCGCCTATAACAATAACCTGCGGATTGTCCAGACGCCCAGTCATGTGGTGCTTTTTACTGAGATGATTCACGACGCCCGCGTGGTTCCGCTGGACAGTCGCCCGCATTTACCTGCTGACCTGCAAAAGTGGACTGGGGATTCGCGTGGCCGTTGGGATGGCGATACGCTTGTTGTCGAGACCAGAAACTTCACCGATAAAACGCCGACTTTCCAGCTGCCGCTGAACCTCAATGAGCTGGAGATGAACGGTGTCGTGGGGTCGGGCGACAACATGACACTGACCGAGCGATTCACCCCAGTCAGTGAATCCCGATTGGTCTACGAATATACCGTCAACGACCCCAGCACGTTCACCAGACCTTTTACCGTGGCTATCCCGATGCGGGCGACTGAGGAGCAGATGTTTGAATATGCCTGTCATGAGGGTAACCATGCCATGACAGGTATGCTCGGGGGTGCCCGGCAGATGGAAAAAGAGGCGGCAACGGCCGCAAACTAAGCAGCAGCTGGTAGAACGCTACTTAATTCGCGAGATGTTTGGAGCCGGATTAAGTAGCTTGTTCTGCATCCGCGAGGGAGGCGGCAGTTTGGAGTACTGCCAGAAACTGCGCTGGACAGTGACAGTGCTCTGCTGACGCAGGGCGAGGGCTACAGGTGCAACAGGGGGTAAGCGGGTTCCGGCGGCGTTGATACGCAGGGGATCGGGCCGAGTCAGCTTAGGGCTTAGGGTTTACGGCTTATGGTTTAAGCAGTTTAAGCGCTCGCCACGGTTTTTGGTTTCAGGTTGTTGGTCTACTACGCGTTGTCGGTCAACGCGTAGTTAGTCTACGCTACTACGCTACTACGCTACTACGCTACGGTGCGTTAGCCAACTCAAGCATATCCAGTACGTCCCCCACCTGGATGCCCCAGTAAATACTCCAGCCAATTATAATAACGAGCGAAAAGCCCGTCGCCACTCTGCCTAGCGTTTTAGTTGTCATGTGCTCTCTCAAAAACCTTATGAAAAACCTATCCAGCGACCGGAGGCGGCTACACTAAACCATATTAACAAGTTTGCCACAGCAACCAGTTTGATTGACCAGCTCGGCAGCGCGTCCGACGGTTGATGCGTCGTTACTTCCTGTTCATGGGCAGCGTCCGGCGCTCGGCTATAAACGGCGCTGCGGATAGTAAGGAAAAAAACTATGCCCATACTCAGGCCGGCCATTTTTGCAAAGAAAAATGAGTTGTGGGCAAGTTTCATGGCAATGGCGGACGCCTCGTATATCCCGGACAAAATAATGAACACCAGCGCCAGGTAAATCCATTTCTGGGTGTTGTCAATGACAACTTTTGATGGCACGTTGGTTAGCAGGACATTCATCATGCGCAGGTCGCCTAGCAGCAGCATGCCAACAAGCATGACCATGCTGGCAATATGAATCGTTTGCACCATTGCGAAAATGCCGGCCGACGATTTGGAGATTTCGGCCAGCAGCGAAGTATCGAGCCACTCAAAAATAAACAGTAAATCCATCTTTCCCCCTCGGGAGTATTCTTTCGAAACGTTTCATTAGGGCCCGTCTCATTAGGGCCCGTCGCGTCGGCGCTTTTCAGCGCGAGTGTAACCTTATTCGAATGCGGCCATTTCGTTCACGCAACCGGCGGCCCAGTTCATAAAGTAGGGCATCTCTTTGCCGCAATCCCACCAGTCATAAGCCATTGATCGGCCTGCGGCGATCACGAGGGTCCAGAGTCCAAGGGAGAGCCCGGCACCTATTCTTATGCGTTTGGGGGGGGTGGGATCATTATCCCAGGTGAGGTTTGGTGATCTGGTCATGTTCCGAATAAGGAGTGCATTGATGCCCGCGGCAATGAGTAGCACCACCTTAATTCGAAACCAGATGCTTTGCGTTGATCGTACCGGGATCGCATAGAACAACAGTGCGCCCGAAATGACCATGATGACGAAGCCTATCATCATGGGTTTATCCAGCCGCTCGACAATTTTGGAGGCAGCGACATCTCTAAACGCCACGCCCAGCAGTCTCAGATCTATTACAAGCAACATGCCGAGAAACAGCACCAGGGTCAAGACATGGGTTGTTTCCACCCAGGCATACATATACAGCGACTCATGCAGGTCGGTACTTGACTGGAATGTATCAAGCCATGAGGCAAATCTTAACAGTAGCTCGTTGAGCATTGTTCCTGGGTTCCTTATGTTTTTGGCCAATTGCTGCGCAAAAATCGACGATTAATCGCCAGGCTATCTCTGCGCACTGGGGCTCTTTTGCCGTATCGGGTGCCATTGTGATACATCGAGCTGCGGCGGCGCAATTGATGTCGCGCAACCCAACCGGTTTCGCGCAGCTTGGCGATGTTACAACAAAAGCTTCGTGCCTGGCGAGTTGCGCGCGCATTCCGCATGACTGCCTTCTTCCTTATCCGCTGCGCCGCTGCGTTTTTTAACTGCATTTGGCGAGTCCTGCTTCCCATGCGCACCAAAGGTAGGCTATGCTTATTTTCATTCGTTCCAACTCACGGGAAGCTGATTGTGAAACTAAACTTTAATGCTATACGAATGATGATGTTGTTATCGGTGCTGGGCATTACGCCGTCAGCTGTGGTTGCTGCTGAGGCCGCCTACAAAGCACCACGCGCGGCGGACGGTGTCCATCCGGATTTCAATGGTATCTGGCAAGCGGTTAATACCGCGAATTACGATCTCGAAATCCATATGGCCAGACCCGCGATGGCCTTGCGTGATGGCCCTGCCGGGCCAGTGCCAGCGAAAAGTGTTCTCGCTCTCGGTGCGGTTGGTGCTGTGCCGCCCGGATTGGGTGTGGTAGATGGGGGTAAAATCCCCTACAAGCCTGAAGCATTGGCTAAAAAGAAAGAGAATCAGCTACATTGGGTAGATCGCGATCCGGAGATCAAGTGCTACCTTCCCGGCGTACCAAGGGCAACCTACATGCCTCACCCATTCCAGATTTTCCAGGGTGAAGGCTCGTTGTTTATCGCTTACCAGTATGCTGGTGCCGTTAGAGATATCTATACAAAGGATCCCGGTCCGGCTCCCGTAGACTCGTGGATGGGGCAGACAGTAGCTTCCTGGGACGGTGATACACTGGTGCTGGATGTGACTGGTCAGAATGCGGAAACCTGGTTTGATCGATCGGGTAATCATCACAGTGATCAGCTGCACGTGGTTGAACGATATACGCTCACCGGCCCCAACCACATCCAGTACGAAGCGACTATCACTGATCCAGCAACTTTTACCAAGCCCTGGAAAATCAGTATGCCGCTTTACCGTCGGATGGAGCCCAACGCGCAACTGCTGGATTTCAAGTGCGTTGAGTTTGTGGAAGAACTAATGTACGGCAAGTACCGTTTAAAGCCGCTCGAATAGATCGATCGACTGTTTCTGAGATCAGGCGACACTTTTTGATATCAGAAAATATGAAACAGAAACGATTGATAACGAATAGCTATACTTAACCTGAGATTATTATTATGTCTTTGAAAAATGTTGTTACAGCCGCCGGATTAACACTCACCGCAATAATCACCGCATCGATGCCTGCGCAGCTGAACGCGCACCATGCTTTTGGCGCAGAGTTTGATGCCAACAGCCCACTGGTGCTGCGCGGCGCCGTCACCAAAATCGAATGGGTAAACCCGCACGCTTGGTTTCATATCGAAGTCGCCAAGGAAGATGGCACTAAGGAGATATGGATGATTGAGGGTGGCACGCCCAACACGCTGTTGAGACGCGGTATAAACAAACGTTCTATCTCAGTGGGCACAGAGATACTTGTAGATGGTTACCAGGCTAAGGATCGCTCAAATCGTGCCAATGGTCGCAATATCACACTTGCCGATGGTACGAAAATGTTTATGGGTTCGTCCGGTACCGGTGCACCTGATGATGGCGCTGATCCTACCGAATGATGAAACAGAAGTCGTTCGAAATGCAGCTTCTCACATTGATAGGGCTTGTGCTGTTGGTAGCTGCGTGCGGTCAAAACGAGCAGGACGGGCAGGGGGCGGCCGTAGCGCCGTTTAAGCCAACTGGCGATGTCAAATACACCATGCAATGGGTATTGGATCCTGCGGCAGACCATATATGGGATTCTGCCGGTAGCATCATCACCGAAGAGGGCACCAGGGATCTGCGACCGACGACGGAGGAGGGCTGGCTGGCAGTGCAGCACAGTGCCGTTGTTGTCGCCGAAGCGGGCAATTTGCTGATGATGCCAGGTCGCGCCAGGGATAATGATGATTGGCGGGAATTTGCACTGGGCCTTGTTGACGCGGGCCTAAGTGCTAAAGCTGCAGCCGAAGCCCAGGATGCTGACGCATTATTTGATGCCGGTGGCCAGATCTATCGAGTGTGTTCATCATGTCACGCAGTTTACGTGCAAAGCGATGAAAAACCGGGTATCCAGGGCCCTGAAAAGGCTGAAGAACCTTAATTGAGATAAAGTTAACAACTTAAAAGATGCCTGGCGATGAATCCTGGAGAGCCTTTAACGTTGGGATCGTTGGGGTTCTCCGCCAGGTTTTTGCTACCCAGACTTTTACTCCTCAACTAGCGCTCTCTCGTTAACAAAACCGTCACGAAACTCAAGCGAAGCGCTATAAAAACCTGCTGTGCTTAACGTTACTGTCACGGCTTCCCCCCCGCGATTTTCCCAGAACCAGCCGTGAATGCCGGTAAAAGGGGCTGTAAACGCGCCGTTTTCGTGATCTGCTTTGCCTATACTGAAACTTTCTGCGAACCCTTCCGGGCCACCCGCCGGTTCACCATGAAAATCGAAGGTCACCTCGTCAGTCGCCGTCCAATTATAAATCAACGCACTGCTTTGACCCAGCCGGTACTTGTACTCAACAAACTCGAACGGCAGCAGCTTGAAAGAGACGGTATCCTCCCGGAAACGTGTTTTTTCGATGCCTACAGCCTCGGCCGTTGGCTTTTCCGACAGGCCTTTGATGCCCAGCGCTTCGCCGACGCCCAGGGGGTCCCGATTTAATTCTGCTGGCAGAATAAGGGTGACGAGAAGCAACCCAGCTACAGTCGCGGCCCCCAGTGTGGCGAGCAGTATTCTGATACTGCCTGGCGAGTTGACCGTATTCGGCGTGGCCAATTCAGGGGCAATAGATTCCGATGTTGTTTTCTTCATGACAAGCCTTTCTGAACTCCTCGTTCACGCCCAAAAATAACTGGCAAACTGATACCCTGCCAGGCTGAAGCCAGCGCTCATTAGCACTGTGTTGGCAAAAAATGCGTGCCGTTGAAAACTGGTTCGGTGCCGCCATTGGGCGAGAACTACAAGAATGCATGCCAGGGCGATGGCCTGGCCCAGTTCCACGCCGACGTTAAAGCTGAGCATGTTAGTCACCAGATAGTCCGGGGACAACGACAGTTCCTGCACTTTTGTTGCCAGCCCCAGGCCGTGGCACAGACCAAAGACGAATACAGCCAGCCGCGCATCCGGCTGCACGCCAAATACCTGTTTAAACCCATTCATGTTTTCAAAGGCTTTATAGGCCACGGACAGACCTATTATCGTGTCTACCAGGTAAGCATTGACGTTCACATTAACCAGGACGCCTGCCATCAACGTGATGCTATGGCCCAGGGTGAACAGCGTCACGTAAAGAAGAACGTCTCTAAAGCGGCGCAGAAAAAACACGACGCCAACCAGATACAGAAGGTGATCGTAACCGGTGACCATGTGCTTGGCACCCAGGTACAAAAACGGCACCGGAGCGGAGCCAATCAACCCCTGCACAAAACTGGCGTTTGCGCCGGAAATATTGTGGGCAGCCGCAATAATAGGTACCAGTATCAGGCCAGCCATCCACCACGGGTTGTGTTTACACGGGTATGGAAGGCTTTTGCTGGAACCGGTGCGACGATGGGGTTTGGTTATGGCTATTTGCTATTACTCCTTGCTAGCGCGTAATCGTACCATTGTGGGCAGGAGTTTTGTGCTTGTTTTAATGCGCCATGTCGGACCGGCTCAGGTTAGAAAAGTCAGGCTAAATCAGTCGCGGGTTTATTAACTAAGATACTAATACTTCGCTTCTTTGCATGGCATTTCTATCTCAGTCATAGGATAACCGCGCCATTCTTACAGGCAGTCTAAACGAAGATGGGTGTTGCCTGAGGTAACTTTTTCAGTGGCAGATGAAACCTCGACGGGCATTACTGGTTGGGACTGTACTGGCTGAGACTGTGCTGATCGACGCGGTCAAGGGCGTATTCCCGTTTTGCCTGGAGAGTTTCCAGTTGCGCTAGTTTTGGCGGATCATGCACTGCACTGCGGCTTGGCAGCGGTTTGACACACGCCGTTGTTATGCCCAAATTGTAGTTGCATTTCGGTGTTGGCGAAGGCTTAATGGCATGAGGTTAACGATTGGTAACATTAGCTTCCCGGTTGGTAACACAAGCCGTGAAAATGCCGGTCTAGCAAAACCACTTATCGAACTTACATTGTCTATTTAGAAGGGAGCACTTCGCTATGAGCAGCCTGGGTTTTGGACTTATTTCTGCGGACTCACACATCGTCGAGCCGCCGGATTGTTATACAAAATATATTGACCCGAAATTTCGTGATCGGGCGCCCACTGTTAAAAGAGATGCGGCGGGTAACGATATTTACGTGATTCCAGGCATGGAGTCTACCATCCCTCTGGGTCTGGTCGCGGCTGCTGGCCTAAGCGCTGAGGAGCTTGGTAAGCGTAGTGCTAGCTGCACCTTTGATCAGTTGCATCGCAGTGGCCACCAGGCAAAGTACCGTGTTGCCGACCAGGATCGCGATGGTGTAGTGGCAGAAATTCTCTATCCATCTGTAGGCATGGCGCTGTGTAACCATGCAGATTTCGCTTATAAGACAGCCTGTATGCACGCCTACAATGAATGGCTGGCCAACTATGTTTCCGAGGCGCCAGACGGCCGTTTGTTTGGTCTTGGTCAGACGTCTGGTGAGACTGTTGAGCAGATGATCAAGGATTTTGAAGATTCCAAGAAGAAAGGCTTTGTCGGCATGATGATGCCGGGCGACCCTCAGCAGGAAGACTACGATCATCCGATGTACGACCCTTTGTGGGAGTGCGCGGTTGAACTCAATATGCCTTTATCGTTCCATATTCTGACCTCCCGAAGCGGTGCCGTTAATCAGATTAGCCAGGTTCGCGGCAACCGGATCAATGGATTTTTGGGGATTATCCGTAGCGTACAGGACGTCATGGGCGTTTTTGTCCTCGGCGGTGTTTTTGAACGCCATCCCAAACTCAAATTTATCGCTGCGGAAGCGGATGCTGGTTGGTTGCCCCACTATTCCTACCGTATGGATCACGCTTATGAGCGTCATGGCATCTGGTTAGGAGGCGGTAAAAACCTCGCGAAAATGCCTAGCGAATACATCAGCAGTAATGTCTGGCTGACCTTTCAGGATGACTGGGTGGCATTCAAGGTGGCTCATCTGATGAATCCGAAGCGTTTGGTCTGGGCCAACGATTTCCCCCACAGCGACGCGACCTGGCCCTGGTCTCAGGAGATGCTGGATAAACACGCAACCCACCTCCCCGCTGAACAACAGCGCTGGATAATGAGGGAAAACATCATAGAATGTTACAACTTGCCGGTAGATAAGATTCCGGCTTAAGCCTACGAAGACCCCGCTACTTATTCAGGAGCGGGGTTTTTTTTCACACTTGTTACGCGAGCTATCAGGTATGGGAGGTTCTGGATGAAGTACGACATAAAAATTATCGGCGGTACCATCATTGATGGCGACAAAACACCCCGTTACAAGGGTGACGTCGGCATTAAGGACGGCAAAATAGTCGCCTTGGGTAAGGCGGATGGCGATGCCGACAAAATTATTGACGCCACAGGGCTTATCGTCTGCCCGGGGTTTGTGGATTGTCACACCCACTATGACGCCCAGATCATCTGGGACAGGATGATGACTATATCGCCATGGCATGGGGTGACTACCGTGGTGGTCGGTAACTGCGGTTTTGGGGTGGCCCCGGTTAGGCCTTCCGACCGCGATACCATCATCAGAACGTTGGAGAACGTCGAAGGCATGGATGCGGCTGCCCTCAAGGCAGGTCTTGGGGAGAATTGGCCCTTTGAAAGCTTTCCCGAATACCTCGATGCGATTGAAAAGGCGGGTATAGGCATCAACGTCGGCGTACTGATGGGGCATACGCCAATACGACTTTATGTGATGGGCGCTGACTCTACTGAGCGCGTGGCAACGCCAGCAGAGGTTGAGCAAATGCGCGAAATTGTTCGCGAAGGTCTGCGGGCGGGCGCCATGGGTTTTGCGTCGTCAAAAGCGCCGACCCACATTGGCGCTGGTGGTAAGCCGGTACCCAGTCGTTTAGCGGAGTACAACTCCGAAATCCTTGAAATCGCCAAAGTACTAGGCGAAGAAAAAACTGGCATTATCCAGTCGACGATTGGCGGTGATGTGCTTCACGACCAATTTGCAGAAATGTCCAGGGTTGCCAATTGCAATGTCACCTGGACGGCCTTGCTGCAGGGTATTTCGTTGGGTGGCGGTGATCATCATGCCCAGCTAAAAAAGTCTGCCGAACTGGTGGCTGCGGGGGCTAAGGTCTACCCGCAGGTGAGCCCCCGCGCATTGAATTTTGAAATGAATTTTAAATCCCCGTTTATCTTCGAGAGTATGCCGGTATTTAAACCGGTATCAGCTGCGGACTTTGACGGTAAAAAAGTAATTTACGGGCAGCAGGAGTTTCGTGAAAACTTCAAGAAAACTATACAGAAAGGCATGGCCCTGGGCCTCGCAGGCTGGCCGAAAACGGTCATTTCTGAATGTCCTTCGGATCCATCTCTGAATGAGCGTCTACTTTTTGACGTAGCCGCTGAGCGTGGTCAGGACCCGGTTGACACAGTGTTGGATCTCTCCCTTGAGAATAACCTGGCAATGCGCATTCGGATGCCAATTGCGAATCACGATGAGGATCAGGTCGAGATTTTACTCAAAGATCCCAATGTGGTGGTTGGTCTTTCAGATGGCGGTGCTCATGCCAGCCAGCTTTGCGATGCCTGCTTTTCTACTTACATGTTGGGGCATTGGGTGCGCGAGCGCGGGTCGCTGGATCTCGAGTACGCCATTTACTTACTGACGTCCCGTTCAGCCGATGTTTGTAATATCACTGACCGTGGCCGCCTGAAAGAAGGCCTGGCGGCAGATGTGGTAGTGTTTAATGCCGATACTGTAGGTGCCGGTGGACTTGAAAGGGTTTACGATTTCCCCGCTGGCGCTGATCGACTCGTTTCACAGGCGTCGGGCATAGAGTTCGTCATCGTCAATGGCCAGGTATTGCGCGCCGGAAATGTCGATCAGGTGAATCCTGCGAGCGACGTCCTGCCGGGACGTTTGTTAAGGAACGGAGCGGCCGCCTGATCTGCGGTGGCAGTTTGATGTAACAAAGTCCTAGGCGAGAGCCCGTAATGTTGCTGGCATTACGGGTTGTTTTTTGTCTGCCGTTGAATCGATAGTAAGGGAAACGCAATGAGCCAACTTGCAAGCGATGTGTTCGTCTTTGATGCGGATGCTCATGTCCTTGAACCGCCGGATTTGTGGGAAAACTATCTCGAGGATAAATTCCGCGATCGTGCCATAAAATTCAGGGTCAACGAAAAGGGCGTCGAACAGCTGTTCGCCGATGGCGAAGTCATCCTGCCCAACTGCACTGCTGCTCTCGGCGGGGTCAATATAGATCGTACGGAAGCGTTCAATCCGCGCTCGTCACTCTCATACCTGGATGGGGCGCCGCCTGGCAGCATGGACGGCGCCGAGCGCGTCCTGCAGTTTAATGAATGGGGTCTAAGCGCTGGATTAGTGTTGCCGACCATCGGTATCCTTTGGGATTCGGCTGATAATGCGTTAGCCAACGCTTACTGCCGCGCCTATAACAACTGGGTCTACGACTTTCAGGCGGCGGACAGGCAACGCCTGGTGGTTGCAGCCAATCTAAATTATCACGACATTGACGAGGCGGTTAAAGAATTCGATCTGCGGCTCAAACAGGGTTTTAAGGGGGTGTTCCTGCCACCCGAACGTGTTGATGGCCACGCGTTTGCCAGCGACTATTTTGACCCGCTCTGGGCGCGGATTGAGGAGTCGGGCGTGCCTCTGTTGATTCACGTAATAGTGCGTTCGCGGCGCTTTGTCACCGGTTTTGTCGGTGACTGGTATGAGACGCCGGCCAACCGCACGTTTAGCTTCGCACTGGGCGCAGCCTCGCAGGTAATGCCCGCCTGCATGGCGATGGTTATGGATGGCCTGTTTGACAAGTTCCCGCGATTAAAGGTGGTCGCCATTGAGGCAGGTTGTGGCTGGGCACCTTATGCGATGGATCGGCTTGATGAGAAGTATCAGCATTTTTCCGGCTTTGATCTAAAACTGAATCTGGATAAACCCAGCGACTATTTCCGCCGCAACCTATGGTTTGTTGCTGAGCCAGAGGAGCGCACCATTGGTACGGCGCTGGAACTTGTTGGTGAAGACCGTATTCTCTGGGGTTCCGATTTTCCCCATATCGATTCTCATATCGATGCGCCGGGTCAGATAAAAGGTAGTGTCAGTCATTTGCCGGAATATCTGCAGCGCGCGGTGCTGGGTGATAACGCCCGGAAGTTATTTGCTCTCTAGCTTGAAATACTAACATCCGGTCGCGCAAAATCGATCAAAATTTATCGATGGGTTAAGTGTTATGGGTACAGGTTCAATTGTAGAGGCTGCAAGGGCATTGCGGCCCTTAATCAGCGAGCACAGGCGCGAAGGTGAGTTGCAGGCCAGGCTCAGTGATAAGGTAATAAAAGCTGTCGGTGCAGCCGGTATGTTTCGGATGTTTGCACCCAAAGAAGCCGGTGGCCTCGAAGTTACGCCCACAGAAGCATTTAATGCCACAGTCGAGATCAGTGCATCTGACCCAGCGGTCACCTGGCTGGTAGTCAACTCCATGGCACCTTGCATCATGTCGGCTTTGATTCCCGACGCTGAACGCAACGAAATGTTTGCCGAACCAGATCGCAACTTCGGTTTTTCGGCAGTCGCTCTGGCCGAGGCTACACCCGTAGACGGCGGTTACAGTCTTAGTGGTTCCTGGCCCGTGGTAACAGGCGTTGACGATGCACTGTGGTGTGCTCTGGCTGGCCGGGTGATGGAAGGCGGTGAGATACGTATGAACAGTAATGGGCGTCCCGACGTGAGGCTCTTTCTGGTACCTGTTAAAGACCTTGAAATTGTCCAGACCTGGAAGGATGCTGCTGCTATGCGTGGCACGGGCAGTAATCAGGTCAATGCCAAAGAGGTGTTCGTCCCCGAGGTCATGGCCTGTGTGCCGGGCAGTCCCCCGGTGATCGATCGCCCCTTGTTTAGAGGTTCACCCAGCGCAACCACCCTGCCTATATTTGCCGCAGTGGCAGTCGGTGTGCTTAAGGGTGCCATTGAAGCGGCATCCCATGAAATCAAATCAAAAGTCTCATCGGTAACCGGCAAGGCATTAAGGGATCAAACCGAAACACAAATTGCCGTCGCCGATGCTAATGCCGCATTGCGCGCTATTCACGCCGGTAGCCTTGAGGTGTTTGCCCGAGCCTGGGAATACACCAGCCGAGGTGAGGTTGTACCCAATGAAATCAAGGCCGAACTGTATTCATCAAGTTTTTATGCGGGTGATGTCGCCCGGGAGATGATCAGTAATTTGTATACCAAGGGATCTCGCGCTGCCTTTATGCAGGGCCATGCCCTGGAACGTTGTCTGGCTAATATCCATGCCATTATTGCTGCCATAGACGCACGCCGGGGATTCCACCATTCGGCGGGAGCGGTGATGTTGGGTGGCGAACCGATGGAACCGGCGTTTTAGACAATTCCTTTCTTTGTCGCTGCCGCTAAGTTAAGACGACAAAGCGATCACTGTTAGATTCAGATTGTAAACACGTTCCGGTTGTAAAAGTTCTATGGTTCGGGATTCCTGAGCCACAGGATGTTGTTTGAAACCCCAGGAGTACTTATGAGCATCGGCAGTATTGATGAAGCCCTGCAGCGCATTGGCGAACTAGCAGACAAGTTTTCCATCACCTATCCAGATCGCGACAGAAATGGAGAATATCCCCGAGAGGAGATGGATGAACTCAAGCAAAGTGGATTGCTGGGTTTTTCGATTCCACTGAGCTATGGCGGCCTGGGTGCAACTTGTACAGAGATTACGGAAGCAATTATTACCCTCTCGCAGGGTAATCCGTCTATAGGGCAAATGTTTTTGGTTCACTGTTTGCTGGGCGCGTCGTTTCTTGATGAGCTGGCTCCAGAAGCCCTTAAAAAGAAGGTGTTTGAAGATATTCTCGCCAATAATGTATTTCTCGGCAATGCGGCTTCAGAGAAGAGCAACGACCCTAAGAAAGGCTATGACCTGAGCTTTACACCGGTCGATGGTGGTTACGAAATCAACGGTAAAAAATTCTTTTCCACCGGTTCTCTGGCCGGCGATAAAATCGCCGTGATTGGCATGCTGGATAAAACCATGGCGCTAGGTATCGTCCCCAGCGACGCACCTGGCCTGGAAATACGCGATGACTGGGATGCCATGGGACAGCGGGGCACCGGTAGTGGCACAACAATTTTCGACAAGGTCTTTGCGCCCTCGGACATGGTCATGGCCAGCATAACCGACGCAAGCCGCCAGATGGCCGTTACCAACCTGCTTGGGCCGATTACTCAAATTGGTTTTACCGGTATATTTATTGGCGCAGCAAAGGGTGCCATGGCTGCGGCTACTCAATATATTCGCGAGACCACGCGTGCCTATCCCTGGCCAGGGCTGGATTTTGACAAGGCGATCGACGATCCCTATATCCTCTTACAAATGGGCGACTTAAGCGCTCGTCTTGCCGCTGCCGAAGCGCTTACTTATGCGGCGGCCCGCAAAGTGGATATTGCCCTTGAGGCGAGGGCCACCGCTAGTGCCAATGAAATGGCGCAATTGCGTGGCGAGGCCTCTGTGGCAGTGTCTCAGGCCAAAATCGTTGCGACTGAAACCGGCTTGAAAGTCTGCCAGGATATTCTGGTTTCCTGTGGTGCGCGCAGTGCGCTCCGTGAGCAAAACCTCGACCGATTCTGGCGGGATATTCGTACTTTAACCTTGCACGACCCCATCAGTTTTCGAACCCGCAGTGTCGGTGAGTATGTGTTGCAGGCCAAATTGCCCACGCCTGCCTTGCGTTATTAAGTGGTGGAGATGGCCTCAGCTCGCCTTTTCGCTCATGTGCCTCCTCGCTCATGTGCCGTGTAGCTCATGTATAGTGCTTAGCAGTTAACCATTAAATTTTAAAAAAGAGGAGCTACTATGTCGCAGGCACCAGACCAAAAAGTAATGGAGTTTGTCGGTAAAGTTATTGGTGATGCAACGGGAATGATGACCATTCGCCTGTGCGCGATCGGCGACAGGCTCGGCTTGTTTGTAGACCTCGCGGAAAATGGCCCGGCTACCAGCCAGACTCTCGCCGACCGAACCGGGCTCAATGAGCGTTATCTGCGGGAGTGGATTTACGGTATGGCGCTGGCCGGTTACCTGTCGTTTGATAAAAAAAGCCGGGAAGTGTCCATGCCGGAAGCGCATATTCCGGTGCTGGTGGAGGTGGGTGGCCCGCTGTATCAGGGCGGTTTATTCAAAATGTTTACCGGCTTTATGCAGCCCTACGAAGACCTGATTCAGGCTTTTCAACAGGGCGGGGGCATAGACTATGCCACCTACCCGGAAGACTTCTGGAAGGGCCTCGAACACAACTCCTGTGTTCGCTACAAGAATCTCCTGGTTAGCCAGTGGTTGCCAGAAATGCCCGATGTGCAAACCAAGCTGGAAAATGGTGGCACCTTTGCCGACTTCGGTTGTGGCGCGGGGCGCGCTTCTATTGAATTGGCCAAAGCCTATCCGAATGCCCGGTTTTATGGCTTCGATCTGTTCCCGAAAAATATTGAAAATGCCCGTAAAACAGCGCAGGAAGAGGGTGTCAGTGACCGTGTTGAATTCCAGGTGCATGATATTTCTAAAGGCGTGCCGGGAAAGTTTGACGTAGTCGCTACCTTTGATTTGATCCACGATATGGCCGATCCTAAAGGGGGATTGAAGGCGCTTCGCCAGGCCTGCAAAGATGATGGCATCTATGTGTTGATGGATGTCGACTGCACCGATGATCCGGCTGATAACACGGGGCCGATGGCGGTGTTCAAACTGGGTGCCAGCCTGCATTTTTGCATGACATCGTCCCTGGGGCAGGGTGGTATGGGCCTTGGCACTGTGGGTTTGCCCGAATCAAAAGTGAAAGAATTCAGTGCTGAGGCAGGTTTTAGTTCGGTACGGCGCCTGCCCATTGTGCATCCGCTTAACGCGCTCTACGAAATCAGGCCCTGAAGGTAATTTAGCTACGCTGTAAGAAGTCCGCTCGTCTGCTTGTTCACAGAAGTGGATGGGCGTATTTTTTTCCGTAGGAAAGTCTATGTCGATCCGAAATTATCACGGCCCTATTGCCATATTGGTCGCTTTTTTGACGCTGGGTACTGTTTATGGCGTCTGGTTTGCCTATTCAGTGTTTCTCGTTGCACTGGTTGATGATATGGGCTGGAGCCGCTCACTCACTGCTGGCGCCATCTCCGTGATGAGTATCGTCCATGGCTTATCTGGCCCCATGAACGGGCGCCTGGTAGAGAAATTTGGCGCGCAGCGAGTCATCGCTCTTGGCGGCTTTATTTATGCTGTGGGTTTGGTGTTGACTGCCCAGGTTGAGACCTGGTGGCAACTGTATTTCACCTTCGGGGTGGTAGCCGCTATTGGTATTGCCCAGGCCGGATGGATACCCTTTATCGTCACCGTTGAGCGCTGGTATCCCGACAACCTGGGCACTGCGCTCGGATTTGCCATGTCAGGCATTGGTCTCGGGATATTAGTGGGCGTGCCAGCCATCAATGCGCTGATAGAAAATTATGGCTGGCGACATACCTTTTTGGTGCTGGCTGTCATCGGACCGGTGTGGGTCATCCCATCGGCGTTATTCCTTTTAAAGATGCCGGAAGACGCGAATTCGGAGCAGCCACATGAAGGCAGGCTTGAGCAGGCGCCTTTGGCTGAAGCTGAGCAAACATTCATGGTTGCAGCGCCTATAGTAGAAGTGCCTGCGATTGAAGTGTCTGTGGACACAAGCTCAGATAAGCAACTGGCACAACCGCTCTATTATGACTGGGTGCTAAAAACAGCAATGCGATCGCCGCGCTTCTGGCTGGCTGGGGCGTGTTTTCTAAGCGGAGCCTGCGTCACGCAAATACTGCTGATGCACCAATTTGCCTTTATGGTTGATCACGGTATCGCTAAAACCCAAAGCTCGTTTATCGCTGGCGTGATTGGCATTTCCAGTATTGTCGGTCAATTGTTCTGGGGCAATTTGTCTGATCGTATCGGTCGAGAGCGAGCCTACAGTCTGGCGGCTATCTGCACTCTGATTGCGATTGCAGCCCTGGCGTATTTAAGTTGGGTCGTAGCACTTTGGGTGGCAGTCGGCTTTGCCATTTTTGTCGGCTTTGGCTACGGAGCCAATACTCCTATATTTCCGTCCACTGCCAGAGATTTATTTGTCAGTCCGTTCTTCCCCTCTATATTTGGTACCTTAGCTATTTCAGGGTCAATAGGGGCTGCTCTGGGTGCCTGGCTAGGTGGCTGGTTGTATGATTTCACTGGCGCTTATACTGCCATGTTAGTTGTTAGTGTCGTGCTGGCGGTGTTGTCGCCGGTGCTATTGTGGCTAGCGGCGCCACGGCTGCCTAATCCGGCACCGAAGCAGATACCCTGATAGTTAGCGTTTGAGGAAAGCAGAAAGTTCCTAAACGGATTTTTGTTGTTAGCACTATTTTTAATATTAGTTAGGAAAAGTCGATATGAACGTAGAAGGGCAAGTAGCTTTGATCACAGGTGGTGCATCTGGCCTTGGCGCTGGTGCGGCAAGAGTTCTCACCAGGGCCGGCGCAAAGTGTGCCTTGCTGGATAGAAATTTTGCCCTGGCCGAAGAACTGGCTGCAGAGCTGGGTGGCATCGCCATCGAGTGCGATGTGGTCAACGGCACGGCGGTGGAAGCTGCGGTTGACCGGGTGGTCGAGGAGCTGGGTACACCGCGTATTCTGTTAAATGCGGCGGGCATTGATGTCGCCATCCGTACCGCCAATAAAAAAGCGCCCCATCCCCTTGAGGAATTTGAACGGGTAATCGCTGTTAACCTGACCGGCACGTTTAATGTTGCGCGAATTGTCGCGCATCGACTGACCAGCGCGGAGGTTCTAAATGAAGACGGCGAGCGCGGTGTAATCATCAACATTGCTTCAGTGGTGGCCCAGGACGGCCCCATCGGCCAGGCCGCTTATGCTGCCTCGAAGGCTGGCGTGCAGGGCCTGGCCCTGCCCATGGCCCGGGATCTGGCGCCGTTTGGTATCCGTGTCGTGACCATCGCGCCGGGTATGTTTGAAACCCCGCTGGCATCGGGCATACCCCAGGAGTGGATAGACACTATTATTCCCACGGTGCCCTTCCCCAAACGCTGGGGAAACACGCTCGAATTCGGCGCTTTGGTACAGCAGATTTGTGAAAACACCATGCTCAATGGTGAGATGATTCGCATTGATGGCGCCGTGCGCCTGGGTAGTTAATTTGCTGTTTTACCGAAACGATGACGAACTGAGGTGGCTGTGTAGATAGCCATCGAATTAACAAAGAGCAAGGCGATAAAAAATGGACGTAACAGGAAAGAGTGTTGTCATTACCGGCGGGGCTTCCGGCCTGGGTGCGGGTGCTGCCCGGCTGTTTATTGAGCGCGGTGCAAAGGTGGCGATTTTTGATCGCAATCTGGAGCTGGCTCAGCAAACAGCTACTGAATTGGCGTGTTTAGCTGTAGCCTGTGATGTGGCTGACGAGACATCAGTGGTCAACGCGCTGCAAGAGGTAACTGAAAGTAACGGTGCTCCCCGAATATTTATTAACTGTGCTGGCATCGATATTACCGGCCGCATTGCCACACGCGGTGGCGGCCCGCAACCCCTCGACGCCCTGGGCAAACAGATTGCGGTTAACCTTACCGGTACGTTTAACGTCTGCCGCCTGGGCGCTGATCTGGTACGACAACTGGATCGGCTGGACAGTGAAGAGCAGGGGGTCATTGTTAATGTCGCCTCCGCCGCAGGTCTCGATGGCCCGCGCGGTCAAACTGCCTATGCCGCAACCAAAGCCGCGGTGATCGGCATGACACTGCCCATGGCGCGGGATCTGTCCGCTTATGGGATCCGTGTCGTCACCATTGCGCCGGGCGTCTTTAATACGCCGCTGGCAGCGGCAGTATTACGCGGCGATCCTGAAACAGCGGTGGGCGACGTACCGTTTCCGAAGCGGGCCGGGCGACCGGCTGAATTCGGCCAGCTGGCCCTGCATATTTGTCAGAATCCTATGCTTAATGGTGAAGTAATCCGCCTCGATGGTGGTTTGCGAGCGACCTAGCAGCCAGCTTGACAACAAATTAAATACTTATTTTTGAAATAATCAGGAGAATTAAATGGAAATTAAAGATCAGATAGCCATCGTTACCGGTGGCGCTTCGGGCTTGGGTGCTGGCACTGTGCAGGCCCTGGCGGCCAAAGGCGCTAAAGTCGCGGTGCTCGACCTAAATGAAGCGCTGGCGAAGAGCATCGCCGATGAAGTGGGTGGTATTGCCGTGAAGGTAGATGTTGCCGACACCGACAGCGTGGCGGCGGCCATGGCGACGGTAAAGGAAAAACTGGGTATCGCCCGCATTGTGATGAATGTAGCGGGTATCGGCATCGGCCGCAAAATTACCAGCCGTAAAGGCCCGCATCCGTTGGCTGATTTTATGCGGGTGGTTAATGTTAATCTCACCGGTACGTTTGATATTTGTCGCCTCGCCTCCACCGATATCGCTACGCTTGAGCCGGTCAATGCCGACGGGGAGCGCGGTGTGTTCGTCAATGTCGCGTCTATTTTTGCCTTTGATGGTCCGGTCGGCGACACCGCCTACGCCGCCGCCAAAGCCGGTGTTGCTGGAATGACATTGCCCATGGCGCGAGACCTGGCCAACTACGGGATTCGCGTCATGACCATAGCCCCTGGTTTCTTTGATACGCCGCTGGCGCGCAGCGAAGTGGGTGAGGCGGGCGTAGAAAAAATGGTTTCCCTGGTGCCCTTTCCAAAGCGACCGGGCAAGCCCGAGGAGTTTGCCAAAATGGCCTGTCACATTGTCGAGAACTCTATGCTCAATGGCGAAGTGATTCGCCTCGACGGTGCCATTCGCATGTCGATGATGTTGTAATTCCAGTCCTGACCAGCTAGTTATATGGCCTTATAAAAATCGGCCACGAAGCATTGGCCAAATAAACAGGGAGCATAAAAATGTCTAATCATCGTCTCGGTTTAGTGCTTTCCACCGTCACCGATGCGCCGCCTCAGGAGTTTGTCGAGCTGGGTAAGCTGGCGGAGGATAAGGGTTTTGACGCTATGCTGGTTAACGAAGGCGCCGGGGACGCGCTGGCCAATGCCCTGGCTATTGGCATTGCCACCTCGACAATAAAGGTCGGCACTAACATCGCCAATATCTATTTTCGTCATCCCTACCTGGCGGCGATGACGGCCTGGACCATTACTGAAATGACGGAGGGCCGGTTAATTCTCGGTCTGGGGATGAGCCACCGGGCGGTGCTCAAATCTCTGGGTATCGACATGAACAAGCCCCGGGAATACCTGCGCGAGTACGCGCGCTCGGTCAAGCAATCCTTGCAGGGTGAAGGCGGCGGAGGTTTGTTTCGCGCACGCCCCACCGCCTACCCCGCCCAGGTGCTGGTCGCAGCATTGACCCCCGAAAGCGCCGCCGTGGGCGGGCAGGAAGCCGATGGCATCATGCCTTTCCTGACCGGCAGGTCCTATGTAAAAACCCTGGTCGACACCGCTAAAGCCGCTGCCAAAGGTGTCGGTAAGGACCCGGACAAAGTCGATTGCATTATGAGTATTCCTACCTTTGTTGCCGACGATGTGGATGCCGCCCGCTCGGCGGCGCGCTACAATCTGGCGTTTTTTGGTCAGATGCCCAACTACCGTAAACAGTGGCGGGCGAGCGGTTTTGAAGATGAAGTGGCAGCGATAGAGCTGGCCTGGCAGGAAAAAGATCGCAAACTGGCGGCGACCAAAGTTAGCGACAGAATGGTTGAAGAAGTCTGCGTGTTTGGCAGCCCTGGCCAGTGCCGGGATCAACTGGCGGCGTTTCACGAAGCCGGCGCGGGCATGCCGGTGCTGGCGGTTAGCCCAGTTAACGAAGGTCGCCTGGATGCCACGCGCAAGGCCATCAAGTTACTGGCGCCAAAATAATCGCTAAGGCCCAGTTGCATAAGGCACAGTTGCATAAGGCACAGTTGCAGAAGATATAGATGAGGAGTCTCGGCATGAACGTATTGGAAACCGCTGAAACGAGCGTTTATGCCAGCGCCATTGCCTCGGTGTTGCCGGTGCTGGGCACCCACCGGCAGGCCACGGAAGATGCCCGTCGGGTCGCGCCAGCATCCATCGCAGCCCTTAAAGATGCCGGATTGACGCGACTATTGACCCCTGCCGACAATGGCGGACACGAGGCATCGATTCGGGCCCAGGCGCTGGCATGTATGGGGGCGGCGCGAGCCTGCCCTTCGGCCAGTTGGGTGATGATGGTCTGTGGCGCCCATAACTGGGTGGTGGGCAGTTTTACTGCTGCCTGTCGCGAAGAGGTATTTGAGGACCCCGGCGTCCTGATCGCCGGTACGCTGGCATCCCAGGGACATTTTGCAAAAGCCGACGGTGGCTGGATGGTCTCCGGGCGTTGGCAGTTTTGTTCCGGGGTCGATCACGCGCCCTGGATTATGGTCGGCGCAGCCCGTGGCGAAGATGTCAAAGGCCCGGCAAATTTACATGTGGTGGTGCCTCGCGAAGCCGTTCAGATAGATGACACCTGGCATACCCTGGGTATGCGTGGTAGCGGTTCGAAGGACATCGTGCTGGATCGGGTGTTCGTGCCTGAACACCGGGCAGAGCCCACCGGACGCCTGTTTGCCGGGCGCAGTCCGCATGCTCTCGACCACCAAACAGGCGTGTACATGCTACCGGTGCTGCCCTGCCTGGCCACTCAGCTAGCCGCTTGTGTGCTGGGCATTGCGCGTGAGGTACTCGCTCTGTTTATAGAAAGAACCCGCGTTCGTCCGGATATTTACAGCGGTAAAGGTAGCGGCGCGAAAGCGCACAGTGGCGCGATGCAACGGCGGGTTGCCGAGGCGTCCGCGGAGCTGACAGCGGCGGAATTACTGGTCGGTGCCAACTGTGACGGGTTTGATGACATTGCTGCGCGGCGCGAACCGGTGGACTTGCCCGGTCTTAGTCGCCTGCACTGGCAGGCAGCTTATGCCGCCGAGCTGTGTCGCCGCGCGGTCGAAAAATTGTACAGTGGCGCGGGCGCTCACGCGGCCTACGATGACGCAGTCATCCAGCAGTATTACCGGGACGTGATGATGGCAGCGCGCCACGCCGCCGTTGATATTGACGGCGCGGCGGAGCTGGAAGGCAGCCTGGCCCTTGGCGTGGGGCCGCAGGGCTAGACTGCCGGATTGTTGGGCTTAGTTAGCCGGATGTTTTAGCCGAGCGAGAAACCAGCGGTCAGTCCGCCATCGGCAACAAACTCAGAGCCCGTCGAGTAGGAGCTGTCGTCTGAGGCCAGGTAAGCAGCCAGTGTCGCCATTTCTTCCGGTTGACCGATACGGCCTACCGGTGCAGATGAAAACAGATCATTTGCGCCGTCCGAAGTCAGTCCTGCGTCAGTCAGCATGCGGGTCATAATGCCGCCTGGATGAATGGAGTTGACGCGGATGTTGTCAGGGCCAAGCTCCAGCGCCGCTACCTTGGTCATGCCACGTACGGCAAATTTACTGGCGCAATAAGCGACGCCTCCCACCGCCCCCAACATGCCAGCAATGGATGAAATGTTGATGATAGAACCGCCGCCGGCATCTTTCATCGCACCGGCAACGCTTTTCATGCCGAGAAAAACACCGACCTGATTGACCTGAATGGTCTTCATGTATTGTTCGACAGACATTTCCTTGAGCACATTCATATCAGCGATGCCAGCGTTGTTAACCAGCACATTGAGTTTGCCGAATTTGGCGACTGTGGCGGCGACGGCAGCCTGCCATGAGGCTTCATCGGTTACATCAAGGTGCATGTATGCAGCGGCAGCCCCGATGGCGGCAGCAGTTTTTTCACCCTCTGCATCTAGTACATCGCACAACATCACTTTGGCACCGCGTTCCGCAAATATTTTGGCTTCGGCAGCGCCCTGGCCCCTGGCCGCGCCGGAAATCAGTGCGACCTTCCCGTTTAGATTTGTCATAGTTATTCGCCTTAATAAGAGTTTTTAGAAAATTAATCGGGCGAATTCTTTCATCGACCGGCAGGTGAGTCCAGCCTTTTATAAATTGTCTATCTGGTCTGGATCGGCGTCCGGGTCACTGACACGACCTGGATTGCGGCGCAATGATGGCTATGTTTTGATAATCGACCTACCGACGGGTAACGCGACGGCAGGGATAGACGTATCAGCGCGTCGGTGCCTGCCGCTTGTTGCGGGCTTCCTCTGACAAGCGTCGTGGTACTAGCGTTGCACGGCGTATTGCAGGGCCGACTTTATACTGACCGAACGTGAGCATAACGTATGGGTAATGGGCCGCGGCTGCCGTTACTGTTGACGGCAATAGCAATTACATCCGCTAATTTTATGAATGTTCTTGATACCACCATAGCGGTGGTATCGCTGCCGGCTATTTCTGGCAGTTTGGGCGCAACCCCCTCGCAGGGAACCTGGGTGCTGACTTCCTACACTGTTTGTCTCGCGGTAATTCTGCCGCTGAGTCCGTGGCTCAGTAAGCGTTATGGGGAGATTCGTACGTTTGTAACAGCGGTTTTACTGTTCGCGCTAACCTCAGCCATGTGCGGTGTGGCGGCAAATTTTGAAACCCTCGTGCTGTTTCGCGCTTTGCAGGGTTTGACCAGCGGTATGATTGTGCCCCTTTCGCAAACCCTGGTGTTACGTGTTTATCCACCGGAGCAACATGGCTTTGCCATCGGCCTGTGGAGTGTTACATCCACCACTGCGCCGGTTCTTGGCCCCTTGATTGGCGGCTATATCACGGATAATTTCGGCTGGCCGTGGATTTTCTACATCAACATTCCGCTGGGTATTGTCGCCGCTGCATTAATCTGGCTGAGTATGGGGCATACCGATAAAAAGCTGCCTAAAGTGCCCGTCGACGGTGTCGGTGTGATACTTCTGGCCCTTGCTGTGATTATGTTGCAACTGGTTCTGGACAAGGGACACGAGCTCGATTGGTTGTCGTCACCGACGATTAGTTTGATGCTCAATATCGCCGTTATTGCCGCTATTGGGTTTTACGTCTGGGAGCGCCGGGAGCCCCACCCAATAATTGATTACTCCCTGTTTCGTTATCCGGTATTCGTTATGGCATCGGTGATCGCCTCGATTTTTCACATTACCTATTTCGGTTCGATGATCCCCTATCCGATCTGGATGCAGTCGGTGCTGGGTTATACCGCAACCTGGTCTGGCCTGGTGATGGCCGGTACCAGTGTGCTGCCGGTTTTTGGCATGATGATCGTGGGTAAAAATATGCCGCGGTGGAACCTGAGAGCTTTGATGGTGGCGGGTTGTATTTTTGGCATTTGGGGCATCTATCTACAGGCTGCTTGCACACCGGAAACCACGTTCAATACCATGTTGCAGGCCAGGATAGTAGTTGGTATTGGCTTTACCCTCCTATGGCCACCATTGATGGCAATTACCCTGTCCAGCGTGCCACCGGATAAAACCAGCTCAGCGGCCAGTTTTTTTAATTTTTTCCGTATATTTTCCACCAGTATCGGGATCGCTTTTGGAATTACCATCTGGCAGGGTCGCTCGGTCTTTCATCGGCAACATCTGGTTGCAGAGCTCAATCCCTGGGAACAGGGCAAGGATTCCGCCTTCGCACCGCTACAGGATTTGGCGGGAGATAACGAAACGGCGATGTGGGCAATTGCCGAGAAGCTGACTGATATCCAGTCGTTGACTCTGGGCCTGGCCGATACCTTTATGCTGCTGGCTATTATGATTATCCCCATTTTGCTGCTGATACCGTTTCTACCGGCAAAAATGCCCAACGCGACCGACGCTCGGCCGATGGGCGGGGACTAGCGAGAATTTCCCGGGCAACACCCGCCAGTAAGCGCGGCGTGTAAAACAAAGCGTGCAGGTTCGGCAACCCTTGCTTTATGGATCTGCCTGTTCGGCGCAGGCAAAGTGCTGCGCCAGTCACAGTACACATTTGACAGTCCGTCTGAGCCAGCGTAGATTTCGCCAGTGAAACTATGTCAACAAGCTGGCAATTATTCGGGTCCGCCGCTCCGATGAATAAATCGATGAATAAATCTGATTTAGTGTGGACGCGCCGTAAAATAGTTGCCTGGCAAACCAGGACAGGAGAACAGGAATGGCTTTAGCTGCGGTAGATACGTCGAAAGATTACACGGAAACAACAGCGTCCGCGCCGGTCATTGATCACGATATTGTGATCATCGGTTGCGGCTTTTCAGGGTTGGGAACCGGCATTAAATTATTAAAAAAAGGTTTTGGGGATTTTGTCATTCTCGAAAAGGCTGAGGGTGTCGGCGGAACCTGGCGTGACAATACTTACCCGGGTCTGGCGGTAGACGTGCCCACGTTGAGCTACTCATTCGGTTTTGAACAAAACCCCAACTGGTCAAACCTTTATGCACCGGGTGCGGAATTAAAAGCTTACGCGGAGCACTGTGCAAAAAAATACGGCATTACTGCGCACATGCGTTACAACTGTGATGTCACCGAAACGGTTTATGACGAAGAGCATAATGTCTGGATCACGCACACCGCGTCTGGTCAGACGTTTACCTCGCGCTACGTAGTCAGTGCAACCGGTTACCTTACCCTGACGAAAATGCCGGACATTGAGGGCATTGATGATTTCAAGGGCAAGAAAATGCATACCGGTCGTTGGGATCACAGCCACGATCTCACAGGGCAGCGGGTTGGTTTTATTGGCACGGGAGCCACGGCGATCCAGGTAATTCCCGAGATTGTGCCAAAACTGAAACGGCTCGACGTTTACCAGCGCACGCCTATCTGGTTGTTGCCGAAAAAAGATATGCCGATACCAAAGTGGCTGCAGAATGGTTTCAAGTATGTTCCGGGGCTGCAGCGGGTGGCACGCACCCTGACGCAGGTTTTCACCGATCTCATCATGATTAACGGGCTGGTGTTCAATAAGCAGCTGTCGTGGATGATCAAGTGGCTGGAAGGCGTCGGCATCAAGCATATTCGCGCTCAGGTGACCGACCCGGCAATACAGGCAAAGCTTATTCCTGACTATGACTTTGGTTGTAAGCGACCGAGCTTTACCAATAAGTTTTATCCCGTGTTTAACGAAAAGCACGTGGAGTTGGTGACAGACCCGATAGCGCGTATTACCGAAAAAGGGATCGTTACCAAAGATGGTACCGAGCGCGAAATCGATACTTTAATTTGTGGCACGGGTTTTCAGGTATTCCAGAAAGGCAGTGTCCCCACCTTCCGTGTTAAGGGGCTCAATGGGCTCGATATCAGTGAATTTTGGGACGAAAACCGTTATCAGGCCTTTGAGGGCGCAACGGTTCCCCAGTTTCCAAATTTCTTTATGATTATGGGGCCCTACAGTGTTTGTACCGCATCCTATTTCGGCATGATCGAAACGCAGTCGCGCCACCTGGTGCGTTGTTTGAAGGCTGCTGAAAAGCGCAATGCTAATTACATTGAAGTGAAAAAGTCCGCCAATGACAAGAACTTCGAGAAAATTCAGCGGCGTACCAGATACACGATTTTTCAGGCTGGCAATTGCGGCACATCCAATAGTTACTACATTGACCGTCATGGCGACAGCCCGTTTATCAGACCGTCCACGAGTCTTGAGCAATGGCTGACCAGTTGCTTTTTCAGTATGAACAATTACGATTTTAAGGTGAAGTAAACGGCGCTTTCCTGTACAGCAGCATGAGTCACTGCTTGCTGTATAAGCCTTGATCAGTAAGAGCCACCCTCCGGGTGGCTTTTTTTTCGCGCGGGGAATGAGTCAGACATTAGGCGCACACGCAGTAAGTTCTGGTTGTGTCATGTAAGTCCCAGTGGCGTTAGCTCGCTGCCAGGGCGCGCGGGTTTAACGTGCCGCTGCATGGTTGGCTCTGTTGTGGGCGTGATGTATAACAATCTAAAGAATCTACCGATATAGTTTTAACGGACAAGGAGGTCACATGAATAAATCTGTTCATCCCGCGGTGGCGGCGCTGATCATCGCCGGTGCGGTGCTGATATTTGGTGTCAAATACTGGCTTGACCAGCGAATCCTGGAGCTGCCCAGGCCGGGGCTAATGCAGCCGCATCCAGCCGGTGGTGTGGTGGTACTGCTGGGGCTCAGCCTGTATCACCTGGCGGAGTCGGGAGAGCTGTTAACCACGCTTGATCTTGAGCCACTGGGTGTCACTGAGATGGTCGGTGATTTTGCCTTCTTCACCAACGGCGACCTGTTGATTCGGACGACTTCAGCTAGTCAGAGTTTGTCGGACAATCTGGCGACGTTTGGGCGGCTTGAAAACAGTAGTTATGATGGGGAAGGTGAGCAAAATATGCTTTCCCGCTGTGTTCTCGCTGCAAAAACCTGTGTGATATTTACCCGGCAATTACCGGCTTTAAACCGAACTTTTCGGCTTCATGTCGATTGGTCGGACGATACGGTTTTCGTGGCCGATACCAGTCGCCATCGAGTGCTCAAGTTTAACGCTCGGGGCGACTTGCTGGGCGGTGGGCAAGAGATGTTCAAATTCCCCAATCAGTTACGGATGTACGACAATAAATTGTGGGTGGCAGACACCAATCACCACAGTCTGCGTGCGCTGTCCACATCAGCTGATAATTTTGGCGCAGAGATTGAAAGTCATCTGACCAAAGCCGGTGGTGAGTGGCGTTGGCCGAGCGCTTTTCTCAGGGTTGGGGAGAACTGGTGGGTAGATGTCATGTTCAGTGGTATGAACGATGGCAAAATCATCGTGTACGGCCCGGACTGGCAACGCAGGCAGGAGGTGGTTCTTCCTGAGCATGCGGATCCTGTCGCTATTGAAAGGCTGGGCAAGCGGGTGTTGATCACCGACTGGTGGAATATTGCCATCTATCAATTGATCTGGGGCATTAGTTGAGGGCGTAGGCAGTACAATCGCGGCGGCGGGGGTTTGCTATCGGTGATTCTGTGGGTTAGTTCACATTTTCTGCTTCCGAGGATTCTCTGTCAGGCGGCTTCGCGGAATCGGCGCCGACGTGAAGCCTGTGAAAGACGGCGGGATCTGGGTATCGAGGGGGCAGGGATGGAGATAAATTTCGCTTTGAGCGCACGACATAAAGTTTTCTAACCTGTTGAAAAATAGATTAAAAATATAAGGTTGGATGGGGTTTTGCCGATCCCCCCTTATACCCACCGTGTTGTCGGGACACTGCCCTGGCAGTTTCGGGGACGCGCTGGCCCATTGCTACAGTTAGCCGGCGAGATATTATGGCTATCAGGGCTAAAGTTTTTTGGAATTGAGTCGATAGGTACACACGAAACCAGAAGTCCCGCGAGCGGTGGGGCGATAACGGTGTACACAGAGCTCGCTCGTCTGGCCGAGACGGGGGGCGGAACAGGATTATGACTGAAGAGATTTCCGGTACAACCGCGAGACAACAAGCCAGCGCCCCTCGGGCTGCTGCTGCTGCGGCGGTTGTTGGTGGTGGCGCTCGCGCGCAATCGACCAGAGTGGTGGAAACTGCACAGCCTGATAACAGTCTTGATAGTGCCGAGTTACAGAAGCGGATAGAAGAGTCCGTGGCGGAATTGAACCAGGCAGTTAACAATATGAATCTGTCCGTGGAATTCTCCGTTGATGAGACCATCAATCGGCAGGTCGTGAAGGTCATTGACAAAGATACTGGGGACGTCTTCATGCAACTGCCCAGTGAGGCTGCACTGAACGCGGCCAAAAACCTCGACGTTATGCGCGGGGTGTTGTTCGACGATTCTGTATAAAGGGTTTATCTTTACCGACGCAGCGGGAATAAGCTGAGGGGCGCAAGCCTGGCCTGGTCGGCGGTTGCTTCACTCTGGGCCAGCTCAGGCATCACATTGGCAGTTATAAACATTGGCAGTGATAAGCAAAAGATGAACCAGAGATCGACCATCAGTAACACCTTTCAACTGGCACGTATATTCTCAGCAGGCCTGCATACCCGCAGGCCTGGCTAGAAGTCCTTTCAGACAAAAAACTGGATGAGTATCGTCGTTAATGCGTCGTTAATGCGTCGTTAGCTGGTTTGCGCATTGCCAGCCAAAGTGCGATGGCTCCGGGACTACTGGCTCAGCAGGGGGGACTAACCGACCATTTTTTCTCGTTTGGCTGCTTCCTGCGGCGCTACCCCTGAAAGGTCCGCTGCCAGACTTGAGCTGGTTGAAGATTTGCTCGCATCAACACTGGCAAGCGCCTGAAAGGCATCATTAGCCTGAACCATTTGTTCAATAAAACGTCGACTCAAACTCGCTACCTGCAGTGCAGCGTCGACAGTTTCGACGTCAATCCGCTCATCTACTGCCGCGGCCAGCAGGTGTGTCTTGACTATGCGGTAGTTATCGATAATGTTCGCCAGGCGCTCTCGTTGCAGGTCTGTATCGCTGTGGACAAGCCCGCGGTTGAACTCATTTACCGTCGTCAACCAGTACGACATTTGCTGGAGGGCGAGCGACGACGGTTGTTTGATCAACAGATGGATTGCAACTGCGGAGGTATAGGTTTTATAGGCATTTTGAAGATAATGACTTACTGACAGGCCGGCGGTCAGCTGAGCGCCCTGTTCTTTGGTTAACTCGGACTTCAGTGTCAACGCAATAAACTGATTAACGGCGTCGAGCCGCTCTGCGATGGAATTAAGTTGCGCCTCATTGACGTTTTGCATCGTTGAGGTCGGCAGGGCCACTTGCCCCAGCTCTATCGCCAGAGTTTGGAGTTCCAGGGTCATCGCCTTGATGGCTACATCAGGTATGGTAGACACGTTTGCGTCCAAACCCGAAAGCTCCCCACCCTGTTTAGATCCACGTTTATACATACCTAGTAAAAACACCGACAACCTGGGCTCCAGTGGCCACATCAGGATGACACCCAGGGTATTAAAGCAAGTGTGAAAAATAGCCAGAGACATGAGTGCGTTACCGTCAACATTAACCATACTGGCGATGACGCTGGTCAACGACCAGAAAACCGGCAGCAACAACAGGGCAACAAGCGCGGTGATTAGATTAAACGTTACATGAGCCCAGGCCAGGCGCTTAGCGTTTGGGGTGGCACCAATCACCGCTATT
>JBFIEE010000039.1:0-34632 GCA_041603535.1 Porticoccaceae bacterium
TCACATTACGATCCCGTGTTTGCGGGCGACATTCTAATCTATTTGTATCGTCCGTAAAACCATGGCGCCAGGGTACTGGATTCGACCGCTTTGAAGCGACCCTGAAGCCGTCAAACAGCGTTCAGTTCGGCGCGCATGGCGTCGATGACTGTCCGATAATCGTCGGCACCAAAGATCGCCGAGCCCGCAACAAACGTATCGGCGCCGGCGCGAGCAATTTCGCAGATATTCTTTACCCCGACGCCGCCATCTACCTCCAGGCGAACATCGTAACCGCCCTCATCTATCAAAGCGCGCACCTGACGCAGTTTGTTCAGTGTGTGCGGAATAAATGCCTGCCCACCAAAACCGGGGTTTACCGACATCAACAGCAACACATCCATTTTGTCCATCACGTGCTCAATCACGTTCAGTGGCGTTGCCGGATTGAGCACCAGTCCCGTCTTGCAGCCGAGGTCACGGGCCAGTTGCAGCGAGCGATCCACGTGCCGACTCGCCTCAGGATGAAAGGTTATCCAGCTGGCACCGACATCAGCAAACATTTTGATCAGGTCATCAACCGGCTCTACCATTAAATGCACATCAATAGGTGCGGTAATGCCGTAATCGCGCAGCGCCTTGCAAACCAGGGGGCCAATGGTCAGATTCGGCACATAGTGATTGTCCATCACGTCAAAGTGGACAACATCGGCGCCAGCGCTCAGCACCGCGCGCACCTCGTCACCCAGGCGTGCAAAATCAGCGGATAATATGGATGGAGCAATTAAATATTCGGCCATAGTTACAGTCAGCGTCCGAGGATGTTTAATAACTTGTCGATCCGACAGCAGGCCACTAACGCAGTTCCGTTTACGGTACTGGTGACCGCGGCTCAAGCTACCATGGGCACGCCCATTATGAGCGCTCCAAATTTGTTGCCACTATGCCGGACAAGGTAGTCTGCTGCAACGCCAGACAGGGGCTCGAAAATATCAGAACCGAGGATTCTTAAAATATTGTGCCTTCTACTGCATACTCCTCTTACTACCAACTCCCCTGTGTCACGAGCGGCATCAATATTTTTTTGGCCCTCTCTAAAACACCAGTGTGATAACCTCCCGCCGTGTTTAGCGAAGAAGACTTTTAACACAGCTTGCTGTTGCCAGCACCTGCGCAATCCAGGCTCTTGACTCGACAGGCCCTCCTTTGACTACAGCGCATCTATTAGCGAAGCAGTTGCAACACCTGCACCTGCAATTACCCCCGATGACTTTCAATTCTGACGTGGATACACCGAGCTTTCGCTTGCCGGATGCTGGCGTTTACCTTGATCACTATGACCTGCAACGCCTGACGGCAGGGCGGCAGATGCAACATTTTATTGGCGCGCTAAATTGCCTTGCGTACAACATTGCCGTTCAGTACTGGTTACCACCGATGCCGACCGGCACAGTCTTCGTCGTCCACGGCTATTTTGATCACGCGGGCCTGTACGGACACCTCATTGAATACCTCCTGAATCGGAATCTAGCCGTTGTGGCTTTTGATTTGCCCGGCCACGGCCTGTCCGATGGTGAGCAAGTCAGCATCGCCAGCTTTGATCATTATGTTGAGGTATTCGATGCGATACTTGTCCGCGCTGAGGCACATTTACCAAAGCCATGGCACAGCGTCGGCCAAAGTACCGGTGGTGCCATAATACTCAAACATCTGTTGCAGGAGCCCGCTGATCGGCACCTGTTCGCTGACATCGCCATCCTGGCGCCGCTATTGCGTCCACGCCACTGGCAGGGCAATCGCCTGGTTTATATGCTGATCCACCGCTTCATGTCGCGCATGACCAGAAAGTTTCAGGCAAACTCGGGGGATGCAGCTTTCCTGGAGTTTCTAGCCAGCAAGGACCCTTTACAGGCACGCCATATTCCGCTGCTGTGGATCGGTGCCATGAAGCGCTGGACCGAAGAGTTTCACGCCTTGCCGGTCAGCGCTCATCCGGTGCATATCATTCAGGGCGATCAGGACACCACTCTGGACTGGCGCTACAACCTCAAACAATTTCGCCACAAGTTGCCGAACGCCAACATTCACATCATCAACGGGGCGAGGCATCATATGGTAAACGAATGTGCGCCTTTGCGATCACAGGTATTTGCCGCGATGGGGTTTGAGACCGCGCCACGCGTAGACCTGCCGGGATGACAGAGGCCGTTGATCAAACACCCCCTCCACTCGCAGGGGCAACGAGTCTCGCGAACACAAGTTCGCGCCACTCAACAACTTGCTTCGCCGCGTGACGCAGCGATATCAGCCGAGGAATCACGAGATTATGGCCTACTCTCATCAGTTTACCGACGGAAGCCCCTGCCAACTGCCCAACGGCAAAGTCGTTTGTGTTGGCCTCAACTACGCCGCTCATATTAAGGAGATGGCCAGCCAGCCAGCCAGCGAACCACTTTTGTTCATCAAGCCAACAACGGCGCTAACCGAGCTCTCTGGACCCCTGCTGATTCCACGGGACTTCGGCTCGGTACATTTTGAAACCGAACTGGCAGTGTTAATCGGCACAGAATTACGCGGGTGCGGCGAAGCTGAAGTGCTGCCAGCAATAGCGGGCGTCGGCGTTGCCCTCGACCTGACGCTCAGAGACCTGCAAAAACAACTGAAAGAGGCCGGGCAGCCGTGGGAAAAAGCCAAAGGCTGGGATGGTGCCTGCCCCCTGTCCTCGTTCGTTAAACCCGACAAAGTGGCCGACCTGCAGAATATCAGGCTACGCCTACAGCAGAATGGCGAAATAAAACAGGACGGCACAAGCGCACAGATGCTGACCGGCGTGGTGCCCCTTATCGCGTATATGAGCCGCTTTTTTACGCTCCAGCCCGGGGATGTCATTCTTACCGGCACCCCGGAGGGAGTAGGGCCGATAGTCCCCGGTGATCAACTGGTCATCGAGCTGGCGGGGTTGTTGACAGCCCGTGCCGGCGAAATCCGCTACCACCGATCAACCTAAAGCAACGTGGCCCCACTTTTCCAGATCCGCTACTGTCGCCATCACGCTGTCTTTGACGGGGCGAAAAGTCATGCCCAGTTCTGCGCAAATTTTCGCATTGGTGATGCGCATGGTCTTGCCGAGCCGAGCGCGAATAAAATCTCCCGAGCCTTTAGATTGCGTATAGGAAAGCAGCTTGAGTAACGCACTCATCCAGCCTGCACTTAGATCCCGAGACGGCAGGCTCGCGCTGTAACCCTGCTGCCGCAGAAATTCGACCAACTCGGCCATGGTCATCGCGTCGCTGTAACAAATATAGCGCCCCTCGGCATCCGGGTTCTCCATGGCCAGAATATGAGCCCGAGCCACATCCTCCACATCAACCATACAAAAATTAAGGGCCATGATGCCCGGAAAAGCGCCCGTCAGTAGCTCCCGAAACAGCTGGTTGCTCGCGTTTAACGCTGGCCCCAGGGACTTACCGATGACGACGCAGGGGTTGAGCGCCACCATGTCAAAGCCAGTGTGCTGGCTGCTCATAAAATCCCAGGCGGCCCGCTCGGCCATCACTTTCGAGTAAAAATAGGCGTTGCGCGTCAGTGAGGACTTACGATTCCAGTCCTCCTCGGTAAACACATGGTTGCTGTCTGGTTCATCGGTAATAGCCGCTACGGACGACGTCAGAATCACGCGCTTCACCGTGTCCGCGCGCTGCGTCGCACGTAGCACGTCGAGTGTTCCGTTGACCGCAGGATCAACCAACTCATGTTGCGGGTTCTTAACTTCCAGCAAAAACGGACTGGCCGTATGAAGCACGTAATCACAGCCAGCGATCGCTGCATCGAAGGAGTCCGGCTGCGTCAAATCAGCTGGCAACAGACTGAGTCGCTCGGCCTGAGGCAGGTCACGGAGGTAACTGTATTGCGCACTATCAGGGTCGCCACGTACCGTGCCGCGGACGTTGTAACCCTGCTCAAGTAAGGCGCGAATTGTCTGCCCGGCGATGAAACCAGACGCACCCGTTACACAAACCGTCAAACCCGACATCTTCAGGTTACCTCCATATAAATCCGCAGCTGATCTGAACACCCTTGCTTCGCGCATGATGCAGATTCATCCCAGCTTGAGCTCCTGCAGGGGTACCCTCAACTGCCCAGGGACACTTACCTGGCGGCCCGACGAACATGCATGCGGGTCCAAAAGGGGTGCTACAATGGGCGTTTGAGTCCAGCCAGCATAGCAAGTTATGTCGGCCAGGTTATCCCCCCAACCATTTAATTTAATTTCTCTCTGCATGAGCAATATGAGGCAACACTATGACAAAGGCAGCTTTAGATCACACCCTTGATCTTCCGCCGCGGGCAAATAAGCCCCTGATCGACTATGAAACAGTAATTATCGGATCCGGCCTGTCCGGCCTCGGCGCGGGCATCCGCCTGCTCAAGGAAGGCCTGGGCGATTTCGTGATCCTGGAAAAGGCCGACGATGTCGGCGGCACCTGGCGGGACAATACCTACCCTGGCCTGGCGGTGGATATTCCTTCCCTCAGCTATTCATTTTCCTTCGAACAAAATCCCTACTGGTCGAGTCTTTATGCACCCGGCGCCGAAATGAAAGCCTATGTTGACCACTGCGCCCAGAAATACGGCATCCGCCCGCACATGCGCTACAACGCCGAAGTCGCTGAATCTCGGTACGACGAAGCACACAATGTGTGGATCACCCGCACCAAATCTGGCGACACCTACACCTCGCGCTACCTGGTCAGCGCCACCGGCTTTTTAACGCTGCCGAAACTGCCGATCATTGACGGCATCGACAAATTCAAAGGCAAAGTCATGCACACCGGTCGCTGGGACCACTCCTATGATTTGACCGACAAACGCATCGGCTTTATCGGCACCGGCGCCACGGGCATTCAGGCGGTACCTGAAATCGTCGACAAGGCCAAATCGCTGGACGTTTATCAACGCACCGCGATCTGGTTGCTGCCCAAAAAAGCCATGCCCTTCAGCCCGCGCGTGCAAAAAATATTCGCCAGGGTGCCCGGTGCACAGCGCGCAGCACGCCTGCTGACCATCTTTTTCACCGACATCGTCATGATCAACCTGCTGGTTTTTAACAAGTATTTTGCCTTTGCCGGCAGAAAACTCCAAAAAATATGCGTCGACCATATCCGCAATCAGGTCGATGACCCCGCGACACAGGAAGCGCTGATTCCGAAATACGATTTTGGCTGTAAGCGACCCAGCTTTACCAGCAAGTTCTATCCGGTTTTCAATCGCGACGACACCTCGCTGGTGACCGACCCCATCGATCACATCACCGAAAACGCCATCGTCACCAAAGATGGCACGGTGCGGGAAATCGACCTGTTGATTTGCGCCACCGGCTTTGAAGTCTTCCAGAAAGGCAGCGTGCCCACCTTTACAGTAGCGGGTAAGAGCGGTCTCGACCTCAGTGACTTCTGGGAAGAAAACCGCTATCAGGCGTTTGAAGGCTCAACAGTGCCGAACTTCCCGAACTTCTTCCTGATGTTTGGCCCTTATAGTGTGTGCACGGCATCCTGGTTCGGCATGATCGACACCCAGTCCAAGCACCTGGCGCGCTGCCTGAAAGCGGCCAGGAAGCGCGACGCCAACTACATCGAAGTTAAAAAAGCGTCGAACGACAAGGACTTCCAGAAGGTTCAAAGTCGTACTCACCTGACCATTTTCAAGGCCGGTGACTGCGCTAAGTCAAACAGCTATTATTTCGATCGCCACGGCGACAGCCCTACGATTCGGCCGACACTGGGCTTCGTGCACTGGTTGACCAGCCGCTTTTTCAGCATGAATCACTATAATTTCGATACCAAGTAACAAGACTTTACTCGCCGGGTTTAGCCAACCAGGGTTAACCCGGCACCCCGTCTTTTGGCGGATCTCTCCAGTAAAAAGCCAGCTACTTGAGTATTGAGTAGCTGGCTTTTTTATTTACCACTGAATATTTCAGTTACCTCCGTCTACTTAGACAACGGCTGTTTAAACAACGGTGATTTAAACAACGCCTGCTTAAACAACACCCTTTGGCTTCTGCTGCTTCATAAAACCAAACATATAGCCGGCAATCCGGCGCATCTGGATCTCGTCCGCACCCTCAGTAATCCGATAACGGCGGTGATGCCGGTAAATATGTTCGAAGGGCCGGTGACGCGAGTAACCGAGTCCGCCATGGACTTGCATAGCCTGATCCGCGGCATCACAACACAGTCGATTAGCCTGGTAATTACACATCGACACCTTGTCAGACACTGAAAACGCCCCGTATTTGTCCATCTTCCAGGCCGTTTGCTGAATCAAGGCCCGCAACATTTCAGCACGGGTTTGTAGTTCAACCAGCGGAAACTGGACGCCCTGATTGGTCGCCAGGGCCTTGCCAAAAGGCTTCCGCTCTCTGGCGTATTTTACCGACTCACTAATACAGAACTGCGCGGCACCGAGACTAGATGCCGCCTGGCGAATACGATTCTGATTAAAAAAATGCTGCACTACCTGCAAACCCTGACCTTCGCCGCCGAGAATAGAGGTGTGGGGAACTCGCACACGGGTCAACGATACCCGCCCATGGTCAGTAGGCATATTGAAGGTCCACAACATCTCTTCGATCTTTAATCCTTCGGCGCTCATCGGCACCAAAAACGCCGTTATACCCTGCCCATCACCGGCCTTGCCACTGGTGCGGGCCAGGATCAAATCGTAGGGCGCAGAGTGAATACCGGTATTCCACGTCTTTTCACCATTGATTATCCAATGGTCACCGTCGCGTTGCGCAGTGGTTTCCATGTGGGTCGCATCTGAGCCATGGGCTGGCTCGGTAATGCCCCAGGCAAATCCTTTTTTGCGCGCCAACATGTCGTCAACCCACTCCTCCTTTTGTGCCTCCGTGCCGTAGATCAGCATCAAAGAGATGCTGACGGTATTACCAACGATGGAATGTTCGTTCTGCAAATCGTTGTGTAAGCCCAGACCTTTAGCGGCCATATGATCGCGAATAATCGCCATCGCCAGATTGCTGCCATCGCGGCCACCGTATTCCTTAGGTAAAGCGTAGCGATAGTGTCCAGCTTCATCAGCGAGTCGCTTGGCCTCGTCAAGCAAGGCCTCCCACGCTGCGTTGGGGAGGCCCCCCCGCTCCCAGTCAGTGCGGGCGTCTTCACGACGATGGTCAAAAAACCGGATATTGTCGTCTCGGTTTTCCAGGGGTTTGATAACCCGCTCAATAAAATCGTCTACCTCGACAAGATAATCGCTAATGTCCTGGGGTATATCAAAGTTCATGCTCGCCTCTCTCCAAGTTGGTGTAATTGAGTATTAAAAAATGTATCTACCGTCAAAATATCGAGATCCAGTATATGTCCATTCAGGGCAGCACAGCTGCGCTAAACACTTTGTAAGTCCCCATGACCACCTACCGACGGCTGTTCAAGCTAAGGCCTGCTAATGTAATTGGTCTATTTGTCGTAGCCAAAGCATCTTTTTTTGCGCGTCTTTTGTGCGTCGCTTTTACCTTGCTGGCGCACCGTGTCGGCGCTAAGCTCCACGCAGCAACATTAAACTCAACACATTCAATAACTGATCTAGCGAGGCGGCCCCCGTGAAATATCTTTTCGTGTTCGTCATAGTCCTGCTGCAGGCGGCTACTGTCTTCGCCGCAGGCGAAACCGATGTGCGACACCCCGCCATGCAGAACCCTGTAGAAAACACTGGCGCTGAACTGGGCAGCTATACATTCACAAGCCAGAAAGGCCAGGTAAAAACCTCTGTGCAATGCATAGACGGCTACAAGTTTGCCATCGTCGCGATGGTCGGACACCAGTCGACCCCAGGCCCCGCCGTGGACATTATTCAGATTTACGAAAGCGGCGCACAACCGGCGGCACCCGCCAAATGTTAGGTCTTGCTAACGATACAGCGATGCAGGGAAGTATGTAGTGGCGGAAAACGCCGGAAACACGTTCAGGCAGCGCCTGTGCAGCGGCGAGCGACTGTTCGGAACCATCGTGTCGATGGCCACACCCGAGGTGCCGGAAATTCTTTCAGCGGCGGGCTTTGACTGGCTGTTTATCGACAGTGAACACGCGCCGCTCAGCGACGATGCAATCCGTCTGTTGATATTGGCAGCAGCGCAAACTCCCTGCCTGGTGCGGGTGCCAGCCCTCGATGAGGCAGCGATCAAAAAGGCGCTGGATGCGGGTGCAGCGGGCATTATCGTGCCACAGGTCAATAACGCGGCGCAGGCCGAGCGAGCCGCCAGCTATGCCCGTTATCCACCGCTGGGGCAGCGCGGCGTGGGTATTTCCCGTGCCCAGCATTACGGCTTTGGTGTTCAGGAGTATATCGATCAAGCTAACGACCATGTCGCGGTGGTGGTACAGGCTGAGCACTGGCAGGCCGTCGACAACATCGAAAGTATCGCTGCAACTGCCGGTATCGACGCGGTTTTCGTCGGCCCTTACGATCTATCAGCGAGCCTCGGCAAAGCCGGTAAGGTCGCCGACGCCTCAGTAACTGCTGCGGTTGATCGCATCACTCGGGCCTGTTTACAGGCCAGGGTCAGACTGGGTGTTTTTGGCGCATCGGCACCGGCAGTTAGACCCTATATCAGCGCGGGGTATACCCTCATCGCCACCGGAACCGACACCCTGTTCCTCGGCCAAAACGCCCGCGACACCCTCGCAACGCTCAAGGCATAAAACCATTCTATTCACGAGACCTCAAATCACCCAGCTGGCCAGTAGCGCTGGCCCATTTAGAAGCGGAGGTTGAACCAGCCTCCGGTGTATCGTACCTGGACGCGTGATCCTCGGCCGGTCACTTCCTTTTCGATCAAGTCTGTTACTTTATTGAACGTCTTGGACGTTCCAGTCTTTTGCCCAAACCTGACCCCTGGCCCCTGGCTCCTGACTATGGCGATCGGCGATCACTGCACCCGTTGATCCAGCTCTCCGGCCGCGTAACGGGTGCACATATTCTCCAGGCTCAGTGCGCGTATCCTGCTGGCATTGCCAGCAGTGCCAAAAGCCTCGTAACGGGCCAGGCAAATCTCTTTCATGGCCTGTGTTGCCTGGGCGAGGTATTTTCGCGGATCAAATTCTGCGGGATGTTGCGCCAGAAATCGCCGCATCGCCCCGGTTGACGCCAAACGCAAGTCGGTATCGATATTGACCTTGCGCACACCGTGCTTGATACCCTCGACAATCTCAGCTATCGGCACACCGTAAGTTTCCGGGATCTTCCCGCCAAACTCATTGATTATCGCCAGCCACTCCTGCGGCACTGAGGACGAGCCATGCATCACCAGGTGCGTGTTGGGAATACGGGCGTGAATGGCCTTAACACGATCAATGGCAAGAATATCGCCGGTGGGGGGCCGGGTGAACTTATAAGCCCCATGAGACGTGCCAATCGCGATGGCCAGCGCATCAACACCGGTTTTACCGACAAAATCAGCGGCTTCGTCGGGATCCGTCAGCAACTGATCATGGCTAAGAACGCCCGCCGCACCAACCCCGTCTTCTTCACCAGCCTCGCCGGTCTCAAGAGAACCCAGACAACCCAGCTCACCCTCGACAGACACACCACAGGCATGAGCCATGGCCACCACACCCCGGGTAACATTGACGTTGTACTCATAACTGGCCGGTGTTTTGCCATCCTCTTCGAGGGAGCCGTCCATCATCACCGAGGAAAAACCCAATTGAATAGAGCGCTGACATACCGCTGGACTGGTGCCGTGATCCTGGTGCATTACCACCGGGATATGGGGAAACTCCTCAATTGCGGCCAATATCAGATGCCGTAGAAAAGGCGCGCCAGCGTACTTACGCGCCCCGGCTGAAGCCTGCACAATGACCGGTGAATCCGTTGCATCGGCAGCTTCCATCATGGCCCGCATTTGTTCGAGATTATTGACATTAAATGCTGGCACGCCGTAAGCGTTTTCTGCCGCGTGATCAAGCAGTTGTCTCATACTGATTAAAGCCATTTTCTCATTCCCTTTGCTTTACGCTTCTCTTGTTTAATACGCCTCTTGCCTTGCGCGCTACTGGCAAGCCATTGCCTACCCAGCCGCACGCTGCTCAAGCATCGCCACCGCCGGCAAAACCCTACCTTCTACATACTCAAGAAAGGCACCACCTCCGGTTGAAATATAGGACACCTGACCAGCAATACCATATTTATCAATCGCGGCCAATGTATCCCCGCCGCCAGCGATTGAAAAAGCCTGGCTATCCGCTATCGCCTGAGCAATCACGCGGGTACCCTCACCAAATTGATCAAACTCGAACACCCCCACCGGGCCATTCCAGATGATAGTCCCCGCGTTGCGCAAGAGCGCCGCCAGTTGCTGCGCCGTTTGCGGACCGATATCCATAATCATGTCATCGTCAGCGACATCGTCCGCCGCCTTGATCGTCGCCACCGCTGTTTCGGCAAACTCCCGCGCCGTCACCACATCGACAGGTAAGGGGATCGCGCATTTTTCCATCAATGCTGCCGCTGTGCCGATCAGCTCGTGCTCACACAGGGATTTGCCCACCCCTTTGCCAGCCGCCGCGAGAAAGGTATTGGCGATACCGCCGCCGACAATCAATTGATCTACTTTTTCAGACAGGGTTTCAAGCACCGTCAGCTTGGTCGAAACTTTAGCGCCACCAACAATCGCCACCAGCGGTCGCGCCGGATTGGCCAGGGCCCTGCCCAACGCCTGTAGTTCGTCCGCCAGCAGCGGCCCCGCACAGGCCACCGGGGCAAACCGGGCAACCCCGTGAGTAGACGCCTGGGCACGGTGAGCGGTGCCAAAAGCGTCCATGACGAAAATATCACAGAGCGCAGCGTAGGCTTTGGCAAGGGCGTCATCGTCTTTCTTCTCACCCTTGTTAAAACGCACATTTTCGAGCAGGACAACCTGACCGTCGGCAACCTCAACACCGTCACGCCAGTTGCTCACCAGAGGGACGTTGATATCGAGCAGGGCGCCGAGGCGCGCGGCGACCGGGCGCAGGCTGAAAGTCTCGTCAAACTCTCCTTCCGTGGGCCGCCCGAGGTGGGACATCAAGAGCACCTTTGCACCTGCAGCAACAGCCAGACGAATAGTCGGCAAAGCCGCGCGGATGCGCGCATCGGACGTTACCATGCCGTCCTTAATTGGCACATTAAGGTCTTCTCGTATCAGCACCCGCTTGCCCGCAAGCGCCATGTTTTGCATCAACAGTACCGACATAAAACCTCCCTCTTCATTTCAGACTGCGCCAGTACAGCAAAATATCCAGCATCCGGTTGGCGTAGCCCCATTCGTTATCAAACCACAACAGCACTTTGACCAGGCGTTTACCACCCACGCGAGTCTGACTGGCATCGACAATACCGGAACGGCTATCGTGGTTAAAATCGCAGGATGCCAGTGGTTCTTCCGTGTAACCAAGAATATCGGCGAGCTGTGTTGCTACCGCGTGCTGGAGGATGCTATTGACCTCGGCACTGGTGGTATCCCGTTGCACCTGTACGGACAAATCAATGGCCGACACATTTTGCGTCGGCACCCGCATGGCCTGCGCCTCAAAGCGCCCTGCCAGCTCGGGTAAGATCCGGTCTATGCCGCGGGCGAGCCGGGTCTCCACTGGGATAATCGACTGTATGGCCGCACGGGTTTTACGCAGATCCGTATGATGATAGGAATCCAGCACCGGTTGATCGTTCATCGCCGAGTGAATGGTGGTAATCACTCCGGCCTCAATGCCCAGCGCGTCGTGCAATATTTTTATCACCGGCACCACACAATTGGTGCTACAGGAGGCTGCGGAAATAATACGGTTATCGGCGCGCAACTGGCGGTGATTGATGCCGTAGACCACAGTGGCATCAATATCAGGGTCAGCAGGCTGGGAAAACAGCACTGCCCGTGCGCCGGCGTCAAGGTGGGCCGTGGCGCCGAGCCTGGAGCTGAAAGTCCCACTGCACTCAAGGGCGATCTCCACACCCAGCTCATGCCATGGCAGATCCGCTGCATTGTCATGATGACTGACGTGAATGGGCTGTTCATCCACCACAAGATGCGCGCCGCGCTTTTCAATCGTGCCGGCAAAGCGTCCATGCGTGGAGTCATAACGGCTAAGGTAGGTGATGGTATCCAGATCTGCCAATTCGTTGATGGCAACCACCGCCAGTCTATCCGCCAGCCTGCGCTCCCATAAGGCGCGCAGGACACAACGACCAATGCGCCCAAAACCGTTGATGGCCAGGCGCGTCGCCGTCATCCGAACAGCGCCTCAGCTCTGGCGACAACGTTATCCACCGTAAAGCCAAACTCAGTCATCAGGGCCGGGCCCGGGGCAGAAGCGCCAAAGGTCGTCATGCCAACCACATCGCCATCAAGTCCAACGTACTTGCGCCAAAAATCGGCGTGCAAGGCCTCTACGGCGAGCCGTTTGCGGACGCCCCGCGGCAATACTGCGTCGCGGTAAGCTGCATCCTGAGCATCAAAAATCTCGCTACAGGGCATCGATACTACCCGTACTTTTCGGCCCGAGGCAGCAAGCCGTTCGGCTGCCGCCATGGCCAGCTGCAATTCTGACCCGGTGCCTATCAAAATAATGTGCGGCTCGCCGGCGCAGTCCTGAAGCACATAGCCACCGCGCTCAATATCGGCGATCTGCTGTGTTGTTCGATTCTGGTGCGCCAATCCCTGCCGGGTAAAAATCAGTGCGGAGGGGCCATCCTGTCTGGTGATAGCCGCTTTCCAGCACACGGCTGTCTCGACCGCATCGCAGGGCCGCCACGTGTTCATGTTCGGCGTGGTACGTAAACTGGTCAGGTGCTCGACGGGTTGGTGCGTCGGCCCATCTTCGCCAAGTCCGATGGAATCGTGGGTAAATACAAAAATGCTTTGCTGCTTCATTAGCGCGGCCATGCGCACGGCATTGCGGCAATAATCCATAAAAACCAGGAAAGTAGCGCCATAGTTAACAAAGCCGCCGTGCAGGGCTATGCCGTTCATGATGGCCGCCATGCCGAACTCTCTCACCCCATAGTACAGATAGTTACCGCTGGCATCGTCACCGGTGACGCCCTTACAACCCTTCCAGATCGTGTTGTTGGAGCCGGCCAGATCAGCCGAGCCACCGAGCAGTTCTGGTAACAGGGGCCCGTAGGCGTCAAGAGAGTTTTGCGAGGCCTTCCGTGTTGCTGGGGACTCACCCTTAACCTGACATTCATTGATGTACGCATTTGCCTTGCTGACGAAATCTGTCGGTAGTTCACCGCGCAAACGCCGCTCCAGTTCGGCAGCCAGTTGCGGATGGGCAGAACGGTATGACTCCAGCCTCTGTTGCCAGGCACTTTCTGCGGCACCGCCTTTGGCGCTGGCATTCCAGCCCGCTGCCACCTCGCCAGGAATTTCAAACGGTGGGCTAGACCAGCCGAGCTGTCGCCGCGCGGCCTTTATTTCTTCCTCACCGAGCGGGGCACCGTGACAATCTTCCTTACCCTGTTTGGCAGGGGAGCCGAAGCCGATAATTGTCTTGCAGCAAATCAATGTCGGTTTAACACCTTGTTGGCGAGCGGCTTCAATCGCGGATTTGATCGCCCGGTCATCGTGACCGTCAACATCTCTGATGACCTGCCAGCCGTAAGCCTCGAAGCGGCCAGGGGTATCATCGGTAAACCAGCCAGCGACTTCCCCGTCGATGGAAATACCGTTGTCGTCATAAAACACCACCAGCTTGCCCAGCTTGAGGGTGCCCGCCAACGAACAGACTTCGTGGGAAATACCTTCCATCAAGCAGCCGTCACCCGCAAAAGCATAGGTATAGTGATCAATCACTTGATGGCCAGGCCGGTTAAACTGGGCCGCCAGCACCTTTTCGGCGAGCGCCATACCCACCGCATTGCCGAGCCCCTGACCCAGCGGCCCGGTGGTCGTTTCAATACCAGGCGCTTCACCGTATTCCGGATGTCCGGCGGTTTTCGAATGAAGCTGTCGAAAATTTTTCAGCTCTTCGATGGGCAGGTCATAACCGCTGAGGTGTAAAAGTGAATACAGCAGCATCGACCCGTGACCATTTGACAGCACGAAGCGATCCCGATTTACCCACTGGGGATTAAGCGGGTTGTGGATCAGGTAATCATTCCACAGCACCTCGGCAATATCAGCCATACCCATGGGCGCTCCGGGATGGCCGCTATTAGCCTGCTGAACTGCATCCATGCTAAGCGCACGAATAGCATTGGCGAGTTGACGACGGGATGGCATGAAGGCGTGCTCCTGGAGGGTAAAATAAAGACGCGCATTTTCCCGCACTGGCAGACGCCCGTAAAGGCGCGATCCGCCATCAAGGCCATATTTGTATACATTGCTGCGAATCGGGGGACAAATGTGGCAAAATCGCTAAAAAGTAGCGCCACCATACATGCCGGAGCCGCATCAAATTATTTTGATATATATCTATTTTATAGTACCCTGCCGCCCATGAACCAGGACACTACTCGGATCCATACGCCCCAGGAGTCTTCACTGTCCCTCGCCACCACAGTGTTCAAGGCTGCGGGTGACGAATTGCGCGCGCAAATTATTCGCATTCTGCAACGCGATGCCTTTGGCGTGCTGGAGTTGTGCCGTATTTTCAGTGTTCGCCAACCGGCGATGAGCCACCACCTCAAGATCCTGTCAAAAGCCGGCTTAGTGGTGTCTCGCAAGGAGGGTGCCTGTGTCTACTACCGGCGTAATTACTATGCACAGGACGGCCTGGACACCTTGCGCCAACAAATATTTGGGCAACTGGATCAATACCCCGTTGCGGGCAATATCGATCATGAAATTCAGGTCATACACGCCGAGCGCGCAGAAAGTTCCAGGGCGTTTTTCCGCCACAATGCGGAGCGCTTTCGCAAACAGCAAGATCTAATCGCCAGTTATAGCCAATACGGGGATGCCATCGTGGAGCTGATCGACGGGCTGCACCTGCCCGATACTGCTACCGCGTTAGAAATCGGTCCCGGCGAGGGTGATTTGCTACCCGAGCTAGCAAAGCGGTTCCAGACGGTCATCGCCGTCGATAACTCCACCGAAATGCTCGAGCGCTCCCGGCGCTTTGCTGAGCAAGGTGGCATGACCAATATCGAATTTATCCTGGGTGATATCTGCGCCCTGGACCGCGCCGTCCGCGCCGACATCATCACCCTGGGCATGGTGCTACATCACCTGCCTCGACCTGCAGACACACTGAAAATGCTTAACGGTTTGCTAGCAGAGAGCGGCGCACTCATCGTTACCGAAATGTGTCAGCACGACCAGGACTGGGCCCATTCCGCCTGTGGCGACTTGTGGCTGGGTTTCTGCCCGGAGGAGTTGGCCATATGGGCCGCTGCTGCTGGTTTCGACGAAGGCAAAAGCCTGTACCTCACGCAACGTAACGGATTTCGTATCCAGTTGCGGCAATTTTTAAAGTCTGTCGCCGCGTAGCGGGCAGACACCACCAGGAGACTCAATCAGATGAGCCAATACAGTGTATTCACCTCGGAATCCGTATCCGAGGGCCACCCGGACAAGATGGCCGATCAAATTTCCGACGCTGTCGTGGATGCGATGATCGCCGACGACCCCAATTCGCGAGTTGCCGTCGAAACCATGGTTAAAACCGGTGTCGCCATTATCGCTGGCGAAGTGCGCACCAAAACCTATGTGGATCTTGAGGCCATTGTCCGGCAGGTAATTCTCGATATCGGCTACAACAGCTCTGAAGTCGGCTTCGACGGTGCCTCCTGTGCGGTTATCAACGCCATTGGCAAACAGTCCGGCGATATCGCCATGGGCGTTGATGAAGGCGAGAACAAGGAGCAGGGCGCCGGGGATCAGGGCCTGATGTTTGGCTATGCCACCAATGAAACAGATGTTCTGATGCCCGCACCGATTTACTACGCTCACCGACTGGTCGAACGGCAGGCCTATCTACGCAAAAACAAGGTACTCCCGTGGCTGCGTCCAGATGCCAAAAGCCAGGTCACCCTGCGCTACGAACATGGCCTGCCCGTGGCCATAGATGCCGTGGTGCTATCCACCCAGCACAACCCGGACATTTCCCTGGCCGACTTGAGAGAAGCCGTGCTGGAAGAAATTATCAAGCCAGTATTACCCGCTGAATGGCTGCATAAAAATACGCTGTACCACATTAACCCTACCGGCCTGTTTGTGATTGGCGGCCCCATGGGTGATTGCGGCCTGACCGGACGCAAGATAATCGTCGATACCTACGGCGGCATGGCTCACCACGGGGGTGGCGCGTTTTCCGGCAAGGATCCCTCCAAGGTTGACCGCTCAGCGGCCTACGCCGGGCGCTACGTCGCCAAGAATATCGTCGCCGCCGGACTCGCTGAACGCTGTGAAATACAGGTCTCCTACGCCATTGGTGTGGCGGAACCGACGTCAATTAGCGTCAACACCTACGGCACCGGCAAATGTTCGGACGATAGAATTGTCCAGCTCATCAAAGAGCATTTTGATCTGCGCCCGGCCGGGTTGGTGGCGATGCTCGATCTCAAGCGGCCGATCTATCGCAATACTGCCGCCTACGGCCATTTTGGCCGCGAAGAACCCAATTTCACCTGGGAAAAAACTGACAAAGCTGACGCATTGAAGTCAGCCATCTAACCTGCAGGGTTAAGGAAACAAATATTATGAGCAACATCGCCAACGCACCCGACATTACCGCGCCCTATAAGGTTGCTGATATTTCACTGGCCGCATGGGGCCGCCGGGAAATTGAAATTGCTGAAACTGAAATGCCCGCGCTGATGGCTATCCGAGAAAAATACCATCATAAGCAGCCCCTGGCAGGAGCAAAAATCCTCGGCTGTATTCACATGACTATCCAGACCGCAGTGCTTATCGAAACGCTAGAAGCACTGGGCGCTGAAGTACGCTGGTCCTCATGCAATATTTTCTCAACCCAGGATCACGCCGCAGCGGCCATCGCCCAGAGCGGCGTGGCAGTCTTCGCGTGGAAAGGCGAAACTGAGGAAGAATACGAGTGGTGCATTGAGCAAACCATTCTCAAGGACGGCAAGCCCTGGGATGCCAATATGATACTCGACGATGGTGGCGACCTGACCGCCATTCTCCATGACAAATACCCCCAGGTCCTCGACGGGGTGCACGGCATCACCGAGGAAACGACTACCGGAGTACACCGCCTGTATGAAATGCTCGGCAAAGGGCAGCTCAAAGTGCCCGCGATCAATGTCAACGATTCGGTGACCAAATCCAAAAATGACAACAAGTACGGTTGTCGTCACAGCCTAAACGACGCGATCAAACGTGCCACCGACCATTTGCTCGCAGGCAAGAAGGCGCTGGTTATCGGCTATGGCGACGTCGGCAAGGGCTCTGCTCAGTCCCTTCGCCAGGAAGGTATGATTGTCAAAATTAGCGAAGTGGATCCCATCTGCGCGATGCAGGCGTGTATGGACGGCTTTGAAGTGGCATCGCCTTATCTGAATGGCATCAACGACGGCAGCGCCGGATGCGCCGACGACATCCTGCTCGGGCAAATAGATCTGGTGGTGACCGCCACCGGCAACCTCAACGTCTGCGACCGCAATGTGCTCAACGTGTTGAAGCGGGGCGCCGTAGTATGCAACATCGGTCATTTCGACAACGAAATTGACACCGCGTGGATGAGAGAAAACTGGCTTTGGGAAGAGGTCAAACCACAGGTTCATAAAGTCTACCGCGGAGCCACCAGGGAAGCGGCCTTTGGCGACCACATTTTGCTCCTGAGCGAAGGTCGCCTGGTCAACCTGGGCAACGGAACCGGCCACCCGAGCCGAGTCATGGATGGCTCCTTCGCTAATCAGGTGCTCGCGCAAATACATTTATATGAGCAAAAGTTTGCCGATCTGGATATCGACCAGCAGCGCCCGCTGCTTAACATCATGGTATTGCCAAAATACCTCGACGAAGAGGTCGCTGCGCATATGGTCAGGGGTTTCGCTGGTGTCATCACCACACTGACCGAGGAACAGGCAGCGTACATAAATGTCGATGTCAACGGGCCGTTTAAACCAAACACATATCGTTATTAACAGATCACGCCGGACCTTTGTTACTAACCGGCAAAACCCGTAGTGGCAGGCAGGATAATCCAGTGACAAGTACCGACTGGCAGCTCAGTTTCGAATTTTTCCCACCCAAGACCGTCCAGGGCGTGGACAATCTGGCGACAACGCGGGCTCAATTAGCTCGCTTTACACCAGGGTTTTTTTCGGTCACTTATGGCGCTGGTGGTTCAACGCGAGACGCCACGCGGGATATCGTTCTGAACATTCGCGCTGCTGGACTTGAGGTCGCGCCACACCTGTCTTTTGGCGGTGACAGTGAACAGGCTGTACTGGATTTGCTGGCTACGTATCAGAATGCCGGAATATCGAGAATTGTGGCGCTGCGCGGTGACCTGCCTTCGGGCATGGGCGGCGCTACGCAGCTGGTACATGCCAATGAGCTGGTAGCATTTATTCGCAAGCATTGTGGCGAGCAGCTCATCTTGCACGTTGCAGCCTATCCAGAGATCCACCCAGAAGCCAGGTCCTATCAGGATGATCTTTACTGGCTTAAGGCGAAATTCGATGCCGGGGCGAACGCGGCCATCACCCAGTATTTTTACAACATCGACGCCTACTGGTACTTCATTGATCGCTGCCAGCGGGCTGGCATTGATCAAACCATTGTGCCCGGCATTATGCCGATCACAAATTTCCAGAATCTGGCGCGGTTTTCCACCAATTGCGGCGCAGAAATTCCCCGCTGGATGCGCCAGCAACTTGAGCAATATGGTGATGATCTCGACGCGGTCAAACAGTTTGGCACCGAAACAGTCAGCAGGCTCTGTGAGCGCCTGCTCGCGGGTGGCGCGCCGGGACTGCATTTTTACACCATGAATCAGGTGGCACCAACCGCGGCGATCCTCGCCAATCTTGGCCGGACGACGGACCGCTAGGGTTTTCACCGAGTCGGCCTTATGCGCGTACCGCGAATATTTACCGATCAACCACTGGCAGAAGGTGGTGAAGTTGATCTCGGATCCGCTACAGCACGGTATCTGGTGTCTGTGCTGCGGCTCGGCGTCGCCGCCGATGTAATCCTCTTTAACGGCCAGGGGGGAGAATACCGCGCGCAGCTGCTAACGGTCGGCAACAAGCAAGTTGTCGCTGCAATTAATAAGTTCCTTCCGGATCCCGGCACGCCCCCACTGGCCATTACACTGATCATTGGCCTCTCCAGAGGCGACCGCATGGACTGGGTCGTTCAAAAAGCTGTCGAACTTGGTGTCAGCAGCATTATCCCCCTGTCCAGTGAGCGATGTGAGGTCAAACTCCACGGCGATCGGGCGACAAAAAAAACTCGCCACTGGCAGGATATCGCCCACAGCGCCTGCGAGCAGAGCGGTCAAAACCGGGTGCCGCCTATCGGCATGACGATAAACTTCGCGGCAGCCCTGCAACTGACCGCCGCCTGGCGGATCATTCTCGATCCCTGCGCGCCAACCAGTCTGGTCAGTGAGATGTCGGCCCACAACGGGTCACCGCATTCTGTGCTGGTTTTTTCAGGCCCCGAAGGCGGATTTACAGCCGAGGAAATTAATCGCGCCAGGGAACACCATGTTGTACCGGTGGCCCTCGGCCCACGAACGTTGCGCACTGAAACTGCGCCGCTGGCAACACTGTCTCTGCTGCAGGCAAGGTGGGGAGATTGGCAATAAACACCGTGCATCATTCCTTGCTCGCCTTATGAGCCAGGGCACAGTATCAGAGCCGCCAAACTAACAGAATGTCGCGCGAGCTGATGTAACGGTGACACCTGTCTGCAAGCCTTAACCAACACAACGTGACCTCGCTGACACAAACCGCCGCTTGATCAGGCAACTACTGGCCATGCTAAGCTTGGCGCATCGCCAGCGAATCATGCACACTTATTTCGGAGCCGCCTTGCGATTCTTATGAAGGTTCAATCTCCGCACATCCTGCGACAGAAACTCGACGGCCTTGTCGATCAGGCTCGGGTCAATGAACGCACGTTGCGTCGTTTTCAGGACCTCGAGCTGCGCCTGATTAGCTCCATATCCCTGTTCGATCTATTCAGTACCATTATCTATCCAGACAGCGCCCACGCGCGATGGGATCGGGTAACTCTATTGTTGTTAGATCCCCAGTATGAAATTCGCCGCGTGCTTGAGGAGGAGGGCTATGAGCTGTCGGAACATCCAGCACTGATTTTCGTCACTGAGCGCGTCAGTGTTGACAGCCTGTTTCCACCACCGCTGTCCCCGATGCTGGGGCCGTATCGGGAACGCAGGCACCAGCGCTTGTTTGGCAACATTAAAACGCCACCCGCCAGCACCATGTTGCTGCCCCTGTTACGGCACCGCCAGCTGATTGGCAGCCTTAATATTGGCAGTTTTGCCGAAAACCGCTTCGTGCGCGGGATGAGCACTGATTTCCTGGAGCATTTCGCCGCGATAGTCGCCATCTGCCTGGAAAATGCCACCAATCTGGAACGGCTAAAACGGCAGGGCCTGACGGACGCACTGACAGCCGTCAACAACCGTCGTTTCTTTGATCAGCGCCTCGCCGAAGAAGTGACGGCGGCCCGCCGCGACCGCCTGCCCCTGGCCTGCCTGATGCTGGATGTTGACCACTTTAAAGCGGTCAACGATAACCACGGCCATCAAATCGGCGATCAGGTATTGATGGAAGTCGCAGCATTAATTCGCGCGCAACTGCGTGGCAGCGATGTGCTTTCACGTTATGGCGGCGAAGAGTTTGCTGCCCTGCTGCCAGACACCCGTGAGACCTCGGCACTGGAGGTGGCGGAACGGATTCGCGAAAGTATTGCCGCGCGCGCTTTTGCCAACCAGGATGGCATTGCCTTCAATGTCACCATCTCCATTGGTGTAGCCATCTATCATCCAGCAGACGATAAGTTCAGCAAAGCAGAGAGCGGCGCGCAGCTCGTCGGCATGGCGGATGAGAACCTGTATGAATGTAAAGCTACCGGGCGCAATCGTGTGCTCAGCAGTAACGTGATCAGCCCGCCCGCCAGCCAGTAGGGGGCCGTGTACGAGCCACCCTGGTAAATAAGGGCTCAACGCTGCGCCACGTGGTTCAGTGCCGCCGCCAACACTGCATCTCCATTGCATTACGGAATCTCCATTGCATTACGCCACCACCTCGCGCTAGTCTGTTCGAAGAAAAATAATTCCAGTTCCACGCTCAAGGACATCCCCACAATGAACGGCAGGCCTGCGCAACAAGCCTTTTTTGGCTGGAAAAATATCGGGCTCCTGTTTGGGGTGTACCTGCTGGGTATGGGTATAGTCTATTACGGGTTTAATGTGATTTTCCCCGAGATGGTGAAAACCATGGGCTGGAGTCGCGGCGATGCGTCCTGGGCGCAGACCCTGCGTGGCCTACTGGTCGGTTTTGCCGCACCGGTGGTGGCAATAGCGCTGAATAAATTCGGTGCCCGCCTCACCATGTGCGTCGGCCTGCTGATACTCACCGTGGGTTGTTTGTTGCTAGCCACCGTCACCACTGAACTATGGCACTGGACAGTGATATGGGGCGTGGTTATGGCCATTGGCTTTGCCTTCGGCGGCGTGATTCCTGTACAAACTACCGTCACCCACTGGTTTGATGCCAGGCGAGCGACGGCGCTGGGACTGGTGATGACTGCAGCCGGTGTCGGGGGTTTCATCGCCCAGCCATTGCATGCGTGGATAATCGAGCTATATGGCAACTGGCAAACAAGCTGGTTCGTCGCTACCGGATTTGCGCTGGCAGCTACGCTACTATCTTTACGGCTGGTTAATAAGCCGGAAGATATCGGCCAACATGCGGACGGCATCGATCCCGAAGAAGCTGCGGATATGGCCAGCAAAACACCCGCCAAAACCCACAAAACAAAAGATGCCTGGACACTGAAGCACGCCATCCGCACTCCCACCCTGTGGTTTATCATCGCGCTTTTTCTGGCGCAGATCATGCCCCTGTATCTGCTTATGGTACATGGCGTGCTGCACCTTACTGACCTGAATTATGGCCGCATGGAAGCAGCCAGCGTGCTGAGTTTTATGGTGGCGGGCAGCGCTTTCGCGCGCTTTCCCATCGGCTGGTTAGGCGACAGAATAGAACCCCGCCATATCGTCGTTGCGCTGAATTTGTGCTCGGTGGCCGCACTCAGCGTGATCTGGAAAGCACCTGATATAACCTGGTTACTACTGATGAGCCCGCTGTTTGGCGTTGCTTATGGCGGCGCCATCGTCATGCTACCGACGATGATCGCAAATTATTACGGTCGGGCATCGTTCGCCTCAATCAACGGTTTTATGTATCCCGTACAAATAATTTTTGGCGCACTGGTTCCCGTCGGAGCTGGTTACGCGGCGGATATCACCGGTAATTATGACTGGCCTTTTTTCGTCATTATTGTCTTTGTCGCCGCGTCGATACTGTGCGCACTGGCGGCCACGCCCCCAAAAAGTGTCGCCAGACTACCCTGAGTTCGTCGCACGAGCAGCCGGTCGGTACATAGCATCTCGGATAATAACGCGGTGCAAATAGTCAACCGACACAGGCCAACGCCGACCCCTGATAATATTATTTTCTATTGAACTACGTGCTAATCACGTGCAAATCATGCACTAAGCATTATTGCCAGCATCGCGCTGGTCATAGCCGACTGTGTCGCTGACCGTACAGGAAACTACGATCTACCGTTCATGAACTAATCGCCTTTATGGGGTTTTCCGCCCCGTGTGCGCTGTTGGCCACACCACCGGAGAAAAACGCGGTTGTCACCGCGTGATGCGAATACGTCCACTCATATAACGTGGACTGAGTGTGACGTGGACTGAGGCGCGCATCAACGCCACCGCTGTTTGGCTCGCCCACTAGCTCGCTACTCTGCCGACAGTCTGCACCCTCGCCTCGTTCAGTTGATCATCAATCAGTGACTGTTCAATACCGAGCATGCTCAACACATGTGAGCCGATAACCAGGCTCGCTTCCAGCATTTCTGGTACCACGTGATTTGCTCCGACAGATATCAATTCTTCAAAACCCTCGTGGTGGTGACACCGAACGATAATAGGTATGTCGATATTGTCCTCGCGTATACGGGATATGGTGTGCTTGGCCGCGGCCAATGAGCCAAAGGTCAGTACTGCAAGGCGAGCGGTCTCGATGTGGCAACTCTTTAAAATCGCCAGGTTGCCGCTGTCACCATACACTACATTTTTTCCATTTTTCCGCGCCCGGCTCACCGTACTGATATTTTTATCGACGGCGATGTAGCCTATGTTGTTTTGCTCAAGCAACCCGACCAGGGTTTGGCCGACCCGACCAAAACCGCCGACAATGACGTGGCCGCGATGATGGAGTGTCACGTTGGCTGTGCTTTCTATCTCACCACCCCGCGCACCGGGCAGGTAGGACAGCAAAGCGCGGGTAATGTGCAAACTATGTCGTATCAACACGGGACTGGCCATCATCGTAAAAATCGCGATTAAAATAACAAACGACGTTTGATCAGACGGCACCACCCGGTGCGCATGGGCGAGAGCAATGAGGGCGAGACCAAACTCACCCGCCTGACCCAGCGTGATGCCAACCCGCAATGCCGTGGTGGATGACTCCCGTAGTAACCGCACCACCACCGCGACTACAACGGTCTTTATAACAATCAGGCCAAGCGTAAATATCAGTATCCTGAACCAGTACGTCTGCAGCAGGGTCAGATCGATATTCATACCGACACTGACAAAAAACAAACCCATCAGAATGTCTTTGAACGGCCGAATATCGCCTTCTATCTGATGCTTAAATGACGTTTCCGCCATCATCATGCCAACCACAAAGCCACCCAGCGCCATGGATAAGCCAAACCAGTGGGTCAACCACGCTGCCAGCAGGACAATTACCAGAGTGCTGAGGACAAAAACTTCTTCGGCATTATTTTTCGCAACTTCGTGGTATACGCGCGGCAATACCCATTTACCGGTGGCCATCAATATCGCAAATAACAGTACGCCCTTGCCCAGGGTGAGCGCGAGCAGTGGGGCCAGGCCAGTGGCCGATTCCGTACCGAGAACCGGCAGCAGAATCAGATACAGCACGGCGATCAGATCCTGGAACAACAGCACACCGAGCGCCAGTTGTGCGTAGCGCGAATTGAACTGCTGCAGATCAGCCAGCTCCCGACTGACAATGGCCGTTGAGGACAGTGCCAACGCCCCGGCGATGACTAATGAGGCACTGGGTGAGGATCCCCAGAGGTACACCGCGATAGCAAAGACCAAGGAGCACACGATGACCTGCAGGGCACCGAGACCAAATACGGCGAAGCGCAGGGACATCATCTGTTTAAAGGAAAATTCCAGGCCGATAGAAAACAGCAGAAACGCCACGCCGAACTCCGCAACCAGCGCGAAACTCTGTGGATCACCCACCAGGCCCAGCGCATAAGGACCAACCAGCACCCCCGCGACGATATACGCCACTATCGGCGGTAGCTGAATGCGCCTGAAAAGTAAGGTGGTGACGAGGGACGTACAAAACACCACCAGAAGTTCTTCCAGGAAAGACAGTTCCATCACCGGCTCCGTCGCTTATATGCGCGTTTCATGTTTACTAATGGTGCCTGTAGGGTCGATACGGCGCTCGAAAATACACCACCAGCGCAAGCAGGAAAATGACTAACGACAAGTACATCAACTTCCGCCAACCGCTATCGACAGGCCTGATAATATCGAACTCCCGGACAAAAATGGTTTCACAGGCACCGTTACCGGTATCCGTTCGCACCGTGCTGGTGCCACGTTTACCGCCACCGCTACTGGAATAACTGGATAACCAGCCGCGCACCCGTATTTGATCACCGATGTTGATGTCACTGATCTTGTCGCGAATAAACGGGTCGGCAGAAATCAGGTGGTTATTGGATAACTGATCCGCCCTGAATCGTGCCCACGCCGCATCATCGCGAGTCTCCACATTGCAGGTGAACTGGCCGCTCCAGAACTTCAGTTTATTGAGCAGGGGGCCAAACGCATTGTCCTGCCATACCACACAAACATCGGCCATGTTCAGGTGGTCGTTCCAGGACCTGCGCAATATGCTGTCGCCATCGTGATGCCGATACGACACCACCATCCCGTGCAACTCGTAATCGAAAGCTGGCTCAACCCGATAGGCTACGCCGTTAAAATCCGCGTCAAAGGGCTCTACCTGCACTGCCTGTTGCATGGGTTCATGCTCGAGTCCTGGCTCAAAAACGATCCTGGCCGGAAATTCGTTACGGTTCCAGTACGCGACCAATAGCAATGCAAAGCTGGCCCACAGTGTTATACGAAGAAAAATCGTTTGCCTCCCCACGAAATCACGTACTTAAAATTGCTAACCACCGCCGCCCGGACACCTCCAGTGGCAGCAACCCAGCAGATAGCTTCCCCCATCGACAAACATATCAACGGATTTCACCCATAGGAAAGTCTGTCGCAACGGGGCTTCGCAAAATTAGCCTCAGCACCACCAGTCTTTCTACAATTAAAGCCTCACGATAATAACAGTCTCACCTCAATAACAGCGCCATCACGCCAGCGATCAGCACACCGAGGCCCGTCGACAAGACAAATGCCAACAAGCCCCTTTTTGTTGCCGGGACAACTGTGAACAAAGCCGCCGCTCTTGCCAGCAGGCTAACAGGCAGGTCGGGGATTTTGGCGCCGGGCCGCAGTGCGTGTCGACTAAAGCGGATATCGCCCAGCATGATTTTGACGGAGAAGTCCTCAAACCGGTAACGTCCGGCATTGTCATTTTTGTCCATAGTCGTGTTATGTCGTCCGGCGCGACATTGACATGTTTTTTTTTGCGAGCGAAGCCCGTAACTCACCAGACAGCGGAGATCGCCGCGACCGGAATTACGCGGGGATCTACGGCTCGGCAATAGTCTGTTCAAGCGATCGATGAAAATGCGCCAGCGCAACTTCGTTCTGACCGATCAGGACTTCGTCCAATGCCCCAGACAGATAATTACGTTCCATCTCCCGGTGTAGCGAAGCAATGTGATAGGACTCCAGAAAAGTATCAATTGGCATCTTCCAGTTGGTATCTCGCAACGATACGCGATTTTCGTAATGCACGTGCTTCTGTAACCCACAACTGGCTAGTTCAGGCCGTAAATCCACCAGGTGATTATCCAGGTCAATATTGCCAGCCAAGTCAGGCCTGATACAACATATAGCCGCCAATCAGCACAAATCCTGTACCGGCGATATAAGCGAGCATCTGCTCACTGATATACACCGACAACAGGCTGCCCGCCAAAACGCCAATGGCCGAGGCAAGCACCAGTGCGGCCGATGCGGCCGCAAACACGGTTAATTTGCTGACCTCTTTATCGGCCGCAAAAAGCATCGTCGCGAGCTGGGTTTTATCGCCCAGCTCGGCAAGAAATACTACTGCGAAGATAGTGAAAAACACCTTTAAATCCATGCGCTACCTCAAAGCAACCGTCATTATCGGATGATTTATATCCTGTCCCGAGCTTTCTTTATTACCGGCAAACCGCCAGGTTCTGTCCCCGCGCCACAGCTATTCACTAGCAGGTAACGTGTCAGCCCCCAAACCACCGGCTTCTGAATACGAAAAAAACCGCGCCCAGTATACAAAGACTGGCCCACAGATAATCGAGCTTCAATGGTTCTTTAAGGTAGTAAATCGCGAAGGGCACAAAAACGGTCAGCGTGATGATCTCCTGGAGCATTTTCAGTTGCCCCACACCCAGTACGGTGTAACCAAGACGGTTCGCGGGCACCTGAAATAAATATTCAAAGAAAGCGATACCCCAGCTGACCAGCGCAGCCAAAATCCAGGGCTTCGTATTAAGGGCCTTGAGATGGGCATACCATGCAAAGGTCATGAATACATTGCTGATAGTAAGCAGGCTTACCGTAATAAAAATGGTCGGCAAGGGTTATGGTCTCCTCATGCCGAGGCAACCCGCGAGGTGAGCCGCCGTGCTTGGCAATGCCGCTTTACAGCCACTTCTTTCTCCTGAAATAAACCAGCAACACGACGGGTATCACGATAAACCCAACCCATAAAGCCGGATAGGCCCAGCGCCATTTTAGTTCCGGCATGTACTCAAAGTTCATCCCGTATATGCCGACAATGAAGGTCAGCGGAATAAAGATGGAAGCAAAAACTGTCAGCACCTTCATCACTTCATTCATCTTGTTGCTGATGCTGGAGATATAGATATCCAGCAAGCCGGTAACAATATCCCGGTGCGAATCGATCGCCTCCGTTACCCTTAACGCATGGTCATGAACATCCCTCAAATACAGCTTTGTGCCGTCCTTGATAAGCGGCGACTCACAGCGCAACACACCATTTAACAAATCTCTGATGGGCGACACCGACCGCCTGATGGATATCAGTTCACGTTTTATGCGTTGAATAAGGGCGAGCGTGGGAGCGCTGGGATTGGCGAGTAAATCTTCCTCCACAGATTCAATGACTTCATCCAGCGCATCCTGTAGTGGAAAATACATATCGACAATGCTGTCCAGAATAACGTAGGCGAGATAATCCGAGCCCTGGCTTCGAAACCGACCTTTGCTGTTTTTCAGCTGATGCTTTACGTGCTCGAAAATATCGTCCTGCTTTTCCTTAAAGGTAAACACGAAATTATGTAAAACGAGGATGCTGACCTGCTCATAATTGACCGATAGTACCTCGTCCTTGGAGGACAGGCTTTTCATCACCAGGTATAAATAGCTGTCGTGCTCTTCAAACTTTGGTCGCTGGTGGGTATTCAATATATCTTCGAGAACCAGGGGGTGAATATTGAAATGCCTGCCGATTGCCTCAATCAGATCAACATCGATCAAACCCTCTATATTGACCCAGGTCATCGAATCGGTATCGCGATAGGCAAGGATATCCTCGACGGACTCGATGATTTTTTCTTCGAAGGCGGCGACGCTGTAATCAACAACGGTGATCCGTGTCGCCAGCTCCGGCACTTCGCCGACATGAACCAGCGAACCCGGTGGCAAACCGGCTTTTTCAGACGCGCTCGTTAACGATTCCGCCATGGATATTTTCTCTAAGGACCTCGAAGGTGGCTGTAAAGATGAAGGGTAATATCCATCGCCAAAGGAATAAAGACCGCCGATGCACACGGCGGCCAAAACATCTGTCGGCCAGTGTACACCAAGCACCAGATGCGAAAACGCCACCATGACTAGCCACAAAACCGTAACCGACAACGCCAGCGTTCGTCTCGTTGGTCAGATCCGCGCCACACAGAGCGCCGCACTCATGGCAAAGACTGAAAATACCAGCGCATGCCCACTGGGGAAGTTCGAGCCCCAGTACCACGCGGTTTGCCACAGCGCCGGACGATCACGCTGTGGTACAGCTTTCACAACATACACCAACACTGCACTGCTGATCACCAATGCAGCCAGCAAAAATGCCTCTGCACGCCGCCGTTTATATAACAGCCAACATGTGGCAATAAGTGTCACCGGTAATAAAGCCCTGGACGCGCCGAACACCGTTATGAACTCAAACGCCGGTGTCAGGGCCGCGGGTTGAAAGCCCCGGCAAAGCGGTCGTTAAATTTGGTCATGATTGAACCGGACCTACAGTCAGCTTGATCCCCGTTGACGCCGTGTTAGTTGCTGAATTGACGTCTCGGTCACCGCCTCACCGATTAACCGCCTCGCCAACCCACCGAAAATTCGCCAGACTACCTCGCAAAACGGATTGTCAGCGCTGTCACAACACCCCAAAGCCCGTTAAAAAACGCCACAAAAAAGGGCGTATAGAGTCCCAGCTCAAGACCCGCCATACCCTTGTGCGCCTGAAAAGGAAAAATCACAAATAGCTGGACTAATGTGGGAAAACAACTGATAACTGCGCCCTTTAGCAGGGGACGCGACTGTAACAGGGGCAGCACAAAAAGCAGGCCCCAAATGCCGCCCCAGACGATTCGGGGATACAGCCACGGTGGCGTTAGCGCGGGGGCGATGGCAACACCCACCGAACGCATAACGCCGAGCTCACCGAACTGCCACACGGCCAGGCTATTAACCAGCCCACCCAGACAGCCGGCCGCGAAAAAAACCAGTAGTTTGTTCATTTTGTGTGTCCGATACGGATAACTGAGCGCGCCGATCCAACGACGTCATTGGCCAGACAAAAGCTTTAGTTAGACGAAAGCTCTGGCCAGGGCAAAGCGGCGCTGGACGGAAACGCACGGCACAAACACGCAAAAGCCGTGTCTGCGATGCTCAACGTGAAAAGCCCGCACGTGAAACACCCGCGCGGGCCAACTTCCAATTGCAGACTATGGCGTTACTTATCAGGTGGCGCTAAATCCATCAACCCCACCCTAGAAGAACAACGACCTAAAGCGGTATGACCTTGTTGGCGCATGGCCCTTTCTGGCCCTGACCAACTTCAAACTCGACCGCCTGACCGTCTTTCAGGGTTGCGTAACCACCCCCGCTTTGAATCTCTGAATGATGAACAAAAAGATCCTTGCCGCCGTCTTCCGGGGCGATAAAACCAAACCCTTTATCCGCATTGAACCACTTCACGGTACCCTTACTCATTACGTGTCTTCCTGTTTAAGTGAACATTATCTTTGCCGCAGGATTACATCCTTTAACAAATTCTTTAATACTGTACAGATAAAAATAAAACCCTGTTAGGGACGACCAATTAGAACACACATTGCGCGAACCGGGTCAAGCACAATTGTAATCCAGTCAGTGACCGATGCACCTGGCGTTTACGCAAGCCTGGACGACCACCGCGCTGACAATCGCCAGATCCGATCTCAGGAAATCACCAAGCCCGGCATACGGTCGCCGTCTCTGAACTCCTCCAGTTTTTCGAAATACTTATTGGCGCCCATCATGCCGCCGTAGGGCTGGTTATGCCTGGCTCTTGGGTCATGTTGCCCCTCAAGATTGTAGTAACCCGGCGTGCAGCCCGCACCACCCTGAGGCCCACGGGCTTTGGTGCCGACCACTTCGGCTGACCAGGCTTGTTCAGCGGCCTCGGTGGTGTCTACCCGAGTGATCTTGTGGTCCTCAAAGTACTTCACCAGATAAGCGATGTGTTTGGCGCCTTCGTCAAGACCATCGGGGTAATTGGCAGTAAACGAGGCCTGTCCGTTGCCAACAATGAAACAATTGGGGAAGCCGCGGCTGTGGATGCCAAACAGGGTCCTCATGCCATCTTTCCATTTTTCTGCCAGGCTCTGGCCGTCGACACCAATTAAATTGTAGCCGGCGCGCTGGGTGTAGTCGGTGCCCACCTCGAAGCCGGTGGCAAAGATCAGGCAGTCGACTTCGTATTCGACGCCGTCCACGACAACGCCTGTTTCAGTAATCGAATCGACACCCTGGCCTTTGGTGTCCACTAACTTCACGTTGTCGCGGTTAAAAGTGGGCAGAAAGCGGTCATCCAGGCAGGGGCGTTTGCACATAAACGCGTACCAGGGCTTCAACGCGTCGGCGGTTTCCCGGTCTTTGACGATGTCATCGATGCGATTGCGAATGTTTTCCATCTTTTCGAAGTTGGATAATTCAAAAACCTCCATCACCTTTTCTTTTGGTACATCTTTACCTGCCTCGCGCATGCGGCGACGATAGATCTTGCCCATCTCTACCCAGGCATCATCGAATTGATCCAGTTGATCGATCTCACCACGGCGCCCACCTCGGCCGGTGAGAATGGCGGTAAAGTCCTTTTGACGTTTCTTTTGCCAGCCAGGCTCCAGGCTCGCCGCCCATTCCATGTCGGTATCGTGATCATTTCTGGGATCAACACCCGACGGGGTACGTTGAAATACGTACAGCTGTTTGGCGCTTTCACCCAGATAAGACACACACTGCACGGCGGTGGCACCGGTACCGATGATGCCAACCCGCTTGTCTTTCAGATTGTCGAGATTGCCGCGGGCGTTGCCGCCAGTGTAGTTGTAGTCCCAGCGGCTGGTGTGAAAAGTATGGCCCTTAAAGTCACTGATACCGGGAATTCCGGGTAGTTTCGGGCGGTTCAGCGGCCCGTTGACCATAATCACAAAGCGGGCTTTCATCTTGTCGCCGCGATCGGTATGAATGGTCCAGCGTCGATCCGCTTCGTTCCAGACCATCTCCGTCACGCCGGTTTGCAGGCAGGCGTTGTCGTAAAGACGGTAGTGATCCGCGATTCTGCGACAGTGCTCAAGAATTTCCGGCGCGTCACAGAACTTGCGCGGGGGCATGTAGTTGAGTTCTTCCAGCAGGGGCAGGTAGGTATAGGCCTCAATATCGCAGGCCGCGCCGGGATAACGATTCCAGTACCAGGTGCCACCAAAGTCCGCACCTTTTTCGATCATGCGTATATCTTCGATACCGGCCTCGCGCATGCGTGCACCGGCGAGTAGACCGCCAAGACCGCCACCGATGATCGCCACCTCCACCTCGTCTTCAAGGGGTGCACGATTAATGGGTTGTTCGACGTAGGGGTCGTCAAGAAAGTACGAAAAATCGCCTTTCATCTGCTGATATTGTTCATTGCCATCAGGGCGTAGACGCTTAACACGCTCCTCGTTGTACTTTTGTCTTAAAGCATCGGGGTCGAATGCTTCGCGGGAAACAGAGGTATTCATTTCGCAATCTCCTGAGTAAGGGGTATTTATCTAATAGGCCGGGTTGATGATCAGATTCAAACTTTAGTATACATTTGTTTGCTTCGCGGTCGACGGCCGCAAGATGGCGCTTGATCTAACTCAAGCCCGGCCCCCAAAGTATCGACGGCCAATAGTTTTCCTTGCGCGGAATACATTAATCCAACACCATAAATTGTAGTTATTCTCAGCCATTCCTGATGCCGCAATATTCAGCGAGCCGGCAACCTCGGCGCAGCAAGACCAGCGTCCAGGTCGAGGTTTGATGCAGATAGAACTAGACCTACCGAAACAACCCAAACGTCTAGCTCACATAAGGCTGCTTTTGTAAACGCGACCCTGATCTCCTCTGGCCACCAATTTTTTATGCCCCTCCTAACTCCAGGGTGGTTGGTGATATGATTCTGACGAAATAAAGTAAAGGCCAGTGCCATGGCTCGCTGTTACCTTCTTCAATTCAGCTTCAACGGCCACAATCCAATAAAACTAAAACGCTTTTATGGTGTGCCTGTACATTTTGGGCGCGAACAGAGCAGCTAGATACTATGAGCACACCGGCTTTTTAATGAACTCCCAGGTATCGCCATATGAAGACTAATCAGCTGTCCAATTGGTTATCGCTCATTGCAAATTTTTCAATCCTCGCAGGGTTAGTATTGGTCGCATTCGAACTCAACCAAAACTCGGAATTGGCTCGCGTCGCTTTGATAAACGACGAAAACGCCGCAGTAAATGAATTAATGACTGGCATGATGGGTGAAAATGCCAGCGATGTGCTTGCGAAAGCCATGGAGTGTCCGGCTCAAATGAGTTATGCCGACTATATGGCTGTGGATTCCTACCTATACACCTCTATGAATATCGTTTACCGAAATTACGAGATTTCCAAAGAGGGACTTTTTACGAATTCGGAATGGAAAGCGGATGTTGCTAATTATGCGCACTGGTATCTTGATAGTGAATTCGGTCGCGCATGGTGGATGGAAGAAGGAGCACATTTTTTTGATGACGAATTTTCCGCGCACGTAACGAAACACTTAGAACAGAAGGGAGTTGGTGCTGTCGAATACTGGCACCGAGTACGAGCCCGAATACATTCGATTCGCGACTCCACACCTCCCATCAGCAGTGCATGTTTTGCGAGTGAATCGTCGGCGAATTGATGTCTTACAAGGAGGGTTCAGGGGGTCAAATATGGGAAAGATCGACCCTACGTAAACGTCTGCCTGCTGGAATAACAACAAACTAAATGCACAACGATTGCCCGTCTTGAGTTCTGATAATTCCTCTAGCAATCGCCACCTAAAAAATGCTTAGAATGTTTTTGACGCAGAAAATATCAGAGCATTCTGGTTAGCATTGTAGTTATTGTTTACCACAGAGTTGCCGTCAATATTAGTGTCAGAATAACCTACCGATAAATCCAGCCCGGCAATGTGTTTGTCCGCCGTTAAGGAGTAGTCAAAATATTCGTGAAAACCAAAAACAGCCAATTCCAGCGCGTTTCCAAACGAATAACCGGCATGAAACGTGAGGCCAAACTTCATTGGCAAAGCCACCTTATAGCCAGCTTCGATGTAACTATAATCTTCACCCGTATTAAACGTATCATTCGTATGCCAATAAACCACCCGGAGAGTGTAATAGTCGACACCTAGCGCAATTTCACTAAAATCGACATCCGATTTAGTGCCGGGAATGAAGTATTCATAGTAGGTGAAGTCATACGACAGGTTGTCACTAAGCTGCTTGAAATAACCGACATAAAGGTCATGCTCAACCCATTCTTCGTTGTCAAAGGGATCACCGGAGCGGTAATAATCAAGATTGCTTCCCCACCATCCCGCATAAAATCCTGAGTCATGGAAATACTCAATCCAACCCTGCAAAGCAGGCTCTTCTCCCGATTGAGAAACACCCCGCGCGCGGTAGTCACTAACCAGTGTAATACTCCCACCCCATTCCGCAGAGGCGACCTGCGCGTGAAATACCATCGTTGCAATAATCAAACTGCTTAGGTGTTTTTTCATGCATGGAATCCAAAGCTGGGTTTTTATATGTTGATGTTGGACATCGAGGGGTTGGGGATCGAGAGATCAGCCAGCTTGATTTGCGTACGCCTCACTCTTTCTATCACCCCCATGTGACCGTAGTTTTGTAGGCCTTTCAATTAGCTTGCTGATTCTTTTGTGAAACCGGTCACTACCATAAGCTTCGCCACGCAATGTGGCCAGAGTTATCTGACTACGCTGGGGCGATATGTCGAGCTTCCCAAACAGCGTCTTGTAACCCGCGCAGCGTTGGTCGACGCTCTTGCCCAGCGCTTTGTACAGTTTGTGGTCTGCAACCAGGTCATCAGTCGCCCCCACGGCATTGCGCGCATAGCTTGACCAGAGGTAATCTCCAGGCTTTTTGACCAGACCCGCTTTAACAGGGTTCATTTCGATATATTTATACAGGGTGAACAGATAGCTATCACTGTCAACCACACAGGATTTATATCGACCCTCCCACAACGTGCCGGTTCTTTGGTGCCTGGCATTGTAATAACGAACATATCGATTACTCAAACATTGCATAAAAATCGCTAAAGACGACTTATCTTTTGGTGTCACCAGCAGGTGAAGGTGGTTGGTCATAATGACGTAAGCATGCAACTGGCAGGCAGCCTTAGACAAAGCCAGCTTTATATCTGCCTTGATCCGAATCATGTCTGCCCTGGATTCGAAGATATTCTGCCGATTATTACCGCGGTGGATAATATGCAAAGGCTGGTTGGGGATAACTATTCGGGGTAGTCGGGCCATGGCAAGACCTTAGTGCGCGATGATACAAAGATCAAGCTGGCTGACCCCTTGAATTGTTGAATCCAAGCTGGCTGATGA
>JBFIEE010000040.1:0-29946 GCA_041603535.1 Porticoccaceae bacterium
AAACCGCATAATTAATGAGGGGTTTGCGCGCAACTGTCATCCTGGTCAATGATTGAATTCATAGAGACCGAATAGATAAACGCAGTCAAGACCCGCTAGAAAGCCAGATTATCGTTGCAAACCGGAGAGAGTTCATAGATAGCTGTTAGGCATCAATGGCGATCGTAGCCGTGTTCTGGATTGGGGCCGCTGCAGTAGGTGTGCTGGTGGCACTGTCAGTCGGCGGGCTCGTTTTTCGAGGCCTCCGCTTCTGGCCGCCGCCTGGAAACGCCTCGTGGCAGTATCGGGTTTTCTGGGGGCTTTTCCGTATCTATCTCTTGTCGCTATGTACGCTTTCGGTACTTGAGTTGCGGGCCGGCGCGGGCGCAGGAGGCATACTGGCCATTAGTGGATGGTGCCTCTTTTTAGCTGGATTTAGTCTGGCAACTTGGATTACTGGAAGTCTTGGATGGGCTAATGCACACGGCGAGGCGATTGAGCTGAAGACGGACGGTTGGTTCGCTTACAGCCGCAACCCGATTTATGTGGCGTCTATTTTGGGCATGGCCGGACTAGCGCTGGCGATTGAGTCCTGTCCTTTACGGGTCTTGCTAGCGGCTTGGGGGTTCATCTACGTATTGGCACCGTTTCTCGAGGAGCCTTGGCTGTCCGAGCACTATGGTCAGCCGTACCGGGTGTATCTGCGTCGGGTGCCACGCTATCTGGGTTGGCGTAATGATGCCTAACAAGGCGCTGCAGCCGCGTTTGAGGCGTTATGTGTTTCGAAGCGTATCTACATGGCAATAATCGTTGCTGGAAAACTGAAAATAAAGTCTGGTTCGCGTGATGACTTCGTTAAGAAATCTCTAGAAGCAGTTTTACTGGCAAGAGAGAATGAAGCCTGCGAAGATTTTTCGGTATCGCCGGACCCGATTGATATGAATAGAGTGAATATTTTCGAAAAATGGGAATCTCGTTCTTCGTTGGATGAATTCCGAATCTCTGGATCAGAAAGTGACATATTTTCACTCGTGGAAGAATTCGATGTTAAAGAATATGAAGTCACCACATAACTAGTCAATCAACTGCGCGCCTTCGGCGCCGGACGCAGCAAAGCTGCGCCGGTTATTGAAGCGTTAGCCTGGAACCGGAATCATCTGCTCTATGAAGCCGCAAGATTTTTAAGGACACAACAAAATCTTGGCATGATATGGACTTAATCCCGCCAGCACAAAAAGCCCGCACTTAAGCGGGCCTCTAACTTACTGATATTTAACATATTTTTGGTCGGAGCGGCCGGATTTGAACCGACGACCACCACACCCCCAGTGTGGTGCGCTACCAGGCTGCGCTACGCTCCGATATTGCTCAGAATAAAGCAGTGCGCATCATACGCAATAACACCTTCAAAGCAAGTGAAACAGCGCTATCAGACCTTGAGCACTTCCAGCATCTCTTCGAGTTCGCTGATGGTTTGATTGATAATCTGACGAATTTGCGTCGCCTCTTCCTTGACGTTCTCGCCACCCAGCCGTTGCCGAGCACCACCAATCGTAAAACCCTGATCGTAGAGCAAGGATCGTATCTGCCGGATAAGCAAAACGTCCTGGCGCTGATAATAGCGACGGTTGCCCCTTCGCTTGACGGGGTTGAGACTCGGAAACTCCTGTTCCCAGTAGCGCAGAACATGGGGTTTTACTTCACAAAGATCACTGACCTCACCGATAGTGAAATAGCGTTTTCCAGGGATCGGTGGTAGTTGTGCGTTATTACTCGGTTCCAGCATAATTTTCGACCCGTACCTTAAGTTTCTGGCCTGGCTTGAATGTGGCTACCCGCCTCGCTTCGATTGGGATTTCCTCACCGGTTTTTGGATTTCTGCCCGGCCTTGTGCTTTTGTTGCGCAAATCGAAATTCCCAAAACCCGAGAGCTTTACCTGCTCATTGTTTTCCAGGGCGGCTCTTATTTCCTCAAAAAAACACTCAACTATTTCTTTGGCTTCGCGTTTATTCAGGCCCAGTTGTTCATAGAGCATTTCGGCAATATCGGCTTTGGTCAGTGCGGTCATCATCATCCTCTCAGAGTAGCCAAACACTCGCTTTTAAGTGCCGTTATGATCACATCCATCGCTGAGTTCACCTCAGCGTCCGTCAGAGTGCGTGATTTATGCTGAAAGGTCAAGCCAATCGCCACACTTTTTCTATTGTTTTCAAGGTGTTTGCCATGATAGACATCAAATACCTTTAAGTCAGACAAATAGTCCCCCGCATTTTTCTCAACGGTGTGACGCAGTTCACTATAGGCAATCTCACTATCCACCAGCAGAGCTATATCTCTTCGTACGCCTGGAAATTTGCTGATATCCGCAAATTTCGGCAACACGCCTGCGTTAATTGCATCCAGTTGCATCTCAAACAGGAAAACGTCCTCATTAAGCCCCATTTCTAATTTAATACCCGGATGAAGCTTTCCTATATAACCTATTGTTTTCATTCCGCTATCTAGAATCGTCGCCGACTGCCCTGGCTGAAGGCAGGGGTGCTCCCCAAGCTTGAACATTATGCTTGTTGTGGTGCCGGTGAGCGTCAAGACGGCTTCGACATCCCCTTTGATATCGTAAAAATCAACGAGGGTATCATCCCCGGCCCAGCTCTTTTCGCCGCGACCACCGGTGATGACGCCGGCGACCATGTCTTGCTGTATCAACGGTTCGGCATGAATAAACCGTTGCCCTGTCTCGAATAGCCGCACCCGGGATTGTTGCCGACTGGTGTTGTACTTGAGCGCCAGCAGTAGGCCGGTGATCAACGACGTGCGCATCACCCCCATATCTGCACTGATGGGGTTGGCCAGCTGTACCGCAGGTATACCTGGGTTCACCCTGGCCTGTAATCGTTCGTCAACGAAGCTGTAGGTGATGGCTTCCAGGTAGTCGCGCGCGCTGAGCAGACTCTTTATGCGGTTGAGTGGCGTTAGGCACTCACTGACAGGTTCAATATTCAACGGCATTTTCACTGTCGCTACCGGCAGGTTATTGTAGCCGTAGATCCGGGCGATTTCTTCAATCAAATCTGCCTCGATAGCCACGTCAAAACGCCAGGTGGGCACGGTGCATAACCAGCCCTGCTCGTTGGTTTCCGTTACCATAATCCCGAGCCTGTCCAGAATACCAGCAACCCCGGCGTCACCAAGGTCAACTTTTAACTGCTGGATTAATCTGGCCCTGCGCAACAGAACGGTTGATTTCACTGGCAATTGCGTTGTGCATTCTGTAACGCTAACAGGACCTGCACGGCCACCGGTAATGGCCAACAATAACGCTGTCGCCCGCTCCATGGCGCGAACCGGTAGTTCCGGGTCGACACCACGTTCAAAGCGATGTGAGGAGTCAGTGTGCAAACCGTACTGCCGAGCCTTGCCAGCAAGGCTAAGAGGATTAAAGTGAGCGCTTTCCAGAAAAATATCGGTGGTGGTAACGGCGACGCCAGAACCAGCGCCGCCCATGATCCCGGCTAATGCCAAAGGCCCGGATTGATCGGTAATAAGCAGTGAATCGGCGTCCAGCGCGAGCTCACTGCCGTCTAGCAAAGTCAGCTTTTCGCCCTCTTTTGCAAAACGCACATTGATGCCCTCCCGCAAAGCAGCCAGGTCAAAAGCATGCATGGGCTGACCCAGCTCGAGCATGACGTAATTGGTGACATCAACCACAGCGTCTATGGAACGAATACCACTGCGGCGCAATTTTTCCTGCATCCACGTTGGTGTGGGTTGCGTAATGTCAATATCGCGGATGACTCTACCGGCATACCGCGGGCAGGCACTCTGTGCAGATAGCGCGACCGGGAACACCTCGTCAATGGTCGGCGCTACAGCTTCGCAAGGCGCGACGGAATAAGCAGTGTCGTAGAGTACGCCAACCTCTCTGGCCAAACCCAGTAGACTCAAGCAGTCTCCTCGGTTCGGTGTCAAGTCAACTTCTATGATATTGTCGTTGAGTCCCAGATAGTCACGCAGATCAACGCCGACCAGAGCATCTTCCGGCAGCTCCAGCAACCCGGCATCGTCTTCCGACAGACCGATCTCAGCCGACGAACACAGCATCCCTAAAGACTCGACGCCGCGCAGCTGAGCCTGACTAATATGCAGGCCCCCAGGCAAGCGAGCGCCGACTGTGGCAAGCGCGACTTTTAGGCCCGCGCGAGCATTAGGGGCGCCGCAAACAATCTGCACTGACTGTGCAGCACCGCACGCGACCTCACATACCTTAAGATTTTCAGCGTCCGGATGCGCCGCCACGGCGGTGATCAGCGCGACAACAACCCCACTGACTTCGGCGACGGCAGGTTCGATACTGTCGACCTCGAGCCCGGCCATCGTCAGGCGCGCAACCAGGTCATCTGTATCAGCATCTATAGCCACGCATTCGCGCAGCCAGGCTTGGCTAAATTTCATTAATAGTTAATCTTTTACTTTAATTAAATTACATAACACTATGATTTAAAATTGTTTTATAAATCTTATGTCGTTTTCAAAAAACATTCTCAAATCGGTAACCCCATAGCGAAGCATCGCCAGGCGCTCCACCCCCATACCAAAGGCAAAACCGCTGTACCGTTCAGGGTCAACGTTGCAGTGCGCAAACACATTGGGGTGCACCATGCCACATCCACCAACCTCCAGCCATCCGGTTTGGCTACAGATTCGACAGCCATCGCCACGGCAGTTTGCGCACTGGATATCCATTTCAGCAGACGGCTCGGTAAATGGAAAGTAAGAGGGGCGAAAACGCACCGGCAAATCCGCTTCAAAAAACGCTTTTAAAAATTGGTCGACGGTGCCCTTTAGATCGGCAAAGCTGATGTCTTCATCAACCACCAGGCCTTCCACCTGGTGAAACATTGGCGTATGCGTTAAATCAGAATCACAGCGATAAACCCGACCAGGGCATATCACTCGAATCGGTGGCGACTGACGCTCCATGGTTCTGATCTGTACCGGGGAGGTGTGGGTCCGCAACACGGTATTCTGATCGATATAGAACGTGTCGTGCATAGCCCGAGCCGGATGATGAGCCGGGATGTTAAGGGCTTCAAAATTATGATAGTCATCTTCGATTTCCGGGCCCTGTTCGACCTTGTAGCCTACGGAAGTGAAAAATGCCTCGATGCGCTGCATGGTTCGAGTAATGGGATGAAGGCCACCAACAGCGTTATTGCGCCCGGGAAGACTGACGTCAATGCGTTCTTGATCCATACGAGCGGTGAGACTGGCATTATCGAGCGCCATACGCCGTGCGTTAATGAGCGCCTGGAGATTCTCCTTGGCCTGATTAATTTCGGCCCCGGCCTTAGGGCGCTCCTCGTCAGGCAGCTTGCCAAGGCTTTTCAGTAGCGCAGTAATGGCGCCCTTTTTACCGAGAAATTCAACGCGGACTTTATCGAGAGCAGCGACGGACTCGGCTGCGCCGATAGCCTGCGCAGCGGCTGCGGATAGGGCCTCCAGGTTACTCATGTTCATTCCCTAGAAAAAAAGGAAAGAGCTCGCACTCTTTCCTTAATTTAATGACCTCACAAAACGAAATAAGCTTGCGCAGCAAGGTCGACGCTGGACCAACAATTAAGCCAATGCAGCTCGGGCTTGCGCTACTATTTGCGTAAAAGCAGGTTTGTCGTGGACGGCGAGATCAGCCAGCACCTTGCGATCAAGGACAATATTTGCCTTCTTCAAGCCAGCAATCAACTGGCTATAGCTGATCCCCTCGGCTCGCGCCTGAGCATTGATCCGAGCGATCCACAGGGTTCGGAATGTACGTTTTTTAACACGTCGGTCACGGTAGGCATACTGCCCTGCTTTAGTAACCGCTTGCACAGCAACACGGTATACCCGACTCCGGGCACCATAGTAGCCTTTGGCTTGCTTAAGAACTTTTTTGTGGCGCCGGTGTGCGGTCACACCTCTTTTTACACGGGGCATATCAATCTCCTAACAAAAAAATGAATCACGAACGCAACATACGATCAACCAGTGGCTTGTCAGAAGCATTCATAATGCTTGTGCCGCGTAGTTGACGTTTACGTTTGGTCGTCATCTTGGTGAGAATATGACTTTTGAAAGCCCTTTTGTGTTTATAGCCCGCTCCGGTTTTTTTAAAACGCTTTGCGGCACCACTATGGGTTTTAGCTTTTGGCATTGGGTTATTCCTCATTAGAGGTTAGTGTTAAAGAAGAAGCCCGCCGGTCAGTCTGCCAAAAGGCTGAACGCGGCCTGGTGTTACTTCTTCTTGCTTTTTGGCGCTATGACCATGGTGAGCTGCCGACCTTCCATTTTCGGAAACTGTTCTACGCTCCCCAATTCTTCTAAATCCGTTTCGATCCGTTTCAACATCTCGATGCCGAGTTCCTGATGGGCCATCTCTCGCCCTCGATACCGCAGCGTCACTTTTGCTTTATCGCCGTTCTCAAGAAACCTGATGAGATTGCGCAATTTAATCTTGTAGTCGCCGTCGTCCGTGCCAGGACGAAACTTCATTTCCTTGACCTGCGTCTGCTTCTGCTTCTTACGTTGCGCAGCCTGCTGCTTTTTTGCTTCAAAAATATGTTTGCCATAATCCATTATTTTGCAAACGGGGGGCTCTCCTTCGGGTGCAATTTCGACTAGATCCAGCGACTTTGACCCTGCTTGCTGCAACGCTTCAGCAATAGTGACAACGCCAATTTGCTCCCCCTCCGCACCAATCAATCGTACTTCGGGTGCTTCGATTTCGTCATTAAGCCTGGAACGCTTGCTGTGCCCCTTGGCATAATCTTTCTTAATAATATTTCTCCACTGATTAATTACCCACAAACACACGACCGCGACGTTTTACGTCACCGCTGAGGTGCTCGGCAAAGGACTCTATGGTCATTGAGCCGAGATCTACTCCCTCACGGGTACGAACCGCCACGGTCTGTGCTTCCACTTCCCTATCGCCGACCACGAGGAGATAGGGAATCTTCTGTAATGTGTGCTCGCGGATTTTAAAGCCGATTTTCTCGTTTCTCAAGTCGTTTTTCACTCGAAACCCTTTGTTTCTCAAGGAGTCCGCCACCCCGGTGCAGTAATCGGCCTGCTGATCGGTAATATTGAGCACCATCACCTGCTCCGGCGCCAGCCACGCCGGGAAGGCACCTTCATACTGTTCTATGAGTATGCCGATGAAGCGCTCGAAAGAACCCAGCACCGCCCTGTGCAACATTACCGGCACCTGACGGGAGCCATCTTCGGCAACATATTGAGCGCCAAGCCGGCCTGGCATTGAAAAATCTACCTGAATTGTCCCAAGTTGCCACACTCGACCAATGCAGTCCTTTAACGAAAACTCAATCTTGGGGCCATAGAAAGCGCCTTCGCCAGGCAACAACTGCCAGGGTAAAGCTTTCGCATCAAGTGCATCGGCCAAGGCCTTTTCAGCCTTGTCCCAAACGGCGTCATCGCCCACTCTCTTTTCGGGCCGTGTCGACAGGCGATAGATAACCTCGTCAAACCCGAAGTCGGCATAAATATCGTGCAAAAAATCGATGAAACGCGCCACTTCCTCCTGAACTTGCTGTTCTGTGCAGAAGATATGGGCGTCATCCTGGGTAAAACCGCGCACCCTCATGATGCCGTGTAACGACCCCGAGGGTTCGTTGCGGTGACAGGCGCCAAATTCGGCGAGGCGTAACGGTAAGTCTCGGTAGCTTTTCAGGCCGTGGTTGTAAACCTGTATGTGACACGGACAGTTCATCGGTTTGACCGCAAAATCGCGGCCATCGAGATACAAGGCAAACATGTCATCACCAAACTTATCGGCGTGGCCAGATCGTTCCCAGAGGGTGAAATCCACCACCTGGGGTGTCCTTATCTCTTCGTAGCCACCCGCTTGCTGGCGGACGCGCATGTATTGCTCAATCTCTGTGTATATCGTCCAGCCCCGGGCGTGCCAAAACACCATGCCGGGCGCTTCTTCCTGAACGTGGAATAAGTCGAGTTTTTTGCCTATTTTGCGATGGTCGCGTTTTTCCGCTTCTTCCAGCCGGGTCAAATAGGCATCGAGGTCCTTCTTGTTCGACCAGGCCGTGCCGTAAATACGCTGTAACATCTCGTTACTGGCATCGCCACGCCAGTACGCGCCAGCCACCTTGGTCAGCTTAAAGGCCCTGATATTTCCCGTGCTGGGTACGTGGGGTCCACGACAGAGGTCGGTAAAGGCGCCCTGAGTGTACAGCGACAAAGGTTCGTCTGATGGAATTGACGCAATGATTTCAGCCTTGTATTGCTCGCCGATGTTCTGGAAGAACGCCACCGCTTCATCACGCGCCATCACCTGCCTGGAGACTGGCAAATTTGCAGCGGCCAGCTCCGTCATTTTGCTTTCAATCGCGACTAGATCTTCTGGTGTAAAGGGCCGCTCAAAAGCGAAATCGTAGTAAAAACCATCGGCTATCACCGGCCCGATGGTCACCTGGGCCTGCGGAAACAGCTCTTTCACTGCCTGCGCCAACAGATGAGCGCAACTATGGCGAATGACCTCCAGACCCTCTTCATCACGAGCGGTAATGATCGCCAGGGTGGCATCGTGCTGAATCTGCCACGAGGTATCATGCAGCTCGCCATCAACGACACCAGCCAGCGCAGCCTTGGCCAGACCGGGACCAATATCTGCGGCAACTTCGAAAATGGTTATCGGTTGCTCAAAAGCTCTCTGACTCCCATCAGGGAGTGTGACAATGGGCATATGCAATATCCTGCTCAGTGGTGACCGATACCAAGGGCCACTTGGTCAATATTTTACTCGCCATTTAGATAGATAAATGAGCATCTGGGAAGTTAATCTGGTAGGCACGAGTGGATTCGAACCACCGACCCCCACCATGTCAAGGTGGTGCTCTAACCAACTGAGCTACGTGCCTAACGCGCTACGGACGCGGGGCGCGTAATTTATCAGCGAAGGCATGATTTTACAAGGTTTCTTTGCCCAGTTTGCGAGACGAAAATAGCCGGGCGACGGAGATCTCAACTACAACCTGAGCCAGGCGGCTGCGACACTGCCGGGATATCTCTGTCGTAGCGCACCTGATACAGGCATAAAAGAGGTATATCAATGCTCACCGAGGCGACCGCCCAGTTTTAGCAGCCCATAGCTAACACGCTCATCAGTGAGCACGAAAACTAAACTTTCTGGATGTATTAATTCTGGAGTAAACATCCCTGCCGACCTGAATGCACTAACTTCAGCTGCCTTAAACGACAGCTGCCGCGTCGCCACGCCTACAGGGTAAACCGTTCCTGCAAACGTTTTTTGGTCGCCCTATCAATACCCAGTTGTTCACGCATAAAGTTATCGATAGAACCCGAGCTGTCTCTCATCACCTGCCAGGCGGTATTCAGGTACCCGGTTCTGGCATCGAGGATTGGGATTACGATGCCCTCATCTACGGTCAGGCCCTCAGCATTAAAAAATTGCTCAAACTTACCAATTGCCAGTGCTTTGTCCGCGTAGGCATTCGATGACAGCAGGTAATCCGCCTCAATGTTCTGTTCGTCGACTCCCAGGGCCGCGAGCAATAAGGCTGAGGCGATACCCGCGCGATCTTTGCCAAAGGAGCACATCACCAGAATGCCGCCCTCGCTTTCCATCATATGCTGAAACATTGTACGGTAACCTGGTATCTCCTCTTCGGTCAGCTCCCGGTACCGCTCGGCCATAATTTTTTCCGCACCTTCCGGTGTCAAGCCTTCAGCCAGCAACATTCCCCACAGGTTTTCTACGCTGGCAACCAGCATGCCCAGTTCAACTACTTCAACATCGCTACCCACTTGTAACGCGTCTTTCAGACGCTCCATTGGGCTACGGAAATCGTAGATAGTCGCCACATCTAATTCTTTGAATTTTGCCAGTTGATCTGCTCCGGCGATGTTTAAAAATCCGGAGCGATACAATTTGTCGCCACGGGTTTTATTCCCACTGGCGGTTTGATAGCCGCCCATATGTCTCAGATTCATGGTTTTTCCCAGGGGCAAAAATCGACTCATGCAGTCCTCCTGTCATCGTGCAGTTAGTATATATACCCAAAGTAAATTACAACCTGAAGGCAGGCCTACCGGCTCTATCAAACCCAGGTTACAGGACCAAACCTGCATCAGGTGCGGCCACTCCAACATCGGGGTTACCGGCCACCAGGCCATCCGCTTGCATTTTTCTTGACCGGCCACTTGTTTGCCGCATAATAAAGCCAGACGCGTGACGTTGACGCGAGTCTGAACGGGTCATCTGCCATAGCCCAACGCACGCGGGCTGGCAGCAAGGTGACTGAGATACGGAAAGACCGCCTGCTCAGCAATCGCTGCTTTTCCGCCACGTGGTCGCCACCGACACAACCACAGGCCACGATAAGATAATACGCCACAATAACCGGCGTGACCGCCGACAAGGATCGAAGTTTACACCCACTACCACGATATTATATTGACTATATAAAACCATCAGCAGGAGTAAGCAGTTTGATTACCAAAAACGACGTCTACTTTCACCCACCCACTTCAGATCACTACACCTGGGCGGAAACCAATTACTTCGGCTTTTATGTTGCCGACAAGAATATCCACGTCGGCGCTTATGTTCAGGCTAAGCCCAATCTGGGCGCGGTACTATCAAGCATTACCATTTTCGATGGTATCTCCAATACCCCCCATGAGATTCTTTACTCAGATTGCCACATACATTTACCGATGCCCGAGGGTAATCTGGACGATTTTAGACTGGAAAACGGTCTCGCAATCACCTGTACCAGGCCCGTCATGGACTACCACATCCGTTATGACGGCGGCCAGGGCGTCAACTTCGACGTGACCTACACGGGCTTGATGGAGCCCTATGACATCCATGATCCAGCTATGGATCCTCTCGCTAATCAGGCGCTGGAAGGCGACCTTATCAGCAATCACGCCTACGCTGGCCACTGGGATCAAAGTGGTCGGGTGACCGGTACCCTATCCATCGATGGCGTAACCCATAATGTCAATTGCGTCGCCAGCATGGATCACAGCTGGGGCCTGCGTGACGAAAAGCAGTTGAAAAACTTCTGCTGGATGAATGTCAATTTCGAAAATGACACCAGCATTCACTGCATCTATATGGTTGACCCAAAACAACTGGATCGCTTCCCTTCCATTGTCCACGGCTATGTCCGTGAGGGTAGTCAGGTGTTTGGCCTCAAAGGCGGCTCAGGAAAGATCCACCGAGATGGTTACCTGCATCAGTTTTTTGATCTCGAGGTTGAAGACATCCGCGGCAAAAGCCACCGCTTTACCGGCACACCCATGACCTCAAACCCCTGGCTGGCCTGGCCGCTAATGTATCTCACACATTCGTTTTGCCGCTGGGATATGGGTGGCGTTCAGGGCTGGGGTGAAGTACAGGATCTCTGCAAAGAACACTTTAACGCCAAACTGAAATAGCTTATTCCAACGTTGCTCCCGGTGATTACACGCGCAGAATCACCGGGGCATACGCCAATGATAAATCGAGAGGAACGGTATGAGTCCTGAAATAGAACAATTTTTTGCCGGCATGAAAAAAACTATCGAAGAGGTAGTATTGCCGAATTTAACCGATCGCTTTGCTCAGGAACAGGCAGGTATTGTGGCCGCAACACTTGGATTTTTGAGCACCATCCAGGACAAGGTTTTTCACTATGAGTTGCTGGAAAATCAGGAATATAAACGGGTTCTGCTCGATGTCCTGGAAATTTGTGGGGAGGGTGACAGATTGAGCAAACCACTACTCACCGCACGCGCCAAAGTTGAGGCACACCTCGAGCTAGACAGGCCGGAAGATCAAACTTCATTACGGCCCTACCCTTTTATTCGCGGCAGCAATGAAAATATGAAAGAGTTCCTTTGCGAATTTATCCAGCTGCAACCTGAGATGCCAGCGCAACTTAGAACAACCTTCGAGGCTCGCCTAAAGCCGTTCTTCAAAGCCATAGAAACGCGCGAACGCTCCTGGGTTAAGGGGTTGGGGTTTGACCCGGAAGCAGCGCAGCAGCCCGACATTAGCGAGCTGCTTTACGCAGATAACTACCTGCGCTCTGCGCCGTTTAAGCCGTAATTTTCACACCGGCAAACTCGACAAAAGACGATAATAATGCCCTATTACACACCAACACTGCAGCATAGAGCGGAACCTGATGACGTCTGGATTGAACATATCAGAGCGAGGTTTCCCGTTGAGCACACCATTGATGACGTGTTCACAAAAAAACTTAAGAAACGGCATCAATCTGCCGCGCATAAAACTGATTTCGAACACCTTGAAAGCCGCCTGTTTGACTACCTGAAGTCGGCAACTGGCCAGCAGGATCTGGTCATTGCTAATCTGAAAAGACTGTCAGGTGGTGCCTCCAAGGAACAGTTTACATTTGATCTGACCTGGTACCCCGACGAAGCAGACACACGTGCTACCAAGAAACTAATACTGCGTATGGATCCCAGCGAGTCCATCGTTGAAACACATCGCCTTCGCGAAGCGCAAATACTCAGGGCAATGTCAGGCGAGGTCCCCGTTCCTGAAGTTTACTGGTGCGATCCGATCGGCCAGGATCTGGGGCATCCATTTCTAATCGCCGGTTTTCTGGAAGGGACGGTACAACCTGAAGGTGGCGATAAAGCCAGCGGGTTAGGAATGTATTTTGAACCGGATCTACGCGACCGGCTGAAAGATCAATTTGTCCGCCACCTTGCCCACATCCACAACGTCGACTGGCACCACAAAGATTTATCCGCCTATGATAAGCCCCGCGATAACACCACTGATGGTAATGCCTGGTCCCTGGGCTGGTGGGAACGGGTCTGGCATGAAGATGCCGTGGAGGCGCATCCCGTCGTGGAAAGTGCCGCACTCTGGTTAAAAGAAAATATGCCCGTACTGGAGAAAGCTGTGATCGTCCACGGCGATTACCGCAGCGGTAATTTCATGTACACCCAAGATCGGCACATCAACGCCATCCTCGACTGGGAGCTCTGCCACATCGGCGACTACCACGAAGATCTAGCCTATACCACACTGGAAATATTGGGCACGCCGATCGGCGATGGCCGTGTGTTGACCAGCGGATTGTTGCTAAAAGACCAGTTTCTGGAGAAATACGAACAATTCAGCGGCAACAGCGTTGACCCAAAGCGTCTCGCATATTTCGACGTTTTTTCCTACTACAAAGCTGCAGTGATCGCAGTCGCCACCAGTTCGCGCACTGCTTACGGTCGTAAAACACACCTGGATGCCATGATGAACCTGCTTAGCGGTTTTGGCTATGTCGCCATTTCCGCTCTGCAGCGCCGACTGGACAACATATAATTCTTATTCGAAATAACCTGGGGCAATGATGAGCGCCTATTACACCGCAACGCTGGCCAATCGCGCCAAACCCTCGGCCGCCTGGGTGGCTGAAATCAGAGCACGCTATCCAGTCGAGAATGCGATCGATGAAGTATTTACAAAAAAGCTGAACCATCGCAACAAAACTGCTGAACAGAGCATGGATTTCAGCAAGTTGCACAACCCCCTGGTCAGCTTTTTACGACGGGAAACGGGACAAAATGATCTACAGGTTGACAACCTGCAACGGCTTTCAGGTGGCGCCTCAAAAGAACAGTTTACCTTTGATTTATGCTGGCAGGCGCCGTCAGGACAGCGCGAAACCCGCCGACTGATGATACGCATGGATCCTCAGGAATCAATCGTAGAGACACATCGCCTGCGTGAATGCCAGGTACTAAAGGCAGTCTGGGGTGAAGTGCCTGTGCCCGAAGTGCTGTGGATCGATCCGCTGGGGGAAAGCCTCGGCCAACCGGCCCTGATTGCCGGATTTCTAGCCGGCACCGTGCAGCCGGAGGTCAGCGACAAGATGAGCGGCGTCGGCATGTACTTTAACCCGCAACTGCGCGCAGCGCTGGGCGACCAGTTTGTTGACATACTGGCAAGAATCCATGCCGTGGATTGGCGTAAAAAAGACCTGTCGACCCTCGACGTGCCCGCGCCCAATACCACAACGCCGAACCAGACCGCACTGGGCCTTTGGGAGCGTGCCTGGAATGAAGACACCTTAAGCGCCCACCCGATTATGGAACGCGCGGCGTTGTGGTTAAAGGAAAATATGCCTGTGGTGGCATCGCCGGTACTCGTCCACGGCGACTATCGCAGCGGCAATTTCATGTTTTCCGATGATCTAAAAATCAACGCGATTTTCGATTGGGAGCTGGCTTATCTGGGTGATTATCACGATGACCTGGCCTGGGCAAGTCTGACACTGTTTGGTGGCCCGGACGAACAGGGCAATTTGCTGGCAAGCAGCCTCATGTCAGCGGCAGAGTTTTTACATAAATACGAGCAATTCAGTGGTAACAAAGTTGATCATGACAAGCTGTTTTACTACCAGATATTTTCTTTCTATAAGATTTCAGTGATCGCCGCCGCAACCAGTTTACGCGTCTCCTACGGCCGTAAAACACACCTTGACGCGATGATGAATTTTGCCGGTGGTCTGGGTTATATCGGCATATCTGAGTTAAATCGCTTACTCGACAAAGCGGGTTAACCAGAGCACAACGTCACCACTGGATCTGTGCCTGGTTCATTATCGCTCGGGTTGTGCAACTGCCGCCCCGCCCGGCCAGCGCGGATCATTGGCCCCGTAGGTGTTTTCGCCGTCACTGCTGATGGTTTGAGTGCGACCAATCACCCGCGGTGACGACTCCAGCAAGTGTCCCTGCTCTTTCAGTAATTGCAGTGTGTCGACGCTGATACCTGATTCAAAAAACAACTGATCGGGTAACCATTGATGGTGTATGCGCGGCGCGGCGGCGGCCTCAGCAACGTTCATGTCAAAGTCCATGATGTTCAAGGCCGTTTGCAGCACGGTATTGATAATGGTGCTGCCGCCCGGGCTGCCAGTGGTAAACACCGGCTTGCTGTCCTTGAATACGATCACCGGCGTCATGGAAGACAAGGGACGCTTGCCTGGCTCAATGGCATTCGTATCGCCACCGGTCAGGCCATAAGCATTGGGCGCGCCAGCCTTGGCCGAAAAATCGTCCATTTCATTATTAAGTAGAAACCCCGTGCCCGCGACCGCAATGCCGCTGCCATAGGAGAAATTAATAGTGTACGTATTGCTGACAACGTTGCCCTGATCATCCCAGACCGAAAAATGTGTGGTTTGCGGGCTTTCCGCGGGCAGTTCCAGACCAGGCGCAACACTTGCTGAAGGTGTAGCTTTGGCAAGGTTGATGCCCCCACGTAGTTTCTGCGCATAAACTTTGTCGATTAGTCGAGCAACTGGAACGGGATGAAAATCCGGATCACCCAGATACTCGCTGCGATCCGCGTAGGCCCGCCGCATGCTTTCAATTAGCCGGTGCAGGTAAGCGGCACCGTTATGCCCCAGCTCGACCAGGTTCCAGCCTTCAAGAATATTCAGGATCTGGATTAAATGTACGCCACCGGATGAGGGTGGCGGCATGCTGACGACGGTATATCCCCTGTAGTTACCCTGTACGGGCTCACGTTCTACCACTCTATAGGCAGCGAGATCGGCAAGGGTAATCAGACCACCATGTTTTTCCATATCGCTAACAATAAGATCGGCAATTTCACCCTCATAAAAAGCCTTGCGACCTGACTTCGCCAGGGCCTTAAGGGTTTTGGCCAGATCGCCCTGTTGCCACGGCTCACCAGGTTGGAGAGGTGTTCCGTCAGCTTTGAAATAGTAGTGCCTGGAAGCCGGCGAATTAAGCAGACGTCGACTGGCCTGCTCCAGCGAAAAAGCCAGAGGGTAGGTAACTTTTATACCTTGCTCGGCCAACTTGATGGCCGGGGCCAAAATATCAGCCAACGGTAGCGTGCCATATTTTTCCTGGACATAGATGAGCCCAGCCACAGTGCCTGGTACGCCGGCAGAGAGATGACTGAACCGCGCCTTAATGGGGTCAACGCCACCGTCCGCGTTTAGAAATAAATCCCTGGTCGCGGCCTTTGGTGCCATTTCGCGATAATCAATGGCGACAGTTTTGTTTTCGCCAGCAAGATGAATGAGCATAAAGCCACCGCCACCGAGATTACCCGCCTGGGGCAATGTAACAGCGAGCGCAAAACCAGTGGCCACCGCCGCATCCACCGCATTACCACCCGCAGCAAGTATGTCGGCGCCGATCTGGCTGGCAAGTTCTTCCTGCGAGACAACCATACCAGTCGAGCTGATGACTGGATGGAAACGCGCGCCGTAATCAATAATGGGCGGTTCAGCGTGGCCAACAGCACTGGCGACAAGCAAAATGATGGACGTCACACCAAGTCGGATTACTGCTTTGATTTTTTTATGAGACTCTGTATGTTGCAAGTGCATGGTCACTGTTTCTGATCAGAGGTAAGGATAGCCATTTTAGCAGCTATTCCCGAATGCATTTTCGCTTGTCATCAAAGCACCTCCAGTGGGCAAAGCAGGCTCAGGCGGGCTATGCTTTACGCCAGTCGAATATTTAGTATCCTTGCCCTGTGCAGGTAGAGGTGTAGCTGATGGAAGTGGTTGATTTTTCCCCCATTGATGTTGAACAGACCAGCTGGCAAACATCGTCACAAGTGCTTTCACAATTGCGACACGAGGTGTTTGTTAAAGAACAGGGCGTCCCTGCGGACGAAGAATTTGACAGTGCTGACGCCCAAGCTACCCACTGGATAGCTTATGGGGCTGGAAATGAGGTCGTTGGCTGCGCGCGATTAATCGATAACAAAATTGGCCGTATGGCCGTACTACAGCCGCATCGAGGCCAGGGTATCGGATCAGCGTTAATGCGCCGCATTATTCGTTATGCGGCTGACACTGGTCTGCAAAGCTTACAATTAAACGCACAGACCCACGCCGTTCCTTTTTATGAAGGCATGTATTTTGGCTGCGATGGCGAAGAATTTATCGAAGCAGGCATACCCCACCGCCACATGACGTTGTCGTTAAAAAGATTTTTAGACCCCAGGGTAACGCCACCCCTGCCAGATATTCAGTCTATAGACCGAGAGCGCGTCGTACTGGACGACGCCAGATCATTTAATGAGCAGGCAAAATTACTGGTAAGTAAAGCTCAGCGACAAATAAGAATATTCAGTAAAAACCTCGACCCCCGGGTTTATGATAACGAAGCGCTGTACCAACTGATGTTAGCGTTTGCACGGGCACACGCCTACGCCGAAATCCACATACTGGTTGGTAACCCTCATCTATTAGTGCAGAACAGTCATCGCTTACTCCACCTCTTCCACCGCCTGCCCAGCAGAGTCCAGATCAGGAGCCTCGGCAGCAATGTTAAAACGTTGCATACAGATTTTATGCTGATCGATCAGGCGGGCATTTTGTATAATCAAAGCAGTGGTCGCTATGCTGGCTACGCCGTTTATCACGCGCCGCTTGAAGCCATGGAATTGATCAATGAATTTGATGACATGTGGAACCATAGCGAGCCAAATCCTGAACTACGGCAACTACCAATTTGACCGATCATTCAACAATAAAAATACCACTCCCATTAATCACACGAAAAAATTAGCACAAACCGCTATCAAAACAGCGCCTTATACAACCCTCATATTCTGGACTGTCCAAAAATACAGTAAGAAAGATTAATTAACTCGTTGAGGAATAAATCTTCATTGCTTATAATTCCGCAAATATTTTCTCACGCCGCGATTCGCACAGGGACAAAAGTGGACAATAAAAATAAGTCGCGGGGCCTGGTCTCTGGAGCTGTTCTACTGATTCTCAACGTTTCCACCACTGTTTGCGCAGATGATTTAATTTCCGAAGCAGATTATCTCAGCCTCATTCCAAGCGTCGTCTCAGCAACTCGCCAGGAATTGCCGTTAACATCCTCACCCTCGTCGGTCACCATTATCAGCAGGGCAATGATTAAGGCACTTCCGTCGACTAATCTCGCGGATGTTTTCAAACTGGTTGCTGGATTCCAGGTATTTTTTGCCAATGGCTCGATGCAGGCGGTCACAGCTAATGGACAAAGTGACCGTTTCCCTCGTCGTCTAGAAATAAGGGTTGATGGCAGAACGGTATTTACTCCGATCAACTCATCCGTTTCGTGGGAATCGTTGGGGCTGGATCTTAATGACATTGATCACATCGAAGTGGTCCGCGGATCCAATATTGCTGCCTATGGCGCCAATGCCGCTCAGGGCGCCATAAATATTATTACCCGCAACCCCCTGTCGGACAGGGGCACCGAGCTAAGCCTCATGGGTGGCGGTTGGGACACCCGAAACCTCAGCCTCCGCCATACGGTCCAGCTCGACAGCACCGCCATGACTGTACGGGCCAAGTATCGCGAAAACACCGGCTTTGATAACCTCGATGATCAAAGTTACGTTGACAGCCTCGCAGTGCAGGGTGTCTATACCCCTAACTTGACCAATGAGCTGCGCTGGGAAGCGGGCTATAGCGATGGCAACTTCGGCTTTGGTGACGGCGACCGGCCTGAAGAATTCACCGATGAAGATATCGCATCACATTGGTTAATGCTGGAATGGACGCATCGGCGAGATGAACACTTTTTCAAGTCCCGCTTTTCGGCCAACGCCGGCTCCTATGATCGAAGTCGCCAGGGATTGTTGTCGACAGAATTAGAGCTTAGTCCGGCAGTGCTAATGCTTGCGTTCCCTGGTGCAACGGACCGGCTGGTGGAGCTAGAGGTCGGTAAACGACAGTTTCGGCAGTACGATTTTGAGTTTGAACACAGCTTCAACGTGATGCAGCGAGGGCAGTTTCTTTGGGGATTTGGTACCCGCCATCAGGAGGTCATGGCTCCAGATCAGTTCAACAGAGATGGCTACCAGGCATACGAGTCCTACTATCTGTTCTCCAACCTGCAATGGCGTTTAGCACACCGCTGGACAACTAACATTGGGCTGCTCTCTGAAGAGAACAATAAATCCGACGGCGAAATTTCGCCCCGCCTGTCAGTCAATTATCACCTCAGTGATACACAGCATTTTCGGGTAAGCGGCAGTGTTGCTCGTCGGCTGCCCTCACTTTACGAGCGAGCGCGTCTGGTACAACTGGAAATATTGCCCGGCACAGTTGCCGATCTTATCTTTATTTCAGATCCTGATCTGAGTGCTGAAAAATTCGAAACCTACGAGCTTGGCTACCTGGGTTACTGGCTTGATGGTCGTTTGAGTGTCGACTACAGACTCTTTCGAGAGTACTTTGATGACGGCATGGATTATGTAAAACGACCCTATGAAGATATGGATGGCAGTTATCGCGTACTTGAGAATGTCGCCAGTTACCGGATGTCCGGTTATGAAACGCAAATACAATTTAAACCGGATCTCAGCTGGTTGATCTCCCTTCAATACGCCAATACCCGCATCTTTGGCACCATTCCTCACCCAGATAAAACAACTCTACTAGCAAAAAGAAGCCCCCATCACACGGCCAGCTTCCTGGTCAGCAAAACAATCCAGAATGGGTGGGCTCTAAGCGCCACGGGTTATCATCAATCGTGGGTAGCCTGGCAGGGCGGTGCCAAATTGATTCCCAGCTGGCACCGATACGACGCAAAGCTCGCCAAACAATGGCGCTTCTCGCGCGGCAGTACCGAGCTAGCTCTTATTCTGCAAAATGTTACCGATGAAGAATATCTTGAATATCAAAACGGCAACATTTTTGAGCGGACCGCCTTCGCGCAGTTAACACTGAGCTTTTAGTTGCATTGGGTGGCCCTGGCGACCTTAACATTACCGGATAAAACTGCCTGATAATTAGTCAGCCATTAATGTCGCCGGACTCATATTAACGACACCCCGCCTAACTGCTACCCTTCGCCTCGCGTCGGCGTGCATGCAACACCGGCTCGGTATAACCGCTGGGTTGCTCGCAGCCTTTAAATACCAGATCACAAGCGGCCTGAAAGGCGATACTGTCATCAAAATGACCAGCCATATTTTTATACGCTGGATCACTGGCGTTCTGTCGATCAACCACAGCTGCCATTTTTTTAAGGGCGGCTAATACCTGGCCTTCATTGCAAATATTGTGGCGCAGCCAGTTGGCTATGTGCTGACTGGAAATCCGCAGAGTCGCGCGGTCTTCCATCAAGCCGACATCGTGTATATCGGGTACTTTCGAGCAACCAATGCCCTGATCAACCCAGCGCACCACATAACCGAGGATGCCCTGCGCATTATTCTCCAACTCACGCTGAATGGTATCAGTCGATAATTTTGTGTCTCCCAGCAGAGGAATCGTCAGGATATCATCAACACTGGGATTTAATTTACCCACCAACGCCTGTTGTTGAGCTGCAACGTTAACCTGATGGTAATGCATGGCGTGCAACGTAGCGGCGGTCGGTGACGGTACCCATGCGCAGTTTGCGCCGGCCTCAGGATGAGCAATCTTGGCCGTCATCATATTCGCCATCAGATCGGGCATCGCCCACATACCTTTGCCTATTTGCGCCTTGCCGCGCAATCCACAGGCCAGCCCTGTCGCCACATTCCAGTCTTCATAAGCCTGAATCCAGGGCTGCTGTTTCATCGCGCCCTTGGTTACCATCGGACCGGCTTCCATGCTGGTATGAATTTCATCGCCCGTACGATCAAGGAATCCAGTATTGATAAATATAACGCGGTCCTGCGCACGTCTTATGCATTCGGCAAGATTAACCGTTGTGCGTCGCTCTTCATCCATAATGCCTATTTTCAGCGTACGTGCGGGCATACCGAGCGCCTGCTCAACCCGCGCGAACAACGCCACGGTAAAGGCCACTTCATCTGGCCCGTGCATTTTCGGCTTAACGATATAGACGCTACCGGTGCGGGAATTACGACCGCCCCCGTTACCCCGCAGGTCGTGCAGCGCAATCAACGAGGTCACCATTGCGTCCATGATACCTTCCGGTACCTCCTGGTCGCCATTAAAGAGAATGGCGTCGCTGGTCATCAGATGACCAACGTTTCTTATCAGCAACAGACTTCGCCCCGGCAAGGACAATGTGCCACCATCAGGCGTTGTATATTGCCGGTCATTATTCAGGCGACGAGTAACCACCCCGCCGCTTTTGGTAAAGGAATCAACCAGATCGCCTTTCATCAAACCCAGCCAGTTGCGGTAGGCAACACATTTATCCGCTGCGTCAACCGCGGCCACCGAATCTTCGCAGTCCTGGATCGTGGTAATGGCCGACTCCAGAACAATATCTTTAACATGAGCAATGTCGTCCTTGCCCACATAATGTTCTGCGTCAAATTCGATTTCGGCGTGCAACAAATTGTTCTTTAGCAAGATTGATGTGGGACTCGCCGCCGCGCCGGTATAACCAACAAACTGTTCCCTGTTTAGCAAGCCTGAGATGCGTAAACCCGAGTCTGAGCCTTCCCGAAGCGTCACCGTTAATTGGCCCTGATCAACGTGATACTGGGTGACATCGGCATGCGATCCCTGCACCAGAGGCAGATTGTCATCAAGAAATTGGCGGCCGAAGGCGATGACCCTGGCGCCACGAACCGCGTTGTATCCTGGGCCCTTATCTGCGCCATCGGCTTCAGGAATGACATCTGTGCCATACAGCGCATCGTAAAGACTGCCCCACCTAGCATTAGCCGCATTCAGGGCATAGCGAGCATTGGTAATCGGCACCACCAGCTGGGGACCAGCGACGCTGCATATCTCCGGGTCAACATTTTCAGTAGTCACGCTAAACGGCTCGCCCTGTGGCAGCAGATAGCCAATACTGCTCAAAAACGCCTTATACACCGCCTGGTCATGCGCCTGCCCACGGTGTTCGCGGTGCCACTGGTCAATGCGTTTTTGCATGTCGCCGCGAACCACCAGTAACTCGCGGTTAAGTGGAGCAAACTCGCTAATAACAGCTTCGAAGGATTGCCAGAACTCCGGGGCACTAACGCCGGTTCCCGGTATGATCTCTTCTTCAACGAGGCTGTGCAGTTCGCGGGCTACTAACAAGCCGCCAATCTTGATACGTTCACTCATCATCGGGCTCTTTACCTGTTCGGGTTCTTTTAGTGGGATTTAGTCGGATTATTGACTTCTATAACTGCTGGTTAATCCTTTGTTTATCGATCCACATGTTTATCGATCCACGCGTAAGCCGAGTACTCATAAATAGTACCGACTATCTGCGGTGCAAACATCTCGCTGTCGGTTGGTGATTCCGCTATGGCAGCCAAGCATTCTATGGCTTGCGCGCTAATTTATAAAATTTATCAGCTTTATTATCGCTATTCACCCAGGAAATACTAAGTAGCATCTCATGACATTATGCTCCCAGGCCGTTTATGGACGGCAGTATTTAGCAGCCCTTGCTGGTATGCAACCGCGGCCAGGACACTACCTAGGCCACAATGTCACGCGCGATGTCGAGAACCATCCGCCTCATCCATTGATGGTCCGCATTGTGCTGAAGCAGGGGACTCCAGGCCATTTTGAGCTCAAAACTGGGGATCAAAAAAGGCGGTTTATGCAAGCTTACACGGGGATTGCCTATTTCAAGTTGCGCCAGTCGACTGGGTAACGTCGCTATCAAATCAGGCTGCTGAGCCAGTCGTACCGCGACCTGGTAATGCCGGGTAAAGACGGCGATGTGACGTTTTTTGCCGAGGGCTTTTAAGGCTTCATCCACCCAGCCCAAACGCTGCGCATCCTGTGGGTTCATGCCGACACTCGCTCCCATCCCCGTTTTACTGACCCACACATGTCGCCCCTTTAGATAACCGCCAAGATCGAAGTTGTCGATGAGCGGGTTATCGGTACTCAGCAGGCAGGAAAAATCATCGCGCCATACGGTGACTTGGTGGAACGACTGAGGCATATCGTCAAAGCGATTAAGCAACATGTCTACTTTGCCCTGTTCGACGTCTTCAAGACCGACGTCGCTGGGCGTCAGGATGTCAAGTGTAATACCCGGGGCCTGCTTTGCCAGGCGAGTCAGTAGCCCAGGTATCAGAGTCGACTCGGCGTAGTCGCTTGCCATGATGCGAATAACCCGCCTGGCGGTAGATGGGTCAAATGCTTTTTGCGGCTCCACGGCTTTCTCGACATTGGCTAAAATATCCCTCACTAACGGTTGCAGTTGAAGCCCGCGTTCGGTGGGCGTCATGCCGTTACTGGTTCGAATCAACAGGGGATCATCAAACAGCATCCGCAAACGGCGTAGGCTGTTGCTCATTGCTGGCTGGGTGATACCCATCTGTGCTGCGGACCGGGTGACATTTCTCTCACGCAAAAGTACATCGAGGTAAATCAGCAGATTCAGATCAATTCTTGAAATATTCATAATATAAATAGTGAGAATAAAGATGATAAATTAGCTAAATCATCTCACACCTTCTAGAATCCGCCAACTTTTAACGCGCTGGAAGGAGCATACTAATGGCACTTGGCAACTATGATAGAGCAACGGAAATTGCCCGGATTGAGAAAGACTGGGCGGAAAATCCCCGTTGGAAGGGCGTGGTTCGTACCTATTCCGCCGCCGATGTGGTCCGTCTACGCGGCTCAGTAAAGAAAGAAAATACCATTGCCAGACGCGGCGCAGAAAATCTCTGGAAGCTGGTCAACGGCTCTGCTCGCAAGGGTTACGTAAACTGTCTGGGCGCCCTCACGGGTGGTCAGGCCGTACAGCAGGTCAAAGCGGGTATCGAAGCCATCTATCTGTCCGGCTGGCAGGTAGCGGCAGACAACAATACCGGCATGACCATGTACCCCGATCAGTCTTTGTATCCTGCCAACTCGGTGCCTGCTGTCGTTCAGCGTATCAATAACTCCTTTACCCGCGCCGATCAAATCCAGTGGGGCAAGGACATCCAGCCTGGCGCCGCCGGTTATACCGATTATTTCGCGCCCATCGTGGCCGATGCCGAAGCCGGTTTTGGCGGCGTACTCAATGCCTATGAACTGATGAAAGCCATGATCGAAGCTGGCGCTGCTGGCGTCCATTTTGAAGATCAGCTCGCCTCTGTGAAGAAATGCGGCCACATGGGTGGCAAGGTCCTGGTCCCCACTCAGGAAGCCATTCAAAAACTGATTGCGGCCCGCCTCGCCGCCGATGTGTCTGACGTACCAACCATTGTGCTGGCCCGTACCGATGCCAATGCTGCCGACCTTCTCACCTCCGATTGCGATGAGCGTGATCAGCCATTTGTGACCGGCGAGCGCACCCCAGAAGGTTTCTACCGCGTCAAAGCCGGTATCGAGCAAGCCATTGATCGCGGCCTTTCCTATGCTCCTTATGCAGACTTGCTGTGGTGTGAAACAGCAACGCCGAGCCTGGAAGAAGCGCAACAATTTGCCGATGCCATTCACGCCAAATTCCCCGACCAGCTCCTGGCCTACAATTGCTCACCATCCTTTAACTGGAGGAAAAACCTGGATGACGCCACTATCGCCAAATTCCAGCAGGAACTGAGCAATATGGGTTACAAGTACCAGTTCATCACGTTGGCCGGTATTCACAACATGTGGTACAACATGTTCGACCTCGCCCATAGCTACGCTCAGGGCGAAGGTATGAAACACTATGTCGAAAAAGTTCAGGAGCCAGAGTTTGCCGCGGCCAGCCGTGGTTATACTTTCGTCTCCCACCAGCAGGAAGTAGGTACCGGTTATTTCGACGACATGACCACAGTCATTCAGGGAGGCAAGTCTTCAGTCACCGCGCTGACCGGTTCGACGGAAGAGGAGCAGTTTTAAACTCATCCTTAACCGCGAAAAACTATACGAAAGGGCTGCCAAACTGGCGGCCTTTTTTTTGTTTGCCTTCCCGCAATCGAATATAAGAGTGAGCGATATTCGGAGAGCCTGATTGCTAGAAAAGCTGATCTGTAGACAGTCTGGCATCCTCGAATCGAGTTTGTAAACCGCAGTTATAGATGCCTGATTTTTAAGGGTCGGCCGCCCGATAGACCTGTGTATGCGGATAAAACCCAAACCAGGCAAACCAGTAGGCAGTGACCGCTGGAATTTCATCACCGCTGGCATTAAAAATCTGGGCGCTGCGAGCATTTTTGGACCACACTATGCGCACCGACTGACCGTTAATCTCATCAATAAAATCCCCCGATGTAAGCTCAAGCTCCCTGAAAGGATAGGCTTTGGCCAGGTCATCAATGACCACACCCATTACCCATTCCTTATTGCTGTAGGCGCTATTTTGGTTGGCAACCGGAAACCAGGCATCCCCCGAGTTTTTATAACCCTCATACGGATCACGGGCATAATCAAAATCAAAACCAGTTTCCTCGGAGAGCACCTGAGTGTCGGGGAAACGTTTTAACCAATCTTGCCAGCTAGTGTGGCTGGCTGTTAGCAGTTTTAATTTTTCACCGCTGCGTGGTCCGCTTATCGCCTGCGTTAGCAACTGCGACCATAACGATTCGGTCTGCCGATCATAGAGCAATACATCGCTGTTATAGAGCAAGCCTGACACGCCAAAGGTCAGAGCCTGGTCGGGTTCTGGCGCACGAAACACCATGCCACTACCACACAGCGGGCAATAAGTTATCGCCACGTAGTAGCCGCCAAAGCGATCATTGACGACTTCATGGCGGTTAAGAATATTGATCGGGTAGGCACGAACCTGACCCGCGAAACTCACACCCATCACGCGTTGTTCAGGCTTAAGCTTCGCTTCATCGGGAGAAATAAAGCGCGGATGATCAACAGATGCTATCCCATCTTTTGGCGGACCACCCCGAATTATCTCCGCAGCGGGAATCAAAGCATCGACCAGCTCAAAACCATTCAGGCTACTTGCCAGGGCAGACACGCTACCACCAGTCAGGCTCAACAGACTCGCGAACAGCAAACCCGCAGGCAAGGCAATGCGGGCGGTTGATACAGCATCAGGGCGTATTCGGACAGCACCAAAAAAATCACCAGGACCAGTCATCAAAGCTTGGAACAGTTACTATCGTGGCAGTTCCACTGGCAAGGATTTATCAGCGACCACCACCCCGTTACTATCGGCATAAACGTACTCGCCCGGATTGAAGGTTACACCGCCAAAAATCAGCGGAACGTTGTAGTCACCGATACCGCGCTTGTCTGTTTTGAGGGGTATCGCTGCCAGGGCCTGCACGCCCAGGTCTAGCGCCGAAACTGCAGCAACATCGCGTATACAACCGTAGATGATCACGCCTTCCCAGTTATTTTTTACCGCGCTCTCGGCAATCATATCGCCGAGCAGGGCTTTACGAAGGGAGCCGCCGCCATCCACCACCATAACCTTGCCTTTGCCCGGTGTGGCCAGCTTTTCCTTGACGAGAGAGTTATCTTCAAAACATTTAACGGTGACAATTTCGCCACCAAAACATTCCCGCCCCCCAAAATTCGATAACATGGGTTCCAGCACACGAACAAGGTCGGGATAAGCGTCACAAAGATCCGGGGTGATATCAGTCATGGCATTTCTCACTTGTGTTAATAAATGGCCTAAGCCCTTGGATAGCTAATGTCGGTGAATACGTATTGGTATTATGTAGCACTAAACTATCCTGGAATTATACGTAATCACCGCTCTGTCGTCGTTGCGTTCAGGGCTGCGCGCCACTAATCTACCACTCCCCTTTAGCGCAATTTATAAGCTGCGTCTTATCGAAGGCACCCTTGAATGCACCGTCGCGGATACACGCTCGAATGCGACACCTTGATTTCACCTGTGACTGCTAACTAACCATGCGCGCCGTTAATGTAATCGACCACCCCTACGCACAGCATGTCGATGCACTTTTTGAGTGTGTCCGCGACATGCCAGACCCAGTCTGGCTGGACAGCGGCAAGCCCGCTTCACTGCAGGGCAAGTTCGACATAATATCGGCCGCACCACACATCTTACTTGAGACAAACGACGACACCTCGACCCTGTCCGATCACCGCGGGAGTACACGTAGTCGCGAACACCCCCTGACACTCGCTGAGGAGCTTGTGCAAGATATGGCGACGCCCGCTGTCGCTGGTCTGCCTTTCTGTGGTGGGTTACTGGGTTATTTTGGTTATGCCCTGGGGCATCGCCTGCTGGCTTTACCCAACGCCGCGCCCAATACGGTGGGCTTACCGACGTTACGGCTGGGCTATTACACCTGGGCGCTGGTAATAAATCATCAAACACGCAAGTCCTGTGTTGTTTTCCATCCGGCCTGCACCAAACAACTGCGCGGCGATGTACTGGCCCGACTCCGGGCTGGTCACAGCAGTTCAGGCGGACACTTTCGATTAAAAACACCGTTTTCTGCTTCGATTAGCCAGCATCAGTATTCGCAACAAATAGCGAAAATCAAAGCGTATATCGAAGCTGGCGATTGCTATCAGGTAAACTTTGCCCAGCATTTTGTTGCCAACTATGAGGGTGATCCATGGTTGGCGTACCGACAACTACGCACCGTGCTGCCCTCCCCGTTTAGCGCGTTTCTAAGCTGGCAGGACAAGGCGATTCTGTCCCTGTCGCCGGAGCGCTTTATCAAGCTTTCCGGCAGGCAGGTTGAAACAAAACCCATTAAAGGCACAGCGCCAAGGGGCATCACCGTTGCCGAAGATCAGGCTAACGCAATTGCACTGGTCAACAGCACGAAGGATCGCGCTGAAAACCTGATGATTGTAGATTTACTGCGCAATGACCTGGGTAAAAGTTGTCGATCCGGTTCTATTCGTGTGCCCAAGCTATTCAACCTGGAAAGCTTTGCCAACGTGCATCACCTGGTGAGCACCGTGACTGGCACCTTAGCACCGGGAAAATCGGCGCTGGATCTGCTGGCTGGATGTTTCCCCGGCGGTTCAATTACCGGCGCACCCAAAAAACGGGCCATGGAAATTATTGCCGAATGCGAGCAAATACAGCGCTCAATTTACTGTGGCAGTGTTGGCTACATCAGCGCCTGCGGACACATGGACACCAATATCGCCATTCGCACCATGGCGGCCAGTGCTGGAAAAATACATTGCTGGGGCGGTGGCGGTATCGTCACGGATTCAACCGCCGAAAGTGAGTACGCAGAGTCGATAAACAAAATATCGCTACTTATGAACGAACTGAATGCCGACAGGTGACTCTCTGACCCTCACCGCGCACTCATACAAGCGAAGCTACAACGACTCGTTGCAACGACATTTGCAGAGCCACAAGTAATAGCGTTTACAGGGAAAGTTCGCGGTTACTGGCGCTAATAAAAGCCTGTTTTAGATCATCGTAGGTATGCACTGCGGGAAACTGGGGGAATTCCGCAATCACATTGTCCGGAGCCTTGAACAGGATGCCTGCATCGGCCTCAGCCAGCATGGTGGTGTCGTTGTAAGAATCCCCGGCCGCGATGATTCGATAATAAAGTGTTTTAAGCGCCAACACGGCCTGCCGCTTGGGGTTGACCTGTCGCAGGCGATAATTAATCACTCTGCCGCGTTCATCTGTATCGAGTTTATGACACAGCAAGGTGGGAAAACCTAACTGACGCATCAATGGTTGGGAGAATTCGTAAAAGGTGTCTGACAGAATGATCACCTGAAACCGCTCACGCAGCCAATCAACAAACTCAACGGCGCCGTCAAGCGGAGTCAACCGTGCAATAACCTGCTGAATTTCATTTAAGCCCAGACCGTGTTTATCGAGAATAGCCAGCCGTTGTTGCATCAGCACATCATAGTCGGGAATATCTCGCGTCGTCGCTCGCAATTCGACGATGCCGGTTTCTTCGGCAAAAGCTATCCAGATTTCGGGGATTAACACCCCTTCCAGATCAAGGCAGGCGATTTCCACAGGCAGGACTCCAGTGTGCAGATAAAAAACGGCGCTACTCTAACACTTCACCCTGGTCAGGCAAACACAAATCCCCTGGATCATTGCCGCAACTGGAAGCATCCCCCGCAGCGCCGCTTAATATTCTGGCAACTCCATCGTTGAAAAGAACTGATCGAGTTTTTCTCTTGAACTGATCGCGCAGGCCTTGTCCACGATGTCGCGAGTCAGGTGGGGTGCAAACCGTTCAATAAAATCATACATAAAGCCACGCAAGTAAGTGCCGCGCCGAAAACCGATACTGGTCACACTGGATTTGAACAGATGACGCGCTTCCAGTGGGACAAGATCGCTGTCATGGACAGGATCGTAAGCCATGTGCGCAACAATACCGATACCAAGTCCCAGACGAACGTAGGTCTTGATAACATCTGCATCAGTCGCAGTAAATACCACTTTGGGTTGCAATTCTTTAGCGCGAAAGGCTTCATCCAGCTTCGAGCGGCCCGTAAAGCCGAACACGTAGGTGACAATGGGATATTCCGCGACATCCTCCAGGGTAAGCCTTGATATTTGCGCGAGGGGATGGGTTCTGGGCACCAAAATACAACGGTTCCATCGATAACAGGGCATCATCAACAGATTCTGAAACAACTCCAGGGCTTCGGTGGCAATCGCAAAATCGACTTCTCCGTCGGCGGCGAGTTCGGAGATTTGCCCGGGTGTACCCTGGTGCATGTGCAAGGCTACGTCTGGGTAACGTTCGATAAATGACTCGATAACTTTGGGCAGTGCATACCTGGCCTGGGTATGCGTGGTGGCAAGCGACAAACTGCCACGATTCGGCGAACTGTATTCCTGAGCCAGCTGCTTAATACTTTCGACCTTGGCCAGGATTTCCCCGGCGATCTTAAGCACGTCTTCACCGGCGGGGGTGACTCGGGTCAGATGCTTACCACTGCGAGAAAACACTTCGACCCCCAACTCATCTTCAAGCAGGCGTATTTGTTTACTGATGCCAGGTTGCGATGTATACAGACTTTGTGCGGTTGCGGACACGTTCAGGTCGTGATGAGCCACTTCCCAGATATAGCGCAATTGCTGTAGTTTCATGCCGTAGGTTCCCTAGATGACATCGATCTAAA
>JBFIEE010000041.1:0-29012 GCA_041603535.1 Porticoccaceae bacterium
CACGAACTGGCGCATCACCGAAGCTGGCCCGATTTTAGCGGCCCTGTAACGAAAGCTGAGGAGTAGCGCATTAAACTGCGGCTATGATGGCGCCACCAGGGACCGCGGCTACGCGGCTGTCACTGGCCTTAACATAAACATTAATATGGTGCCCAAGGCCGGACTTGAACCGGCACGGCTTACGCCACTACCCCCTCAAGATAGCGTGTCTACCAATTCCACCACTTGGGCAAAGTCTCTACTCAATCCGCACTCGACGGCTGCTCTTCCAGCAAGGGCACGTCAGTTGTACCGCTGACGTCCGTACTTTCATCCGAGGCGTTTAATGAAGGTATTTCATTTTGCTGGTCAACTTGCTGTTGATTTTCCTGCTCTATTATCTCCAGGGCAGGTAACTCGACGCCACCCACTCCGGCTGAATTACGGGCCATTACCGCGAGCGTCAGGCTGGTAGCAAAAAACAGGGTTGCCAGCACAGCCGTTAACTTGCTAAAGAAATTCCAGCTCCCGCCACTGCCAAAAAGTGTTTGTGAAGCGCCACCACCAAAAGATGCGCCGACCTCAGCGCCTTTGCCCTGCTGCAGCAAGATCGCGCCAATAATGGCTACGGCAATTAGCAGGTGAACCACCAGTACCAGTTTTTCCATCAACCCTATCCCGCCACTTTACAAATTTTTACGAAATGCTCCGCATCGAGTGAGGCTCCGCCCACGAGAGCCCCGTTAACATCTTTCTGCGCGAACAACTGCTCTGCGTTTTTTGCTGTCACACTGCCGCCGTAAAGCAGCTGCGTACGTGCACCAGCCCCGCCGAGCTTGATCCGAATCTCGGCCAGCACTCGCTGGACCTCGTCCGGGGTCGCCACCACGCCAGTACCGATCGCCCAGATCGGCTCATACGCTATTGCGGCAGTCGCCAGAGCCATGCTCCCAACCTTGTCCGTAACCGCCTCCAGTTGCCGCTGCACCACTGCTAATGTGAGGTTCTGCTCGCGCTCAGCGAGGGTCTCTCCGACACAAAAAATAGGCTTTAAGCCGACTTTCTGAGCCGCGACAAACTTGTCGGCAACCTGAGCATCACTTTCGTGATACCGCTGGCGGCGCTCCGAGTGCCCGACAATTACGTAACGGCAATCGAACTCCCGCAACATGGAACCGGACACTTCGCCGGTGTAAGCGCCGTCATCAAACTCGCTGATATTCTGCGCGCCGACCTTTATCCGGCTGCCTTCCAGTCTGCTCGCAACATCCGCCAGAAACACCACAGGAGGGCAAACCGCCACCTCCGTTTCACAGCTGCCGAGATGTTCAACGAGAGCATCTAGCAACCGGGCTATGCTGGCCCGCGAGCCATGCATCTTCCAGTTGCCGACCACCAATGGATCAGGCATCTACTACCGACCGAAAAAGGGCGCCAATGGTATCGAAATCACCTGACACATACAACATCGCTGTCATCTTTCAGCGCCTTACGCGGCTGCACTAGCGACCGCATTGGCAATATCGTTAGCCAACTCATCGACCAGCAAAACATCTTCGCCTTCGACCATGACACGAATGATTGGCTCTGTACCCGATGGTCGCAACAGTACCCGCCCGTTGCCAGCCAGCTTCTGCTCTGCCTGCTTGACCGCCGACATCACCGCGCTGTGGCCAAGTGCAGAAGAATTAATCACCGGCACGTTGACCATGGTCTGGGGTAACTTATGCATGCCTCGCTTTAAATCAAACAAGGTTTCGCCAGATTCAAGCATGGCCCGCAACACCTGCAAGGCGGCAACGATCCCGTCCCCGGTAGTGGTAATATCGCCACAGACAATGTGACCGGAGCTTTCACCGCCCAAATCCCACTTTCGCTCGCGCATGGCTTCAATAACATAGCGATCACCAACCCGGGTACGCGCGAAGGGGATACCCAGCTCCGCCATGGCTTTTTCCAGACCAAAATTACTCATCAGAGTACCGGCGACACCCGTACAGACGTTGCCGAGTGTCTGGCGAAATTTGGCGATGATATATAACAGCTCGTCACCGTCGACTGCATTGCCCAGGTGATCGACAAACAAAACTCGGTCTCCGTCGCCATCCAGTGCGATACCAATATCCGCTTGCGTCTCCAACACCGTCTCTCGCAACGCGGCCAGACTCGTCGAGCCACATTCATCGTTAATATTGACCCCGTTGGGCTGGACACCTAATTCGAGAACGGTCGCACCCAGCTCCCGAAATACTTCAGGGGCGACGTGGTAGGTGGCCCCGTGCGCGCAATCCACCACCAGCTTCACACCCGCCAGACTGAACCGAAACGGCAAAGTACCCTTGCAAAACTCGACGTAGCGACCAGCAGCGTCGCTCACCCGATGGGCACGGCCAAGCTGGATAGATTCGCTAGTGACAATATCGGCATCCAGATAACGCTCAATGTCATGTTCTACCTGATCCGGCAGCTTAAATCCGTCGGCGCCAAAAAATTTGATCCCATTGTCCTGAAAGGGATTGTGAGAAGCACTGATGACAATGCCCGCCTGTGCTCTAAAAGTACGTGTGAGGTAAGCTACGGCCGGCGTCGGCATGGGACCGAGCAAGCTCACGTCGACACCCGCCGCGATAATGCCCGCCTGCAAAGCAGATTCGAACATATAACCGGACACCCTGGTATCCTTGCCGATCAGTATATGCTTGCGAGCCCGCTCATTGAAGTTGCGACTAAAGACCTGACCTGCGGCCCAGCCAAGCTTAAGCACGAAATCCACTGTGATGGGATAATCACCGACCTGACCGCGGATGCCATCAGTGCCAAAAAAACGTTTATCCATTGCTTTTTACACTCCAGTCCAACGCATAAATCCCACCAGCTACGAGTCCAGCACAGCGGATAGTACTGTTAAAACGTCTACCGTGGCAGCGACATCATGAACGCGAACAATACAGGCACCCCGTTCAGCCGCCATCAGCGCCAGCGCTATGCTACCGTATACTCGCTCGAAAACGGATTTACCCAGTACTTCGCCAATTATACGCTTACGCGACAGGCCAACCATCACCGGCAGACCCTGAGCGACCAATTCCGGGAGCGCTCTGAACAGGCTTAGATTGTGCTCCAACGTCTTACCAAAACCAAAACCAGGGTCAATGATGAGACTGCCGCGGTCAATGCCCGCTGCCTCGCAGGCGACCACCCGCTCCGCCAGAAACTGGCCCACCTCGGCGACAACATCTTCGTAATCCGGTTCCTGCTGCATAGTCTTAGGGTCGCCCTGCATATGCATCAGGCAGATAGGTAAACCACTGTCTGCAGCTGCCTGCAGAGCGCCTGGACGGCGCAAGGCACGAACATCGTTCACCAGCGCAGCACCGGCTGCTGCCGCCAGGGTGATAACTTCAGGGGAACTTGTATCGACTGACAGCGGAACATCGAAGCGTGCGGTCAACGCCGTAACTACCGGAATGACCCGATCAATTTCTTCGCACTCGCTAACAAAACTGGCGCCCGGTCGCGTAGACTCACCACCGACATCCAGAATATCGGCACCTTCCTTGATCAGGGTTTCCACGTAAAACAGAATTTTATCGAGATCAGGCCTGCGCCCGCTGTAAAGCTGGTTACCATCCGAAAAGGAATCTGGCGTGACGTTAACCACCCCCATCACCAGCGGACGACCGCGGCCTTGCATAATCAACGTATTGAGCTTGCCCGCCCCCCCAAGCGTTTTCGAGGCACCCATTGTCGTCGCGTCAAATCACCGCATGCAGTTTAGGTCGTAACCGTCCCTAGCTCCCCTCAACCGGATCACCAACAGGTGCGTCTGGTTCTGGTTTAGTGATATCGACTTTGTCTGAGCCTGTCAAATCACCCCTGGCAGTGGTGCCACCGGACGAACTGCCGATATCGGCATCGTGCCAGTCGCGAGGCGGCCGGACCTTACGGCGCGCCATCAAATCATCGACCTGCTTGGCATCAAGCGTTTCGTATTCCATCAAGGCATCTTTCATAGCATGAAGGATATCGATATTTTCCCGTAATAGTTTCTCAGCACGACCATAGCACTCATCGATAATGCGTCGCACTTCTTCATCAATTAGCTGAGAGGTCGCCCCAGAAAAATTTTTACCGCCCTGCCCGGGGTAGGCCGCCTCTTCATCACCGTAGAGAATCGGCCCCATTTTTTCGGTCAGACCCCAGCGCGTAACCATGCTGCGAACCAGCTGGCTGGCCCGCTCAATGTCGTTAGACGCCCCGGTGGTGACACCATCAAGCCCGTGGATCAACTCTTCCGCAATACGCCCGCCATAAAGGCTACACAGCTGACCCTCCAGTTTGCGTTTACTCATACTGTAATGGTCTTCTTCAGGCAGAAAATGGGTGGCGCCCAAAGCTCTGCCCCGCGGAATAATGGTGACCTTGTGAACCGGGTCGTGTTCAGGCATCAACCTGCCGACGATGGCATGACCAGCTTCGTGATAGGCCGTGTTCGCCTTTTCCTCCTCAGACATCACCATGGACCGTCGTTCAGCACCCATCATGATCTTGTCACGGGCCTTTTCGAACTCCTCCATCGTCACCAGGCGGTGATTTGCGCGGGCCGCGAATAAGGCGGCCTCGTTAACCAGATTGGCGAGATCCGCTCCGGAAAATCCGGGTGTACCCCTGGCAATCACCGTGAGGTCAAGATTATCGTCGAGCGGTACCTTGCGCACATGCACCTTGAGTATTTGTTCTCGACCGCGAATATCCGGCAAACCGACATAAATCTGCCGATCGAAACGACCTGGCCGCAACAATGCCTTGTCCAACACATCGGGACGGTTGGAGGCCGCAATCACTATGACGCCTTCGTTGCCCTCAAAACCGTCCATCTCAACCAGTAACTGGTTTAAGGTTTGCTCGCGCTCATCGTTGCCACCGCCCCACCCGCCACCGCGGGTACGACCAACCGCATCAATTTCATCAATGAAAATGATGCATGGCGCCTGCTTTTTGGCCTGCTCAAACATATCCCGCACGCGGGACGCGCCAACACCAACGAACATTTCAACGAAATCCGAACCGGATATCGAGAAAAAGGGCACTCGCGCTTCACCGGCAATAGCTTTAGCCAGCAGGGTTTTACCGGTACCTGGTGGCCCAGACATCAACACCCCGCTGGGAATACGCCCACCGAGACTCTGAAACTTCGACGGGTCGCGAAGAAACTCTACCAGCTCACCAACATCCTCTTTCGCCTCATCGACACCAGCAACATCGGCAAATGTGGTTTTTATCTGATCCTCACTGAGCAGTTTGGCCTTACTCTTGCCAAACGACATCGGGCCGCCGCGGCCACCACCTGCGCCCCCTTGCATTTGCCGCATAAAAAACATAAATATGAGAACAATTAGCAATATAGGAAAGGCGGCCATTAGCAGCTGCATCCAGATACTGGGCTTGGTTGGCTCACGACCTTCAATATTCACGCTGTGATTAAGCAAGTCGTTCATCATGCCGCTATCGTAAACGTCAGGTCTCACCGTGCGAAAGCGTGTGCCGTCATGATGTTCGCCGTCTATAACCTGGCCTTCAATCACCACACTACGCACACGGTCATTCTGTACTTCGTCGACAAAATTGGTGTAACTGATGGTCTGTGGCGACGGCCCTTCTTTAAAGTTTTGAAAAATCGACAGCAGAACTGCCGCGATAATCACCCAGAGAATCAGATTTTTAGCCATTTCACTCAACAGAATACCCTCGTGTCAGCACGGCGCCGACCTATTGCGGTGTCTTTACAGTATAACCCGGATTTTTTAACCCGTGGTTAGCGCTCATCACGGTAGCCTTTAGCCACCCAGTATACTTCTCTTGACCTGGCGCGCGATGCATCAGGCTTTTTGGCGGAGACCTTGTCGAAACGCCCCCGCACATCTTTCAGTAACTGATCAAAGCCTTCACCGTGAAAAACCTTGGTGACAAACATCCCCCCGGGACGCAGTACCTGGCAGGCAAAATCAAAGGCCAGCTCCACCAGATACATCACCCGCGGCTGATCAACGGCTTTCATACCACTCATATTGGGTGCCATATCGGAAATAACAAGGTCAGCCTGCTGGCCACCGAGGCTGGCCACGATCGCCTCAAAAACAGCCATTTCTGTGAAATCACCCTGTATGAATTGCACATCTTCCAGCCCATCCATCGCCAGAATATCCGACGCGATAACAAGCCCTGTCTCACCCACTTTTGCCGAAGCGACCTGAGACCAGCCACCTGGCGCAGCACCCAGATCGACAACGACCTGGCCCGGCTTAAAAAGATCCGCTCGCGTGTCCAGCTCAAGCAATTTATAGCTGGCCCTCGATCGATAGCCGTCCTTGCGCGACCGCAACACGTACTGATCAGTTTCATGCTCCTGCAACCAACGGCTGCTACTTTTCGATTTCGCCATAGGGAATACCGGTTGTTTCCGCTATAATTAGCGCGCTAAACGCCCATCATATTCTATGACACTCCGCTATGACGCTATTAAATACCGACAAAAAACACTTGCGCCGAATAGGCCACAATCTCAAACCCGTGGTCACCGTGGCCAGTAAAGGCCTGTCGGCTAACGTCCTGGCCGAGGTGGATCGCGCGCTAACTGATCATGAGCTAATAAAAATCAGACTGTCCGTAGGTGACCGGGAGACTAAACAAGCCGTCAGCCAACAATTGTGCGAGCAGAGCGGAGCAGAACTGGTACAAACTATCGGCCACACGGTTTTGCTGTTCAGAAAAGCTGAGCGACCAAACCCAGAGCTTTCCAACCTTTTGCGCCGATAACACTGACGTTACGCAAAGCAGCCCCGACCTTCACTCTGACTACTAAAGCCGACAGGTGTCGGCTTCTTCTCGGGTCGGAAAGCATCGCGATTTAATCTCGCTTAACGACCAGCGACTTTCGCAGAAGGAAAATTGGCCGCCCGTTTTTCCTTTACCGCAGCCACGCCTTCAACGGCGTCCTCGCCGAGGAAACATAACATCTCCATGCGCAGTGAATTCTCGAAAATTGGCGCCGCCATCTGCATCCAGCCGTTAAGTGTTGACTTGGTGCCACGGATCGCAGGCTGACTGCCAGCCGCCAGATTGTCAGCGATCGCCATCGCCCGCGGCAGCACCTCATCAGCAGGCGTACACATACTGACCAGACCAATGCGTTCCGCTTCTTTACCGTTGATAAACTCCGCAGTCATTAAGTAATACTTTGCTTTAGCCATGCCGCATAAAATGGGCCAGATAATAGCTGCGTGATCGCCAGCGCCAACGCCCAGCTTGACGTGCCCATCGGTAAATTTCGCCGTCTCAGACATGACGCTGATGTCAGCCATCAAAGCAACTGCGAGGCCAGCGCCAACGGCGACGCCGTTAATGGCGGAAATAATCGGTTTTTCAAGCGCCAGCATATTAAAAACAATGTCTGCCGCCTCTTTCTGGATCTTGCGGATACCATCCGGTTTACCGACGACACCTTCTATCCAGGTCAAATCTCCGCCTGCAGAAAACGCCTTACCGGCACCCGTGACAACGATAACATTCGTCGCATCGTCAACCGCCACGGTGTCCCACACCTGGGTCAACTCCCAGTGTAATCGCCCATTGGTGGCATTCATCACCTCTGGTCGATTGATGGTAATGACGAGTACGCCGTTGTCTTTATGTTCAAACAGCAAGTGTTGATAATCCGAATAATTCATTCTTTTCCCCTTGTTACATTTAACCAATTGTTACCGTCAGCGGCGCAGCGCCTCATCCAGAGTCATGCCCTTATCGAGCTGGACACCGAGAGTATTGAGCGCCATGGACACCAGATTGTACTGCCCGGCGGTAAAGATAATATCCATCAACTGCTCCGTATTATAATAGCTGGCGAGACCCAGCCAGGTGCTATCCGATATAAATGCATCGTCGTGCAATTCATCGGTGGCCTTCAATAGCCATCGCTCGTTTTCAGCCCAGTTAGCCGCCTCTGCACCGATTTTAATTTGTTCGATTTCTGCAGCGCTAAGGTCGCATTGAAGACCAATTACAACGTGCTGCCCCCATTCATAGCCCGACTTACACAACCATCCCATGCGCAGGATCACGATTTCCCGATCACGTAAAGTGATAGATGATTTACCCATGATGTGATTGGCAAACACCATCCACCGCCGAGCAAGGTTCGGATGATTGGCCAGGGTCTTGAAAATATTCAGGGTTCGGCCACCCATTTTAGCGCCGCCCACTGCTGCTTTTTGCGCATCGCTCCAGTCCGCCTCATCGACCGGCGGCACCCGTGGCGTAGTCATTCGCATGATCAGACCCTCTCAGTGATTTTAAATCGGCTATCGCGTCACCGCTGACGCAACGACTACGATTTGCGCGACAACATGGTGCAGCTGAGCGCGACAGCTTCGTTATTTATGCTCGACCTTATCGATCTCGTACTCGACCTCGCCTGAAGGAGTTTTGACAACCACCTCATCACCCACTTCCTTACCCATCAGGGCCCTCGCAATAGGCGACTGGTAAGAAATCTTCTGTTCTTTTAAATCGGCCTCATCGTCACCCACTATCCGGTAAGTGACACTGGCATCGGTTTCCACATTAATAATCGTTACCGTCACGCCGAAAATAACCTTCTGCCCCGGCTTTATTTTACTGACGTCGATTACCTGGGCGTTGCTGAGCTTACCTTCCAGATCACGAATCCGCGCTTCTGTGAAACCCTGCTCGTCCCGCGCCGCATGGTATTCAGCATTTTCCTTGAGGTCACCATGAGCTCTGGCTTCGGCGATAGCCTGCACGATACGTGGCCTTGTCACTCTTTTTAACTCATCCAGTTCCGCCCTCAGCCGCGCTTCGCCCTCTACGGTTAACGGGATCTTATTCATTGCTGACACCCTCAGCCAGTTCCTGCAAATTTCTCACATTGAACGCTCCGCCGAACTCTATCGCCATACATACCGCGTTACCGCCGGCCAGCGTTGTCGTGTAGTAAACGCCGTTCGACTCAGCGCTTGACCGAATCGTCGCTGAATCCTTGATGGCCTGACGGCCTTCAGTAGTATTAATAATTAAATCTATTTTTTCGTTCTTGATCATGTCAACGATGTGGGGGCGACCTTCCTTGACCTTGTTAACGATGTCGGGCTTGAGGCCAGCGGCCTCAATTATCTGCGCCGTGCCACGCGTACAAACCAGCGCAAAGCCAAGGGCATCAAGCCGCCGAGCAATATCCACAATACCTGACTTATCAGGTTCACGAACACTCAAAAATGCCGTGCCACCCGTGGGGATTTCGTCACCGGCACCTAACTGCGCTTTCGCATAGGCTTCAGCAAACGTTTCACCCACCCCCATGACCTCTCCCGTGGATTTCATCTCTGGACCCAAAATGGGGTCAATACCAGGAAATTTGTTGAAAGGGAAAACTGCCTCCTTGACATAAAAATGCTTCGGGATCACTTCACGGGTAAACCCCAGATCCGCCAGTTTTTGTCCAACCATGGAGCGAGCGGCGACTTTCGCCAGAGAAACCCCAATGCATTTGGACACAAACGGGACAGTTCGCGAAGCCCGCGGATTGACTTCGATCACATATATTTTGCCGTCTTGCCAGGCGAGCTGGACGTTCATCAAGCCCCTGACACCAAGCTCCCGGGCCATCGTTTTGACGACGTTACGCATATCTTCCTGCACCGCCTCCGGCAAGCTGTAAGGCGGCAGTGAACAGGCAGAATCTCCGGAGTGAATACCCGCCTGCTCAATATGCTGCATGATCGAGCCGATGACCACGTCCTCGCCGTCCGATACTGCATCGATATCAATTTCGATGGCTGAGGACAGAAAATAATCGAGCAATACGGGTGAGTCATGCGACACCTGAACCGCTTCACGCATGTATCTGCGCAGTTCGTCTTCGTCGTAGACAATTTCCATGGCGCGACCGCCGAGCACATAAGACGGCCTGACCACCAGGGGGTAACCAATTTCCGCCGCCTTTATCACCGCCTGATCGGCGGATCGCACTGTCGCATTGGGCGGCTGTAACAGACCGAGTTTGTCGATCATTTGCTGAAAACGCTCACGATCCTCTGCGCGGTCGATAGCATCGGGGGTGGTGCCAATAATCGGTACACCTGCGGCTTCCAGCGCGCGCGCCAGCTTCAGCGGAGTTTGTCCGCCAAACTGTACAATGACACCTTTGGGTTTTTCGACAGCGACAATTTCCAGCACATCTTCCAGGGTCACTGGTTCGAAGTACAGACGATCGGATATGTCGTAATCCGTGGATACGGTTTCCGGATTACAGTTGACCATAATGGTCTCGTAACCGTCCTCGCGCATAGCCAGCGCCGCGTGCACGCAACAATAATCGAACTCTATGCCCTGGCCGATGCGATTGGGCCCACCACCCAGCACGAGAATCTTGTCCCGGCCCGTCGGCGCTGCTTCGCACTCTTCCTCGTAGGTCGAGTACATATAAGCCGTATCGGTAGCAAACTCCGCCGCACAGGTATCCACCCGTTTGTACACCGGGCGAATATTGGCCGCCCAGCGTGCTTCGCGCACCGCCTGTTCCGCTACCCCTAACAAATCCGCAATGCGTCGGTCAGAAAAGCCTTTGCGCTTTAGCCCATACAGAGCATCGCCATCAAGATCGCTCAGCTGCCGGCCCGTGAGCCCATTTTCGGAGAGGATTAAATCTTCAATTTGCACGAGAAACCAGCGATCTATAGCGGTCGCCTGATGAACCTCTTCGACACTCATACCGGCGCGAAAGCCATCACCCACATACCAGATACGGTCGGCACTGGCGGCGCTTAGTTGCTGGCGGATGACCTCTATCGCATCGGGACGGGTCAAATCTACCTGCGGATCAAATCCAGCACTGCCGACTTCCAGCCCGCGTAACGCTTTTTGCAAAGATTCCTGGAAGGTGCGGCCTATGGCCATGACTTCACCGACGGACTTCATCTGAGTCGTGAGCAGGGCATTTGCCTGAGCAAACTTTTCGAACGCAAAGCGCGGCACCTTGGTAACCACATAGTCGATACTGGGCTCAAAAGATGCCGGGGTAGCGCCACCGGTAATTTCGTTACGCAACTCATCCAGCGTGTAACCCACGGCCAGCTTGGCCGCCACTCTGGCAATGGGAAAACCCGTCGCCTTGGAGGCCAGGGCCGATGACCGGGATACCCGGGGATTCATTTCTATGACCACCAGACGCCCATCAGCGGGATCTACCGCAAACTGCACATTCGAGCCGCCGGTCTCAACACCGATCTCGCGCAACACCGCGATGGAGGCGTTGCGCATGATCTGATATTCCTTGTCAGTCAGCGTCTGTGCCGGTGCGACGGTAATCGAGTCCCCTGTGTGAATACCCATAGGATCCAGGTTTTCGATCGCACAGACGATGATGCAGTTATCGTTCCGGTCGCGCACGACCTCCATTTCGAATTCTTTCCAGCCGATCAGGGATTCGTCGATAAGCAGCTCCTTGGTCGGCGACAAATCCAGACCTCGCTTGCATATCTCCTCGAACTCCTCGCGGTTGTATGCGATACCGCCACCTGAGCCACCCATGGTAAAGGAGGGTCTGATGATGCACGGAAAGCCAAACTGATCAGGTACCTGAAACGCCTCTTCAAGGCTGTGGACGATGCGCGAACGTGGTGTTTCCAGGCCGATAGCCTTCATGGCGCGATCAAATTTTTCGCGGTCTTCGGCCTTATCAATGGCGTCCCTGGTGGCACCAATCAATTCCACATTGAATTTATCGAGTACACCTTCCCGCGCCAGATCAAGGGCGCAGTTAAGCGCGGTCTGACCGCCCATGGTGGGCAGCAAAGCGTCGGGGCGCTCGCGTTCGATAATGGCCGCCACGGTGCGCCATTCAACAGGCTCAATGTAGGTGGCATCCGCCATCACTGGATCAGTCATAATCGTGGCCGGATTTGAATTCACCAGCACCACGCGGAAACCCTCTTCACGCAGGGCCTTGCACGCCTGCGCGCCGGAATAGTCAAATTCGCAGGCCTGCCCAATCACAATGGGCCCAGCGCCAAGAATCAGAATACTTTTTATATCACTACGTTTCGGCATTGGGACTCGTCAGTTATTGTCTGCGCTGCGCCATGAGCTGGATAAAGCGATCAAACAGCGGCGCCGCGTCGTGAGGGCCGGGGCTCGCTTCCGGGTGACCCTGAAAACCAAAGGCCGGTTTATCTGTTCGTTCAATGCCCTGTAATGAGTTGTCAAACAGCGAACGGTGTGTCGCCTGCAAATTGTCAGGCAAGGATTCTTCAACTACGGCAAAACCATGATTCTGGCTCGTTATCAGCACGCTTCGGTCGTGGAGATTTTGTACCGGGTGGTTGGCCCCATGGTGGCCAAACTTCATCTTGCCGGTCTTCGCGCCCGAGGCGAGCGCCAGCAGTTGATGGCCCAGACAAATACCAAACAGCGGTATTTCCGCTTCAAGTAGCGCCCCAATTGCCGTGATCGCGTAATCGCAGGGTTCAGGATCGCCCGGCCCATTGGACAAAAATACACCGTCGGGCTGCATCGCAAAAACTGTGCTAGCCGGCGTCTGTGCAGGCACAACTGTCAACTGGCAGCCGCGGTCAGCCAGCATACGTAAAATATTTCGTTTGACCCCATAATCATAGGCAACAACACGATAGGTTGCTGCCGCGTTTTTTCTGGGTTTTTTAGCCTTGTTAGCTAAAACTACCTTTGCCTGAGCTGATCGCCAGCTTGTCTCACACCACTCATAAGCCGCGTCAGTGGTCACCTCTTTGGCCAGATCCAGTCCGGCCAGGCCACTGAATTCACGGGCTGCCGCCAGCGCCCGCGCCTCGGCTTCGGCCGAGTCCATATTCCCGGCCAGCAAACAACCATTTTGCGCGCCTTTCTCCCGCAGGATTCGGGTTAGCCTGCGCGTATCGATGTCGGCTATAGCCACAACGTTGCGCTGCCTGAGGTAATCATCCAGGTTTTGCTCGCTACGAAAATTGCTGACCGCTAGAGGCAAATCGCGAATCACCAGACCTGCCGCCCACACCGCTGCGGATTCTTCATCTTCCGCGTTGGTACCGACGTTGCCAATATGGGGATAGGTGAGGGTAATAATCTGCCGTGCGTACGAAGGGTCAGTGAGTATTTCCTGATAACCCGTCAACGCCGTATTGAACACCACCTCCCCGGTTGCCAGACCCTCAGCTCCGATTGCCCGACCTCTGAATATGGAGCCATCAGCCAGGGCTAGAATCGCAGGTTGGCGGGACAGCTTGTTCAATAGGGGCTCCTTCGCAAGATCGGCAGGTCAACGTTTATAGACAACATTTTGATGGTGATCGCTTTTTTCAGGCTGTAAAAAAGCGAGATGAAATCTGCTGTTTCATCTCGCTTATCGTGATCTTTTACGCCATTACACCTCTTGCGTTGCCAAGCCTGCCGCGATGGGCAAACCTGACGCAGGATTCTAGGAGATTAGCGCCTCGCTGTCCAGTTGCAATGCGTCGGCATGGCACTTATCCGACGATTATTTCAGGCTTAATACATCCTGCATATCGAACAGGCCCGATGGCTTACCCGCCACCCAGGCGGCCGCCCTTACCGCACCGCGGGCAAAGGACATGCGACTCGAAGCTTTGTGAGAAATCTCTACCCTTTCGCCATCGGCGGCAAAGATCACGGTGTGGTCACCAACAATATCTCCGGCACGAATGGTCGCGAAACCAATGGTGTCATCCCTGCGCGCACCAGTTTGTCCCTGCCGCCCATAGACTGCCACGCTGGCTAAATCACGGCCCAGCGCGTCGGCAACAACCTGGCCCATGCTCAACGCCGTGCCGGAAGGCGCGTCAACCTTGTGACGATGATGAGCCTCACAGATCTCTATGTCGACTTCGTCACCCAGCACACGGGCGGCCATATCGAGCAACTTGAAACACAGATTAACGCCGGTGCTGAAATTAGATGCCATGCACAATGCGGTTTGCTCGGCAGCGGCCAGTACATTGGCTTTTTGAACGGGATCAAAGCCGGTGGTACCAATAACAATTTTCTTGCCATGCCGGGCGCAGACTGCCGCATTGCCTACCGTAGCAGCGGGCACCGTGAAATCAATCAGTACATCAAATTTATCAACCACCGCACTCAGGTCTGCCGTCACAACAACGCCGTTGCGTCCTAACCCTGCCATCTCACCCGCGTCGACGCCAAGCAGCGAGCTGCCCGCCTGTTCAACAGCTGCGGTCAACTCCAGATCAGCGTGGTTAGCCACCGCTTCAATCAGGGTGCGGCCCATGCGCCCGCCTGCCCCCGTCACTGCGATTCGTATCACTCCGATACCTCCTGGACTGCCCGTCGTTAGCTGATGTTATTGCCTGGCAGCTCTACAGCCAGATTTACTCATACTGTGAAACCGTCAAAAAACTTTTTCACCCCTTCAAACCAGGAGTTCCTGCGCGGTGAATGCTTGGTGTTCTCTAACGACTTCTGGAACTCTCTCAACAGATCCTTTTGCGCAGCGCTCAATTTGATCGGCGTTTCAATCGTCACCCTGCACAGCAGGTCGCCCTGGGCACCGCCACGCACCGGAACCACACCTTTACCGCGCATGCGGAACAATTTACCGGTTTGTGTCTCCGGCGGGATTTTCAGTTTGACCCGGCCATCAAGGGTCGGCACTTCAAGCTCACCACCCAGCGCCGCATCCGCATAGGATATCGGCACCTCACAATACAGGTTAGCCCCATCACGCTGGAATATGGGGTGATCCTGCACCACTATCTGGACATACAAATCACCCGGAGGGCCTCCGTCAGGACCCGCTTCACCCTCGCCCGACAAACGGATTCGATCGCCGGTGTCCACACCTGACGGCACTTTTACCGACAACGTTTTGTGTTCCTCGACACGGCCTCTGCCGTAACATTTGTTACAGGGGTCGGTGATGATACTGCCACGACCGCGGCATTTGGGGCAGGTTTGTTGAACGGAGAAAAATCCCTGCGAGCGCCTGATCTGTCCGGCGCCGTGGCAAGTATCACAGGAGATCGGAGAGGTGCCTTTGCGGGCGCCACTACCGGCGCACTCCCCACAGTTAATCAGGGTTGGCACACGAATCTTAGTCTGCGTGCCCCGCGCAGCATCTTCCAGGCTTAGTGCCAGGTCGTAACGAAGATCGGCACCTCGTGACGGGCCGCCGCGACCCCGGCCACCACCGAAAATATCGCCAAAAACATCGCCAAAGATGTCACTAAAGCCAGCACCACCGGCTGCATTAACGCCGTCGTGACCGTATTGATCATAGGCGGCTTTCTTGTCTTTATTTGAAAGAACCTCGTAGGCTTCCGATGCCTCCTTGAACTTCCCTTCCGCTTCCGGGTTGCCCGGATTGCGATCCGGATGATGCTTCATGGCTATGCGACGATAAGCCTTCTTTACCTCCCCTTCGTCGGCCCCTCTGGCGACACCCAGCACCTCATAGTAATCCCGCTTGGACATAGTTCACTCTGCTTATCCGATCCACTGTCTGATCGACGTATTTTAAGTATTTGTGTTCACGTGCTTATTCGTTCAAATATGCACCCAGACCCATTGGCGCACCACCTGCTCGGCCACACCGCCTGTCTGTTCGTCCAACATCCTGTCCGCCCAACATGACAGTACTGGACTTTTTGGGTTTCAGCCCAACACAAGCGCAGGCCATAGGCCTGCACTTGTGGGGCGTCAATCACAGCTCGCAACCGATGACCGATGACCGAACAATAACCGACAGTCGAGCAACTACCTCTAACGATCAACTGGTCATTTGGACTCAGCGTCGTCAACCTCCTCGAATTCAGCGTCAACAACATCATCACCGGGTGCTTTATTGCCATTGCCAGCGTCCGCATCGGGCGCATCGGCGTTCTGCGCCTGCTCAGCATACAGTTTCTGGGCCAGTCCAGCGGAGGCCTCCGAAAGCTTACCAGCCGCAGCATCGATGGCTTCTTTATCCTCACCCTTAACTGCTTCGTTAACCTCGTTAATGGCGGTCTCAATCTGTTCTTTCTCTTCTGCGGTAGCCTTATCGCCAGCCTCATCCAATGTTTTTCTGGCGGCATGCGCCAGGCCATCCGCCGTGTTGCGAGCCTTTACCAGGTCCTCAAATTTGCGATCACTTTCGGCATTGGCTTCGGCATCCTTGACCATTTGCTCGATCTCCTCCTCAGACAAGCCTGAGGACGCCTTGATGACAATGGACTGCTCCTTGCCGGTGGCCTTGTCTTTCGCCGAAACATTGAGAATACCATTCGCGTCGATGTCAAAAGACACTTCGATCTGCGGCAGCCCTCGCGGTGCCGGTGGAATATCAGCAAGATCAAAACGGCCCAGTGATTTATTACCCGCGGCCTGCTTGCGCTCGCCCTGCACCACATGGATGGTTACCGCAGTCTGGTTATCGTCAGCCGTCGAGAAAATCTGCGATTTTTTGGTTGGAATAGTCGTATTTTTTTCAATCAGCGGCGTCGCCACCCCGCCCATGGTCTCGATGCCAAGGCTCAGGGGGGTCACATCCAGCAATAACACGTCGGTAACATCGCCAGCCAACACCGCGCCCTGAATTGCCGCACCAACCGCAACAGCCTCATCAGGGTTGACGTCACGACGTGGCTCCTTGCCAAAAAAGTCGCTGACTTTTCGCTGCACCAGAGGCATACGAGTCTGCCCGCCAACGAGAATAATTTCGTCTATTTGCGCCGTCGTTTTACCCGCATCCTTCAGGGCGGTTTTTACCGGCTCCAGGGAACGATTGACGAGCTCTTCGACCAGCGACTCCAGCTTGGCCTGGCTCAACTTGACAACCAGATGCTTGGGGCCGGTGGCATCTGCCGTGATATAGGGCAAATTGACTTCCGTTTGCTGACTTGATGACAACTCGATTTTGGCATTTTCAGCCGCTTCTTTCAGCCGCTGCATTGCCAACGGGTCGCCCTTCAGGTCAACGCTGTTGGTCTTTTTAAATTCATCGGCCAGATAATTGATCAGCCGCAGGTCAAAATCTTCGCCACCCAGAAACGTATCACCGCTGGTTGACAGTACTTCAAACTGCGTTTCACCATCCACATCGGCAATTTCAATGATGGATATATCAAAAGTACCGCCGCCAAGGTCATAGACAGCAACGACATGGTCGCCTTTACCTTTATCCATGCCGTAGGCCAGGGCCGCAGCCGTTGGTTCATTGATAATTCTTTTTACATCGAGACCGGCCAGCTTGCCCGCATCCTTGGTGGCCTGACGCTGTGAGTCGTTGAAATAGGCCGGCACAGTGATGACCGCCTCGGTGACCTTTTCACCAAGATAGTCTTCCGCGGTCTTCTTCATTTTCTTCAGTACTTCGGCAGAAATCTGAGGTGGCGCTTTTTTATCACCCATGACTTCTACCCAGGCATCACCGTTGCCCGCCTTGACGATTTTGTACGGCACCATGCCGATGTCCTTTTGCACCACGTCGTCTTCGTAGCGGCGCCCGATCAGGCGCTTTACCGCAAACAGGGTGTTGCTGGGGTTGGTCACTGACTGCCGTTTTGCCGACTGCCCGACCAGAATCTGACCGTCATCGGCGAAGGCAACAACAGATGGCGTGGTTCTGGCACCTTCCGCATTTTCAATGACCTTCGGCTTGTTGCCCTCCATCACTGCCACACAGGAGTTGGTGGTTCCCAAATCTATTCCGATTATCTTGCCCATTTCAGCATTCTCCGCACTGCAATTCTAAAAACAGTTTCATGTCGGTCAATATTGGCCCTTGTTGGCAAATTTCAACCCTGAGTCCCATCATTTTCAACGCCCTTCGATACCACCACCATCGCGGGCCTGACCAGACGCCCGTTCAACAAATAGCCCTTCTGAAACACTTCGATCACGGTATTCGCCGCGAGCTCAGGGTGTGGCACGATGGCCATCGCCTGATGAAATTCCGGGTCAAAGCCCTGCCTGACCGGATCCACTTGCTCGACTTTGTTGCGCACCAGGACGTCCTGGAAGTTCTTCAGTGTCAGTTCGATACCCTCACCGATGGCCCGCTGTGTTTCATCTGATGCATCAATCGTGGCAACTGCTCGCTCCAGGTTATCAACTACCGGCAGTAACTCGGCGACGAACTTATCCAGGGCGAATTTATGGGCGTTTTCTATATCTCGATCGACCCGGCGGCGCAAATTCTGCATTTCGGCCTGAACCCTGAGCACCTGATCCTTTGCCTGCGATACCGCCTCCCGCAATGTCGCAACATCATCGGATGCCCCCTCCGCTGCCGAGTTCTCAGCCTCTGCAGGATTACTCTCATCGGTGGCTGCACCATCCGGCTCAGCGTTATCTTCCTGAGGTTTTTCATCTCCAGTTGACACGATTTTCCCCTGAGTTGTTGTGGAGTTCTCCGCTATATTGGGTCGGGGCGACGTGTTTCAAGTTAGCCGTCGGAGTTGATTGCATTTGTGGTGCCGTCTTAGGTATAACGGAGACCATTGTAAATAACAGAGAACCGCCGTTGCTTATCTCGCTCGCTATCAGACAATTCACTCTGGTTGACCGCCTCGACATTGATTTTCAGAGCGGCATGACGGCTATTACCGGCGAAACCGGCGCGGGCAAATCACTTATTCTCGATGCCCTGGGGCTGGCGCTGGGCGACCGCGGCGACGCCGATCGAATCAGGCTCGGCGCGGACAAGGCTGAGGTCTGCGCCAGCTTCGCCCTCGATCACAACCCTGAGGCCCTGCAGTGGCTCGACGAGCATGATTTCGACCATGAAAGTAATGAATGCCTGCTGCGACGAATTCTGTCCAGTGATGGACGCTCACGGGGCTACATCAATGGCCAACAGGCGACCATGACCCAATTGCGCGATCTCGGCGCGTTTTTCATTGATATCCACAGCCAGCACGAGCATCAGTCACTGCTGGTTAAAGATCAGCAGCGGACTTTGCTGGATAATTTTGGCGGCCATCAAGGCCTGGTCGAGACCGTCGCCACAGGGTATCGACATTGGGCCAGCACCAGACACAAACTGGATGAATGGCAGCAACAGATCAGCGACTCGCAGTCCCAACAGGAGTTACTCGCATTTCAGCTCGATGAACTGAACCAGGTGGCACTGCTGGAAAACGAAGTGGAAACCCTCGAAGAACAACAACTTCTGCTGGCCAATGCCGAAGGGATACTCACTGCCAGTCAGCGGGTACTGGCGCTTTGTGATGGCGACGACCGGGACGATCATGTTAGCAGTAGCGGTAGCGAGGCCATCCATGCTGCGCTGAATAAAGCCTGCTCGCTCCTTGAGGCCGTGCCGCAAATTAGCAAGCCGCTTTATGAGGCGCTGGCATTACTGGATTCGGCGCGTATCCAGGTCACCGAAGCGATGCGCGAGATCCAGCACCATATTGATTCCAGTGAACTGGATCCCCTTGGGCTACAGCAGGTGGAAGAACGCCTGTCACTTGCCTACCAACTGGCTCGCAAGCATAAGGTGGCGGCCATTGAATTGCCCGCCTTACAACGTCGGCTCAGCGAACAACTCGACCGACTGGCCGGCGCCGAAACCGACCTGGCCGCACTCAGGTCAGAGGTCAGGGAGCTCGAAACCGCCTATCTGACCACGGCGAACAAACTGAGCAAGGCCCGCGCCAAAGCTGCCACCGCCTTTGCTGCCGCCGTTAACAAGCAACTGGCTGATCTGGCCATGGCCGGCGCAACTATCGATGTTTCTATTACCCCCCATGATCAGCAGCGTTACAGCATCGCGGGCCTGGAATCCGTGGAAATACTGGTCAGCACCAATCCCGGACAGCCACATCGCCCGCTTAACAAAGTCGCTTCCGGCGGCGAACTGTCGCGGATTAGCCTCGCCATCCAGGTGGTGGCGGCAGAGCACGCCAACATCCCCGTGCTGGTGTTTGATGAAGTTGATGTCGGCGTCGGCGGCGCGACCGCCAGCGTGATTGGCAGGCTACTGAGAAAGCTCGGCAACAAAGGTCAGGTTATCTGTATTTCTCACCAACCGCAGGTGGCGAGTTGCGCGCAGCACCACCTGGTCGCCACCAAGCGACGCACCCGAGATAACGCTGAAAGTATTTTAATCGAGCTGGATCAGGCGGCACGCACCGAAGAGATTGCGAGAATGCTGGGTGGTGAGCAGATCACCCCGAAAACACGCTCCCACGCGGAGGAAATGCTTTCCTCTGGCACTATTCTGACAAACTAGGTGCGCGGATTTTAGGTCAGGTACACCGATTTAGCAGCCACACATAAAAAAGCCGGTGCTTTTTAAGCACCGGCTCTTAATCGTGAAGCATCTAGTCGTGAAGCATCAGCCCTTAATCAGAACTGGTAGCCCACCCGCAGCGTCAGCTCATCAGTCCAGTCTATCGGCGTTAACGCCGCAGCATTATCGCTACTGTCCATAATCGTCGCAAACAGGTCTATCGTCCAGTCACCGGTAGGTTTATAAGTGACGGACGGTTGCGATAGCCAGGATTGATTGAAGTCGTAAAGATAGGAAAACCCAAATCGCCATTTCAGCGTCGGCGAAGGCTGCGTGAAAGCAAAGGCCACAGCATCCCAGCCGCCATGCTCTTCACCACCCGACGGTCCCTTATCCGCGGTACCGCCCAGCGTACTCAGGTGATGACCGACAAAATCGCTTTCAGATTTGTGCATCCACTGGAAAGAAAAATAGGTCGCCGGAAACTTCTCCGACAGGCGATGGTACTTCTCCAGCCCCAGCACCCAGATATACTCATCTTCCTCTATCGGCTTTTTGGCGCCGTTGTTGGTCCACTTTCTATCAGGCGTAAACGTGGTTTCGAAACGCACAATCAGCTGGTCCAGCAGGGTATCGGGTTCATCGTAAAAGATGTAAGTCGCGGCAAACCCAAAAACGTTTTCCGAGGCGTAGGTGGGAATAAAATCCGCACCGACATCACCCAGCAGACTTAAAAACGTGTCAATGTTTAGCTTCGCCTCATCGGCATTGGTTACGTAAATACCATTGGCCGGGTCGGCATTGGGCATCAGGCCGGCGGGAATAAACGCCTGCTGAAAAAATCCACCAACAAAGGGAAAGTCCCGCGCCAGCACGTTGAGGGTTTCAACCCCGTCTAACCCCGATAACGCGGCGCCCGTCATCCAGTCCCACGAGCTATTGGTACCATTTTGCGGTCCCTCTTTGCCACCGGGCGCCGGCAGGCTGGAGCCCACGCCCGGAGGTGTCAGGCCAAGATTCTCCAGAACAGCGAGGGAGTTGACCTTAAACGGTTGGGTGGAAAACCCGGGGAACACGGCATCCAGACCGGTCTGGTTACTGACTCCCCACTTAAATACGGGGTCAGGGTTATGCCGCGACATAGCCATGAATTGCAGGTCAAAATTGCCCACCTTGCCCATTAAACGAACCCCGCCATTGATTTGATCATCCACCTTGTCAAAGCCGATATCATTGCGAACGACGTAGGGTGAATTAATAAAAGCGTAGGCGGAACCGACCCTAGGGTGAACCGTCGGCTGAAACATTTGCGCGAAGGCTTCAATTTCCCAATTCTGATTCAGGTTGTAACTGACCCGGATCGCTGGTGCGCCAACCCGCTCATCGGCATATTCTTCCGAGGCGAGATCGAGAAAGGAGTGACGTCGTAAATCGAGACCGTTGGGAACATCCATGACGCGGAAGAAGATCGCCTCACCCCAGGCGATCTGTTGTTGACCAACACGAACCCATAACGGACCATTCTGGTAATCCAGGTAGGCCGATGGCAAGTCCACCATAAAGTTGTCATCGCAAACCTCCAGTATCGAAGCGCATTGTCCGTGGAGGTTAACTTTGAAATTATTGTCGTCACCGCCATCAGCAAAGCTTTTGGGTACGGTGTATTCATCCTGCACATCGTGCTGGAAATAGCCACGAACTTTCACAAACCCGGTGAGGTTTTCGTTAATCGTAAATTTAAAATCCACCTCGGCACGAGTGGCCTGCATATTCCAGTCGTTGCTCTGATCTAAATCCGGCTTGGTAAAACTCGTTGGCAGGTTGGTATCGACATAGGGTATGCCGAGCCCCGACGCCGTTTGAAACCTCAGCCCATCCCAGACAGCCTCCGCACCCGGATGTCCGGATGCGGTATTGGGCAGCACACCAACGCCGCCCTTATAAATATCGGGACTGCCCCGCTGCCAGGGATTCTCCTTGCTGCCAATGTTGTATGACATCTCCTGGCGTATAAAACCAGCAATTTTATATTCGAAGGCGCTCGCAGTTTCAGCCATCGCGAGCAGCCCGCCAACCACCATAACGGCGGTTAATGACACATTTTTTTTATATCCAAAGTTCATTATTCTTCCCCCGAAAAACGTTCCTGAATTTTTCCCCAAAAAATCAGCCAGTGCATCGGCGCGGCTACATACCTGCCCTCAACACCAGCACACGTCCCCACCTCATTATTTAAAAACATTAATGGGCGACGCAGAATACACTGACAATTTATAAACTAAACGCCGCCACTGATAACCTAAACGCCTCCACGGCGAATTGCCTGAACAGTCAGGTATTTTTCGTAAGTGCCTGGCAGGTCATTCCTGGTTTCGAATCCGTCACTGAGTTTTTCCACCAGGGCAATACGACTCATTCGGTTCGATTGCACATCATGACTGTGAACATAGTTTGGCCCCCATACCGGGTGGCCTTTATTGTCATTGAAAACCAGGCTGCCTTTTTTGTATTGAGAAAAGCCTGCCTCGAAAGATTTCCACATTTCACCCTTACGGTCAAAAGTCATGTAGGAAACATACGCCATGTTGCGCAAATCGATCCAGACACGCTTTTTACCCACCGGGGCACGTGGATACCCGGTCGGCTCTGCCTCGACAACCAGTACTTCGGGGCATAATTCGTAGGAAGTATCCCAGAACGTTGTCCCCTTGGGTCCGCCATGTATCGGCGCGATCCAGTTGTCTGCGTCACCGTGCCAGTTATCGGATTGAGCCCCCAGCAAAGGGCCGCGACCGACAATTTTGTAGTTACCCCAGGTCAACATCGGGTCACCAGCGGCCCAGAAATCCGAGAGGAAAACCGTGATGCCCGGCACCAGCGGCTCAAAACGCTGATTAGTTGGGAAACGGCGTACCCGTTTGAATGCAGGAATATACCCAACCAACTCAGGAAACTTGCGCTGATCGTAAAGAATGGTATTCAGGAAGCTCGTACCCGCCACATCCTGGGGACTAACAAACCATACACCCGTGTAACGCAGCTTGTCTTCATGCCCCGTCCAGTACGGGCCATCGGGATCGGACACCCTGCCCACCGCATTTTTTTCGCTGGCGGCCAATTCATAGTGATATTCAATATCCCCGTTGCCGTTGAGATCCCAGTCTGCGGCGGCATATTGCGTGGTATCGTGCCGACCCGCGGTGATGCCAAGGTTGGAAAACGCTTCAAGACCGCTTTGCGGATCAGGGAAGGGCATGCCACCAATCCAGGGTTTGCCGTCTGCTTTATTAACGACGTTACCATCCGCGTCCAGCACACCTTTGCCGCTATTCCTGAGCGTTGCCTCAAGAAAATCATGGGGATACAGCTTGGTAATGTCGGTGGTCTGCGGCACCACTTTTATTCGCCGCCCCATCTGCGAGACTTCCAGATAGGTAATGGGGGCGAGCAGATCCTTAACATGCTCAACGTTGCTGGCAGTTATATACTCACCTTCTTTTACCTTGCCCCTGGTATATGCCTCCAGAGACCTTAACTCCTCGGGATACGCCCTGGCGGTATCGCCGCTCTGAGCGATAAGCGGCCACAAAGACGTCAATACGCCCGCACCCATCGTGCCCTTTGCCAGCTTTTCCATAAATAGCCGACGACTGTAATCAACATCGTACTTCTTGATATGCATTGCTAACCCTCCGATATCTACTGAATTCCTCGAAACGCGGTAATCATTGCTTACCGGTTTCTATTTTAATTTTAATAAATTCACCCTTCCGCTATCTTTAGTCTCTTCCTGATGATTATGCAAGACAATAGTCACGCCCATCCCATTCAGCGAATGGAAAGCCGTGCTTTTGATTTAATTTCAGCGCTCATCATTTAATCTAAAAGCTGGTGATTTATAGCTCCCGTGCGCAAAAAAAAAGAGAACCCGCTGGAAGCGGGTTCTCATACATAAACCACGGATCGGCATAAACCGAGATAGCAAGCTAGAACTGGTAGCCAACCCGGAACGTCAAGTCGTCGCTCTGATCATAGGGGTCAAACACGTTGTCGTTTCCATTCCCGTCAATAAAATTGATAAAGGCTTCGACAGTGAAGCTACCTGTCGGCTTCCACTTGACTCCGGGCTGAATCAAAAAGCCGTTCTCAAGGTCATAAAGGGTAGCCAGATCGAAACGCCATTTCAGCGCCGGGGTCGGCTGAGAAAACGCAAAGACCAGGCCGTCCCAGCCGCGATCGTCTTCACCGCCACCCGGCCGCTTGGTCCGGGATCCGCCAAGGCCAGATAAATGTCTGCCCAGCAGGTCGGATTCAGTGCGATGATGCCACTGAAATACCATATAGGTCGCTGGCAGCTCCTGAGAAAAGCGGTGGTATTTTTCAAGTACGAAGGTGGTTAATAGCTCATCTTCTTCACGCCAGGTATGGCGAAGCGAATTGGTAAAGGATTTATCCGGTGTATAACTGGCCTCAAATCGCATAATCAACTGATCCAGCCAGGTATCGGGTTCGGCAAAAAAGATATAGTTGAGACCGAAGCCGAAAATATTTTCCGACTCGTAATGGGCGACGATGGTTCCCGAGAGCGCATTGTTTCCAGTGAAATTAGCAAAGGCAGGAAATAACTCGACAAAATCGTTGCCATTAAAGCCCCCCGGAATCAGACCAAAGAAATCGTTCGGCCCACCGCCGTTAACCGTTGTAATAGCATCCTGGGTGGTATCCACACCCAGGCCCTGCACAAAAGCGGTAATCCACGGCCAGTCTTCTATCAGGCCGTTCACTACGTCAACACCATCAATAGCTGACGCAGCGGACAGTCCAAACCATTCCTGCTGAGATGCGGTACCATCACCACCATTAGTAAATACAAAGGGCTGTGCTTCAAACCCACAGAGCCCCCCAAGCAGGCCAAGCGCCGCAGGATTCGCACACTGGGCATCAGTAAACAATTTCTGACCGCCAGCTTTAAGATCAAACACGGGGTTGGGGTTATGCTGACTTATGGCAAACACCTGCACACCCAGATTGCCAACCTGGCCATTCAGGCGTATCCCCGCGTTAATTTGATCGTCAACACGATCAAAACCGCTTTCATAATCGACCGTGAAATTCGGCTGGCCAATAAGGTTGTAGGACGTCCCCTGGCCCATTAAGACCGAGGGCTGAAACATCTGGGCATAGACTTCCAGCTCCCACTCGTCACTGAAGTTATAACTGCCACGAATCGCAGGGGCACCGAGACGTTCATCGGCGTATTCCTCGGACCCATAATCCAGGAAGAAGTGGCGGCGCACGTCCAGTCCATTGGGCTGGTCGGCAACGCGGAAGAACAGGCCCTCACCCCAGGCGATCTGTTGCTGCCCCACGCGAAGCCAAAACGGTCCATTCACGTAGTCGAGATACAGTGCCGGTATATCGACCATGTAATTATTGTCACTGATCGACAGGTAGGTCGCTTCATTGCCGTGGTTATTGACACCAAACTCGTCGCGATCACGTGTACCTGACGCGCCACTCCCGTACAGATGATCGGCTTTATCAAAGCCCTTCCAGTCGCCAAACACATCCGGCTGGTAGTAGCCACGGACTTTCATGAAACCGTTTACGGTATCGCTGACGGTAAACTGAACATCCAGTTCAGCTTTGGTGGCGAACACATTCCAGTTGTTATTCTGCGATTTGTCATCTTTGCTAAGCGGCAAACCCGTGTAGCCAAAAATGGGCGAAAACGCACCATCTGCGGGGAACGATTTACCGTTAAACGTCGATCCGCTGCGGTTAAAACGATTCTCATCGCCATCCAGTTTATAAGCCATTTCCTGGCGGATAAATCCTGATACAGCCACATCAAGTGCCTGCGCCAACGGCGTGACAGCCGCTGCGCATACCACTAACGAGCTAGCCCCCAACAATCTCAATCGTGAAATATTCATGGCTTAACTTCCCCTTTTAAACTTTATAGTTATCACTGGAACTTTTTTTAAAAGCGAAACCAACAGCAGCCGCCCCTACCCGGGGCGGCAATAGTTACCTCAATCTCTTCTTTAGCACGAGCGACCCGTTACGAGCCGAGCCGCCTGATGGCCTGAATGGTCAGGTACTTTTCATAGGCTCCGTCTATATCGAACTCCGTTTTCAAGCCCCCTTTCACCGACTGGGCGTGGTTAAAGCGCGTAAAACGGTTCGTCTGCACATCATGGGCGTGGACGTAGGACCAGGACCATACCGGATGCCCGTTCCTTTCCAGCTGCGCCAGGTCACCTTTTGTTTGCTGACTAAATCCGATCTCGAAGGATCGCCACAGCTCACCGCGACGGTCATAGGTGACATAGCCAATCGCCGCCATGTTACGCAAATCGAGCCATACCCGTTTTTTACTCACCGGTGCCCGCGGATAACCGGTTGGCTCGGCTTCGATGACTAACACCTCTGGACAAAACTCAAAATCTACTTCATAGAAGTTCAGGCCCTTAGCGCCACCGTGTAAGGAGCTGTCTTTTGACCAGTTTTCCTGATCACCGAACCAGGTACCCGACTGGGAACCGAGGAAAGGACCACGACCAATCACCTTATAGTTACCCCAGGTCAACATGGGGTCGCCAGCTGCCCAGGCATCAGACAAAAAGAAGGTGATGCCCGGTACGATGGGTTCAAAGCGCTGGTTGGTGGGGAAGCGGCGCACCCGTTTAAAAGCGGGCAAGTAGCCAAACAGGTCGGGGAATTCGCGCTGGTCGTATTTCCAGATGTTGAGGAACGAGGTGCCCTTGGCATCGTTGGGGTAGGTAAACCACACCGATTGGTAACGCAGCTTGTCGTGTTGGCCTTCCAGGTAGGGGCCATCAGGATTACTGACCAGTGCGACAGTATTTTGCTCGCACCAGGCCAGTTGATATTGATACTCAATATCACCCGCGGGGCCAATATCATTGTCTTCTACCGCATAGACGGAAGTATCGTGACGTCCCCAGCTTAACGTAATGTTGGCAAAGGCTTCGAGGCCATTTTGCGGGTCCGTAAATGGCGCGCCGCCGATCCACGGTTTACCACCGTCTTTGGTGACGACGTTGCCGTTGGCATCCATCGCCGCCAGACCCTGATTCTTTAGGGTCGCCTTATAAAAGTCGTTAGGAAACAACTTGCTGACATCGGTGGTTTGCGGGCGCACACGAATCCGTCGACCCATTTGCGCGACCTGAACGTAAGCCACCGGATCCAGTAAATCCTTGACGTGCTCGACGTTTTCTGCGGTGATGACATCGCCTTCCTTGACCTTGCCCTTGGTATAGGCTTCCAGCGATTGCAGCTCTTCAGGATAGGCTTTGGTGATATCACCGGTGTTACCGATCAGCGGCCACAGCGAGGTCAACACCCCGGCGCCCATCATACCTTTAGCGGTTTTTTCCATAAAAAACCGCCGACTGTAGTCGAAATCGTACTTTTTAATGTGCATTGTCAAACCCCTCAGGTACCACGTTAGTGAACTAAATACCGTGCTTTCATAGCAATTTAATTTTTATGCGTTACATTCATCTCCCGCGTCGCTATTTTTACTACATGGGATGACGATATGCAATGCATAACTAAATGTTATTTTATGTCGCTATGTTGCCATATACTTATAGTTCAGTGCTGATGTTTAGTCGAGTTTTTACTCCTCGTGAAGTTTTGTCCCAGGGCAAACCATTCAGCTGTTTTTTCCTCACCCGCGACTTTTTAAAACAAAAATTCGTGGCCAAAAAAAACCGGCGCCTGAGGCGCCGGTCCAAGTTTACGTAAAGGCTTTTGTTAGAACTGATAAGTCAGCCGCAGCGTGACATCATCGGAGTAGTCAAAGGGCGAGAAAATCGTGTCTTTAGGGCCGTCAATAAAGTTAGCAAAGGCTTCAATCGTCCAGTCGTTGTTTGGCTTGTAGCGAACCGCTGGTTGAAAGAAGAAGCCGCCATTCATGTCATACATAAACGATCCGTCTACACGCCACACCAGACTCGGGAAAGGCTGTTGAAAGGCCAATACCAGGCCATCCCAACCACGGCCATCCTCGCCACCACCGGGTCGGCGGGTCTGGTTAGCACCAAGCCCGCTTAAATGGCGGCCAAGGAGGTCGGATTCCTTGCGGTGCATCCACTGGAAGACCATAAAGGTAGCCGGAAAATCTTCCGAGAAGCGGTGGTATTTTTCCAATGCAACACTGGTGAGCATTTCATCCTCTTCAATAAACGTGTTGCGCAGGTTGTTGGAAAACTTCCTGTTGGGAATGTATGAAGTTTCGAAACGCACCACCAGTTGATCCAGCCAGGTATCAGGCTCGTCATAGAAAATGTAGTTAAAACCAAATCCGAAGATATTTTCAGACGCATAGTTGGCTGTCAGGTTGCCACTCAGGCTGGTGCCATAACCGTTACCCAAACCCGGTAAGCTGGCGCCAGTGGCGAAAAACAACTCCAGGAAATCAGTGGCATTCAGACCATTTGGTACCAGGCCACCCATGGTATTAGAGCCACCACCGTCGATGGTTTGCAGAATGTCGCCGTTGGCGTCCGGCACCAGGCCCAGCGCCTGAGTGAAGCCTTTGATCCAGGCCCAGTCATCCACCAGACCATTGATAACGTCAACGCCATCCGAACCCGCGGCCGCCGAGAGATAAAACCACTCTTGCGGGTTGGTCGTGCCGATACCACCTGGCTCAAAAATAAACGGCTGCGTTTCGAAACCGCACAACGCTTTGGCCGGGTTGGTATCAGGCAGTACGGCG
>JBFIEE010000042.1:0-28997 GCA_041603535.1 Porticoccaceae bacterium
ATCTTTTGGGTAGGCTGCCAACGGTGCCTGGTCGACAATAATTTTGCTGGCATTTATTGATTCGCCCGCCTGCTCACCAAACGCAAAAACCAGGTGATCACCCGGTTGAGGGGGCATTTTTTCGGGTTTACGTGCTGCAAAAACTGAAAGAGGCGTCAGCAAGCTCGTCAGCAAACCAAGCTTTAACAGTGCCCGCCGGCCCCGATCAAAACCTGGGCGAGGCTGCTTTGGGCAGCTGGCGCAAACCCCTGCACAGAGTCCGCGAACTGCTGGTTTCCCGACACCAGCGGGCGGCTGGGAATCAGCGGCCACGGCAGGACGACCATGGAGTAATTAGGGCTAACGGGTTCATCGCAAGGGGCTTCCTGTATCGGCTTGAATCGGAACCTCCATCGTCCCAAAACCTGCGGACAGGAACAAGCCGTTACTGACTAATTGGCCCGCCAGTCATCCTGCATCGTCGACCCCAGACATCATGCATAACGAACATGCAGTTGCGATAAACAGGAAAGCCTTTAGCGATAAGCAAGAAAGCCTTTAGTGATAAACAGGAAAGTGTTTAGCGATAAACAGGAAAGCGTCGGCAGACATCGAGTACTTTGACCTTAACTTCAGCAACGACCTGGTCAACCGAGTCGCTTTCAAAAGACGACAACACATCGCACATCCAGTGGGTCAAGGCCACGGTTTCGGCTTCCTTGAAGCCGCGGGTGGTGATTGCCGGTGTGCCCACACGCAGGCCACTGGTAATAAACGGCGAACGGGGGTCATTCGGTACGGCATTCTTGTTGACCGTAATATTGGCTTGGCCCAAAGCCTCGTCGGCGTCCTTCCCGGTGTAGTCCTTGCCGATCAGGTTTACCAGCATCAGATGGTTGTCAGTACCGCCGGAGACAATATCTATGCCCCGCTCGATAAACGTTGCCGCCATGGCTCGCGCATTGGTCACCACCTGCTGCTGATACCGCTTAAAGTCTTCACCCATGGCTTCCTTGAAGCTCACCGCTTTGGCGGCAATCACGTGCATCAGGGGGCCACCCTGACCGCCAGGGAAAACCGCCGAATTGAATTTTTTCTCGAGGGCCTCGTTGGCGCGAGCCAAAATCAGGCCGCCTCGCGGGCCACGCAGGGTTTTGTGCGTGGTCGAGGTCACAACGTCCGCCACCGGCACCGGGTTGGGGTAGTGACCCGTCGCGACCAAACCCGCAACATGGGCCATATCGACCATCAGATAGGCACCGACTTTATCGGCGATATCGCGAAAGCGCTGCCAGTCCATTACTCGCGAATAGGCGGAAAAACCCGCGATAATCATTTTCGGCTTATGTTCCAGCGCCAGTGCCTCGACCTGACCGTAATCGACCTCGCCAGTGGCAGCGTCGAGCCCGTACTGCACAGCATGGTAAGTCTTGCCGGAAAAATTTGGCTTGGCGCCGTGAGTCAGATGTCCGCCATCGGCCAGGCTCATGCCCAGCACCGTGTCGCCCGGCTCGCATAGCGCCTGATATACAGCCGCATTGGCCTGTGAGCCAGAATGGGGCTGCACGTTAGCGTAGGCTGCACCGAATAATTCACAGGCCCGACTCACCGCCAGCTCCTCAGCTATATCGACATATTCGCAGCCACCGTAGTAACGCTTATGGGGATAGCCCTCTGCGTATTTATTGGTTAAAACCGTACCCTGTGCTGCCATTACCAGCGGGCTGGCGTAATTTTCCGAGGCGATCAGTTCGATATGCTCTTCCTGACGGCGCTCTTCACTCTGGATGGCCTGCCAGATATCGGGGTCGAAGTTTGCGAGGGTCTGCTTGCTGTCAAACATAGTTCTGGCTCTCTCGTTGAGGGGCCGCTGGGGCAGCATCCAAAAGGGAGCGCGAATTCTACACAATCCTTCGCCATCAGCCTATGCCTGACATGAAAACACACGGTCCTGCCAGTCGACCGAACTTACTGACGCCTGGATATCCCCTGCTATTTCGAGGGGGAAGACTTGGCTGGCGAATCCGCCATGTTGTTATTGCGTGGAGATCTGACCTTAGCTTGAGTCTTACTACTGGCGCCCGAAGCCCGGCCAGCGGTTTTACTACTTTTGTTACTAACGCTGGCAGCCTTGTCGCGAGACTTTTTTGGCAACTCATTTTTACCTTTAGAGGCATTGTTACCCGCTGCGTCCTTTTTTCCTTTCACCGCGGCTGCGCCACCAGCTTTCCGCCCGGGAGCCTGCGGCAGAGCCCCCCCCTGTTCACCCTTTTTAGCAACCCGACTTTTCCACTCCGCTGCTTTCCCAACCGACTTCCCGGCTGCCGTTTTCCGGGTCTTTGGCTTTTCAGGCTTTTCAGCAGAGCCTTCTGCAGAGGCGCTCGTTTTGTCATTGGCCTGACGAACAGGCCCATCCTGGTCAGAGCGAGGCCTGCTATCATCCCGCTCGCTAATACCCAGGAAATGCTCAAGCATACTTTTGTGCATGTCCACCATCTTCAACCAGTTCCTTAAAAAGAGGGAACCAGCACCGGTCATGCTGTATATCCTCTTCGCCGGTCCTGTTGCAGAGGTGTCCCACAAAGACGTGATCAACCCACTACGCTCCATTTGGCGGAGAGTGCGATAGAGCGACCCCGAGTTATAGCCTGTAAACCCATCTCTCTCGAGCTTCTTCGCCAGTTCATACCCATACCCAGACCAGTCCTTTAATAGCGCCAGCAAATGCGCCGTTAACATTTCGCCCGACGGCCGGAAATCCGACCCATCCTCCTGCTCAGCCATCACCTAACCTATGTAATTTTTTGTCCAACCGCTATCCGGCCACCAATAGTATCGACAGCACCATTACGTCCGGCTGGCTGACAATACCGTCAGGTCCAGAGCCTACACGCAACCGCAAAGTCCACGACTAGCAAACCATAAAAAAAGGGCCAAAACCACCCGTAGGCAGAGGAAGAATAATCCAGCCACACCGACACCCGCTATTTGCACATCGTCGTTTACTCGATGTTTGAATAGCGATTCACCACCCTCTAACCCAGACCAAACGCATCTCGCCTGGCCAGGAAAGATGCCACGTCAACGGCCATTACCAGAACATCGTGCAGCTTCCCTTGCCTGTCTTTAACTTCATTTTCAAGTAAGGCCTCCGGACGAAACCCCAGCTCCTGGAATAATTTTCGGGCTGCGGTCTGATCCAGTGTCATGCGTGCGACAATTTTTTCAATGCCCTTCAACAACGCGACCCTGAACATCTCTCGCGTCAATATGCGGCCCACCCCGGTATCTCGACTGTCCGGTCGAACCATAATACGTAACTCCGCAACATGCTGTGACCAGCTATAATCGCTCAGACTGAGGGTCCCGTAACCGATCATTTCGCCGTCTCGCTCCGCTATCGCACTCACCGTTCCGCCACTTTCTATTTTATCTACCCACGCAGCAACGACCTCTTGCTGCGTAATATCTCGTCGCAAAAACATCAGATCATGAGCTGGCAAAGCCCGCGCAAAAGCTACCATTTCCTGCTCGTCTGCTCGAGACATCAAATGCAGCGAAACGACACCTTTGTTAAGTTCCACAGTTTTCGGAAACGTTTCCAACATATTTCTCCTGATCAGTTAATTACAAAACCTATACGGATCGCACACCCAGCCAATCCCTCAGTTTTGGCCACAATCGGTAAACCGCATTACCGCCAGCAACCAGACTGACGTGGCCACCCTTAACAACGATTTCAAGTTTATCCTTGCTGCCAACCAGATCCATTATGTCTTTCGACGCCAGCGCAGGAACAATGTGATCGTGGGCGGCGGCCACATGTAAAAACGGACATCTGATTTTCGTCAGATCCACTTTTTTCCCTGCGACTTCAAATGCGTTATGAACAAGTTTATTGTCACGCATAAAATGTTTAAAAAGCTGGCGCGCCACCTCACCGGCTAGTGGCACCGGGTCAGATGTCCATCGCTCAAAACGATAATGGGCCTTTACAAATTCATCGTTACCGACGTTATCGAGCAGGCTCATTCGACCCGCGGATTTCTGCAGTGGTCGCAATGCCTGAAGCATGGCATCGACCATAGCAGCTGGCACGTTACCCAACTCATCTACAATTCGATCAATATCAACGTTGTCGCCATCCGCCCAGCTCTTGTAGAGGCTCATGCCGCTGGCATTTATTGGTGTGGCAAAACACCCGAGATTTTTAATGCCCTTGTCTGGATTTAACGCCGCATGCATACAGGCCATCACACCACCCAGACAGTAACCGACCATGGAATACTCACTTTCACCACTTTCTTCCGCAATTTTGTCCAGGCAATCGGGAATGTATTCACCGACATAGTTATCCATAAATAGATGGCGGTGCTCGGCACGCGGCACCCCCCAGTCTATAAGGTAGACATCGAAGCCTTCCTGCAAAAGGTATTCGACCAAACTCTGTCCCGGTGACAAATCAACGATGTAGTAGCGATTAATCAGCGACATAACCAGCACTACCGGTACTCTGTAAACTTCGTCGCAAATGGGCCGATAGTGATAAAGTTTCAACGTGTCACGAGAGTAAATGATGTCCTTTGGCGTGACGCCAAGGTCTAGATCAAGACCATCGAGAGGTCTAAGTCCCGGGATATTCCTTGATAAAACCTTTTCGACCGCCTGATTAATTTGATCGCCCTGTATCTTTCCCACCTGCGTCTTCATCAGAATTCACCTATTTGCCAATGGGTTTTTCGACGCTCGCGCTTTCTTCCTTCGCTGTTTCCGGTGGCCTTCCCTGCGGTTTTCGCGTGCGCTTAAGCGGTGCAGGTTCAGCCGTTGCCGTCATCAATGTCGCCATTTGTGTCATCTGTTTTTTGACCTGGTGAAGTTCTGCACTTAACCCGGATAAAGTATCTTCAACCTCGCTTAATCTATCTCCGATACTCAGCACATCAGTTCGCGACGGCAAGTTAATTGACGCCAACTGCTGGCCCACCATCTCAGTAAACATATGCTGGGCATGCAGCCATTCCTGGAAATACCTACCAAATTTCTTTCCCATACGTTCATCGGCCATTACTTCGGTAATCGCCTCACTCCACTGACGTTCCGATTTTTGATACCAGTCTCGCCACAGCCTCATAGGTTCGACAAAAAGATCTTCTTCTGCATCGTCCATTACCAACTCCCGATTAAACCCTATTTTTAAACGTCGAAGTGAACCTCCACCCAACTCATAAAATATAAAAGTGGAGCCTCACTCTACCCATACAATATAAAAGTTATGAAAGTAGTATTCACATGGCGGTCATCCAGCGCCCCATTCCGGTGCGATAATCTATTCAGAAATCACCCCGCACCAACACGGCGCTCTTTTTTACCCAATCATATGTTTTGCACCACTCTGCTCCTATCTAGCAACAACCAAGCCATGTTTTATAAAAGCGGCGAGGCAGAAAGCTGATGGCCAGAAATAAAAATATAGAGAATTGCTTGACACCATATATGCATATTGCATATAACTGCATCCAGGCGAAGCAGAGCCTGCCTCGCCTGACTTTACTAGTCGATCCAAACTAATAGATCGAGATTGAAAGCAGCAACCCGGAGCGCGTTATGACCACAGATAAATCCACAAGCACAGGCGCGACTAAAACCAGGAAGAAAACCGCAACCACCGAGGCAACACAAATGAAAGAGACAAGCTCATATATCGACACCCTTATCAAAAACCACCAGAAGGCCACAAGCGCTATCAGTGAAACTCGCCAGCGCCGGATCAGATTAAGTAACGCTTTATTTGATGATGCGATGAAATCCCAGAAACACGCGCTTGAGCTGGCAAAGAAAATTGGCGAGCAACCTACTGCCTACAAGGATAATGTTACCGCCATAATGGAATCTCTTACCCAGGCGCAGGCACAGGCACTTAGCCTGTCAAAGTTGCTGGTGGCCGAGCAGGCAGATATGCGCGATGAATTCATTAAAGCGACGAAAGCGTTCATTGATGGTTCACAGGAATCAACCAAAGCCGCGATATCGGCAGCCAAATCATGGTCTGCTGAAAATCCGGTTGCGGACATCCTGAAGCAATCCTATGACAGCATGAAAATGACTGCGGCCAAAATGACTGCAACAGCGGCGTGACCTGGTCGGGTCTGCCAGATTATGTTTGCTGGTTTTTATGGCATCAAACCCACCGCTAGCCGCGGCGACTAAATAGCAGGTTTTGTAGTCGCTTCCCCTGTAAATGGGCGGCTTTCGGTGGCCTGATCAAGCAATCTTATTTGGCGCACCGAGATCAGCGGTTAGCTTCTTGCAGATAACCCTCTTATCTGCAGCTGGCTAATCAGTCCACCCGGGGTAAACCTCGCAGCGTGGCCTGTAACCGGGGCCGTCAGGCGACGCATTCGAGTAGAGGAGTATAGCCATTGCGGCAGAGCACCGAAGTACTGACCGACATGCTGATTGCGAGTGACGCTTCGCTGCAGGCACAACTCGATGACGATGCGAACCCATTTAGTCATGATCCGTCCATTGAGCGAATTGCCACCCCTATTTGGCGAGAAGGAATCTGGCCAGCGGAATTCATGTTTCTGCTTTGTCACCCGATCTTCGCCGGTCGCGGTATCGAGCATGGCAATGGCGAACCCGTGCTGGTGATACCCGGTTTCCTGGCTAACGATCTGTTGATGTTACCTATGCGCCACTGGCTCAATCGTATTGGTTATCAATCCCACGGCGCCCATATTTTCTGGAATACCGACTGCCCCAATAAGACTGCTCGACGTCTAGCCAGCAAAGTTACCGCGCTGCACCAGCAAACCGGCCAAAAAGTACGTCTGGTCGGTCACAGCCTCGGCGGCATGCTGGCAAAATCAATACTTCAGCAAGTCCCGGAATCTATCGACCGGGTTATCACCATCGGGTCGCCATTTAAAGACATTGTCAAAGCACATCCGGCGGTAGTCGGCGTTTGGGATTACCTTATCGCCGGTAAGGGCCAACTGATCGGTCGTAATCTCCACCCCTCATGTGGCTCAGGCCATTGCATGTGCGACTTCGTCCACCATATGCTTTCACCGGAAAAAATGGACACTCCTCAATTTGCCATATATTCGACTCGCGATGGTATCGTCGACTGGCACAGCTGCGTTGAGGATGACCCTGAAATGAATACCGAGTTAACGGCAAGCCATATCGGCCTTGCCTTCCATGTTGGTGCCTACCGTGCACTGGCGCAACGGCTGGCTCAGAAATTTGCTTAAGCGCCGGAAAATCCCCGACGCTAATTGCTGATCACCGGCAGTATCAGGTGCGAGGAATGATGTCTGTCGTGGCATACTTTCTGCAGAGCCGATACGCTACCCACCGCCTGCAGGGTGGACTCGCCAGTATTTGGATTGCGGTCGTAACGGGGAAAATCACTGGATGTGATGATTACCCGCAAACGGTGACCCGCCTTAAATACGATTGCCGTCGCCAGCAAATTGATGTGCCATTTCACCACCTCGCCTGGCATAAAGGTTTGACCGGTCTGGTGCGTATGGTAGGACGCGCGCAACACGCCATCACAAACATTGTATGTTGTACCATCGGGGCGCACATCACACAGCTTGACCATCCAGTCGGTATCCACGGCAGACGTGCTGGCATACACTTCCGCGCTGACCGACCCGGCCAGCTCCATATCTTCCTGCAATTCTGCCGATGTAAACACCAGCACATCGCGCCGCCCCAATATCGGCGACTGATCGAGCGGCCCAGGCGTAAATTTCGGCGGCATGAGCAGCGTACCGCCACAGGTTGGGCAAGGGTCTTCCGGATCGTAAACATAACTCGTGGATGACACCTCAGCGTGGGGCTGCTCCGGTCCAAATGTACCAGCTGCACCCAGATACCAAGGTGTTGGCTTGGCTCGGGCAGGTGGCCACTCCTGTTCGTCTCGCCAGCGATTGATACCCTGCACAAACACTTTTACCGGTGCTTCATTATCAATACCGTTGTGCTCGTCTTTTAGCCAGCGACCAAACCAGCGCAATTGCAACGTGGTCAGATCTTCCCGCAAGTCCATAAACAGTCCGCTGCTGCGAAAACCAAAATCAACCTGCCCAACCATATTCATAAACATGCCGTGAGACCACGGGCCGATAATGATGCGCGTATTAGTCCGCGCCTGCGCCGTACCGGCATGCGCCTTCATACCGGCAAAATGATCGAGGTCGGCACCCAGCAGCATGTCATACCATCCGGCTATTATGAGCGCAGGCACTTTGACGGACGCATAGCGGCTGTTAAACAGCATGCCATCCGTCCAGGCATCCGGCACCGGGTGCTTAAGCATTTCATACAGAAAAGGCACAAAGTTCTGATCCTCTTTGTGCCCTGCCGTCAAATCAGCCAATGGCCGTTCTCGCACCAGGCCGTCAAAGTCATCATTGGCGTCGGCGAGCTCAGTCAAACGCAACCCCAGATCGGGTAAAGCCTTGCCCGATCGAAACAACGCCGCGGGACCAATAGTGCGCAATGCCCACGAAATTAATGTCGCCAGTTGCAGTACGCCATCCCGCCAGAAATTATTCTGCCAGAACCCGTTTGGGGCGGTCGTGGGTGAAATCGCCCGGAGAGCCTCATGACCAGAAGCCGCGCCCAGCCAGGTGTTGCCCCCCATATACGACAGCCCGTAGCAACCGACAACGCCTGCGGACCAGTCCTGCCTGGCGGCCCAATCAATGGTATCCACGCAATCTGGTTCCTCATCGCGATAGGGAAAAAATACCCCGCCTTCGGAGGCCCAGCGGCCGCGCACATCCTGAATCAGCACGACAAACCCCGCAGCGGCCGCCCTGACCGGATCCAGCGTAGCAGCCGTAATGAGCCACAGTTCCTTGTTATAGGGTGTACGTTGCACCAGCACCGGGTACTGCCCATCGCCCGCTGGGCGATAGACGTCTGCTCTCAAGGTTGCGCCGTCGCGCATAGGGACGGCGACATTCTTATCGATATTTACATTCATAGAGAACCCGGCCCGCCTGTTAAATAGTGGCTAATTAATACCGCGCGCATCGCAGCGATGACACCACCGCGGCGCCACCACAATCTAAGACGCAAGATACTTGCCAGTCGTTAATACCTTCGTCTCCAGATTAAAGCCGACCCCGCATTTTTTATTGACGAGAGTCGTTTACCTTGTGCGCACTGGCCCTTGACATAAAACACGCCAAAACAAAAGGCACCGCCGGGCAACCGGGCGGCGTTACGTCACCGAACTTCAGCAGCGATACACCACAAAACTTAATAGCGCGTACAACAGCGAGCTTTGTGCTTAATGGCGTATAACTTGCTAGGCTTCTAGCCAGGTTTGCAATAATCACCAGCTCTGCAAAATATTCTGCTACAGCAAGCGACACGGTGAAGCTGCAATGCATGAATAGCCCTTCAGAACCAACCGGAGGATCAAGGCATGATGACCAAGCATTATCGATTGATGGTTCCCAACGCAGAAGCTGCAAGCGCACCGCTACGCGTCTTTGCACCTCATGATGGCAAGCTTCTCGCGGAAATCGATACCGTCGACTGGCATGGCGTCGACCAGGCCCTGAGCACTGCACAGCGCTTATTCGAAGACCGCGCCAACTGGCTACCGCCAGATCAACGCATCCATATATTGCAGACGGTTGCCGATTTAATGACCCGCGACGCCGCTCGTCTGACCGATATCGCAACGCGTGAGGGCGGTAAACCATTAATCGACTCACGTGTTGAAATGGCGCGTGCCATAGACGGCATAAACCTTTGCGTACAGTGCATTCGCACAGCCCACGGCACTGAAATCCCCATGGGCCTTAATGCAGCATCCCGGCATCGTCTCGCCTTTACTCAGCGCGAACCGATTGGGGTGGTGGTAGCATTTAGCGCATTTAATCACCCTATCAACCTCATCGTGCACCAGATTGCGCCAGCAATCGCTGCCGGCTGCCCGGTAATCGTCAAACCCGCCAACGACACGCCCATGTCGTGTTATGAACTGATACAGCTGTTCCGGGAGGCGGGCTTACCACCGGAATGGTGCCAGGTAATTTCCACCACCGGACACGATGTGTCCGAAGCCCTCGCCGGTGATCCCCGCGTGGGGTTTTTTAGTTTTATCGGCAGTGCCGAAGTCGGCTGGATGCTGCGTGGAAAACTCGCACCTGGAACCCGTTGTGCACTGGAACACGGTGGCGTTGCGCCGGTACTACTCGCTGCGGACGCCGACGTGAATGCCGCCATCCCCCTGCTGGCAAAAGGCGGCTTTTACCATGCCGGTCAGGTTTGCATATCCGTGCAGCGCGTCTTTGCGCACAGCTCCATTGTCCACAGGGTGGCGACGGAACTCGCCGCCGCAGGCGCTCGCATGAGCGTCGGCGACCCAACGCTGGAAACCACCGACATCGGCCCGATGATCCGCCACCGAGAGGTTGATCGCGTACACCAGAGCGTAGTAAACGCCATTAATAGCGGTGCCAAACTGCTTGGTGGCGGCCAGAAAATTTCGGCGAGCTGCTACCCGCCAACCGTGCTGCTTGACCCCCCGGCCGATGCCGAAGTGAGTTGCACAGAAGTCTTTGGCCCGGTGATATGCGTCTACACCTTTGATGACATCAATGACGCCATCTCCCGCGCCAACGCCCTCGAGTTTGCCTTTCAGGCCGCCGTGTTCACCCGCAATATCGATACCGCGCTGCACGCCTATCGGCAGCTTGCCGCCTCTGCAGTCGTGGTTAACGATCACACCGCGTTTCGCGTTGACTGGATGCCCTTCGCCGGCTTGCGGCATTCCGGTCACGGCACCGGCGGCATTCCCCACACCTTTGCCGATATGCAAATTGAAAAAATGCTGGTGATCAAATCGCCTAGCCTTTAACTCTCCGGCAAACCCTGATCCTGGGCCGAGGCAGTAGTAAACATTCAGAGGCAGTAGCGACCATTCAGCTGGCATACAAATCGCATAGGCTATAAAGCGTATACGCTGTAAGCGATAAAGCAGGTGATGCTGGCCCCGTTTAATCAGGCGTGCTGGAAGTTACCCCTGAAACCCACACAGGAAATAGGAACCATGAAAGCAACCGCTGCCATCCTGCGCCAAACAGGCGTTCTGCCCCCCTATGCAGAATCAACACCACTGGTCATCGAAGAAATCGACGTTGATGCCCCCGGCCCCGGCGAAGTTCTGGTTAAAATTGCCGCCGCCGGTCTCTGTCACTCCGACCTCTCGGTAATTGATGGTAACCGGCCACGCCCCATGCCCATGGCCCTCGGCCACGAGGCGTCCGGAATTATCGAGGATGTCGGCGTCGGCGTGACGCGCTTTAACCCCGGCGACCACGTGGTAATGGTTTTTGTTCCCAGCTGTGGACTCTGCGGATTTTGCGCGCGCGGACGGCCAGCGCTGTGTGAACCCGGTGCGCTATCCAATGCCGCCGGGTCGCTGCTGAGCGGCACCCGGCGCATCCATCAACAGGGCGAGATCATTAATCACCACCTGGGCGTGTCGGCGTTCTCGACTTATGCGACGCTGTCCCAACATTCAGTGATCAAAATTGACCCTGAATTTGACTTAAACACAGCCGCATTATTCGGGTGCGCTGTCCTCACCGGGGTCGGCGCTGTCGTTAACACGGCTGGCTTGCCGCCCGGCGCATCAGCGGCGGTAATCGGTCTCGGTGGCGTTGGTCTGTGCGCCCTGTTGGGCGCGCAACTGGCCGGGGCACGTCAAATTCTGGCGATTGACCTGTCCGAGGAGAAACTCGCTTTTGCCCGAGAACTCGGCGCAACCCATACCGTTAATGCAGGCAACCCGAACGCTGTTGAACAAATAAGGGATTTGACTGGCGGTGGTGTTGAATACGCGTTTGAAATGGCTGGCTCCGTGCCTGCCCTTGAGCTTGCCTATAACATCACCGCGCGTGGCGGCACCACGGTGACCTCTGGCTTACCGCACCCGGAGCGAAAGCTCTCTATCCAGGCCGTTTCTATTGTGGCCGAAGAGCGCACATTAAAAGGCAGCTATATAGGCACCTCAGTACCCAGCGTTGACCTGCCGCGATACCTGTCGCTGTATGAACAGGGCAAATTACCGGTAGATCGTTTACTGACACATACCCTCGCCCTCGAAGAAATCAACCTGGGCTTTGATCGCCTGGCCTCTGGCGAGGCTATTCGCCAGGTGGTTGTCCTTTAATTCCCCCGCGCTTACAAGCCAGTATAAAAACGGCGAGGCTATACAGTCCCGCCGTACAGTCCCGCCGTTTAATTTTCACCACCCGCCACCAATAGCCGGCATCAGCCCTACATCCGCTTACCAAGCCTGCCCAGACGTTCGGTCAACAAAGGGTTCTCCCGGTAATCGACAGGTACGACGACCAGACTTGGACCGGGTTCACTTAATGCCTGCTCCAATATCGCCTTCAACTGCCCGCTTTGGGTGCATAAATGGCCACGCCAGCCAAAAGACTGCGCCAGTTTGAGCCAGTCCGGATTGCCAAAACCGAGCTCGGTGTGCCGTTTAAATTCGGTGTCCTGCTTCCAGGCAATTAAACCGTAGCTGTTATCCTCCCATACCATCACCACGATATTACTCTGCAGACGACGCGCTGTTTCCATCTCCTGAACATTCATCAAAAAGCCGCCATCACCAGCAATCGCCAGAATACGCCGCTCAGGATAAACCAGGCTACCGGCGATGGCCCCGGGCAGCGCAAAACCCATTGAACAATAGCCGTTCGGAATCAGGCAGGTATTTGGCTGGTAACAGTGGTAATGGCGAGCAATCCACATTTTGTGCGCGCCGACATCCGACAGCAAAATATCGCTGGCACCCATGACCTCGCGCACGTCCCAGAGAATCTTTTGCGGACGGATACTGCCGGAAGTGTCGTCCTCGGCATATTCCTGGAGCTCGGCACGCATTGCGCCGCGCACCTCCTGTTGTACCGACAGATCGAAAGGCAGATAGTCACAACCCTCCAGCAGACGGCCAAGCTCAGTCAACATTGCCGTTAAATCACCCACCAGCTCAATCTCGGGGTGATAGCACTGATCAATTTCCGCCGGCAAAAAGTCAGCATGCACAATGTGCTTATCGCGCTGGGCATTCCACAGGGATGGATGGTATTCGACCATGTCGAAACCCAGGGTAAGCACCAGATCCGCGTCGTCCAGAGCCAGGTTAGAGTGGTCTTTAGAACCCAGCCCCACCGTGTACAAACAGTAGGGTGCATCCTGATCGACACACCCTTTGGCCATAAAGGTGCTTATCACACCGATCCCGGTTTGTTCGCAAAACTTTCTTAGCGCCTCACTGGCACGGCCTCGAATACAGCCATTGCCTGCGAGAATGACCGGTTTTCTGGCGCGCATTAACAAGTCAAAGGCCTGCCGCACTATAGTCGGCGTGGGCTGGGAGCGGAAAAAACGTCGCGGCGACATGGGTCGCTCCTCGGTCGTTTTCTTTGCCATATCCTCAGGCAGCTCAATGTGTACGGCACCCGGTTTTTCCATACGCGATAAACGCACCGCCTTGCGCACAATTTCTGGAATGGTGTCGGGGTGGCGAATCGAGATGGCCCATTTGGTGACCGGTTCAAACATCCCGACCACATCCATTATCTGGTGAGATTCTTTGTGCAGACGCGAAGTCGACCCCTGCCCGGTTAACACCAGCATCGGCACCCTGTCCATGTTTGCATTGGCAACACCGGTAATTAAATTTGAAGCGCCGGGACCCAGGGTACCGAGGCAGCCCGCGGGGTTACCGGTGAGGCGCCCATAAACTTCAGCCATAAATGCCGCGCCCTGTTCATGACGGGTGAGGATAAAGCGTATTTTTTTACTGTCCGCGAGCGACAGCATAAAGTCAGCGTTTTCTTCTCCTGGCACCCCAAAGATATATTCAACGCCTTCTTCTTCCAGACAAGCGACCAGCAGATCAGATGCTTTCACGGGTAAATTTATGTTCCTGTGTTGGTAGTGCCATAATTAGCAATTGCGGCATCGGTATGCCATTTTTTTCACAAACACCTTGTTGCGACACGCCTTGCTGGGACATTCTTTACTACGACCTTTTCCAATTGCGAAAAAAGCGCGCAAGCATAAAGAGCTCCGCCCAGCATGGCTAAATATGGCAATGCAAAATGGAAGCCAACTACAAATCCGGCCACACAACCCGCCATCAGCTTAACTGCGATCTTAACTACGACTTTAACGACATCGTTAACTACGACCTTAACTACAACCACAACCACAACTAACATCCCAACAGCTAATTGCACTACGAATAATTGCACTACGAAGCTCACGCGCCTGACCACATTTCATAGCCTGCCCCGAAACTTGCAGCGCGTGTTATTAACGTGAAGTCACCAGGACGTCCGAGGAAAATATTTGGGGAAAGCGTATCTACAAGGGACTGGGAGGGAAAATAATTCAGTGAAAATAGCCGCGCCAAAAACACTCACGGCATCTCGCGCGGCGTAACAATGTCGCTTTAGAGCCTTGCTTTAGAATGTCGCTTTAGAATGCCGCTTTAGTAAACAGATAGGCGGTCAGTGTAGCCAGCGTTGGTGACGCGCCTAGTGACGCACCTCGGCAATACCCGGCAACTGGATACTCAGATCTGCAATCTGACGATCACGCAGGATTTTGAGCCTGACGTCATCACCCTGTTCGTAACTCATCAGCATATGCATAATTTGTCGGGGCGAGGTAACGACGCGGTCGCCGCACGCGATAATAACGTCACCCTGCTCAATCCCGGGCAGGGCACCCGGCACCGCGCTAACCACCAGCACACCGTGGGTAGTGCCAAAATACCTGCCCAGTTGCGCGTTCAGTTCGGCCAGCTCAAGCCCGTTGATCAAGCGTCTTGGCAGGCCTCGGGCAAGATGCCCGGTATGCTCCATAAACGGCAGCACAGTGGCCGCCTGTTCAGGATCGACACTGATGGTCGGTACGATCATGGAGAGGTCGGGGTCCGCGCTATTATCGGCGCGGACAGTCCCCGTAAATGGCACAGCGGGCTCGTGGCGAAGGGGCCGACAGCCGTCTTCATCATCGCAGTACATCTTCCCTTTACGGATACCGGCAACCAACGTTGTATCAAACCGCCGGTCGCCGCGCTGCACCGTCATCCGCACCTCGTCACCCGGTTTAATATTGGCCAGCGCGTCATAGGTATCGTTTAACACCGCATCGCGGCCCAGGGAATCCAGTAAAGCCTCACCATTAATGGCCACCACAAGATCGCCGGACCTGATGCCTGCTTTTGCTGCGGCGGCACCAGCCAGGGTGCGCGCCACCCGCACCCCGTCCTCCGACGCGGGCATCATAAACAGCCCCAGAAAACCCTGCTGGGGGTAATCGGACCCGTGCTCCTCCATGAGCAGGGTCAGATTTTTGCGCGCTTCGTAGAGTGCTGCTTTCGCATGCTCCACTTGTAAGCGCGCGCTTGCGAGTACCGCCTCCCTGGCGGAATCCCCCTCGTCAACCGCATAAACCTGTGTGCAGAGTGCGCCAGCCAGCAACATAAAAAACAGCGACACAACTCTGATAAAACCGCCTTGCTTCATTGATCGTTACTCAGTCAGTTATCCAGCCAGTTGCTCAATCAGCAATTCAGCCAGCTCCCTACCCAGTTACTCAAAATAAATATTTTTCGGGGAGCGCCATAAAGCGCACCGCCTCAAGTTGCTGGGTCAGCTTATTCCGGTACCGCCACAACTTGCGCTGCTCCTGGGGCGAGCTGTAGAGCATGGTCTGATCTACCAGGGCAACCTCCTCCTCCAGCATCGCGTCCCACAACGCTTCGTCGCCGGCATACAAATGGCGCACATATTTGCCTATCACCTGTCGCCGCTGCTGTTGCACCGCTGAAGTGTGCTGCACCGCTGACGAATGTTGCACCGCTGAGAAGTATTGCACCGCTGACGGACCGCGCAGCGCATCGGCCCCAACCGTCGCAGTGTCCCGCGCGCCGCTGTCCACATCAGACCCGCGATAAGGCAACGCGGTGTAAAGCAACAATGCCAGGCCCAGCACCAACAACGCGGCGACCCCGCCACCCAAAGCAAACCGGAGCTTGCCCAGCAGGTGCGGCATGCCTTTGCGTTGGAAACGTAAGTCCCGTTCCAGTGCGGGCCAGACAGACTCCTCTGGCGCCAACTGCGCTAGCTGCTGCAGGTCACTATCAATGTCATGGTCAGTGACGCTCATCGTTTTCCTCACTCTCTGGCACCGCTCGTTCGGCGATGTCACCGGCCCACCATTGCTTCAACTGCCGCCGCGCCCGCTGCAATTGCGATTTGGAAAAACTCGGCGTTTGCTCCATCAATTCAGCAATCTCCTGATGCGTATAACCCTCCACTGCATACAACCAGAGCACCGCCCGCCGGGTCGGAGCCAGCCTGGCGAAGGCCGATGCCAGATCCCGCTGCATGGCCGGCCGATCCACGCCTGATTCAGCCACATCGTCAACCAGCACCTCAAGGTTGTCGTCACGGCGCTCACTGCGCAGTTGTATAAGCGCGGTGTTAACCACAATTTTTCTTACCCAGGACCAAAAGGGCGCCTGAAAGGAAAACTGCGCTATGTTTCGAAACACCGACAACATGCTCTCCTGCAACACATCCCTGGCCCGGTCCGGACACTGACAAATGCGATACGCCAGCGTGTAGGCCGGTTTCTCGAAAGCGTGGTAAATCGCCTTAAACGCCCGATCGTCACCCGCCTGCGCACGATAGATAAGCGCCGCGTCAATGCTGACAGCAAAGTGACTGGTCATATGTATAAGATGCTGCGAATCGGCAAAGGGTCGCAATCTGATTGAAATTAATTTCAATATAGATCAATCACCCGCAGGCAGCACTTGTCTGGAACCAATGGCGGGGATAGCGGGCGACGAGCCAGGTCGCACCAAACAATCTCTTTGCGACGCTTCAGAGTTTTCAACCGAGGCGTGCGGCAATTCGACAACCAACTCCAAAGTGAACTTAAGGTTCAGGTTTGCCGATACCCGGTCTCAAAATAACGAGAATGGTCAACCTGAATAAATTCATCCAGGCTTTTTATCGTGTCTTCGAACTCACTATTGTTCCTTATTGAACATTCCCAAACAACGGCGACTCGCCAACCCGCCTCTGTCAAATCCGTCAACACCCGGTGATCGCGTTGCCGGTTGTCTGCAAACTTCTTCTTCCACTTAGCAGAATAACTTCTATCGGAATAGGCTAACTTGCAGCCGTCATGCTGATGCCAGTAACAGCCATGAACAAACACGGCCACCTTATGACGGCGCAACACAATATCAGGCGTTATCTTCCCGATCCTGGCGCCCAGCCTAAATCTGTAGCCGAATCGATGCAGGGCTTTACGGGTGAGAACTTCCGGTCTGGTGTTACTGGACCGTATACCGGACATCATCCGGCTACGGGTTTTCCTGTCAACGATGTCTGCCATTTGTTCACTTTCTCATAATAGTACCTGGCTTTCGAGACGATTCCTGGTATTCTGGCTAAACTATCTAACTGCGTACAATTGATGAACAAACCAGTCAAAGTAATCGATTTATTTGCCGGGCCGGGGGGGCTAGGCGAAGGGTTCTCTGCCTGCCGCGCTAATGGCAAACAGGCGTTCAAGATCGCCATCTCTATCGAAAAAGAAGAGAGTGCCCACCGCACACTCCTGCTCAGAGCATTTTTTCGTCAGTTCGAGCACAAAGACGTCCCCGAAGAATATTACGCCTTTTTAAGAGGAGAGCTGGGCAAGCACCCTGAGGATGAACTCTACAAAATACCTAAACTGGCAAAACCACTAGAAGAAGCCCGTAAAGAAGCTCAACAATTAACCCTGGGCGAAGACAACAATATAATTCACGAAAAAATACGGGAAGCAATCGGAGGTGATGAATGTATTCTGATTGGCGGTCCTCCCTGTCAGGCATACTCGCTAGTAGGTCGTTCCCGCAACTATGGCGCCAAAGACAAAGCATATTCAGCCGCCGAAGATCACCGTAATTTTTTATACCTTGAATATCTGAAGATTATTGCCAAATTCCAACCTATGGTCTTTGTCATGGAAAACGTAAAAGGCATGCTTTCAGCGAAGGTCGAAGGTAAGTTCATATTCGAAGCCATACATAATGACCTCCAGGAACCTGATAAATATTCTAAAACGAAACCTGAGCCAGGCAGGGAAAAACACCAATACAGGATTTATTCATTCGTAGAAAGATCAGGAAAGGTAGATTTATTTGACGACCAGCCGCTTGATTCGCGCGACTTCATCATACGCATGGAAAATTACGGATTGCCCCAAGCACGTCACAGGGTGATCTTGTTAGGAATAAGAGAAGACATTGACTCAAGCGCAGGGAATTTTAGCCGATTGCAGCATGTCGAGGATAAACCAACCGTCCGTCAGGTAACCGCTGACCTGCCGCGTTTACGCAGCTGTCTGTCAAAGGGGGGCGATTCCGTCGCGGCTTGGCGAGAAACCATTACTAACACTGGAAATAATATTGCTAAGAACCTTGGATGCGACAGCATGGTTCCGGATAAGATTTATAGCGATTTTGTACGTCAACTAAATAGGATCATGAATTCGCCCACGTGTACTGGATCGGACAAGGGTCTCGAAAGGAACAAGAAATATAGCAAAGGAATACCAACGAAATTGCATGACTGGTATAGAGACGAACGACTAGGTGAGCACGTCATAAACCACGAATCACGCGGCCATATAGCGAACGATCTCGTGCGATACCTTTACTACAGCACTTACGCGAAAAACATGAAGGCGTCGCCAAACTCTGCCAAGTTACCTAAAGCGTTGTGGCCTGCCCACAAAAATTTTGGTTCAGGTAAATTTGCAGATCGTTTTCGTGTTCAAATTGCCGACAACCAAGGTACGACAGTCACATGTCATATCTCCAAAGACGGCCATTACTTCATACATTATGATCCTATTCAATGTCGCAGCTTAACCGTCAGAGAAGCCGCAAGAATTCAAACCTTTCCTGATAATTATTATTTTGTTGGCAACCGCACCCAGCAATATGTACAGGTTGGTAATGCAGTGCCGCCGTATCTGGCTATACAGCTTGCATATATAATTGCCAAAATTGTTACTTAGAAAGTACTAATTAGTCTACTGCATGCCACCTAGATCGCAAAAATATCTTGAGCTGTCATAAACGCGTTATCGACAAATCCTCTCAACTGATCATCGCTCACACTAACCATCAACTGAACCTGGTTGCGAACTCGAAAGGCGATCACTGCATAGCGCATAATATCTTGCATCCGTTCTCTTCCAAGCTTTGTGGCGGTACGCAACCAGCCCTCAGCAAATGCGAGCGCGAGGCGTCTTTCTCCGCCGATCGATGGCCTCTCCACAATTTGAACAAACGCGTCTTCGCTTAACTCACTGAGCAACCCCCAACGCTCTTTATGATCCACTCCTCTATCCAGCGCCCATGCTCGTAACCAAAGTCGCTGAAAAGTGTTTCGGACCCCACCGTGAAATCGGTCACGTGACGATGTGCCGAATCGCCAAACTACAACATCGGGCAAGACAACGGTGGCAACAAAAGCCCAAACGTCATCACGCAAGCTCTCCGGTAAAGTGAACAAACGGTGCTCACCTAACGCTTCCGCCGCTTCACTATCAAATCTCGCACGATCCCGGACACTGCCCCGCCGGGGAAAATTAAACTTAACAGCGATGGCCAGCAATTGTTCTCTCAATTCGAGGAGATCGCCAGGATCGACAACACTCCCACCACTTGCCGCATAGGCGATCGATTCAGGAAGGTCATCGATAAAATTCGGGGCCTCCTTGAACACGAAGTCATTACTATTACCGTCAAGAAAATAGTCGACAGAAATCTGGTTGAGTCGTGGAAGCAGGGTAACAGTCATTCCGAGACGCCTCCCATCTCCGCAACAGCAAGTATGCCGGCGTTAAAATCGCCTGGTCTCAGCTCCATTTTACTTTGCAGCGAAGTAACTGATTCATCTGGGAAAGCGAGTGCCAACCAATGTTTTACGTATCCACCTATAGAGCCATCTTCTGATTGCTCGAGAAGCTGCTCGGCATCGCTAATAAGAAGAGTGCTCGAAGTGATCTGCCCCATTACGCCAGCCATCATCTGCTGCAATAGCATTGCGTCGCCCTCGGTAACCCGTTCAATAAAATCCTGGCGATCTGTATTCAGGTAAAGCCTCACTGCGCCTCCGAAATCGCGATGAACAGCGCCGGGGGACCAATGCAAATACCAAAGAGCTGAGACGTGTGGCCGCCCGGGGAACATCTTCTGAAAGCTTATAGCTTCCATCGGAAAACGCGGTTCTGTACCTTCGAGCAACACCTCAATTGCGTGCTCCCAGACCTTTGCCGCTTCCAACTGAGGGGCAAGTTCATCGGCATACCCCGGCGCCGCTGCAGACACGATTGAAGTCTCCAGCCTTACCCGACTAGAAACGCTTCTCCCGGATATTATTTCGTCAATCACGTATATAGCATCAGCGCCGTTCGGCCGGACCTCAAACGATTTGATCCACGCTCTTGGCAGATTACCTGGTCCGGTTCCAATTCGAACAATCACACGAAGATCAAGATCGCTTTTTTTTATTCCAAGCTGAATGGAAGCAATGTCCAGGCTAATTTTGATAGTCCGTTGCACACGGATGTCTTTCAGGTAGTCCCAGTCCTCGAGATACTTTTGTAGTGGAACATGGGTCCCGTCAGTTTCGACGGATTGCCAAACTGTGGCTTCGATAGAGTCCGTACCAAGGGTAAAAAACGGGTAGGCTATCTTTGTCATTCTGCGCCCTCCGTCCCGGCAAGTAACGCTTTCACAGTCACAGCAGAATCGTAGGGGATAAGAACCCTAATTTCTAGTTCACCAGTGTAACCATTAAGGCGAAAGCTGCTCTCTTCACTCAGGACTTTGCCATCAGGCGTCTGCCAATTAAGTACAGCAGGCACAAACATCCTCATACTCGCCGGTGCTGCCCCCCCGTCCATAACAAGGAGAGGTATTGCCTTAACAGAAAGTCCGGGATTCCTACCGTCATGCTCTACTACCATTCCGAAGACAGCGACCCTGCCGCGGTCTGACTTCTCAAGCCGCACAAAGAAAGGTTGTGATACCCGATTTTTCTTTCGCCCGCCATTAGCAGTTCCTGCCCGAGACGCCTCAGGCCCAGCACCCTGCCCCATTCCTGCGTCCAGAAAGCGGCCAAACTGTCCTGCAATACGCGCTAGCGAGGGACCTCCTCCTCCAATCGCCGCCGCACCGATATTCGGTGCTGCAACAGACTGAGCCGCTTCCCTGATCTTCCTGACAGCCACATTGACGTAAGTCTGACCTGCTCCTTTCGGCAGAATTTTCGGTTCCCAGTCGTCATGAGCCGGTGGTTCTGCCGCAGCAAACGCTCCTTCTACTTCAGGGTCACCATCGCATACAAACACTCCAGCCCATTCAACCCGCTGATCAGGTAGCGGATCACTTTCGTAGTAACGAACAACGAGCTCAACGGGCCTCATAACTGCAATATGGGATGATATTCGTGGAATTACTGTTAACTCGTTAGACACCAGTTTTACCCGAGCTGCTCGCAAGCCTTTCTGGATTGCAAGCCGACCGAGGTGTTTTCTCGGTCGTTCACTATTGACGGGGTTTGACCCATTCCCTTTTCCCCTTACCTCTTTCATCGCAGCCGTAAATAAATCAAGTGGTGGGAACGCTTCAGGCGAAGGTAGCGGGTATATCTGGTCGTCGAACTCAAGGTGAATTTGTATCCGCTTTGATGGATCAACGTCGGACATTAGTCGGGGCCAAAAATACCACAATATGGCCTCACCAATCATGCCAATAACCGTTTCTGGTGACTCGCAGCCCTCTCCAACGAAAAAAGGGTCAAGTATCATAATCGAAGTTCCCCGACGCTCCGGAGCACGCGGCAAGAACCCAACCTCTTCAGCAAGTGCAGATGCATTTGGGCCTTCCAGAGGGTCGACAATCGCATCATCGTCTGCGGTTCGTCCCCACCAGTGCCGGCCGGTTCTTCTTTCTGCACTGCCGTCGGGGTTGCTTAGTTCGTACGCCCCCCCTAGGTGGCAAGCTAGAAACCTCCGAACATCAGCCGTCATAAATTGCGTTTGAGAATCCACGATAATTGTTGAGCAACGGCTACTTAGATAGAGTGACGTCTTTCCGTAACCGTAGGTCCCGCCCCCGTGTGCAGTGTCCCTCCTCGAACCGACATTCCTCAGAAAATCAATGAAGTCAGTAGCATTATTTCCAACGGGAACCTTGTCAGATCGAGTGGGGCCTGCAAGGCCTACCGTATTGAAATCGCAAATTTCGAGCACCCAGGGTTCATCCTGTTCAAGGAATCCTCGTAACTGCGCTTCTGAGGTGGAAGAACGCGGCAAATCATGAAATACGTTGTGACGCATAGCTAGAAGCTGGTTTTCATTGAGACGCCTGAGGCGAAAGTGAATTTCAGGCCCGGAGCCAGACTTTGCAGCATCGCAGCAGTTCTGAACCGCTTCGCGAACGACCATTTGGAGGAGGTTAAGCCCCGGAGCACCCAACAGCTTACGAAAACCTTCTGCAGCGAGATTTCCTGTGGCTGAATATTTCTCAGACTGCAATGTAAGAATGGGTAATGTCATCCCGCAATCCTCAGCAAAAATTTATGCACAGCTTCCTTGCGTAGCTCAAATTCTGCCGCATCAGCTAGATCGATAACATACTGGAGTGACCGTACACCACGAGGAACACGCCCCCCTTTAAATGACGAAGCAGATATCCTGGGGAAACCATTGATTACCTGGTACATCGCCTCCCTTTGCAGGTTGAATGCAAGCCTATTCCACGTGCTTGAATGGGGGTTATCGCACCCAATTTGCGCGAGCAACTCGCGAACCTTTGAGGGCTGAGAAGCAAGTTTCATAACTTGCACCCACATCGAGGATACAGTTATCGGCGCATCTACCGCCCGCTCAAGAACAATCAGCTTCAGGTGGAGCGTGCCACCAGCCGGCGCATCTAACTGGTCGATAGAAGAAATTGAAACCGTGTTGTCGGACTGTCGAGCAGTTGTCTTAGCCTCGAGAGAATAAAAATTTCGTCTGAAATCGTGCCGTTCTCCAGCAGGCCCTCGCCAAGTTTGCCAAGCGTCAGGGTTGATCTCTAACAAACTACGGAGAACAATTAACTCACCTATCAAACCGATAATTTCAGAGTCGCTGATTTCCTGATTAGAAGGCGCGACGAGGAGCGACCTGAAGTCGGCCAAAGTACCCCCCACGGCATCTCGGCATCGCTCACCCCCTTTAATGCGCTTAAGCAACTCCCCCGCCACTTCCGAAAAAACACTTTCAAGCTCGCCTACTCTACACATCATGTCGATGAAACGAATCGGGCGACCATCGTTTTCGTAGGTGACATCCGCAACTAAAAGGGCGGTACTCTCTTTGAACGCTGGAAGGCGCTCGTGCATTCCGACCGGAAGGAGAATTCGAGGCTCTCCGGCAGGCCCAAGCGCGTGGCGCACTTTGCCATCCTGTGCCTCTACGCCTGACGGAATCGTGGGGATAGATATCCCGGCTTCTTCTTGTCCCCCGAGTCGAAGGCTGCGCCACGCAGATACAGGAGTCATCACCTCAGATGACATCCCCCACCTCCTCACGCTCTTTTATTTCATCATCAAGGGACTCAATTTCATCTCCCGATGGCGCTTCGAGATTGACGCGAACATAGCCGCCTGCGCCAGCATCGCTACCGGGGAAGACGATTCCAAACCCGAGGATATCTCCTACCGCATCAAGCGACGTTCTCGTCCTGGTCGGATGTTGCGGACTCGAATCCCCGTCTATTGCATAGAGCAAAAGGAGCGGGACCGTACCAATCTGCTCCTGCCTCCATTGCTTAAGCAGGGACCAATCTGATGCAATCTCAGGCGGCGGGCTGTTAGCACAGTCAAAGGCAACATCTTTTCGCGACATCAATGCTTTTATATCCGCCATATGGGGTTTCTGGTCATCTAGCATCGCCCGGTTTGATAGTCTGCAATGCCCAATCACACCTAACGCCTTTTCACTCTGGTGCCCTGATCGCGGTTGATGCAGGCCAATATTCCAGGTTGGGAATGCTTCTCTAACATCGCCGATATACTTAAGCAGTAATTCGCCTGATAGCTCACGATGATCTTTATGTACGCAATAGTTCTGCAAGAAGCGACTGATAAGAGTAACCGGCACTCCGGTGAAAAGTACTTTTCCATCTATATTTGCACCACTTCCGAGTCTCTCCGCACTAGAAAGCAGCTCGCCACCCGCCTGCCAGTTGGCTGAAACGATCCCTTGGTCCTTGTGGTCGAAGCGGATGGTCTGTACATGCTGACCTGAGTAACTGATGTCGCACACCCTGGCGTGCCTCATTTTGCTAGCAGCAGTGATCGCCATTCCGGGAATCGTACGGATGCGCACAGCAAAAGCCATCGGCGTAACATCCCGGTCGCTGAATTCCTTAATATCAGCACGGATTTCCGCCTCAACCAACGCGAGCATTCTGAACGATGTGCGCAACTCGGCTGTCATCCATAATCGAGGTAAATCTTCGTATCCTCTTCGGTAACCAAACCACCGGCCCATTTGAAGAAGTGTGTCGTACTGGTTAGTCGAACGTAGAAAATAACTGACCATCAATCCCTCAAGCGTTAGACCTCTTGAGAGCACGGTTCCTCCAACAACAATATAAATCTTGGGGCCGTTTTCATAATCCAGCCTGTCATCAGCCAGGCTGTTCTCAACAGGCGTTTCCATCCGATCCAGAACATCGCCAATAAAACCAGCAAGCAGTTCAAAACTGACCGGCTTTTCTTGTGTGATCTCAGAAGGAAGACGCTGGAACTCCCGCTCCCAAATCAATCGTAGCCTTTCACCAATTTCGCCGGTTGCCGTCCGGAGTTGTGCATCATGAAGCTCTAGCCACGCAGCAATCAACGCTGACAGGCGATCATGGAGTATCGTATAGACCGATGTATGGACCAGCATGGTCATATGCTCGCCACCATTTCCTCTAACCATCCGTGCAGCGCAGGCTGCAAGGAAATATAGAACAGCATCCACAAGGCTCGGTACCATTTGGGGATGGAATGCATCCTTCTCGTCACGACGCGCTGGCTGTAAATACGGGAGCTCTTCTTCCGAAATATTTCGGATCATATCCAAGCCTTCTTCATTCGCCTGCAAGTCATCTGCATTGATCGGTTCGCGCCCAAAGAGCTGCTCTGCACCGAAATATCCATCTGGCTGTTCTAGAGAAGTAATGAAATTTCGAGGATAAAGGTCGTCAAGCTCTTGACTGTTGGGAGGGTAGGGGTTGATCAGAACATTGGCGAACGGTGTGGCAGTGTATCCAACATAACTGACCGCTGGGATTAGTCCAATGATTTGCCTAATCCTTTCGTTAATAGCAGTAATATCTAATTCATTCGATGCCGAATTTACACTTGCGGAGTCGCATTCATCATCAATCAGGAGCACCCGTAGCTTCCTGAGCGTAGCCGCAGGAGTACGTTCGAGCGTCTGTATGAAATGCCCGAGAGGAGAAACATTTTTCTTGAGAACACAGAGCTGCGTCTGCTGGTCTGTCGGCATTGTGAATGCCTCATTCATCGGCATCCGAAAGTCACCGTCATCCTCACTATTAGTCCACTTCAGCCAGTCGTGGGGGTACCTATTAACCAAGTCAGCTTCCATTCTGCGCTGCGTTTGCTGCCTGAGCTTGTTAGTAAGACCAGCAAGCACGATTACCATGTTGTAGCCTTCGTCAATGGCTTTAGCAATTACAGCCGTCATATTCGCGGTCTTACCAGACTGCACGTAGCCGACCACTAACCCCCGGTATTGAAACTTGTGCTTATTTGGATCGGCCAATAGAGAGACAACCTCGTCAGAGGATATATCAATTTTTTTTGCGGCTTCTTCTCCCCAGCCCTTAGTCTCAGAAAGATAGCCACGAAGTGCAGGCCAATGTTTGGCTCGGGCGCCGGAACCGGTATACCAATTGGGATGAGGTTGGAAGATCGAGTGTTTCTGGAGGACCTCAACAGGCTGAAGACTCATAACTATTCTGGCAGTAGCCTGTTCAACCAATTCAATCATATTTGCCTGAAACACACCCAGAGCGTTGAGGTCACGTACAACACGCTTTGCAGCTTCTTCAACACTGCCACATTGTGGAAGGAAATTTTTAATCTGGCTGACGAGAGCCTCTATTTGCGTTTCGGTCAAGTTATTTCCTTAATTTTTAAAATAACGTCCTCTGCCCACATTACCCATTGATGCCTGTTGCAACAATGTAAACGTGTTCCGAATAGCGTAAAAATTTTTGACCTTGTGTTGCCAGCGTTAAGCACTTCACCGAGTGTAGTTGCATTCGACATTCTACCTACCTAGTTCAGATGGACTTCGCCCTCTACCAACAAGTTAAATACTTTTTTGCAATACGGCGATTCCAACCGTGTCCCAGCGATTCTAGAGACACACAACTATGGGCGGCTCACCCGCCCTCACGAAGCTAGTTCGCCGTGTCAGCAAAATCACCTCTCGAACAAAAGTATCATTCTATCTGAGAAACTTGCCGTTTATTCAAATAACCGCTGAATACTCTAAAAATCCAGGTCCGTATTATCTTTATCGTCTGCGTTTGCATAGAGATCGTATAGATTATTGGCCAGTGCACCCATGGGGGTTGCAGGTCTACTGGCCAGTGCCGCTTCCGTTGCCAGACTCGGTCTTTATGCACGAATTTAGCCATAAACCGCCGCTGTAATCACGGCTGGAGGGCACGCCACCCATCACACTCGGATAGCGATTCTACTTTTCCGGCGACCGGTTGCAGCCGGAACTTTTAAGCATAACCTCCGACAGTGCTTTGGGGTCGCGGCCGTTATTGACACCCAGTTGCAGAGCTGCAGCGGTGCCGATCATATGTACGGCGAGCAGCATATTGTTGCAGGCGAGGCAGAATGGCGGCCTAAGCCCGTTTTTTAAACAAACAGCTTTATGCATACAGCTTCAAGCCGCTTCGGACGTTTCCACAAACCCTTTCCAGGTGCCCATATAGTCGACAAAGGCTTCGCCCAGGCCTTCGGCCCGCAGGTGGTCTGCGCTGACGGGATTGCTGACCGGGGTGAAGTTGGCGTCGGCCGCTGTCAGGTTGGGGAAGTCGTGGTGCAAAATGGCGGCTCTGCCAAGCAGCACAAAATCAGCACCGGCGGCAAGGCAATGCAATGCATCCTGAGGGGTTCTGACTTTACCGGCAACGCCGAGGCGCACGTCTCCCCGATTGAGTTCGGTGAAATACGACATCAGGCTACGGCCCTGGTAGGCCGCTTCGGCTGGCTCCTTAAAAACGTCCCACAGAGACATGTCCAGATAATCAATCTGGGCAGCTGATAAGAGGCGCTGGGCCAATTCGACTGCTTCCATTAGCTGTATACCAAAGCGCTCTGGCGAGATGCGGATGCCGATGTTGAAGTCGGCCCGGCAGCGTTGCCGTATCCCGGCAATGATGTCGAAAATCGGCCGCGCCCGGTTGTCCAGACTGCCGCCATATTTGTCGTCGCGGCGATTGGTTTCGCTGCTTAAAAACTGACAGAGCACATAACCGTGGGCACCGTGCAGCTCGACGCCATCAAAGCCGGCTGTTTCGGCACGCACCGCGGCAGCAATAAAATCTTCCACGAGTTGCTCTACTTCAGCCGTGGACAGAGCCCGCGCGTTTGTTTCTTCGTCGTCCGAAGGCGCCACCGGTCGACAGCCAACCAGCGCCTCTGGGGAGCGCATACCGGCATGGTGAATCTGCACAATGGCCAGGCTGTTGTGGCGTTTTATCTCGGTGGCGAGCCGGGTCAGACCCGCAATGTGTTTGTCGTCAAAAATACCGAGCTGACCGGGAAATCCCTGCCCCACGGCCTGCACATGGGCGGCACAGGTCATGGTCAGGCCAAAGCCGCCGGCAGCGCGCATGGTCAGCCATTTGTATTCGTCATCAGACAGGCAACCGTCGGCATGGCTTTGCAGGTTAGTCAGGGGCGCCAGCACAAAGCGGTTTTTCAGAGCGGGGCCACGCAGAAAGGACAGGGGCGTAAACAGTTCTTGCATGAGTTTGATATCCGGGTAATGCCGCACAATTCATTAAGACGCGTATCGCAGACTGCGTTTAATCGTTAGTCGGCTGGGTTAACTGCTGGGTCGGGTGATTTAACTTACTGAAAAAACCGCTGGATACTGGAAAAGTCCAGGTCAACGATGCCTTCATCGCCACCGGCATAAAGGTTGTAAAGGTTGTTGGCCAGCGCGCCCATGGGCGTTGCCGATTTACTGGCCAGTGCCGCTTCCATCGCCAGACCCAGATCTTTTTGCATCAGCTTGACCATAAAGCCACCGCTGTAATCGCGACTGGCGGGCACGCCGTCCATGACACCGGGGTAGGGATTGTATTTTTCCAGCGACCAGTTGCAGCCGGAGCTTTTCAGCATAATTTCGGACAGTGCTTTGGGGTCGAGACCGTTGTCCACGCCCAGTTGCAGGGCTTCGGCGGTGCCGATCATATGCACGGCGAGCAGCATGTTGTTGCAGGCTTTGGCGACCTGGCCCGCGCCGCTGGGGCCGGCATGAAAAATATTCGCGCCCATGTGCTTGAGGACTTCTTTGGCGGCTTCGACATTGGCGGCTTCGCCCCCGCACATAAAGGCCAGCGTGGCTGCGGCGGCACCGGCGACGCCGCCAGATACCGGGGCGTCGATGGCGTTAATGTTGCGCTGCTTTGCCGCTTCGCCAATGCGGCGAGAACTCGACGCGGCGACGGTGGAGCAATCGATCAGCAGGGCGGAGGGTTCGACCAGGTCGAGCAGGCCGGGGCCGTCGATCTCTCCACCTATATAAAGCGCTTCAGCTATCGCGCCGTTGGG
>JBFIEE010000043.1:0-28996 GCA_041603535.1 Porticoccaceae bacterium
AACTTCGGCGACCACCCCGATGGACCACAACAGTCCGATCATCGTCCGGGTGTAACCCAGTTCTTCCATGTAGATACTGAAAAAACTGTAATAAGCGCCATGCGCGACTTGTAGCAGAACACCGGCCAATAGAAATGCCAACACCGGCGCCTGGCATGCCGCTCGCCAAAGGTTATCGCGTTTTTGTCTCGTGCCTTCGGTGCCAGGTTTGGGGATAAACAGACTGCTAAGAAAGATACTGGCCAACAGCGCCAGGCCTACCCAGGGAAACACCTTGACGCCTAGTCTTTCATACAGGGCCCCGGCACCTATAACGGCAATAATAAACCCCACCGATCCCCATAAACGCAGGCGACTGTAGCGCTCAGGTCTATCACCGAGATAATGCAAGGTAATAACTTCATGCTGCGGTAACACCGCATTCCAGAAAAAACTGTAGGTGGCCATCACCAGAGCCAGCCACCAGAAGCGTTGGTCGACAATCACCCCGGCAAAACAGATCAACCCCAGTAAAGAGCCCATTTGTACGACACCAAGGCGACGCCCCGTGGTATCCGCCAGCCAGCTCCATATATTGGGGGCCACCACCTTGGTGATCATTGGGATCGCCAGAAGCAGGCCGATACGCTCAGCGCTTAATCCGAGATTCTGTAAGTACAACGGCCAGTAGGGATACATTCCCCCCAGGAGTGCGAAATAGAAAAAATAGAACCCGGAAAGCCGCCAGTAGGGCACGGCCTGGGCAGGTGTTACCCCAGGAGCAGGCGCACCGACTGACACCTAATCAGAGATCTCAGGCGGAATTCGCTTGCCAGTACCGCCCTGCTCACCGATTTGCCCACGATGACGCAAGGCATGATCCATTAGCACCAGCGCCAACATTGCCTCGGCAATGGGTGTCGCCCGAATACCGACACAGGGATCGTGTCTGCCCGTGGTAGAGACTTCGACCGACTCACCGCTAACATCAACCGAACGCCCGGGAATACGCAGGCTTGATGTCGGCTTCAACGCGAGATGAGCAACAATGGTTTGTCCACTGGAGATACCACCAATCACTCCGCCAGCATGGTTGGATAAAAATCCTTCCGTGCTCATTTCATCGCGATGCTCAGTGCCCCTCTGGCTGACACTGGCGAACCCATCACCCAGCTCAACCCCTTTAACCGCGTTGATACCCATCAGGGCGCCGGCGATATCAGCATCAAGACGGTCAAATACCGGTTCGCCCCAGCCCGGCGGAACCCCCCGCGCAGTGACCGTAATTTTGGCGCCGATAGAATTGCCTTCCTTAACAAGTTGCTGCATGAACACCTCCATCTCCGCCACTTTGTCGACATCTGGACAGAAGAAAGGATTGTTCGCTATTTCTGCCCAAGCCACTTTCTGAATTTTTATATCACCAAGCTGACTGAGATAACCCCGCACCTCAACCCCATAATGCTCAAGCAGGTATTTTTTCGCGATGCCTCCGGCAGCGACCCGCATAGCAGTTTCGCGAGCCGATGATCGACCGCCACCCCGGTAGTCTCGAACACCATATTTTTGCATGTAAGTGTAATCTGCGTGCGCCGGTCGATAGACGTCTTTGATAGCGCTGTAATCCTTGGAGCGCTGATCGGTGTTCTCGATAAGCAGTCCAATTGGCGTACCCGTTGTTTTACCTTCAAATACGCCCGACAGAATACGTACCCGATCATCCTCCCGTCGTTGAGTCGTGTACCGAGATTGACCCGGCTTACGGCGATCCAGGTCACGCTGTAAATCGGCTTCAGACAAATTCAGTCCCGGTGGACAGCCGTCTACGATGCAGCCAAGTGCAACCCCGTGGCTCTCGCCAAAGGTGGTTACTGTGAACATTTTTCCAAAGGTATTACCCGGCACCAGCTACTCCGATTCCAAGTTGGATCTGTTGTGTCGAAACCATTATAGCGTGCAACCTGATATAAGCGCGGATGACAAAAGCAGAGCTTCCTGTCGATCTGACTCGCAAACTTTTCACTTAAAATACTCCGCGCACGCTACCAGTTGCTCTTTGTACAGAATGAACACACCGTCACCGCCGCGCTCGAACTCAAGCCAGGTAAAAGGTACCTGCGGAAATTCAGCTTCGAGGTGTCGGCGACTGTTACCCACCTCAACGCACAGACAACCCCGTTCAGTCAGAAATAGCGCCGCTTCCGCCAGCAGTCGCCGCGTAAAGTCGAGCCCATCCTGGCCCGACGCGAGAGCCAGTAAAGGTTCACTTCGAAACTCCTCGGGCATGGTGGCCAAATCAGTCGCGTCTACATAAGGAGGATTAGAGACAATCAAGTCAAACGTACCCGTTATGTTCGCAAATAGATCCGACTCCACCGCCGATACCTGGTCCGCAACGCCGTGGGCGGTAAGATTCTGCTGCGCGACGGTCAGAGCATCTTGCGAAATATCGCTCAGCAACACCGTCGCGCCGGGAAAAGCCAGCGCACAGGCGATACCGATGCATCCTGAGCCCGCGCATAGGTCGAGGATAGCCTCTGGTTCACCGTACAACCAGGGCGAAAACTGCCCTTCGATGAGTTCCGCGATCGGCGACCGGGGAATCAACACCCGCTTATCGACATAAAAACGCAAACCGGCAAACCAGGCCTCACCGGTGATGTAGGCTGCTGGCGTGCGCTGCCGTATCCGTTGCTCAAAAACACGTCCCACAGCGTGTTTTTCGTCATCGATTAAACGGGCATCCAGCACTTCAGCGCCAGAGTGGACCGGCAAGTGCAGGGCATGCAGAACCAGCCCCACCGCCTCGTCCCAGGCGTTATCAGTACCGTGCCCAAAATACAGGCCTGATTGATTAAACAGGCTCGCGCCATAGCGAGCGTAATCCCGAACGGTACTGAGTTGGGCCTTAATAGCAGTGTTGATGAGCATACCGTCGCCAATTTGAAAAGCCGCTATTCTACCCGTTCGCAGGAAAATAAATCTTTACCTTTTTTGCGAGCTGCCTTAGGGTATCGGGCCTTTTTATCAAAGCCACGAATTAATCGAACCATGATGAAAGACGCATACGCCAAAATTATTGAAAGCATCGGGGAAGATCTCAATCGACCCGGATTAGTAGGTACACCTGAACGAGCCGCCAAATCTTTCGAGTTTCTGACGGGCGGGTACCACCAAAATCTCGAAGAGGTGGTTAATGATGCGCTGTTCCCTAGCGACTCAAGCGAAATGGTTATCGTCAAGGATATAGAGCTGTATTCTTTGTGCGAACATCATTTACTGCCCTTCGTGGGCAAGTGTCATGTCGCCTACATCCCGAATGGGATGGTTCTCGGACTGTCCAAAGTCGCCCGCGTCGTTGACATGTTTGCTCGGCGCTTGCAAATTCAGGAAAATCTGGCCACCCAGATTGCCTCAACCATCGAAAAGGTCACCGGCGCCCTTGGCGTAGCTGTGATTATTGAAGCACAGCATATGTGCATGATGATGCGCGGCGTGGAAAAACAGAACTCGATCATGAAGACTTCCGCCATGCTCGGGGTGTTTCGTAGTAGTCAAACTACGCGTTATGAGTTCTTATCGCTGATTCAGTAGTCTACGTTAACTCGGCGGCTTAGGTTGACACCGCTGGCTTTGGTGGACACCGCTTAAGTTGATCCCATAGTTTGGCGTGCGGTTTTTAGGGTCAAATCTGGTCTATTACCAGCACGAGTGATCAGATCCCCCCAGCCATCCCCAACTTGGCTGGCAGATGTGGGTCACACCGGCGGAGTCTGCACCCACAGCAATCTGGCAAAGCCTGGCGCCAACGCCTCCGTCTGCAAGCCTAGTAACCAGGCGGTATCCATGGCGCGCAGTCGTGGGTCGCCAGTCAAGGTAGAGGCCAGTTCACCAATGAGTGGCTGATGCGTAGCAAGTAACACCGACGACACGTCCAGCTTCTCAAGAAAATCAACAAGTGCAGCGATGTTGCCATCCGGTCTGAGCTCATTACAAACCAGCAATTGGCCATTGAAATCTAGCGTTTTGATAGCCAGTGCTGCGGTTTCTCGGGCTCTTCGATAGGGACTGGCAAGGATCACCTGGACAGTCCCGAGCGCTTGCGAACGAGCTTCAACCACGCGCACCACATCACGTCGCCCCGTCTCGGTTAAAGCACGGTCTGCATCGGTGCTGGCTAGCTGACTAGCCTGTCCGTGGCGCATCAAATATAAACTCAGGGTCACAGCTATACGGAACAGTTAGCGAACACGAAATTCGACGTCTTCCGCGTGAGCGGATCCCATCATATTCTTCACAACGACGCTGATAGCCGCACCCTTGAACATGACGTCATACAGCGCATTGGCCAGCGGCATGTATATGCCCAGCTCCTCGGCCTTCTGCTTGACGATACGCGTGGTATTTATCCCCTCAGCGACCTGCCCTACCTGCCTGACGGCTTCGTCAAGGGATTTGCCATGGCCCAGGGCCTGCCCGATGCCAAAGTTCCGACTTAACGGGGAGGTACACGTTACGAACAAGTCACCCACGCCGCTTAATCCGATAAAAGTCATGGGATTGGCGCCTAACTGGGTCGCAAAACGCGCCATCTCTGCCAAACTTCGGGTTATGAGCAGACTCACTGTGTTTTGACCGAGGTGCATTGCCGAGGCGATACCAGCAGCAATCGCGTAGATATTTTTGAGTGCGCCGGCAAGCTCGACACCAAACATATCTTTATTAGCGTATACCTTGAAAAACTCAGTGCTCAGCAGCTGCTGTACCGTTGCGCACAACGTTTCATCCGCACTCGCGATCACCGTAGCGGTAAGCTCCCTGCAAGCCACTTCGCGCGCCAGATTGGGGCCACTGATAACCCCGATTCGCGGCGCATCAAGTTCTTCCGCAAGAATGGCGCTCATTAATGTGAAAGTGGGGCTTTCAATACCCTTCGCCGTGCTTACCACCATGCTTCCGGGGTCAATATACTCGGCAGCCTGCTTGCACACGCTGCGAAACGCTTTGCTAGGCACCGAGAAAAAGATCAGTTTCGCCTGCTGCAGTGCCTGGCCGAGGTCCGCGGTAATCTGCAGACGCGGGTCAAGCTTGTAACCAGGCAGATAGCGATCATTTTCGCCAAGCTGCACGCAACGCTGCGCATTCTGTGGGTCACGCATCCACAGTGTGACGGAATGACCATTGCCAGCAATCATATTGGCGATAGCAGTGCCAAAACTGCCCCCACCCAGCACTACGATATTGTTATTATTTTCAGACATGCGGTGAGCGACGTAAGGACAGTGGTGCGATTATAAAGCGTGTTGGCCCTCCGTTGCCAACACGTCCAGCTTAAGCTCTTACAGCAACCTGTTTATTCGCTGCACAAACAGCGCAGGGTTTTCAAGCTGCTCCCCCGCTGACAAGGCCGCCTGATCGAATAATATACCTATCAAATCTTCGATCTTCTGTTCGTCTTCCTCACTTTCCAGTCGGCCAATCAATTTATGCTGAGGGTTAATTTCTAGTATTGGTTTGCTCTCCGGCACCGCCTGCCCTGCCGCTTCCATGATTTTGCGCATTTGCAGACCAATATCGCCCTGACCTATTACCAGACAGGCTGGCGACTCAGTGAGCCGATTGGTCACCCTTACGTCCTGCACTTTGTCTCCCAGTACCGTTTTGATTTTCGATAGTACCGTCTCGTTCAGTTCAGCCCTGGGTTCCTCTTCGGCTCCTCCTGAATCGTCCACCGCGAGATCACCTAGATCAAGCTCACCACGACTAATATCCTGCAGAGCCTTACCGTCGTATTCATTCAGGTATGACATGGTCCATTCATCAATGCGGTCGCTCAGCAGCAGCACTTCGATGCCACGCTTGCGAAATACTTCCAGGTAGGCACTGTTACGCGCAGCGGCATCCGAATCGGCAATCAAGTAGTAGATCTTTTCCTGTCTTGTTTTCATTGCAGCAATGTAGTCGGCCAGAGAAACCAGTTGATCCCGACCACGTGTCGTGGCAAATCTCAGTAAACCAGCGACTTTATCCTTGTTAACGAAATCTTCGGCGGGTCCTTCTTTCAAGACGGTGCCAAAGGCTTTCCACAGTTTGACGTAGTCTTCTGGTTGCGTACTGGCAATTGAAGCCAGCGTATCGAGCGCACGTTTGGTCAGTGCAACGCGGATGCTATCGACCGCAGGGCTGCTCTGCAAAATCTCGCGCGACACGTTTAGCGGCAGGTCAGAACAGTCGACAATACCTTTAACAAAACGCAGGTACATAGGCAGGAACTGTTCTGCATCGTCCATTATAAAAGTGCGCTGAATATAGAGCTTTAAACCTCGCGCCGCATCGCGGTTGTATAGATCGAACGGCGCGTGACTGGGGATATAAATCAGGCTGGTGTAATCCAGCTTACCCTCTACGCGATTGTGGCTCCAGGCAAAAGGGTCTTCAAAATCGTGGGAGATATGCTTGTAAAACTCCTGATACTCGGCATCCTCAATATCCTGCCGAGGCCTCGTCCACAGCGCCGTGGCAGCATTTACCCGCTCAAACTCGGGAACATCGACAACATCTTCGCCCGCCTCATCACTATCCTCACCGCTCGGTAGCGGTGCAGGCTTGAGCATTTCAACCGGGACCGCAATATGATCAGAATATTTTTTGACCAGGCTTCGCAACCGCCAGTCGTTTGCATATTCTCTGGCATCTTCCTTGAGGTGTAGTGTTACTGTGGTGCCACGCTGGGCACGTTCGATGGTTTCCACTGTAAACTCTGCCTCGCCGTCGCAGCTCCAGCGCACAGCCTCACTCCCATCGACATCGGCTCGGCGTGATTCCACGGTCAATTTATCGGCAACTAAAAACCCCGAGTAAAAACCGACACCAAACTGTCCAATCAGGTGAGCATCTTTCTTCTTGTCACCACTCAGGGCACCCAGAAACTCCGCGGTTCCAGAACGGGCAATGGTGCCAAGGTTAGCTATGATTTCATCCCGGTTCATACCGATGCCATTGTCGGTGACGGTAATAGTGCCGGTCTCTTCATCAACTTCAATACGAATTTTGAGGTCAGGCTCATCTCCGTAGAGGCCTTCCTTCTCAAGCGCTTCGAAGCGCAGTTTGTCGCACGCATCAGAGGCATTGGAAATAAACTCGCGCAGAAAAATGTCGCGGTTGCTGTACAGCGAGTGAATCATGAGGTGAAGTAACTGTTTGGCTTCCGTCTGAAAGCCCATAGTTTCTGGCTGTGTGGCTGCGGACATGTCGTAACTCCTGAACTGTCTTTAAATAAAGCTGTGGTTAAAACTATCGGTCACTAAAATCAACCATAAATGATGGGGTCACATCCGCGCTTTTCAAGCAAACAGCTCCGCCCCTTTCAGATCAAAGGAGTACCTGCATCGTTAAACCCGATCTAAAAATTCGGTTACACTGTCTGCCTGTTAGTTTACTGGCGGCCTCTGTAGTCGCTCCGGCGACAAGCGCTGGCGAACGATTGCGGGCAGTATTTACCTACCAGTCACATTGGCCTCGGCAACAGTCGTCAACGAAAGTTGCGGCAGCCTTTCAGAAACCGCAGACAACAGCCTGTGCTCAACACCGATTACACAAAGGACTATATATGACCAACACGCCTCTCCGTTATGCCTCTACCGTCATTTTGGTGCGCGACGGAGCCACCGGTGTCGAGGTGCTACTACAGGAGCGCAGTGGTAAATCTGAGTCATTTGGCGGCATGTTTGTTTTCCCCGGTGGCAAGGTTGATCTGCACGACGCCAGTAAGGAATATGCGGCGCTGTACGCAGGCCATACCGATGAGCGTGCTAGCGCCATACTTAGGGTCCCTCAATACGGCCTGGCATACTGGACCGGCGGTATTCGCGAATGCTTTGAAGAAGCCGGCATATTGTTGGCCTACGACAGGCAGGGCGAGCTTGTCCGCTTTAACGATATCGACACAAAAGCGCGGTTTGCCCGGCACCGAGACGCCCTGAATGCAGGAGCGACGAGCTTGCTTAATATATGTCGGGAGGAAGAGCTAACGCTGGCTACTGACCAAATGTATTATTACAGTCATTGGGTCACACCCACGTCACAACCGCGTCGTTTTGATACTCGATTTTTTGTCTGCAGGGCGCCAGAGTATCAACAGCCCATCATCGACAACCATGAAGTGGTATCCCAGTGCTGGATCAACCCTCTGGAAGCCATTCGCCGCCAACAGGAAGACGGGTTTCAGATATTCTTTCCAACGATCAAAAATCTCGAGGGAATTATCAATTACCAGAACGTCGACGCGCTGCTGAAAGGCGTTGCCGCTATCAAGGAATTCCCACGAATACTGCCTTTCCGCGCAGACGAAACTTTGACCACGCCGCTGATTCCAGGTGATGAGGGCTATGAACATATAGAAACAGCCGAAACCCACTACTAGTACACCCGTATTCAGCGCAACTCGGTCCCCAGATATGTCAGACGCACCCGCGTATTTCAAAAAAGCCGGCTATATCGGTTATATCGTGTTTAACCGCCCGCACAACCGCAACAGTTTGACGCCAGAGATGCTCGAGGCACTTGCCGTCGCCATTGACCAGGTCAAAGCAGATACGCAATTGCGCTGCCTGATAGTCACGGGCACTGGAACAAGTTTCTGTGCAGGTGGTGATTTCTCGCCAGGCAAGAGCGACTCAGGTATTCCCTTTTCCAGGGCCAGTCTTATCCAGACCTACAGCACCTGTATGGATATACTCCATATCACAGTGCCAGTGATAGGGGCGCTCAACGGCCATGCCATTGGTGGCGGATTCGGCGTCTGTCTGTTGAGCGACATACGGGTCGCCAACAAGGACGCTCTTTACGGCGCCAATTTCGCGCGTCTGGGCATGCATTCCGGTATGTCCATTAGCTACATGCTGCCGCGACTGATCGGTTTACCTCGAGCCAGCGAACTGATGTTCACTGGGCGCCGAATTACCGGTACGGAAGCGGAGCGGATAGGGCTCGTCAATTACGCAGTGGCTGCGGACCAGGTTTTACCTAAAGCCCTGGAGCTCGCTGACGAAATAGCTGCCTGCGCGCCAACGGCCGTGCAATTGATGAAGCGATCGATGCGGGTCAACATGGCCTGGGATCCACACGCGAGACTCGCAAGCGACGCCGAACATCAGGCTAATACATTTAACTCCGCAGATGGGCAGGAAGGTATAGCCGCTCTGCTAGAAAAGCGCGAACCGGTCTTTAATGGGCAGTAATATGTACCGCAAGCCTGAGTTATTGTCCGTACTCCCTAATCTTTCACCATACTAAAACAGGTATTCACATATGAGCTCGAAGTCTGTTGACCGACACCCCGATGGCAGGATAACCACTGAACAACGCGGCCATATTTTTCTAATGGGCATTGATCGACCAGAAAAATATAATGGCTTCACCCCGAAAATGTTCGTCGAGCTGGCCGACGCTTATGCAGAGCTCGAACACAATCAGGAGCTCTGGGTCGGTGTACTCCACGCCCACGGCGATCACTTTACGGCGGGGCTAGACCTGCCAAAATTTGCGGATGCCATGAAAGCCGGTGAGGCCATTCTGCCAACCAACGGTATCGACCCGTTTTCTCTAGCCCCACCCTTTCGCACCAAACCCGTTATTGCGGCTATGAAGGGTATTTGCTACACCGCCGCGATAGAGTTGATGCTGGCCACTGAAATCGTCGTATCGGCGGCCAGCGCCCGGTACTCTCAACTGGAAGTCGGACGTGGTGTGATGGCCGCAGCTGGTGCGACTTTCAGAATGGTGGAGCGGGCGGGCTGGGGGAATGCCATGAAGGTACTCCTCACCGGCTATGAATTCACCGCCGAGGAAGCGCTTCGCTACAACTTTATTCAGGAAATTGTCCCTGATGGCGAAGAATTAAACCGAGCTTTACAACTTGCCGCAGAAATCGAAAAGCAGGCACCCCTTGCAGTTCAGGCCACCATGAAAAGTTCACGTAGTTATTACTTTAGTGGGCCGCAGGCAACAGTGGCTGATTTCATTCCGATTATGCAGGACCTGGCCAACACCGAAGATGCCGCTGAAGGCGTGCGGTCGTTTATCGAAAAACGACCCCCTGTGTATCGAGGCCAGTAGACCCAGGGCAATAATGAACACGCAAATCACGCCGCGTTGTTACAGCGCCTTGTTACAAATCACCAGACCGTTGCACCAATGACCTAAATAAGCTGACTCTTCCGTGCCCAGTATCAGGTTCCCACTAAACATTTCGCCAGATGACTATCTGGCCTACTACCGTGGTGATGCCAAACAGGTCGCGGTGCGGGTGAATGGGCAAACGTTTGCGTTCCCGGCAGACCGCTTACGCCCCTTCGTGACCCAGGCCGGCGTGCGCGGGCATTTCGAGCTTAACTATGACGAAGACAACAAGTTTGTCTCGCTCGTTAAACTCGACAGCCCACACCGCTAATTTGGGTCTGTAAACCGGCCCCAGGTGCAAATCCAAGCCGACAACTGCCTGGTTCTTTGTGTTGCTAACAGTCAGCCGAGATTGCTAGCCAGGAAGCCCTTTAATTCCTGCCAGGCATCTGCGGCAGATGCGGGGTGGTAGGAAGCCCGGTTATTGCAGAAAAATCCATGATCCGCATCCGCATAACGTTTAATCCGGTAATCTTTCCCCAGATCTTTCAATTTCGCGTCAATCGCTTCGACCTGACTGATCGGGATAAAGCCATCTTTGTCAGCAAAGAACAACAATAACGGGCAGGCAATATTACTGGCCTGAGTTAAATGATTACCGATACCTCCCCCATAAAATGGCGCAGCAGCGGCAATTTTATCTGGCAACTCACAGGCAGTCAGAAAAGCCAGACGACCGCCCATACAAAAGCCGATAACGCCGGTTGCATCCGCTTTCACTTTACCGGATTGCTCCATAAAGCTAATAGCCGCCGTCATATCACCAACGAAAGCTCTGTCATTGACCTTCTGCATTAGTCCAATCGCTTTCGGTAGTTCGTCATAACCGACTTTGTTATCGGGTAATGACCGATAATAAACATCCGGCGCCAGTGCTGCGTAACCTTCACCAGCCAGGCGTTCGGCAACCTCTTCTATATGCGGCACGAGACCGAAAGCTTCCATTAGAACGATGACCGCAGGGAACGGCCCCTTCCCTGCCGGCACAACCCAGTGCGCTGGCATAGTGCCATCTGCGGTTTTAATATTAACGGTTTGCTTGTCAACCATGATACCAATCCTCCTGACCTATGCTTGTTTGATGATGTGCTTAGCTGTGTAACCTGAAATCTGGCGTTCCAAAATCAGTTGCTCTAAAGTCCAGCGTCTCGTTACCTGCTGACAGGAGCTTAAGCGATTCGACCATCAAAGGTAAACTGTGTTGACTACGGATATCGTCGCTTAATTTTGCAAAAAAAAGAGCGGCTAACGCCACTCTTTTTTATCAGCTTAACTTAACGCAACTGAAATACTGTCACCAACCGGTAATTTCCTTTAAACCATTACCAATGTCAGCGAGACTGCGTACCGTTTTCACACCAGCATCTTCCAGTGCAGCAAACTTCTCATCCGCTGTGCCCTTGCCGCCGGAGATAATCGCTCCAGCATGGCCCATACGCTTGCCCGCAGGCGCGGTGACACCAGCGATATACGATACCACCGGCTTACTCACATTTGTCTTGATAAAGGCAGCCGCTTCCTCTTCAGCCGTGCCGCCGATCTCGCCGATCATAACAATCGCTTCGGTTTTTGGATCCCTTTCAAACAACTGAAGAATGTCGATAAAGTTTGATCCGGGAATCGGATCACCGCCAATGCCAACACACGTGGATTGACCGAACCCATAGTCTGTCGTCTGTTTGACCGCTTCATAGGTCAGCGTGCCCGAACGAGAAACAACGCCAACCTTGCCAGGCAGATGAATATGGCCTGGCATAATGCCGATCTTGCATTCCCCTGGGGTAATCACACCGGGGCAATTTGGCCCAATCAGCCGCACGCCAAGTTGATCACATTTGACTTTGCAGACCAGCATATCCAGCGTTGGAATGCCTTCGGTAATACAAACAATTAATTTAATACCACCGTTGGCAGCCTCTAGAATGGAATCCATGCAGAAGGCCGCCGGCACATAAATTACCGACGCTGTCGCGCCAGTCGCAGCGACCGCGTCGCTGACGGTGTTGAAAACCGGCAGGCCCAGATGCTGCTGTCCGCCTTTGCCCGGAGTCACACCACCGACTAATTTTGTTCCATAAGCAAGCGCCTGCTCGGAGTGCATCGTGCCTTGCGAGCCGGTAAAACCCTGGCAAATAACTTTGGTGTTTTTGTCAATCAAAATGCTCATGAATTTGCCTCCGCCGCTTTTACTACCTGTTCCGCTGCGTCACTCAAGCTACTGGCAGCAATTATATTCAAGCCGCTTTCAGCAAGCAGCCTGGAACCGACATCAGCATTATTGCCTTCCAGGCGCACGACGACGGGAACGGTCACGCCCACCTCTTCAACAGCCCCGATAATACCTTCGGCAATAAGATCACAGCGCACGATACCGCCAAAAATATTCACCAGCACCGACTTCACATTGGCGTCTGAGAGAATGATCTTGAATGCCTCGGTAACCCGTTCTTTGGTCGCGCCGCCACCGACATCAAGGAAGTTAGCGGGAAAACCGCCGTGGATTTTGATGATATCCATGGTACCCATAGCCAGACCGGCACCGTTTACCATGCAACCGATACTGCCATCAAGCGCCACGTAATTGAGATCCCACTCCGCGGCATGCGCCTCCCGAGGGTCGTCCTGACTGGCGTCGTGCATATCCTTCAGTTCAGGCTGTCGGAATATCGCATTGCCATCTATATTGATCTTGGCATCAAGGCAGTGCAGGTCCCCTGCCGCAGTAATAACCAGCGGGTTTATTTCCAACAATGCCAGATCTTTTTCCTGAAAGAGTCGCGCGAGCCCGATAAAGATACGAGTAAATTGACCAATCTGATTACCTGATAAACCCAACTTGAAAGCCAGCTCCCGAGCTTGATAGCTTTGCGCGCCAGTGAGCGGATCAATAACGGCCTTGAGAATTTTTTCCGGCGTTTTTTCCGCTACTTTCTCGATTTCTACGCCGCCTTCCGTAGACGCCATGAACACAACGCGCCGCGTCGCCCGGTCAACCACCGCGCCCAGATAAAGCTCCTGTGCGATATCAGTACAGGCTTCCACCAAAATTCGGCTCACCGGCTGGCCACTCGCGTCGGTCTGGTAAGTGACCAGGCGCTCTCCTAACCATTTCTCCGCAAACGCTCGAATCGCCTCTTTGGAGTCAACCAGCTGAACACCGCCAGCCTTACCGCGCCCCCCGGCGTGAACCTGGGCTTTTACAACCCAGCGTTGCCCACCAATTTTATCAGCGGCCGCGACGGCCTCTTCAACTGTTGCCGCAGCAACACCGATCGATACCGGCAGTCCGTATTGGGCAAACAACTGCTTGCCCTGGTATTCGTGTAAATTCATGCGTATTTCCCAAGTCGTCTAGTTTATTTAAAACGTATAAATCCAGATTGTATTAATTAAGTAGTACTGATTAAACTTTACTATTCACCTTGCGCCAATTAACGTTGTGTAGATAGATCGTATCCACAGGTCATCTAAAGCTTTAGTTCGCCCGCTATTTTTGCTTACGTTTGCGACGGTTAGCCACATGAATAGCATGCCCATTAACCGCCAACGCGGCTTCGTGCACGGCTTCAGACATGGTCGGATGAGCAAACACCATCATCCCTAAATCTTCAGCGCTGGAGCCAAATTCCATAGCGATGGCAACCTGCTGAACCAGGTCAGCCGCGGATGGCCCGATAATATGGGCACCAAGAACCCTGTCAGTTTCAGCGTGGGCAAGAATTTTTACCAAACCATCGGTTTCATCCGCTGCCAGAGCTCGGCCGCTGGCGGCAAAAGGGAACATACCAACATTGTAAGGTTCGCCGGACTGCTTCAATTGTTCTTCAGTTTGACCCACCGATGCTATTTCCGGATGGGTGTAAATAACATTAGGAATAATCTCGTAGTTCATTTCGGTGAGTTGCCCAGCGATGCGCTCAGCCACCATGACACCCTCTTCAGAACCTTTGTGAGCCAGCATCGGTCCGCGCACCAGATCACCGACGGCCCACACGCCCGGCGCGTTGGTTGCACAGTAATCATCAACAAAAATAGAGCCTCGTTCATCCAGGTTGACGCCACTGTCTTCAGCAAGCAGGTTTTCGGTATAGGGACGACGTCCGACACAAACAATCAACTTATCGAAAACCTCCTGCTGCTCCTTTCCTTCAGAAGTCTGGTAGCTAACGGTAACTTTGCCACGTTTTACTTCGCTACCAACGACGCGGCAACCCATGCGGATGTCCAGTCCCTGGCGAGTAAAAATTTTATTAGCTTCCTTGGCAATCTGCTGATCCATAATGGCCAAAAATGTGTCCAGTGCCTCCAGCAACACCACTTCCGATCCGAGACGATTCCAGACACTACCTAGCTCAAGCCCTATAACCCCCGCGCCAATAATGCCCAAACGCTTTGGCACCCTGGTTATCTCCAGGGCTGCTTTGGAATCGATAATCACCTCACCATCAATAGGCGCCACGGGTATATCGATCGCCTCAGAGCCTGTCGCCAACACAATGTTTGTTGCCTCTATGACCTGAGTTTTGCCTTTTTCGTCGCGGTACTCTACCTTTTTGCCTGCTAGTACTTTGCCGGTTCCATAAAGCGCCGTGACGCCGTTGGATTTCAACAAAGCAGCGATTCCGCCGGTCAATTGCTTAACAATGTCGTTCTTGCGACCGATCATCTGTTCAACATCAACAGTTACATTGCGAGCGCTTATACCGTGTTTCTCCAGACCGGTTTTGGTCTCGTGAAACTTCATGGAGCTATCCAGCAATGCCTTGGACGGGATACATCCCTCGTTCAAGCATGTACCACCGTTGACGCCCTTGCCCGCGGCATTCTGATATTTTTCTATACAAGCGGTTTTCAATCCCAGCTGAGCAGCCCTGATCGCACACACATAACCGGCCGGACCGGAACCAATTACCACTACATCATAGTTGTCAGACATTTTAATAACCGTTAATGATCAATATGTTATTGTTTATATCTCAAGTAAAATCTTAGCAGGATTCTCTATCATATCCTTGATGGCTACCAAAAACAGCACCGCCTCCCGCCCATCGATCAACCGATGATCATAGGACAGCGCCAAATTCATCATAGGCCGAATCACCACCTCGCCATCCACCGCCACCGGGCGCTGTTTGATCGCATGCATGCCCAGTATCGCTGTTTGCGGTGGGTTCAATATTGGTGTCGACAGCAACGACCCGTAGACCCCGCCATTAGTAATCGTAAACGTGCCGCCGGTCATTTCCTCTATGGTTAACTTCCCGCTACGCGCCTTGCTACCGTAATCCGCAATGGTACTTTCTATTTCGGCAATGCTCATGTTATCCGCATTTCGTAAAACCGGTACGACAAGCCCCCGATCGGTGGACACGGCAACGCCAATGTCCTGATAGCCGTGATAAACCACGTCCGTATCGTCAATCGAAGCATTCACCAGGGGGAAACGCTTGAGCGCCTCCACGGCGGAACGCACAAAGAAGCCCATGAAGCCCAGACGCGTACCGTTATGCACCTCGCTAAACTGATCTTTGAACTGGCTGCGCAAGCCCATAACGCTACTCATATCCACTTCATTGAACGTGGTCAGCATCGCCGTTGCCTGGGTGACCTGCAGCAAGCGTTCGGCAATCCGCGCTCGCATCCGCGTCATCGGTACACGTTTTTCGATACGCTCACCACTCAGTGGGGGTATCCCTGGCGAAGCAACTGTTCCGACATTTGCGGATACCGGTGCCGGTGTCGATTCGGTTATTTTTGCGGTAACAGGCTTAAACTGAACAACATCTTCTTTGGTGATGCGACCATCTCGGCCGGTACCTTTTACCTGTGATAAATCTATACCTTTTTCGGCCGCCCATTTTTTGGCCGCCGGACTGGCAATCACTTCACTGCCCTCGTCAGCAGCACCGCTGCCAGTTGTCGCCGCCGCTGCGCCCGCACTAGCGAAATCAGCCTGAACGGTCGCTGTCAGCCCTTGCGCCCCGGTATCGAAGCGGGCCATCAGCTCACCGCTGACTAGCAGCGCACCTTCTGGCTTAAATATCTCGATCAGCGTACCACTTTGGGGCGCCACCACTTCAAGCACCACCTTGTCGGTTTCAATATCAACCAGCAATTCATCGCGCTCGACGGCTTCTCCTGGCTGTTTGTGCCAGGTAGCAACGCTGCCTTCCTGAACTGACTCGGGAAATGTGGGTACCTTAATGTCAATTACCATTGAACTCATTCCTTGCTGAATTAAGATCGACTAAGCGTCTAAATCTAGCGCCTGGCTAACAAACCGGCTCTGCTCTTCGAGATGGGACGACATATGCCCTGAGGCTGGAGCTGCCATCGCCCAGCGCCCGGCATACTTCAGATACAAGGCCTCATCATGCTCGTACAACACGTTGCGAATATGATGTTGGCCGCTATACCACAGCCCCTGATTCATAGGCTCTTCCTGGCACCACACCGCATCACGGAGGTGTTTGTAAGGTGCCAACACGTCCTTCAGGCGGCTGCTATCAAAGGGGTATAATTGCTCCAGTCTAATAAGCGCGACATCGTCTATCTGTTGAGCTTCGCGCTCTTCAAGCAAGTGGTAGTACACCTTACCGGAACAGAGCACCACGCGCTTAACATTCTCTGGAGCCACACTGTCATCCTGCAGCACCGTTTGAAAACTCCCTTCGGCCAACTCTTCCAAAGAGGAAGTTGCCAGTTTATGACGCAATATCCACTTGGGGCTCATTACGACCAGTGGTTTACGCGTAAGACGAATGGCCTGGCGTCGCAACATATGAAATAACTGAGCGGGGGTTGTTGGATTACAGACCTGTATATTGTGCTCTGCGCACAACTGTAAAAAACGCTCCAGACGAGCGGATGAATGTTCCGGACCCTGCCCCTCATAACCGTGAGGCAATAGCATGGTCAAGCCGCACAGACGACCCCATTTTTGCTCACCACTGGTAATAAACTGATCAATCACAACCTGAGCGCCGTTGGCGAAGTCACCGAACTGCGCCTCCCAGACAACCAGGGCATGAGGTGTCGCAGAAGCGTAACCATATTCAAATGCCAGTACCGCCTCTTCTGACAAATAAGAATCGTAAATATCACATCGAGGTTGATCGTCGCGCAGATGATACAGCGGCACGTAAGGTTCGCCATTCTTCTGGTTGTACAGTACCGCGTGACGATGTGAAAAGGTGCCGCGACCGGAGTCCTGGCCCGCCAACCGAATAGCGTAGCCGTCCTCAAGAAGTGTGGCATAGGCCAATAATTCGGCCATCCCCCAATTTAGTGGCAAAGCACCGCCCGCCATTTTGCGACGATCGTCGTAAATTTTCTCAACCTGCCGTTGCACGACCACGCCATCCGGGACATGGTTAACCTTTTGCGCTATTTCTTTCAGCCTGTGCAATTTGATTTTGGTGTCGGCTGGCGCATCCCAGTCATGACCGAGATAGGGTTGCCAATCGACAAACAGAGCCTTATCTGGCTCCGAAACGAGGTTGTTGACAACATAGAGGCCTTTATCCAATGCGCCCCTGTATTCATCAAGCATTGCCTGTGCAGCAGCCTCGCTGAGCACATTGTCAGCCACCAGGGTTTTTGCATACAGCGTCCGCGTGGTTTGATGACTGCGGATTTTTTTATACATCAATGGCTGTGTGCCGGATGGTTCGTCGGTTTCATTGTGGCCGCTACGGCGATAACAAACCAGATCAATAACCACATCCTTGTGGAATTGATACCGGTAATCCATCGCCACCAGCGTGGCGAACATCACGGCATCCGGATCATCACCGTTAACGTGAAAAATGGGTGCCTGCACCATTTTAGCGACATCGGTACAGTACTCTGTGGAACGCGCATCCTCACGCCGACTGGTGGTAAAACCCACCTGGTTATTGATCACTACATGAACAGTGCCACCCGTTTTATAAGCCCGGGTCTGGGACATTTGCAGTGTTTCCATCACCACGCCCTGACCTGCAAACGCCGCGTCGCCATGCACAATGATCGGCACCACTTCATTGCCCTGATCATCACCACGCCGATCCTGACGTGCCCGGGTCGAACCCTCTACCACCGGCCCGACGATTTCCAGATGAGACGGGTTAAAACCCAGTGCGATGTGGACTTCGCCACCCGGGGTCATCACATTGGACGAAAAACCCTGATGATATTTAACATCACCCGAGGAGTTCAGCAGCTTTTTGCCCTCGAATTCGTCGAACAACTCCATCGGGCTTTTACCAAAGATGTTGACCAACACATTAAGTCTGCCGCGATGCGCCATGCCTATAACGATTTCACGCGCGCTATATTCACCCGCGCGCTGAATAAGCCCATCCAGCATGGGAATAAAGCTCTCTGCGCCTTCGAGGCCAAAGCGTTTTGTCCCCGGAAATTTCGCATCCAGATGGCGTTCAAGCCCTTCCGCCGCGGTAAGTCTTTCCAGCACACCGATCCGAGCTTCGTTACCATAGCTGGCCCGGGAACGGAAACTCTCAAAACGCTGCTGCAACCACTGCTTTTCCTCCAGGGCAGTGATATGCATAAATTCCGGCCCGATCTGTCCGCAATACGTCGCTTCCAGCGTATCGACGATATCCCGAAGCGTGGCTTCATCTCTGCCAATGTAGAGCGGCCCAGTCTGGAAAGTGGTATCGACGTCAGCCTCGGTCAGGCCGTGAAAAAGCAGTTTCAGATCCGGCACATCCATCCGCTCCATCAGGTCGAGCGGATCAAGTTTTGCCTTTTGATGTCCCCGCTCTCTGTAGGATCCAATAAGCTGAAGCACCTTGACTTGCTTGCGCTCGTGCTCAACATTAACGCCCCCGGATCCCGGGGCCGGCAAGGGACGTGCCCGCTTCCTGCCAAGCAATTCAAAGTGCGCCTGGATAGTGTCATGGGAGGAATCAGGCCCAGCATGGCCATTGGTTCGCGGCAGAGCGTCAAAAAAGCCACGCCACTCTTCTGGTACGCCATTGGGGTCGTGGAGATAGGTTTCGTACAAACCTTCAACGTAGGCCGCATTACCGCCGGATAGGTAGGATGAGCGGAGAAATTCCTGCATGATACTTTCGTGCATCACTTTAACTCCGGTATTTGCCAACAAGCCTGTATTCGTTCAACCCTGGTTTAAGTCGAGGACTCAACAATATAACGACAGCGTACGCGCCGCCGACTCTGGGTCAGCTGAAAAGCCATTCCGGTCGCAGACCCTACCATAACCAGGTATCACGTCTATCACGTACCGCTACTTAATAACATGTGACGGATATGGCCAATTGCCCGGGTTGGATTCAAACTTTTTGGGCACACGGCCACGCAGTTCTGGATACCGTGGCAACGGAACACGCTAAACGGATCATCCAGTTTTGACAGGCGCTCTTCAGTCGCGGTATCACGACTGTCGGCGAGGAAGCGGTAGGCCTGCAATAACCCCGCCGGGCCGATAAATTTATCCGGATTCCACCAAAATGAGGGGCAACTTGTAGAACAACAGGCACAGAGAATACACTCATACAACCCGTCAAGCTTCTCTCTGTCTTCAATCGTTTGCAGTCTTTCGATCGCGGGCGGCGGACTATCGTTTAACAGGTAAGGCTGAATTTTTTCGTACTGCGCATAGAACTGGCTCATATCGATGACCAGATCCCGGATTACGGGCAATCCCGGCAATGGCCGCAATACCAGCTTGTTCTTTTTAACACATTCAGACAAGGGCGTGACACAGGCCAGACCGTTTTTGCCATTCATATTAACGCCGTCTGAGCCACACACCCCTTCGCGGCAGGATCGCCGAAAGACCAGGCTGGTATCCTGGGCTTTAAGCAGCTCAAGGACATCGAGAACCATCAGATCCTTGCCACCAGTATCAAGTTCAAAGTCCTGCATAAAAGGCACAGAATCTTTTTCCGGGTTGTAGCGATAAATACTGACTTGAAGCATTATTTAAAATCCCCTGGGAGCCAGGAAGTAGTCATAATTAAGCTTGAACTCTATTAAATAGCGAACTTAGTAGGTTCGAGCCTTCGGTGCAAAAGCTTCACGGGTGACCGGTGTGAAATTGACAGCACGTTTCTTAACGGCTTTGTCACCGGGGAAATATAGCGAATGACACAACCAGTTATCATCATCACGCTCAGTATAATCTTCACGCGCGTGGGCACCACGACTTTCCTTACGCTCTTCCGCAGCAATCGCAGTGGCCTCGGCCACTTCAAACAAATTCTGCAATTCAAGGGCCTCGATGCGCGAGGTATTAAACGTCTGGCTTTTATCGACCAGCCCCACGCATTCAACACGCTGACGCAATTCTGCAAGTTTTTTGACACCCTCCTGCATAAAATCACCGCGCCGGAATACGCCAAAATGATTTTGCATAATGGTTTGCAACTCATTGCGTAGATCAGCTACTGATTCATCACTTTTACTGCTGTTGACTTTATTAAGGCGCGCCATCGCAGCCTCAATATCCGTGTCAGACGCGTCACGCAGTTCAATGCCTTCGCGCAGGGCTTGCTCGATAAAGAGACCGGAAGAGCGCCCGAACACCACGAGATCGAGCAGGGAATTACCCCCGAGGCGGTTTGAACCGTGTACCGACACGCAAGCTACTTCACCACAGGCAAAAAAACCATCGACGATGCGATCAAGCCCATCGGTGCCCTGCGTTAACGCCTGCCCATGCACATTGGTGGGTATTCCTCCCATCATATAATGGCAGGTTGGCACGACGGGGACGGGCTCCTTTACTGGATCAGTGTGGGCAAAGGTTTGCGCCAGCTCACAAATCCCCGGCAGCCGACTGTGCAGCACGTCTTCACCGAGATGATCAAGCTTGAGCAGCACATGGTCACCCAGCGGCCCGCAACCACGACCCTCCAGAATTTCCAGCACCATCGACCGCGCAACCACGTCACGTCCGGCCAGATCCTTGGCGTTGGGCGCGTAACGTTCCATAAACCGCTCACCGTCCTTGTTGATTAAATAGCCACCCTCACCCCGACATCCTTCGGTAACCAGGACGCCAGCGCCATAAATACCAGTGGGGTGGAATTGCCACATCTCAATATCCTGCACAGGAAAGTTGGCTCGCAATGCCATTCCCACACCGTCGCCGGTATTGATATGCGCATTCGTCGTCGATGCATATATCCGTCCTGCACCGCCGGTAGCCAGCACCGTTGCTTTGGACTTCACATAAACGGTCTCGCCAGTTTCGATATCGATGGCAATCACGCCAACTACCGCACCGTCCTGGTTCTTAACGAGATCAATCGCAAACCACTCATTGAGAAAAACAGTTTTATTTTTTAAATTGCCCTGATAAAGGGTGTGCAACAAAGCATGACCCGTGCGATCAGCCGCCGCACAGGTCCGTGCTGCCTGACCGCCATTGCCAAAATCTTTTGACTGGCCACCGAACGGCCTTTGATAAATGCGCCCTTCTTTTGTCCTCGAAAACGGCAAACCCATGTGTTCCAGCTCATAGACCGCTGCGGGACCGACCGAGCACATATACTCAATGGCATCCTGGTCACCGATGTAATCAGAACCCTTGACCGTATCGTACATATGCCACTGCCACTGATCGTTGGGGTCATCGCTGGCAATTGCGCAAGTGATGCCACCCTGAGCAGACACCGTATGAGAGCGTGTTGGGAAAACTTTGGAAATAACAGCCGTCTTGTAGCCAGACTGGGAAAGCTGCAGAGCCGCTCGCATACCAGCGCCACCACCACCGACGATAACACCATCAAACGAAATGGTTCGAATGTTAGCCATTCAGTCAAATCCCCCAGAGAATTGCGATTGCCCAAACCACATAGGCCAGGGTGACGGCGATCATGCCGAGTTGTAGAAAAACCCTGAGGACGGTCGCCCTGGGGCCTAGCAAACGAACCGTCACGTAATCGGTCAACACCGCCCACATACCAATCCAGGCGTGAGCAGCAAGGGACAACACGGCGAACAGACTCAGCAAACGCACCAGAAAGTGACTATGCAGCGCTTTCCACTCAGGGTACGTGACTTCACCTGCCAAGAGGAGATACCCGACGATAAATACCAGATAAACCGTCATCACCACAGCGGTCGCGCGCTGTGTCAGCCAATCTGACAGGCCACTGCGGCCAAAACTTGTTACATTGCCTACAGCCATACCCAGACCCCCACCACAACAATCAGCACAGCTGCGCCTACTAGCACAATCTTTGCCCCGAGAACTCCGCCCTCCAGGCTTTCGCCGATACCGCAATCCATAATCAAGTGACGTATGCCCGCGAGCAGATGGTAAGCGAGGGCAGCGAGTGTCCCCCACAGCACAAATTGCGCGACTGGATGAGTCAGCGTTGATTTGAGCGCATCAAAGCTTTCCTGAGAGGCAAGACTCGCGTCCAGCATCCACAATAAGATGCCCGTCGCTATAAATAGAATGACACCAGATACACGGTGCAGGATAGAAACGTAAGCGGTAATCGGAAGGCTCATTGTTCCGATATCGAGATTGACCGGTCTTTTATCGCTCACAATATACAATACCTCTGATTCAACTTGGGCACAAAAAAGGGGTGTCCAATGTTTACGGAAACCCCATCTGCAATAGCCTTAGACGCTATAAATGAACGCCGCTCAGTATAGAAGTATTGATGTTTAATTACAACGCGCCACGAAGACTTACCTGCCTCATCAACATCAGCTCACTAGCCCGAATCACGCCAAAGCCACGCTGATGCCCGGGTCACCCACACACTTCCAGTTAGCGCCCGGCAGAAGCGTTATTTACCTTTCTGTCCATACACAGGCACGCTTCTGGGTCTGTCCGAACCCAAAGCAAATTGACAAATACGCACCTACAGATATAGTCTCCGGCCTCTGCAATTACAAGGTTAGCCCACGCGGCCTACTTTCGACCGTTTTTCAGGAGCACGCTATGACAGAAAAGAAAGCCGTTTTAAGTATCGATGGGCGTGGTGAGCCCATTGACCTGCCGATTTTTTCAGGCACTCTGGGACAGGACGTTATCGACGTCAGCTCGCTCACCTCAAACGACATCTTTACGTTCGACCCTGGTTTCACGTCAACCGCATCTTGTGAATCAAAAATTACTTATATCGATGGCGAAAAAGGGGTCTTACTACATCGCGGATACCCCATCGAAGAACTTGCGGAAAAATCCACCTACCTGGAAACATGCTATCTGCTGCTAAACGGCGAATTACCTGACGCAGCTCAAAAAGCAGAATTTGAAAGCATCATTTCTTCGCACACCATGGTTAACCGCTCTATTGAACAGTTTATGTCGGGGTTTCGATACGACGCACATCCCATGGCTATTATGTGTGGCGTGGTGGCTGCGATGTCTTCGTTCTACCACGATTCGCTCGACATCAATAATCCCACGCATCGCATGATTACCGCCCACAGATTAATTGCAAAAATGCCAACTCTGGCCGCCATGTGCTACAAGCATTACATCGGTCAACCCTATATGTACCCCAATAACTCTATGGGCTATGCAGAAAACTTTCTTCACATGATGTTTGGCACACCTTGCGACGAACCCAGTATTAGCCCAGTGGTGGCCAAGGCCATGGATCTGTTATTTTTGCTCCATGCCGACCACGAACAGAACGCGTCGACATCTACCGTACGGCTGGCCGGATCTTCCGGCGCCAATCCGTTCTCCTGTATTGCTGCGGGTATCGCTGCGCTGTGGGGACCCTCTCATGGCGGCGCAAATCAGGCCGTGCTTGAGATGCTTGCGGAAATCGGCGACGAGAAAAATATTGAACAATTTGTTAAGCGGGCAAAGGACAAGAACGACCCCTTCCGATTAATGGGCTTTGGTCATCGGGTTTACAAGAATTTCGACCCTCGCGCCAAGGTCATGAAACAAGCCTGTGACGATGTCCTGGCGGAGCTCGGAATCGAGGACGATCCCCTGCTAAAAATAGCTAAACGCCTCGAAAAACTCGCGCTGGAAGACGACTATTTTGTCAGCAAAAAACTCTACCCAAATGTTGATTTCTACTCCGGCATTATCATGAAAGCCATCGGCATACCTACCGAAATGTTCACCGTTATATTCGCAACGGGCCGAACCGTCGGGTGGATCGCTCACTGGAACGAAATGATCAGCAACCCCTACAAAATTGGCCGACCACGACAGCTGTATACCGGCCCAGGCCAACGTAGCATACCGTCTTAAAAGTCTGGAATTGACCACTTCCGCTAAGATCCCCCAGCCAACGGCCTGCCTGTCAGGGCCGCGGGCTGGAAAATCAGCGCAGTCCTCTCAGCACTATTCTGCCGAAGCTTTGACCACGCTGGTTTATCGCCCCTGAGCCAAACCCGAAAGGAAACAGGCGGTTATAAAAAGCTACTGTTAACACGATGATGATTGGTTAATTGGCTGACTAACTGATTGGTTAATTATTCAATCCGGCTTAAATACTGCGGCACACGATACCTTTCGCCGCACAGCCCAACTTCCGGTAAGCAGGAGGCAATCAGACTCACGTCTGGTAAAAAACAGAGTGGAGTCCAGAATCTGCTACGCAAATAATTGCCAGGTTCAGTCAGACCGCAAAACGTTAAGGATAGAATCTTTGCCGCAAGCAACATTTTCCGTAAACAAAAAAAGGCAGCGAAAAGGCTGCCTTCCTGATGATTGGTGGAGCTAAGCGGGATCGAACCGCTGACCTCAACACTGCCAGTGTTGCGCTCTCCCAGCTGAGCTATAGCCCCTTGATGAGGTGCGAGATTCTATTGATCGAATCTCACCCTGTCAAGGTGAAGACGGTCGAGAAAGCCCCGAAAGCTGGCGATAATCCTTTTCCAATTGCTTGAGCTGCTTTTTTGATGGCAAACCGATCGTCATAAGCCCGTGACGAAGCCGCGCACGCACCAGATCCGGACCCAATATCACCATCGAATCAAACAACGGAGGCGCAGAAGCGCGTCCGGTAATCGCGACAAACAGCGGCGATAAAAAATCCTTCAGCTTAATCTCCATGGCCTGCGCAAGCTCATTAAGGGACGTGTAGAGACGATCCCGGTGCCACTCGCTAACATCATCCAATACCCATGACGCGTATTGCAGTATTTTTTGGCTATCGCCAATATCCAGCTTGCTCTGGGTAAAATCGGTCGCCTCAATGGTTGGCAGGCCAGACAACAAATAACCAGCCATCGGCGCCAAATCACTGAACTTCTCCACTCGATCTCTCACCAGAGGAATGATTTGACGCAGTTTACCCTGGTTAAGGGCCCACTCAGTGACCCGTTGCGCAAACCCCTCATCGTCGAGATTTTCTCTGATCCAGCAACCATTCAACCAGTCGAGTTTTTCTATATCAAAAACCGGCCCGCCCAGATGCACAGCGTCAATAGAGAAATGCGCAATCATCTCTGTCAGGCTAAATTTCTCAGCCCCGCCAGGCATAGACCAGCCCATACGCCCCAGGTAGTTAATCAGCGCTTCCGGCATATACCCCATCGCTCGATAAAAATTTATGCCCGTTGGATTTTTACGCTTGCTCAGCTTACTTTTATCCGGGTTTCTCAGCAGCGGCATATGGCATAAAACGGGCATTGACCAACCGAAATAGTCATACAATAGCTGGTGCTTGGGCGCCGAATTTATCCACTCTTCGCCGCGAATAACATGGCTAATCTCCATCAAGTGGTCATCGACGACATTAGCGAGATGATAGGTCGGCAAACCATCGGCCTTGATCAGCACCTGCATATCCACCTGAGCCCAGGGTATTTCGATCGATCCGCGCAGCATATCTTCAAATCGACAGACACCCTCATCCGGCACTTTCATACGAATCACGTGGGCTTCGCCTGCGGCAAGTCGACGCTCAACCTCATCAGCGGACAGCGCCAGTCCTCGCCCGTCGTACTTCGGCGTCGCGCCATTGGCCATCTGCTCTCGGCGCATGGTCTCCAGTTCGTCCGCTGTGGCAAAACAATAAAAGGCTTGTCCCGCTTCGATCAGTTGCGCGGCATATCGCTGGTATATCTCGGTACGCTCACTTTGGCGATAAGGCGCATATTGACCACCAACATCAGGGCCTTCGTCCCACTCCAACCCCAGCCAACGCAAGCTGTCAAAAATTTTTTGCTCCGATTCCTTGTTGCTGCGTAACTGATCAGTGTCTTCGATGCGCAAAATGAACTGACCATTGTGCTGACGAGCAAAGCAGAGGTTAAACAGGGCTATATAGGCAGTACCGACGTGGGGATCCCCCGTCGGGGAAGGCGCAATACGAGTACGGACGGTCATATTTTTTTCAATCCAGGCCTACCAAAAGCCGGACATTATATACGCTTATTACGCCCTCGATTTAAGGGGTTCAGGATGACCGAAGAAATATCCCTGGGCGGCGTCGATTTTCATTCTGGCAAGCGCCTGCCATTCGGCTTCAATCTCTACGCCTTCCACGATGATCTGAATTTCCCGGGTTTGGGCCAGTTGCCCAAGCGCCTTAACGTAAAACTGATTTTCCTGGGATAGGTGGATATTTTTTATAAAACTCCTGTGGATCTTCAGATAACGAAGAGGCAGCGTCGCCAAATAACCGAAAGCAGAAGACTCCAGGCCAAAATGGTCAATCGCCAACCCCGTGTTAGTCCGTGCCAGCAGGCGCTCAAAGGCCCGGATATGGTTCTCTTCAATTTTTAAGGCGTGTTCTGATATTTCGAGCACCAGGCGACCAGCCAGTTCTTTATTAGTAGAGAGGAAATCCGCCAACCAGTCGTGGAACGATGCACTGCTAATCGATCCGGGACAAATGTTCACAGCCAGCACGTCAGCACTGTCGTACGCAGTTGCAGCCAAAGACTGAAGAACCAGCTTGTCAAACGCTGCAGAGTGGCCAAAACGCTCCACCATAGGGATAACGGTACCCGCTGTCAGCTGATTATCGCCAGGCGCATTAAAACGAGAATAGACCTCGTATGCCACTCGCCGCTGTTCGGGTACTGACACGGTTTGCTGGACATGCAGCTCGATTGCTTTATCGGCGATGGCGCGCTCAACAAATTTTTTCCAGTCAAGTACCGACCTCGATACCACCGGCGCATTCGCCTCCCCTTCGGTCGAAAACTTGCTCCAGGTTTGACCGCCATCAACATCCAGACAGTGCAGCGCCATATCAGCTTCACTCAGCAATTCTGGGCCGTTGGTAATCTCATTGCTGTAGCTATATCCCATAACAATAGATAGCGCCTCCTGTTCCTGCTGTTGCCAGGTGACTCGCGACGCATCCACAATTAAAGACGCGGCCAATGCATCGGCGACGTCTTCGGTGATATCAGGTATAAATACTGCAAACTCCTTTCCCTGGCGCCTGGCGATCAACGCATGAGCATAGTCTGCAACCCCGTCTACCAACGTCTGCGCAAAGAATCGGAGAATATCATTGCCCTCAGACCTGCCAGCAAGCTCGTTGATCCGCCCCAAATTCCTTAAAGCGAATATCATCAGTAAACCGGTGTGTGCACCGGTTTCATCTCGCGCATACGTGTTCAGGCGCGCATCAAAATCAGTGCGGTTAGATAAGCCGGTCACCACATCTGTGTGCGACTGGTAGCGCAGGTCTCGAATCATGTCCGATTGATTAAGAAACAAGCCCTGTAGTCTGGCCGAGAGCCGATTCATCGCTTCAACGACAACTTTTAATTCACGCGTGTTTGGTATATTTGTCTGCTGAACGAACTCCTGCTCACATATTGCGTTTGCCTGGCGCTCCACGTCGTGCAAAGGTGCCAGCAAACGACGCACCGCATAGAATGCCGCCACACATACCGCAAAGCCCATCAGCGTAAACCAGCCCAGCTGCCTCGCCAGGGTCTGCCAAAGGTTCTGATAAGCCTGCCCCGGATGGCTGACGACCACCAGCTGGCCCAGTCTCGCCCAGCCTGAAGAAACTTCCGCCACACCCTCGTATTCGGGTAAACCCAAAACCCCGACAAACCAGTCCGGCACGTTTTGGGCTTTCACCGGAAACGCTCTTTCTACGGCCGTGTTACCCTCCAGATCAATAAAGTAGATGCGTTGGTAAAAACCGCTATCGGATACCGCATTGACGATAGTCTCGAGCGTCGCAAGGTCATCCCCTTGCGCAGCCTGAGTGATCGACAGGGCGATTGACGTTGCCGCGTCCTGAGCGTGAATTTGCATTTGCCGCTCTACCAGGGATTTAGCATTGGTGAAGCTCACCACCAGATTACCCATATAGAGCAATAAAAGAGCAGCAAGGACTGCAATAACCAATTGTCTAAACAGCGTCACGTGGTGAGCTCCGGTTGTCGGCGTGCCGAAAGTCTAAAGGAATAATGTAAAGATGCCAATTTGGTCACACTACTGCCTTCACAATTACATGTAACCTGACAAGAGTAGTAGTTAATATTATGATTTACAATAAATTTATTAGGTCGAAAAGCGCTCGTGCAGCTACTGTGGTTAAAACGAATAATAGTGAGTGTCGCGCTGCACACGCTTGCATGGCTGATGGCTATGTCCTTTGCCGTGGCCGATCATACGGGCGTCACAGAACGGATGTTTAAGCGCATCAAGCAAACTTACGGCGGCGCGGCCGAACTCAGAGTCCGCAACTGGCAGCACCTTATTCATCAAAGCCACGATCTCGACGACGAGCAAAAACTGGAAAAAGTAAACGATTTTTTCAACGGCGCCAGGTTTGTCGACGACCAAAACCAATGGCGCCAGAGCGATTATTGGGCCACACCGATAGAGTTTCTTGCCAACGACGCGGGAGACTGTGAAGATTTTTCCATTGCCAAGTACTTTACCCTGAAAGAA
>JBFIEE010000044.1:0-28800 GCA_041603535.1 Porticoccaceae bacterium
CATGATCAAACTCTTCAGTTTAAATCTTTTACCTCTGCCGACCACATAACTGACAAGAGGTGGCGGTTTCGCAGTTACCCGCTTTACCACCAAAAACTCGGCTCAAATACTTTGGCTTACCATGTATAAAATATGATGAGTTACTTGCATTTGATGATTCGTTGTCACCTGAATCATTTCAGCAAGCACTCACACGCTTTGCCTGATCAATTTGTTAAAGAACGTTCGCTCAATTGAGCGGGCTGCGTATTCTACTGACTACAGCCGTTTAGTCAACTGTTTTTGCGATTTTTAATACTCTCTAAAACCGCAAAAACACTCCGCTTGATAAGCGTAACCGCTCAAGCGAGGCGCGCATTCTAGCGACTCAATGCGCGCTGTCAACAAACTTTTTCACTCAAGTCTAAAAGTTTGCCCCGCTGCATACCGCGTGAGACTGCTAAGGCCATGAATCCACTGCCCTTATACCCACTGCAGAAGGTGAAAATTCTTTTTCCCTCGCCGCAACACATGGAAGCGGCCGAACCGCGCATCCTTGCGTTGCAATACCGCCTCCTGATCCGCAGCCAGCTGCCCGTCGATCTGAATCGCACCATCACGAATAAACTTGCGTGCCTGCCCCTGAGTTATCTCGCCGCGAGGCGTCATCGCCAACCCTGTTGACACCAGCGCGTCTACAAGAGAAAGCTCCGCACCGGAAACCGCCGTGCTGGGCATACCATCCAATGCTAATTGCTCCAGATCACCCTCGATCATGTCATTAAGTCGGCCAGAAAATAACGCCTCGGAGATACGCTCTGCTGCGGCCAACCCCCCAGGCCCGTGAACCAGTCGGGTCACCTCTTTCGCCAGGATCGCCTGTGCAGCCTTCCTCCCTCTACTCTCCATATCCACACGCTCTATCTCCAATAGTTCATCAACTGGCAGAAACGTGAAAAACCGCAAAAACCTATAGACATCATCGTCAGCAGTGTTGATCCAGAACTGATAAAACGCATAGGGCGATGTTTTGGCGCCATCCAACCAAACTGTACCCGCTTCAGTTTTACCAAACTTGGCGCCATCAGCTTTGGTGATCAAAGGTAAGGTTAAGCCATACACCTGCGCATGGTGTAGCCGCCTGACCAGATCAATACCTCCGGTGATGTTTCCCCACTGATCGGATCCTCCGATCTGCACGGTACAGCCATACTGCCGATACAATTCAGCAAAATCGAAACTCTGCAGCAACAAATATGAAAACTCAGTAAATGATATGCCGGCCCCTTCCCGCTCGATGCGCTGCCTGACTGACTCCTTATTCACCATTGCGTTAACCGAAAAATGCTTCCCTACATCGCGTAAAAAATCGAGCGCAGAGATCTGCCCCACCCAATCCAGGTTATTGACAACGACCGCTCCAGCGCAGCCCTCATCGAAATCGAGGAAACCGGAAACCTGCTTCCTGAGACGCGCCACCCAACGCGCAACTATGTCGGGAGTGTTTAACTGCCGCTCTTCGGCTTTGTGGCTAGGATCGCCAATCAGGCCGGTAGCCCCGCCAACCAACACCAGCGGCTTATGCCCAGCGAGCTGGAAACGCCGCAGCGCCAATAACGGCACCAAACTGCCTATATGCAAACTGTCGGCCGTTGGATCGAAGCCGCAGTACACTACCCGCGATTGATCGAGATGCGGCGAGAGCTCCTCTCCGCTGGTCATTTGCGCAACAAGCCCGCGACGGCTTAAATCTGCTAGCAAAGAGATACCGCTTTCAGTCATAATCCCGCTCATTCGTGGCCGCCAAAAAAGACGGCAAACCATACATTATACCAACTCAAAAACAAGTGGAATCCAGTCTCAAAAACTGGTTTTTAGCCTTTAATACCCATCTCTTTTTTGTTATAACTCCACAGGTTATAACTCACACCCAGGAAAATTAAAGAACACCCGCATGGAACCTACAAAAAAACGCCACGCTTTCTGGCAAAACCTGTTTGCCACATCGCTGCCACGGGCGCACCTCGCGGCGGCCGGGGCGGTTGCTTTTAGCACCGTAATCCTCCTATCGCTGATTCCCTCGGAAAATGTCGAGGCCAAGCGCCAGGTACTCGCCGTCGAGCTTCCCCACTCCGACGCTGGGACCGATTATGCAGCCCTCGGGGTACCGCAGGTCAACCCGTCAAATGAAAGGAATGATCTGCCTGCCGTAAACCACCAGACAAAGGCTACGTCTGATGTCCGGTCAACGGCCCCGACTGCCGAAAACTCCCAGCACGACTGGCGCCCAACTACTCTGGTCAACGGCGATAACCTTACCTCTGCATTCAAGCGCCTGGGCCTGACCGAGTCGGACGTCTATGCGGTGGCAAATGCGAGCCAGGAAGCCTCCCACCTGAAAAACCTGAAGCCGGGCGAAACAATCGCGGCGGCGCTTAGCGATAACGGCCAACTCGCCGAGGTGAAATATTCTCGATCGAAGCTGGAACACTATCTGTACACACGTGATGGCAACAGCTTTAAAGGCGAGAAAGTTCTTTACACACCGGAGATTATCCCAGCCTTCAAGCAGGGCCGGATCGAAAACTCCCTATTTCTCGACGCCAGCCGAGCGGGGCTAAGCGAAGCCAAAATAATGGAGTTGGCCAATATTTTTGGTTGGGATATTGACTTTGCCCTGGATATTCGCGGTGGCGATACATTCAGCGTAATTTACGAGGAACAACACCTCCAGGGAGAGAAGGTCGGCAACGGCGACATCCTCGCTGCAACCTTCACCAACCAGGGAAAATCCTTCGAAGCGGTGCTATTTAGGGATCGCGACGGCACACCGACCTACTATGCCCCAGATGGCAAGCCGATGAAAAAGGCTTTCCTGCGCGCCCCTCTTGATTTCACCCGAATTAGCTCAAATTTCAATATGCGCAGATTACACCCCATCCATAAATACATTAGAGCGCATCGGGGCGTCGATTACGCCGCTCCTCGTGGCACACCAGTTTATGCCGCTGGCGAGGGTAAAGTTATCGCTTCAGGCTACAGCCGACCCAACGGCAATTATGTATTTGTGCAACACCGCCAGAACTTTGTTACCAAATACCTTCACCTGGACAAACGCACGGTCCGACAAGGGCAGACGGTCAAACAGCGCCACGTCATCGGCACGGTTGGCTCAACCGGGTACGCTACTGGCCCTCACTTACATTATGAGTTTCTCGTCAACGGCGTTCATCATAACCCCAGAACAGTCAAGCTCCCCGAAGCCAGTCCGATAGCGGCCAACCAACGCAGCGAATTCATGGCTCAGTCAATCCCGCTGCTCGCTAAATTGAAACAACTCCAGGCTACGCAGGTAGCGCTTAATACCCTAAGCGATTAACAATAATGGCGAATGCCAACTCGAGCTTGTTTGTCGGGCTCATGTCAGGCACCAGCATGGATGCTATCGACGCTGTTCTGGCCGAGCTTAGTCCCGCCCATCCAGCAAAAGTGCTCGGCTGGCACAGCCACGACATACCCGAGGACTTGCGCAGGCAACTCGCGACGCTTGCCATCCCCGGCAGCGACAACATAGACCTGCTTGGAAGCAGCGACCATCAACTGGGTGAGCTATTTGCTGACGCAGTATCCGCCTTGCTAGCCGCTTCCGAGGTCCCCCACGCAGCGATCAGCGGCATTGGCAGTCACGGCCAAACCATCCGTCATCGCCCCGCTACGGAGCAACACCCACATGCTTTCACACTGCAGATCGGTGATCCGAATATCATTGCTGCCCGAACTGGCATTACCACCGTTGCGGACTTCCGGCGAGCCGACATGGCCGCTGGGGGCCAGGGCGCCCCTCTGGCACCGGCTTTCCACCAATACGCTTTCCAGCATGAGGAAAAGAATCGGGCAATCGTTAATATCGGCGGCATGGCTAACGTTACCTGGTTGCCAGCCCAGGGGCAGGCTTCTGGATTCGATACGGGGCCCGGCAATCGGCTGATGGATTACTGGATCGACAGGCACCTTAATAGGCCTTTTGACAGTGCAGGCTCATGGGCCGCCAGCCACACACCCATCCCCTCCTTGCTTAAAGCGCTCCTCAGACACCCCTTTTTTGCTGAGCCACCACCCAAAAGTACGGGGCGCGAAGCCTTTAACGAACAGTGGTTAGATCAACTGCTAACCAATGCCGACCAAAAATTTTCTGTCGGCGATATCCAGGCCACGTTACTGGCGCTGACCGCAAATTCAATCACGGCAAGTATTACATCTCTGCCTGGCACCCCAGATGAGGTTTATATTTGTGGTGGCGGTGCTTCTAATGAGGCACTGATGCGAAGCATCCAAACGGCTCTGGCTCCCATACCTGTTACTAGTACTGCGCAGCTAGGTATCAACCCATATCAAGTTGAAGCTCTGGCTTTTGCCTGGTTTGCGCAACGCACTTTACTCCGCCTGCCAAGCAACCTCCCAGTCGTGACTGGCGCGAGTCGAGAGGTTATCCTGGGCGGAATATACCCGGGCCGGCTGAGCAAGATATAAACCGGCTCACCGCAACGCGGGCTTCGGACCCAACCTCAGCCTCTTAACTAACTAAAACTGAACAAACCCTTCCTGCTCAACAAGCCTTTCAATTTCGGCTGGCCCAAACGGTACGGTACCCACGAACGGCAACAAACTGCTGGCGGGTGTTTCCAGAAATCGAAGGCGAGTACGGCAGATCTTGATATCAACAACATTAAAAGCGGACAACCGAGCTGCCAAATCAACGATCGGTTTATAGCGTGTGTAGTTCGCCCTGAAAAAAATCTCCACCTCAGGCCCATGCAGGACAAACGCTATGGCTGGCAATGCCGGATTCATCCCGTTATCGAGGTAATACTGTTCGGCTTTACGCAGGGCTCGCTCCACCTCCTGCGGATCATCCCGCTCAATACGCGCAAGGTAACCCGGCACGCCCGCGCCAATCCCACCGACAGAATGCTCTGCGGCGCTAGCGGCAAAAATACTGCAACAGCACAATATCGCCAAAGCGCCCAACATCACTAAAGTATGCGAAAATTTGTTGCTACGGCAATCCAGTGCCCAGACAGTCATATCGGGTACTAGCCACTCATACTGAAAAAGAAGCGCCGCAGCCACAGGTGGTAGCAGCGTTGGGGTTATTGATAGTGAATCGCGAACCCTCCAGACCTTCTGTGTAGTCGACCTCTGCGCCAGCAAGATATTGAAAACTCAGGGAGTCAACCAGCACGACCACGCCATCATTTTCAACTGTCGTATCATCTTCAGCGACACCCTCATCAAACGAAAAGCCGTACTGAAACCCCGAACACCCGCCCCCGGTAACAAACACGCGCAACTTCAACGAGGCGTTCCCTTCTTCCTCGACCAACCTTTTAACCTTGGCGACAGCCCTGGTCGTTATATTGATGGAACTCGGTGTAAAAGTTGCCGCACCACTCATAATTGCTCCTGGAGCATAGTCTTCAACCTGGACTTCAACATACGATTAGGTTCCCATAACATTGGGGCGCAGACCGGCGATTACAACATCACGCCTGTTTTGGCGCTATGCGAAGACCGGTACCAGTCTGCTCTGAGCCGCCAGATTGTTCCGATGGCTCAACCGTTTTGGAAACCTCCTGTACCTGCTTGCCCTGCACCAGATTGCCGTTTACCTGAGCACCCTTTTCGACCTGAAGAACGTTGTAGTAGACATTACCTTCGACTACCGAGTCGGTGGCAAGTTCGACCAGTCTATCAGCGTGGATATCTCCGTGAACACGACCGCTAACATATACCGAGGGCGCACGTACCTCGCCACGCACCAAACCTTTATCAAGCACCCGGACCGCCGACCCCTCCGCTTCCTGAGCAAGGATATTGCCGGTTACTTCACCCTCAATCTCAAGACTACCCTGGAACCGTAGCTCACCCATTACATGAGTACCTTCGGCAATGAGCGTGGGCGTATCAGCACCCAGTTTTATTCGGCCTTTTTTTCGCACTAGTTATTCCTCAGTATGTGGCCAGTCAAAAGTCTGCTCAACACGCTTGCCTGGCGTGCCTGCTGGCCAGGCGCTTACCAGCACGCTTTGAGCAACAAAATTTTCAGGCAACTGCAGTACACCTTCAATTACCCGAAAGTACTTGAGTTTCGTTTTTATCGACGTGGCTACCACCGCGTCATCAAGATCGGCCAGGGGATAGCTGATCGGTTTACCGTCCCGCTGACCCAGGACCTGCACGGAATAATCAACCGAAATAGTTTTTAGCAAAGCGGCTTGCTGACGAATCACGAAACTGTAGTCAAACGACAACGCTTCCTCGCGCGCAGTGATACTGGCGTCAAGAATATGCAGGCCATCTTCAATGTTTTCGCTCTTTAGCAGTTTGCGGTAAAGCATTAACTCCGCTCGCTGACTGGACAACTGCGCATCCAATTCGGCGACAGACTTTCGCAAATACTCCATCGCTTGCCGATCAACATCTCTTGCAGTCCGTAAACTCGTCGCCTCCGCTGCCGCCTCGGCAATCCGCATCTTCTGCTCCTGCACCACACCGGAGAGCCGCCGCTCGGTGGTCATCTTTGCTCCAAAATAACGGCTCCCCGCCAGGAACCCAATGGCAAACACCATCAGAACACCCATGCTAACGATAGCAATTGGCATTTTCGCGGTCGCAGCACGACTCCATAAACTACGCAACGTCATCGTCCCTTCAGGGCAGGAGTGGCGGAGCCGTCAAACCACGGGTTTCGGGCAACCCAAACAGCACATTCATATTCTGTACGGCCTGCCCGGAAGCGCCCTTCACCAGATTATCGATCACCGACATCACCACGACCTTCTGTCGCTGCTGCGGCCTGACCACGCCGATTCTGCAAATATTTGCACCGCGAACACTACGTGTTTGCGGAAACATTCCGGCAGGGAGCACATCGACAAAAGGTTCGTTGGCGTAATATTGCTCATACAAGTTTTGGATATCTACGCGCTCTTCGACGAGTGTGGCATACAACGTGGCATGAATACCTCGGATAATGGGCAATAAATGGGGCACGAAGGTCAGTGACACGGCTTTTCCTGCAACCTCAGCAAGCCCCTGTTCAATTTCTGGTAAATGACGATGACCGGCAACCCCGTACGCCTTGAAGCTATCGCTGACTTCACTGTGCAAGTTATCGACACTGGCACCACGCCCTGCGCCGCTGACGCCAGACGCAGCACTGGCTATCAAATCGTCAACGTCAATGCCCCCGATTGCAAGCAGCGGCAGGAAACCCAGCAAGACACTGGTCGGGTAACATCCCGGGCAGGCCACCAATTTGGCGGATGCGATGGTCGCTCGATTAATTTCAGGTAAACCATAAACAGCTTCGCTCACCAAATCCGGGCACGCATGCGGTTGTCCGTACCATCGCTCCCAAAGACCCACATCTTTGATACGAAAATCAGCAGACAGATCGATAACCCTGGCGCCACGCGCCAGGACGTCGGGCACCATGGCTTGTGCGACCCCGTGGGGGGTCGCAAAAAATACAACATCGGACTCCCCGAGTATGCTCACATCTGGCTCACTGAACCGCAGATCAAGCTGGCCTCGCAAGCTTGGGAACATATCCGCCACCGCGCGACCGCTTTCTCCACGGGAGGTAATCGCGGTTATCTCCACGTCCGGATGCACAGCCAGCAAGCGCAGCAACTCAACGCCCGTATAGCCAGTACCGCCAACAATGCTCGCCTTTATCACTTGCGTAATTCCCGCTACCGTGTGTTTTGCATTTAATGAGTGCGCCCATAATACCGGAAGAAGCCCTCTCTTACTCTGTACCACGGATCACAAACTGGATCATTGTAGATAATCACTGGAAAGCCTGCCGAGCAAACACAACTGCCAATAAACCCACTTAACGGTACAATCATCACTCATCGGATCAATCACGATCAGACACGAGCAGAACTGAAAAACAAACTGGCGGAGTTGAACTATGCCCCATGAATGGATTGAAGCACTCCATATCATCAGCGTTGTGTGCTGGTTTGCCGCACTTTTTTATCTGCCGCGATTGTTCGTGTATCACGCACAGGCCAACGACGAGATCAGCATTGAACGATTCAAGGTCATGGAGCGCAAACTCTACCGTGCCATCGCCACACCCGCCATGATTGCATCCGTGACGTTTGGACTGTGGCTCGCCAGTCTCGCGCCCGACTACTACTTTACTCAAGCCTGGTTCCTCACCAAAGTCTGCCTGGTGGTGCTACTGGTGCTGTACCACGCGACATGCGGGTATTTCATCGCGCGGTTTCGCAGAAACAGTAACCGACACAACCACGTTTTTTTCCGCTGGTTTAACGAAGTACCGGTTCTGTTACTGATCGGCATCGTCATCATGGTTGTGGTGCGGCCGTTTCAGTAAAGTCGTGCAGCCGTTTCAGCAAATAAGACCAGCACACTAGCCACCGCAGACACCCACGCCAACCCGGCAAGAACCCCGAGGTTAATCTTATAACCAACGAGCCCCCAGCCTTCAACTCCGTCGAGACCGCGGCCACAGGAACGCCCGAGCCAAAGGTTTTATCGAAAGCCAGCGCTCGCACCCGCGCCATTGTCACAGCGCCGATAGGCGTTACGATGATGCGCCTCACCATGCCAATGATCGGCGGCATTACAGCGCTTATGGCCGTGGGCATTGTCGACGCCTACTTCGTCGGTCAGATCGGTTTGCACGAACTCGCGGCGCTGGGCTTTGTATTGCCGGTGACCCATGGCGTCAACAGTATTGGTCTGGGGCTCGGCATGGCAATTTCAGTACTGGTGTCACGCTATTTTGGTGAACACAAAACCGCGTTGGCAGCGCGCCTGATTACCGATGGCCGCCTGCTGGTAATGATCATCGGTATCACCCTGCAGATAGCGCTTTATTTCAGCATGACCGCATTGTTCCGGACCATGGGGGCCGACGCAACGGTACAGGCCCTTATCTCTGAGTTCATGGTTCTATGGCTACCTGCCGTGCCGGTAATGCTGCTCACTCTCACCGGGAATACCACCTTGCGCGCCATCGGCAGCCCAGCTAAATCAGCCATGATTTTGACGTTACTGGCAGTCATCAACGCCGCTCTCGACCCGCTGTTTATTTTCGGTTACGGAGTAATCCCCGGGGTCGGCATTGGTGGCGCCGCGCTGGCAACATCAGTCGCATGGCTGATTACCTTTGGGATCTCGGACTATATGCTCGGTGTCCAGGAAAAACTTATTCTCAGGGGCAAGTTCCAGCTCCATACGCTACGCGCCAATTGGCGGCAATTGGCCACCCTTGGCATCCCGGCAATACTTGCCAATTTTATGACACCTCTTGCTGCGGCGGTCTTAACCGCAATGGTCGCCACATTCGGCGCGGAAGCGGTGGCCGGGTTTGCAGTAGCTACCCGCATCGAGGCTCTTTGCTTGCTGGTGGTGTTCGCATTGTCCTCCACCCTGCCGATGTTTATTGGTCAGAACATCGGCGCCGGACACGCAGATCGCGCTCGGCAGGCACTGTACGGCGCAATCCGGTTTAGCCTCATCCTGCAAGTGGCCATCTGGTTGTTAATGCTGGCTAGTGCCACTGCGCTAACCAGCCTGTTCAATAGCAACAATCAGGTCATCGCCATCGCCAGCCATTACCTGTGGGTAGTACCCCTGAGCCACGGTGCCCAGGCCGTAGCTATTTTGGTGATGGTGTCGCTCAATGTCATTAAGCGACCCAAGACCGCTCTGTTAACAACCATCCTGCGCCTGCTGCTACTCAATCTACCCCTCGCCTATCTCGGCGGGCAAATTGCCGGAGTCACAGGGCTATTTTGTGGCTTCACCGTCGGCAACCTGATTTCGGGACTATTGGCCTGGCGCATTCTTAACCGCGTGTGGCGAGAGGAAAGCGACAGAAATTTTACAGGGTAGCCCAAAGGTCAATGCACTTTGCGTCAAGCGGCGAAACACCGATAATAGCCGCATCGCTGCCAGACCATCATCATATGAGCCAGTCAGAAGTTCTTTTTACTCGCGCCCAACAACACATACCGGGCGGCGTTAATTCGCCGGTCAGGGCATTCAAGGCCGTAGGCGGGACACCCGTGTTTTTCGAACGCGCCGCCGGGCCATTCTTGTACGATGTTGACGGCAGAAGCTACATAGATTACGTACAGTCCTGGGGTCCTATGATCCTCGGCCACGGCGACGCTTCCGTACTGGCCAGCATCCGCGCGCAACTTGACAAGGGACTGACATTCGGCGCCCCCACCGAACTGGAAACCATCCTGGCAGATAAGCTTTGTGCGTCCGTCCCTGGCCTGGAAATGGTGCGCATGGTTAACTCCGGCACCGAGGCTACGATGAGCGCCATTCGCCTGGCCCGCGGCTATACCGGGCGTGACAAAATCATCAAATTTGAAGGGTGCTACCACGGTCACTCAGACTCTTTACTGGTTAAGGCGGGCTCAGGCGCCCTGACCCTGGGCGTACCCAGCTCGCCGGGCGTTCCTCGCTGCCTGGCCGAACACACTGTAACGCTGGCCTACAACGACAGCACAGCAGTCCGCGCCGCGTTCGCCGAAATTGGCGAACAAGTTGCCGCGCTCATCGTTGAGCCAGTCGCTGGTAATATGAGCTGCATCCCTCCGCAACCAGGCTTTCTGGAATGCCTGCGCGAACAATGCAGCAAGTACGGCAGCTTGTTGATTATTGATGAAGTAATGACCGGTTTTCGCCTCGGTCCGCAGGGTGCCATCGGCCGCTACAACATTGATGCCGATCTGATTACCCTGGGCAAGGTCATTGGCGGCGGCATGCCCGTCGGCGCTTTTGGCGGCAAGCGCGATATCATGAGCCAATTAGCGCCACTGGGTCCGGTGTACCAGGCTGGCACCCTGTCCGGTAATCCGGTCGCGATGGCGGCGGGTATCGCTACCCTGAATAAACTCTGCGCACCCGGTTTTTATCAAGCTCTATTCGAACATACACAGCTGCTCGTGGACGGTTTGCGCGAACGGGCCCGCGCCGCAGGTATCGATTTCACCACCAATCACGTCGGCTCGATGTTTGGCATATTCTTTACCGGCAATCCGGAGGTGAGTAACTTCCAGCAGGTTATGGCGTGCGACACAGACCGCTTTAATCGCTTTTTCCATGGCATGCTTGAACGCGGCGTATACCTGGCCCCGGCGGCGTACGAGGCCGGGTTCATGTCCGCCGCCCATACCGAGCAAGAAATACAAATAACACTGGATGCAGCGGCGCAAGTGTTTTCTCTACTCTAGACCGCTGACCTTTGGGCAACCAGGGAGTTGATAGTTCGCCGAAATAAAAGGTTACCGCTCGTCCGCATTACAGGCACTCTGTCAGATCAGTGCTACACTGCCCGGTAGCAGAAATATTCGCCACATGGAGTAGTAAGGATTACGGAAGATGAGAAAATTTTTAGAATGGATGGGCGCTCTTAATATCGTCGTTTTCCTTATGGCCCTTGGAGCCGCCAGCTCGGTGTTGCTGGTGTGGGCAAGTTACTCGATCGTCGGACTGCCCCTGGACACGCTTCACCTATGGATCGCTGCGCTTGTTGCCGTGATCATCGTGCCGGTTTTTTCTATCCCGATCGTGCATCAGTTATTCGAAATTTCAACGCTTGAAGACGAAAACCGCCGACTAGCAACTTACGACCAGTTAACTGGTCTGATGACACGCAACGCATTTATAGGCAGCGCAGAGTCCTATACAGAGCTGGCCAAACGGAAGCAATCCGAATTTGCCCTGCTTTTTATCGACATCGATGACTTTAAACAAATCAACGACAACCATGACCATTCGGTCGGTGATCAACTGCTGACTAAAATCGGCGAAGTCCTGCTTGCCATCAAACGGGATAGCGATCTGGCGGGTCGCTACGGTGGCGATGAATTTGTCCTGTTGTTACCCGAAACAAACCGCGCAGGAGCGCAATCGTTTGCCGACAAAATACACGCCATCATTAGCCATCTCAGCATCTACGCTGATGGCGTCACCCTGACGACTGCGGTGAGCATCGGTATTTCTGTAGCGCGACCTGCCCAGGAGCAGAAAACATTGGCTGAACTCATCCGACAATCTGACCTTGCCCTTTACCAGGCCAAAAAAATCGGCAAAAACAGTACCGCCTTTTATAGTCCCGAGAAAGGACGACCAGATTACGCAGCCAACATTTTTAATACAGACCCAACAGTTCGAAGTCCGGCATAATTTAACTAAACAATAATAAATAGAACCTGGCGCGCTCAATCTGCCTTTTGGCGAAGGAAGACAAGACGGGGGATTATCCAGTTTTTAGGATGTTGCGTAGTGGCGATGAGCGAACCGTCGTCAGCAAAAACAAAGCACTGGCACTCAAAACGATGGCCGGCCCGACAGGAACATCCAAAAACCACGATATCCCCAGACCCAGACACACACTGGCCGCAGCCAGAGCGCTCGCCGCCAGGGCCATCTGCTCGGGCGTAATACTGAACCGCCGCGCTGTCGCAGCTGGGATAATCAGCAAAGCCGTGATTAGCAACACACCGACGATTTTCATTGAAATAGCAACTATCAACGCCAGCAAAAGTTTCAACAAGACTTTGTAGCGAATAACAGGCACACCCTCAACGCTGGCAAGGTCCTGGTGAACAATCGTCGCTAACAGGGGTTGCCAGCGATTTTTCAGCACCAACAGCACTGCGGCTGATGTCACCCACATAGCAACTACTTCACTTGCGGTAACCGTCAGGATGTCACCGAACAGCAGTGCTTCCATATCGGTCCTGCCGCCGGGCACCAAAGTGATGGCAACGACGCCGAGCGCAAGAAACGTGTGCGACAAAATCCCAAGCACGGTATCTGTCGCCAGTTTATTCTGGCTCTCAAGAGCCGTTAACAACACCGCAACCAGCAGGCAAATAACAGTAACCGTAGCAACACTGCTGACCGACAGCCATAGCCCCAACGCCACACCTAACAGGGCGCTGTGAGCGAGTGTGTCGCCGAAATAGGCCATGCGCTGCCAAACTACGAGGGACCCGAGCGGCCCAGCCACCACCGCAACAGCCAGGCCAGCCAACAGAGCGAGCACCAGAAAGTCATACATGGCTGCTTGGCTCGTCTACCACATTACAGCTGAGGTCGTGCTCATGGTCATGATGATGGGTGTACAGGGCGGTCTTGGCACCAAATAACTCAACAAATGCAGGGTCAATGGATACCTGCTGAGGACTGCCAGAACAGCATACGTGCTGATTAAGACAAATCACCTCATCAGTTGCAGCCATCACCAGGTGCAAGTTATGAGACACCATAAAGATCGCGCAGCCCAGCTCATTGCGCAAACTCGCTATCAGGTTATAAAGGGCTTCCTGCCCGTTAATATCCACACCCTGCACCGGTTCGTCGAGCACCAATAAATTAGGCCGTCGCAACAACGCACGGGCTAGCAACATACGTTGTGTTTCGCCACCCGACAAACTCTGTACAGGGTAGTCGAGCAGACGTGGTATGCCTGTTCGGATCAGGGCCGCTCGGCAAAGCGACGGATCAGGCTCTGCAAATTGCAAAAACCGACCGACCGTCATCGGCAGCGTCGGCTCTATAATTAGCTTTTGCGGCATGTAACCAATGCGTAACATCGGTGAGCGCAATATCACACCTGAGTCCGCAGCCAACAGGCCCAAAACGACCTTAACTAACGTAGTTTTACCGGCGCCATTGGGTCCGATCAACGTAATAATGCGTTTACGGGAGATGCTTAAGCTAATATTCGCCAGCACAGTGTTGTCGGCAAATTGCTTTGAAACATCGTCGAGTTTGATCAGCATTTCGTCATCCATCAACTGCCGTCCCGACACAACGGACACAGGCCCGTCACCTCAACAGCCTGCGACTCGATTTGAAATCCTGCTCGCTGCGCAGTGGCGACTATCGCGCTGTTTACGGTGTCTACGCTGCATTCAGCTGCGCTGCCGCATAACCGGCAAACCAGGAACACATCACTGTGGGGACTACCCGGAAAAGGGCAGCCAATAAAGGCATTTAACGTGGCAATACGATGGATCAATCCTAGCCCAAGCAGAAAATCAAGAGCCCGGTAAACGGTGGGAGGCAACATCCGCTTGCCGCGCGCCTCAGACAACTGATCGATTAATTTATAGGCCCCCAATGGTCGATGACTCTGCCATATCATGCACAACACCGCCTCGCGAATCGGAGTCAAGCGTACCTTTTCGCGAACACACAGAGTACGGGCTTGCTGCAGCGCCGCATTTTGACAACGCAGATGATCATGTTGTTGATAGGCCACCCTTGAATTAGTAATCAATTCCCCGCTCCAGATCTTTACCGTTATAGTATCGCATCCTCGGTTCTCATGTGGCTTATCATAGGGCACCTGGGTGCGGAAGTTTCCCTATGTGTAGTACGGGAGTCAGCGCTCCGCCCGATGAAATGTTATATTGTTGCACAAATTGGAATCCTCATGAAATACCTTACGTTCCTTTTAGTATTACTTTCGTCGACCACATGGGCCAAACCCCTGATAGTGACCTCTATACACCCCCTGACAATGATAGTCACGGCCATCGCCGGTGACGCAGCAGAGGTCCGCCAGCTACTACCCAACACGGCGGAACCACACCACTACGCACTGCGCATATCCGACCGGGCACTTCTGAACCAGGCAAACCTTATCGTGTGGACGGGGCCGGAACTGGAGACATTCCTAACGCGCACCATCGCTAGCCAGGATCCTGAAAAAGTTATCACGGCTACCGCTCTAGCCGACATTGAGGGCGCCAAACTAACCGAGAGCAATGACCCACATATTTGGTTAAACCCCCACAACGGCATAGTCATCGCCACCGAAACGAGCAACTGGATTGCCGCTCATCATCCAGCACTGCGTGAAAACATACTGGCACGCCAACAACAGTTTAGAGCGGCCGTACTCACCGTCTCAGACCGCATAAGCAAGCAGTTACACCCCCATGGCAAAGCTAAGATTCTCGTCGACCACGACGGTTTTGGTCACTTCTTCAGCGCCTTCAATATCCGCCAGGCCGGCGCGCTAAAGAGTCCGTCCGGACTTGGCCTCAGCGCTGGCAAGCTTCATAATTTACTGGCTGAAGGCGAGTTCGACTGTATTGCTACTGAGCCTCGCTCCGCTCACAACCGAGTAAATAACATCGCCTCCGCAGTCGATACGCCGACCGTCTCCATTGATTCCCACGGCGCCGACATCCCGGCCTCCGCCACCGCATATACTGAATTGCTTGAAGAAATCGCCACGGCGCTGGCAAGTTGCCTGTCACCGCAAAGATAACTAAGGTCGACGCCCGCGCGGGAGGGCAGGGCAAGCCCACTCAAAGGTTCAGCAATCACATACACGCCCCCCGCGACACCTTTACCGCGCTATCGACTGACCGGGGCAATGCCACACCCGACGCAGTCCTGCAGGTACGAGCGACGCCGCATCACGTCAGTTGCAAATCCCATCCACCGAACTAGAATTAGGCACGTAATACAATCTCTGCGGAAGGATATGTTACGCACGCTCGTGTTGACGGCTTTGATCGTTGCCCTGCCTATGTACGGGCTGGCGGCGGTTATGCTGCCCGAGCAATGCCCCGACGGTCGGAGTGACATCCGCATGCCCTCGCCACAACCAGCCGCCACGCCATGTGTCGATGGCCACACAGACTCCAATGATCATGATCGTATAAGTGACAAAGACCATTTTTGCAAAAACGGCCAGGAATGCCAGAGTCGAGTCATGTCGGAAGCAACCATTTCTTTCATACTCCAGTCTCAGGCCGTCGCGACAAAAGCGCTCGACCGGCGCCACCGTGAGAATCTGCCTCGCGGCACTCTAAGTACGGCCTGGCGCCCCCCCCGCTCCGTTTAAATACAGTGACCCACCGCGCCCACCAGGATACGGGTGGGCGCTCCCGTGCACCGTACGAAAACGGAGTTTTCCATGAACCGTAAACTCACACTCTTGACGCTGTGGATACTATCAATATTGCCCAACCCGCCAACTCAGGCAGGCGCGCTGGATCCGGCTTCCCCCCTGGGAAGCAAGCTGACATTTTCTGCCGCATTACGGCTGGCTGAACAAAACACACCCATTCTCCAGGCGCGGTCCATGGCGGTAAAAGCGGCAGACTTTGCGCTTCAACCCGCTGCTGAGCTTCCCGACCCCCAGCTTGTTCTTGGCCTCAACAATGTCCCAGCCACCGGACCCGACCGCGGTCACTTTGGCCAGGACTTCATGACAATGCAGCGCATAGGCATTATGCAAAATGTGCCAAATCGATCCAAACGCAAGGCACGCGTTGCGCTAGCAAAAGCTCGGGTCGTTGAAGCGGAAGCAGAATTGACGATTGCGCGCGCCAGCGTGCTCCACAACGCAGCCGAAGCCTGGCTAGATTGCTATTTTTTGGAGCACCGGCTTCCGCTGTTCGACGAACTGGAAAAGGATCTAAGCTTACTTACGAAGGTCAGCCTGGCACAACTCGCGGCCAACACCGGTAACGCACTGGCGGCGCTTGATCCAGCCAAACAATCTGCCGAGCTGGCTGATCTTAAGGACGATACCCAGCAGAATCTCGCCGCCGCGCGCGCGCGCCTGCACAGTCTGATCGGTGACGATACCCCCATGTTACTTGGCGGCACCGCTCCGAATCTGGCCATCGACCCATCGCAACTACATGAGCACTTACACCGTCATCCGACGTTAGCGCTCTACGATCCATTGACCGGCCTGGCGGAAGCTCGCCTCCAAACCGCTGAAGCCGACCGGCAAGCAGATTGGTCCATTGGCGTTGATTATCAGCACCGGGAAGCGCCCTTCGACGACATGGTCTCCCTGGAGCTGCGCTTCGATCTGCCGGTATTTCCCGCTACTCGACAGAACCCCCGCATCGCAGCTGAACGATTCCGCCTGAGTGCGCTACAGCACGAGCGCGAGGCCATGCTCAGGGAACACGCTGCCGTTCTCGCCTCAGATCTGGCGATCTATCGGTCTCTCGTCCGGCAACTGAACCGGATCACCAGCACCTGGCTACCGCTTGCGGAGCAAAGCCTGTCGCTGGCTATGGCGGGCTATCGAGCAGGTCAACAGGAACTCACCACAACACTCAATGCACGCCGCTATCTCATTAACGTGCGACTGCGAGAACTCGACTTACAACATCAACGCGCGGTACTCGCTGCGAAACTGATTTATGCGTACGGAGCCCTACAGCAGTGAACATCCCGCCAGGAAAAACAACCGGTAGTTTTATCACATCATCGACTATTGTCATCACCCTGGTTGCTGTGGCGGCTTACTGGCTAGGCACCCGTGCCACGCCAGAGCACACATCACCCTCAAGCTCCAAAAACGCCGATGCACCCAAAGCGGCCAGCAACGAAGTACTCTATTGGTACGACCCGATGGTGCCCCAGCAGCACTTCGACAAACCCGGGAAATCACCTTTTATGGATATGGAGCTGGTACCGAGATATGCCGAACCGGTGCACGGTGATGGCTCTTTGGGGGTGCGCATCGATCCGCGCATGGTGCAAAATCTTGGTGTTCGCACCGCGTCGGCGGCATTCGGCCATGCACAGCCCGCGATCCTCGCAATCGCAAGACTGGCGTTCAACGAAAGGGAGTCTGCCATCGTGCAGGCCCGCACCGATGGCTTTGTGGAGCAGGTATACCAACTCGCGCCCGGCGATGTCGTTGCCGCCGGCACACCATTGGTGGATATTTTGGTGCCGACCTGGACAGGGGCGCAAAAGGAATTCCTCGCCATTCTCGCGGCCGGCGAGAATGGCTTAGCCGCCGCCGCCAGGGAGCGCCTGAAGCTACTAGGGATGCCAAAGTCTTTGGTTGAGGCCGTTGAGAACACTGCCGTGGTAAAACCTTTGTTTACCGTTACAGCGCCGTTTGCCGGTGTACTGGAAACGCTGAATGTGCGCCCCGGCATGTCAGTAGCGAACGGGATGACACTGGCGCGAATCAACAGCCTGACCAGTGTCTGGCTGGACAGTGCCGTGCCTGAATCCGAGATCGACGAGATCGAAACAGGCGCACCAATCGAAGTCAGCATGATCGCATTTCCTGGCGAAACCATGACGGCGGAAGTGGTCGACATCTTGCCAAGCCTCGATACGCAGAGTCGCACAGCCACCGTACGGGCGCTGCTGGCCAACCCCCTGGGTCGCCTGCGTCCGGGGCAGTACGCAGAGCTACGCATTCGCCGCCGCACGCAATCCGCCCAGTTACTGGTGCCCTCCATGGCGGTTATTCGCGGAGCTGGCGCTAACCGGGTCATCGTCGCGGAAAACGGATATTTCCGCCCCGTTGCCGTCACTATCGGTGGTGAGTACGAGGACCAAATCGCCATTGTGAAAGGCCTCGAGGAAGGCCAAAAAATAGTGGTTTCGGGACAGTTTTTAATCGATTCAGAGGCTAATCTGACCGGGGTGCTCACCAATATGGATGGCGCAAGCCCGAGCGAGACACCCTCCGCAGAGGTTCACGATAAAACAGTGTCTTCTGGTAACGGAAGCGACGAAAGCGCCGATGACAACCATCTCACCCGCGACAACGACGATAATACCTCCACCAACAGGCCAACTCCCTCCGCGGGGCAAATGCTCGAGCACGGCGGAGAACAGCCGTGATCGCACGCCTGATTCGTTGGTCCATCGATCAGCGTCCACTGGTGCTACTGGCCACAGTGATCTTCGCGGCATGGGGTATCTGGGCACTGCGCACCACCGCCGTTGACGCACTGCCAGACCTGTCGGATGTACAGGTCATCATCCGCACCAGCTACCCCGGCCAGGCGCCGCAAATTGTCGAAAATCAGGTGACCTATCCACTCACCACCACCATGCTTTCCGTGCCCGGCGCCAGGACGGTGCGCGGGTTTTCGCTTTATGGCGACTCCTTTGTGTACGTGCTGTTTGACGATGCGACAGATTTGTACTGGGCACGTTCCCGGGTTCTCGAGTACCTCAGTCAGATACAGTCACAGCTACCGGCAACAGCAAAACCCCAACTGGGGCCGGACGCAACCGGGGTCGGCTGGATCTACGAATACGCGTTGGTCGACAGAAGCGGTGGCCACGACCTCGCCGAGCTGAGGGCACTGCAAGACTGGTTTCTAAAGTACGAACTAAAGACTGTACCCGACGTCGCTGAAATCGCCAGCCTTGGAGGCATGGTCAAACAATATCAGGTGGTGGTCGACCCGTATAAACTCGCCCACCACGGCATTACGCTTGCTCAGGTGATTACCGCTATCGAACAGGCCAACCGCGAGGCCGGCGGTGCCGTTGTGGATCTGGCGGAAACCGAGTTCATGGTGCGCGCAAACGGATACCTTGCAACAGCCGCAGATTTCCGCGCCATTCCTCTCGCGCTACGCGCAGGCACACCCATTACGCTTGGTGACGTCGCCGATCTGAAAATTGGGCCTGAAATGCGCCGTGGTATTGCCGAACTTGACGGCGAGGGCGAAGTGACCGGCGGCGTAGTAATTCTGCGCAGCGGCAAAAATGCGCGCAAGGCTATCGCCGCGATCGAAAAAAAACTGGCTGTACTAAAACACAGCCTGCCGCCAGGAGTAGAGATTGTTACCACCTATGATCGTTCGCAATTAATCGATCGAGCGATTAGCAACCTGTCCGAAAAACTGTTTGAGGAACTGGTGATTGTCGCGCTGGTGTGCATTATTTTTCTCGGCCATTTGCGTTCGTCGATGGTCGCCATCCTGTCCTTACCACTGGGCATTTTGATCGCCTTCGGGACCATGCGCCACCTCGGTATTAATGCCAACATTATGTCTCTGGGGGGCATTGCCATCGCCATCGGCACCATGGTCGATGCGGCAGTCGTTATGATCGAAAACACCCACAAACATATTGAACGCTGGCATACGGCGCATCCAGGCCAACAGCTCACTGGCTCAAACCACTGGGAAACCATCACCAATGCAGCCACAGAGGTTGGACCGGCCCTGTTTTTTAGTTTGTTAATTATCACGTTCTCGTTCGTGCCGGTTTTCACGCTGGAAGCGCAGGAGGGCCGACTGTTTGGACCCCTCGCTTTTACCAAAACTTTTGCCATGGCCGCTGCTGCCGGGCTGGCCGTGACCGTAGTGCCAGTCGCCATGGGCTACTGGATTCGCGGACGAATACCCCAGGAAAGCGCTAATCCGCTAAATCGGCTCCTGGTTCGCGGCTATCGCCCGGCGCTGGACTGGAGCCTGCGCCACCCCCGCCTGACCCTGGTACTCGCCGCCTTGATTTTTGTCAGCACACTGTGGCCACTATCGCGTCTGGGCGGCGAATTTATGCCAACGCTGGACGAAGGCGACGTGCTGTATATGCCCTCCGCTTTACCCGGATTTTCTGTGGCCAATGTCGCCGAACTGGTGCAACAAACCGACCGGCTCATTAAAACAGTCCCCGAGGTCGCTACCGTGTTTGGCAAGGCTGGCCGGGCCGAGACAGCCACCGACCCGGCGCCGCTGGAAATGTTCGAAACGACCATCCAGTTCAAACCCCGTGACCAGTGGCGTCCTGGGCTAACACCCGATCAACTAATCGACGAACTGGATCGCATCGTCACTGTCCCGGGCCTCACCAACGTGTGGGTGCCGCCGATTCGCAATCGCATCGACATGCTCGCCACCGGCGTCAAGAGTCCTATCGGTATCAAGGTGTCGGGCAGCGACCTGGCATCCATCGACAAGGCCGCTCAGCAGATTGAGCAAATCGCACGAACAGTGCCGGGCGTGACGTCTGCGTTTGCCGAACGGCTGGCGGGTGGTCGCTATATCGACGTTGTCCCCAGGCGCCCGCAAGCAGCGCGTTACGGATTAAATATGGATGACATACTGCGGATCGTCGCCAGCGCTATCGGCGGCGAAAATATCGGTGAAGTGGTCGATGGGCTGGCCCGCTATCCGATCAATGTGCGCTACCCGAGAGAGCTGCGTGACTCCGTTGGCAAGCTCCGTCGCTTGCCCGTGCTGACCGCTAACGGAGAGCAAATTACGCTCGGCGATATCGCCGACATTAAACTCAATCACGGACCCGCCATGATCAAGAGCGAAAATGCCCGCCTATCCGGCTGGGTCTATGTAGATGTCCGCGGCAGTGACGTCGCAACCGTCGTCGACGCACTACGCGCCAGCGTCAACGACAACACGTCGTTGCCGGTTGGGGTCAGCGTGACTTACTCCGGGCAATTTGAATTTATGGAGCGAGCCAACGCACGTTTGCGCCTGATGGTTCCAGTCACGTTACTGATTATTTTCCTGTTGCTCTACATCACCTTTCGCCGTTTCGATGAAGCGCTGCTCCTCATGGCGACGTTGCCGCTCGCACTATCAGGAGGCATCTGGTTACTGTATTTAATGAACTTTAATTTGTCCGTAGCCACCGGTATTGGGCTAATCGCGCTGGCTGGCGTCGCCGCAGAATTTGGCGTCGTTATGTTGCTGTATTTACGCCAGGCTCTGGATGCCCGGCATAGCGACATGACTTCTCTGAACCCCGCTAACCTGGACGACGCGATCCGCGAAGGCGCATTGCTGCGGGTGCGACCCAAGGCCATGACCGTGGCGGTAATTCTTGCGGGACTGCTGCCAATACTACTGGGCGAAGGCACCGGTTCGGAAATTATGAGCCGTATCGCGGCACCCATGGTGGGCGGCATGATTACCGCGCCACTGCTGTCGATGCTGGTGATTCCCACCGCCTATCGCCTGCTTTACAGAGCCCGTCAAAGGCGTCACATCAACGGCCCCTGAGGATCAAAAAGTGAGCGGGGCAGGGCAACGACGTCGTTCATGCGGTGCCGCAAGATGCGCGCATATTGCTCAGGATCCTTACCCAGCCTGCCGGTCAGCTCAATGCCGCCCCCTGCCGGACCCTGGCGCCGGCTTAAAAGACGGGACAACCAGAACCGCGTCGCCGCGATACACAGAACATCTTGCCAGACATCACGTTCCGAGGCGGTAAACACCCGCTGCGTCTGATACCCATCAAGCAGAGCACTGGCAAGCTTGGTGTCCAATTGACCATCCTCCGTGCTCGACCAATCGTTGATGGCGATGGCGACGTCCAGCAGCAACCAGTCGGTACAGGCACTTTGAAAGTCTATGACGGCACTGAGCTTGCCATCGACAAACAGCGCATTATCACAAAACAGATCGCCGTGGATTACCCCAACGGGCAGGTCATTGGCGCGCTTATCCAGCTTACGCCAACGCAGCAGCTGTTCATTGATCAGGCAACGGCTACTTTCCTCCTCGCGGGGCAAAGCGGCAATTGCGGTCGAGGCCCAGTTCAGACCAAATGGATTGACTCGTTGATACGGATAAGCGACGGTCGCCAGATGCATTTGCCCCAGGAACTGCCCAATGGCCGCACAATGGTCTGCGCTTATATCATCCGGGTGCGCGCCGGGGGCCCGACTCGCCAGCATCGCGCTTTTGCCGACAATGTGATGGATCGTATTGCGATTGCGATCGCCAGCCAGCAATGGCACCGGCAACCCGGCGCGGCGCAAATACGCCATCAGCGCGGCGCAGAACGCCGATTGCGAGCTGTTGTCGGTTTCCAGAATGGTCAGCACCCACTCCCGCGAGTCCGACAGGGTAGAATTCGTCCGGGCAGGCTCTGTCGTAACGAAATACGTGGTGTTCTCGACGCCGTCAGCGACACCGGTGAACGCTCGCAACCGGCCCAGGTTAAGGCTACTCAGGAGCGCCTGCAACTGAGCGCCATCTATTACCGTATAAACCGCCATAGGTCGCCACCGATCCGCACCTGAATTAAAACAGGCTAAACAAAAAGGGCCTACCGGTGGCGATTAAAACACACGTATAAGTTGGTGTATCCTTGCGACTTCTTTCCAGGTCAGGCGTCATGAATCCCCCACATCCCCCTATCGTTTTAGTCGACGGATCATCCTACCTCTATCGCGCTTTTCATGCGCTGCCACCATTAACCAACTCACGGGGCCAGGCCACCGGCGCGGTTAAAGGTGTCATCTCAATGCTCAGGAAGTTACAAAAGGACTACCCGGACAGCCCCATCGCAGTGGTATTTGACGCCAAGGGCAAAACCTTTCGCGACGCCCTGTTCGAGCAATACAAAGCGCATCGCCCACCCATGCCCAACGAATTACGCGAGCAGATCGAGCCCATTCACGGCATCGTTAAAGCGATGGGCCTGCCCCTGCTTATTGTTGAGGGTGTCGAAGCGGACGACGTCATCGGCACACTGGCGCTGCAAGCTGGACAACGACAGTTACCCGCCATCATTTCAACCGGCGACAAAGACATGGCACAGCTGGTCAATGGTCACATCACCCTGGTCAATACCATGACCAACACGGTTCTCGACAGGGCAGGGGTGGAGGACAAGTTTGGCGTGCCCCCGGAACTCATTATTGACTACCTGGCGCTGGTGGGTGACAAGTCAGACAACATACCCGGTGTGCCTGGCATAGGTGAAAAAACCGCCGTCGCGATTCTCCGCGGTCTCGGCGATATGGACACCGTTTATGACAACCTTGAACAAGTCCGCGAGCTGACGTTTCGCGGTGCTAAAACAATGCCGGAAAAGTTGGCCGGGCACCGGGATCAGGCTTACCTGTCGCGCCAGCTTGCCACTATCAAACTGGACGTTGCGCTCGATATTTCTGCGCACCAGCTACGCAACGCAGAACCAGACTACGAAGCCTTATTAAGCTACTTTCAATCTCTCGAATTTAAAGGCTGGTCAGAGGAGCTTATTAAGAATGCAGGCCTTACCAAGTCTCACCCGGCTAACGTCGAAAGCGCCGCCAGCGGCGATAACAGCGCACAGCCCACCAAACATTACCACGCGGTATTAACTGAAACCGATCTCGACATCTGGCTCAGACGCCTTGGCGACGCCGACATTTTCGCCTTTGATACCGAGACCACCAGCCTCGATTATATGCAGGCCCAGCTGGTCGGCGTGTCCTTCGCCATCACGCCGTTCGAGGCAGCCTACGTGCCGTTTGGGCATGATTACCCAGGCGCACCTGAGCAACTGTCGCGCGCGCTGGTCCTGGAGCGTCTAAAGCCTCTGCTGGAAGATCCACACAAAGCCAAACTCGGTCAGAATCTCAAATATGATATGAGCGTGCTGGCGCGCCATGGTATTGAACTGCGCGGCATTGCCTTTGACACCATGCTGGAATCCTATGTCCTCAACGCCACGGGTTCACGACATGACATGGATACGCTGGCGCTCACCTACCTCGGTGAGAAGACCATCCATTTCACCGACATTGCTGGCAAAGGGGCAGGGCAGCTGACCTTCAACCAGATTGCTGTTGAGCAAGCAGCGCCCTACGCGGCGGAAGATGCCGACATTACGTTGCGCCTGCATCAAACCCTGTGGCCACAAGTTGCAGCGGCACCAGGCCTCGCTTCAGTATTCACAGACATTGAGCTACCGCTGGTGCCGGTGCTTTCGCGTATTGAGCGCACCGGCGCACTGGTGGATGCCACGCTGCTGGGCCTGCAGAGCGCCGAGCTGGGCAAACGCATAGAGGAGCTGGAAATTCAGGCCCATGAAATCGCTGGAAAGGTCTTTAATCTCGGCTCGCCGAAACAGCTCGGCGTCATTCTATTTGAAGAGCAGGCACTGCCAGTGATCAAAAAAACCCCCACCGGCGCACCCTCAACCGCCGAGGAGGTCTTGCAGGAACTGGCACTCGACTATCCACTGCCGAAGCTACTGCTGGAGCACCGTAGCCTCAGCAAACTGAAATCCACTTATACCGACAAATTACCCGTGATGATCGACCGCGACACTGGGCGTATCCACACCTCCTATCATCAAGCGGTGACCGCAACCGGGAGGCTTTCATCGTCAGACCCAAACCTGCAAAACATTCCCATCCGAACAGAGGAGGGGCGGCGAATTCGGCAAGCTTTTATTGCCCCGCAAGGCCACAAACTGGTGGCGGCGGATTATTCGCAAATCGAGCTGCGTATTATGGCTCACCTGTCTGGCGATAAAGGTCTGCTCAACGCCTTCTCTAAAGGCCTTGATGTACACCAGGCGACTGCCGCAGAAGTTTTTGACGTTGCCCTGGAAGCCGTTACACCCGAGCAACGTCGCAACGCGAAAGCCATCAACTTTGGTTTGATTTACGGCATGTCCGCTTTCGGGCTGGGCCGCCAGCTCAATATCGGACGTAACCAGGCACAGGAGTACATTGACCTCTACTTTCGCCGCTATCCAGGTGTGCAGAACTACATGGCGTCTGTTAAAGCCGACGCGGCAGAGCGGGGTTACGTTGAAACACTGTTTGGCCGGCGTTTATACCTGCCCCTGATCAACGCCCGCAATGGCATGCAGAGGCAGGCGGCTGAGCGCGCGGCTATCAACGCCCCGATGCAGGGCACAGCGGCGGATATCATCAAAAAAGCCATGATCTGCGTCGATAACTGGCTGACAGACGCGAGCCTCAAAGCGCGAATAATTATGCAGGTACATGACGAACTGGTACTAGAAGCGCCGGACGAAGAACTCGCCATCGTCCAGGTCGGTCTGCAAGACCATATGGAAGCCGCCGCGACACTGGACGTGCCGCTGACCGTTGATGTCGGTGTCGGCGACAACTGGGATCAGGCCCATTAAACACCTGCCCATCTATAGCCAAGAGCATACAAGCCATCCACCGGGGGAACGTAAACCCAAGTGGCGGACAATAGGCGGCAGAATAACTTGGCGATTGGTAAATTTATTCAGCGACCCGGGAACTTTGCGGATAATCCCTGTCTAACACTGTGCAATCAATGATTCTATCAACGATTGTTACTTTATTTCCCCCTGACTTAAGCGCTAGCGTGTTTCCCCAAACATCAGCGACGCAAACCCTGGCCTACTGACCAGGGTTTTTTTTGTCTGTGTTCATCGCCCCATAATCTTCTCGCAACGGGCTCTCATTCAGCTGGCACCTTGTTGAACTGGAGCTTTTTCAGCGATCACCACACCCAACAAAAATCCTTCTAAGTCAGCGCGTTACTGGGTTTTAACTGCACCAAATCATGGTTCCGTTTAGCCCAGGGTACGCCCGCGCGATCTCGATGCATCAGCACACCGACAGGTGGCGCATTCGCGGCAGGAAAAATAATTTCAAAAAGTTTTCACCCGCGATGAACTTTACGCCAAGCCCCCGGTCATACCTTTGCAAGCAAACACCCTCTTTGCTTCGAGCACGGCCGGGGCAATCCCTCCCCCTCTAGGTATCTACCCGGCCAAACAACCTTCCGGCGCCTTGTGCGCCGGTTTTTTTTGCGTATTAAAAGGCTCGGCACACCGCACGCTTTAGACAAACCAGCGCAGCAATACCCGCTCCAAGTCCTCAATGCCGCTACGCTTTAGTGAAGAAAATAGTTGCGCAGTGACCAGCTCGTGGACCTGCTCTTCCGCCAGGTAGCGCCGCACCTGTAGTAGCGCACCCGAAGCCTGACCGCGACTCAGTTTATCGGCCTTGGTTAACAGCAGGTGTACCGGCATCGCGCTCTGGGTTGCCCACCAGACCATCTGCCAGTCAAACTCCTGAAGAGGGTGGCGAATATCCATTAACAAAATCAGGCCCTTGAGCGACTGCCGCTGTTGGAGATAATCCGCCATGTTTCGATCCCAACGTTCTTTCGTCGCTTTGGGAACTTTGGCATAGCCATAACCAGGCAAATCCACCAAACGATGATGTTCGGTCAGCGAAAAGAAATTAATCAGCTGGGTGCGACCAGGCGTCTTGCTAGTGCGCGCCAACTTCCCCTGTCGAGTCAATACGTTGATGGCACTGGATTTGCCCGCATTAGAACGACCGGCAAATGCAACTTCAATACCGGTATCCGGCGGACATTGCTGCAGGCTCGGCGCACTCTGCAGAAAATGGGCATTGGTAAAAGCTATCGATTCTTTCATGGGGCGCGAGTATAACCCTTAAGTTTGAGCGCTGGATTGGTATATAATGACCCCGATATTTACGGTCGACCGCTGCGTCGGCTTTTATTTGTGGCACAGTATTCAAAAACCAGCAATCCAAAAACGAGTCCGATCATGAAAATGACTTTCCAAGCCATTGTGGCGCTCGCCGCCGTACTGTTGTCTCCCTTTGCCCTCGCCAGTGGCGACGCGGCGGCAGGCAAGACCAACACCGCTGTTTGCGCAGCCTGCCACGGGCAGGACGGCAACAGCCCGACAGGAGCGTTTCCGAAGCTCGCGGGCCTGGGCGAAAAGTACCTCACCAAACAAATGCTCGACATCCAGTCAGGCAGCCGCAGTGTCCCTGAGATGACAGGCATGCTGAATACTCTCAGCAAAGACGATATAGCCGACATCGCCGCTTATTACAATGGTCAATCGAGGCAGCTATCCGGTGCCCAGGAAAATGACCAGCAACTCGTTCTCGGCGAGCAGATCTTTCGCGCTGGCAATCTGGAAACTGCCGTTCCGGCGTGCACCGGTTGCCACTCACCGACCGGTAGCGGCAATACCCCCGCAGGCTACCCCGCTCTCGGCGGACAACACGCCCAGTACATTGCCAAGCAATTGAGAGCCTTCCGTACCGGCGCACATGATGCCGCAGCCCCCACAGCACGACTCAATGACGAATCGAAGATAATGCGCGGTGTCGCTGCTCGTATGAATGACCAGGAAATAGACGCCGTATCCAACTATATTTCAGGTCTTCGCTAGGACGGATTTCCCGGACGGTGCTTCTCACAAACGGGAGTAGGCAATAATAGCGGGCAACAAAGGCGGCTCGCCGCCTTTATTATCGTCGCATCACTTTTATCGACGCATACAGTTTAACTCCCGCTGCTCTGAGCCAGGTTACCTCGGCTTGCAGATTAACAGGGAACCTGAATAATGACCGTGGCCTATAGCTACGCGCAGAAACGCCCAATGCGGCCACCCCGTAGCGCGGACCAAGACAACAGGAAGATGCCATGCATAAGCCACTGACCAAACTACTCCTCACCATCATGCTGTCACTTGCGGCGGCTCTCCATGCGGCAAGCGACGCTGAAACCTCACCGCAATACGTGGCGGGCACCCACTATCAGGTACTCGATAAGCCCGTGCGCACCAGCGACCCAAAACGCGTCGAGGTGACTGAGGTATTTTGGTACGGTTGCAGCCACTGCTACGACTTCGAACCAATACTTACGGCATGGCGGAAAACTTTGCCTGAAGACGTGGCGTTTGTGAGCAGCCCCGCGATATGGCATCCGACCATGGAGCTGCACGCCCGCGCCTACTACACCGCGAAAGTGCTCGATGTCCTCGACAAGATGCACCCGGTTATTTTCGAGGCCATGAATATAAGGAAAAACAAGCTCGCCAACGACAAGGCCATTGCAGATCTTTTTGTTGACCAGGGTATTGATCGGGAGAAATTTACCAAAGCCTTCAACTCCTTCGGCGTCAACAGCGCCGTCAAGCAGGCCGAGGCTCGACAGCGCAGCTATCAGATTCAGGGCACACCGGAACTAATCGTTAACGGCAAGTATCGCGTCACCGCAGCCATGGGCGGTGGCCACGCTGGCATGATGAAGATCGTCGATTCCCTGATCGCTGTGGAGCGCAAGAGCCTGCCCGTCGTGACAGACAGCCCCTAAGCGCCCACAAAACCATCTTTCATTGCCGGAATAGCTCAGCTCGGTAGAGCAGCGCATTCGTAATGCGTTGGTCGGAGGTTCAAATCCTCTTTCCGGCACCAAA
>JBFIEE010000045.1:0-28518 GCA_041603535.1 Porticoccaceae bacterium
GGTTTCGCCGCCTGGCTCAAGGTTGCGCTGCAGGCGTCTAATGTTTCTCCCACACACCTTGTATTCCAGCTTCGCGAAATAGATGTTGGGCGTTACATTGATCAATCGGCAAGATTGATTCAACAGCTTGCGCAACTGCAGGGCCGTACAGCACTCACCCACTTCGGACTGGCGATTAACCCCCTGCTGGTACTGGACAAATTAGCCGTCAATTTTGTCAAAATCGATAGGGTAATCGTCGAAGCAGCACGCAAAGGCGATACAGAAAAAGCTATGATGAGCCACTTGCTAAGCTCGCTTCAGGAGCTGTCTCCACAGGTAATCGTGCCCTTTGTCGAAAATCCAACCATCATCCCTACGCTTTGGCAGCACAAGGTCGATTATATCCAGGGCCACTACATTCAGCCGCCGGCGGCTGAAATGAATTACGACTTTGTAGAAGAGAGTTAATCGTAGAAGATAACTTGCCTGACCTAAAAAGACAGTTCGCCTGGGGAAAAGATAGCTGGTCAGGCCGTGTCGCGATCGCGAATACCCATCAGATAGAGAATGCCGTCAAGCCCTATATTGGAAATAGCCTGCTTGGCGCTGGCCCTGACCAACGGTTTGGCCCGGTAGGCGATCCCCAAACCCGCAATACTCAACATCGGCAGGTCATTGGCGCCATCACCCACCGCGACGGTTTGTTCCAGTGTGACGTTTTCTCGCGCCGCCAGCGCAACGAGCAACTCTGCTTTACGTTGACCATCGACGATTTCACCGCTGACATTGCCAGTTACCACTCCATCGGCAATTTCCAGTGTGTTTGCATACATGTGATCGATCCCCAGGCGATCGCGAATACGTTCACCAAAAAATGTAAAGCCGCCGGATAAAATAGCGGTTTTATAGCCCAGCGACTTCAGGGTGATCATTAAATTCTCGGCACCCTCGGTGAGCTGCAGCCGTTCCGCGACAGCGTCGAGGACATGCGCATCGAGCCCTTTTAGCATGGCCACCCGTTGTCGAAAACTGTCCTTGAAATCGAGCTCTCCCGCCATGGCCCGAGCGGTAATAGCCGCGACCTCATCACCCACGCCGGCTTCCCGGGCCAGCTCATCAATCACTTCCGCATCGATAAGCGTCGAGTCCATGTCAAACACCACCAGGCGACGATGGCGACGGTAGACACTGTCTTCCTGATAGGCGATATCCACGTTCATTTGTGCCGATAACTCGAGCAACGATTTTCGATAATCAGTGATGTCCTGCCCTTCTCCGCGAACAGAAAACTCAACACAGGCCTTGCTGTTGTTGCTGAGATGATCAAGGGGAATCCGCCCGGACAAACGGACTATACGATCGATATTGAGGCCCTGATCGGCAGTGACTTCCGTTATCCTGGCAATGTGTTCTGCCGTAATCAAACGCGCTAACAAGGTCACAATATGTTGCGGCTTTCCCTGGTGAGACACCCATTGCGCATAACTGTCTTCGGTCACCAGCTGAAACCTCACCTGCATGTCGAGTTGCTGGAGGCGTAACAGGACATCCTTTAGAACCGGCGCGGCTTCATTGCGTTCCGGGACTTCAGCGAGGATGCCTAAACTCAGATTATCGTGAATCACCGACTGACCAATATCAAGGATGTTGACATCATATTGCGCCAGCACGGCGGTAACGGCCGTCGTAACACCAGGCTTATCTTCGCCCGACACGTTTATCAGTAAAATTTCTTTCACGAAAGCAAATACCCCGACGCAATGACTGGCCATTATAGTGGAGCGATTGCTAAGATAGAAACGTGACTAATTCCCTTAGAGATAAATATTCCACCTTCGGTATCCAGCAAAAACTGTTGGCCCCGATAATCGGCTTTTGCCTTATCGCGGGCCTCTTGCTGCTGCCCGCCATGTGGTTTTACCTCGACCGACTCGGTCATCAGCAGAGCGAGAGGCTTGGCCACATTCTCGTCACGCAACTAGCCGAACAAGCCTGGCAGCCGCTGTTGCATCAGGACACCATTAGTCTGCAGGTAGTAGTCAACAATATGGTGCGTAATACTGACTACGTACTGCGCGCAGCGATATTTGATGTCGAAAACCAACTGCAGGCACAAAGCTCCAGTGCGCAACCACAGACCGACAAGCACAACAATTACCAGCACTCAATCGCCCTCGAAAACAAGGCGGCAGGGCATGCCGAGCTAACTCTGGATGTGGCACATATAGAAGAGGACGTTGCTACCCTGTTCTGGTCGCTACTATTTACATGGTTGCTGTTGAGCGCGCTGCTGTGTATCGCCCTGGGCATGGTCGGCGGCAATATTTCCCGGCGTCTAAGCAACATCATCGCCGGTTTGCCCACGCAGTCTGCGCCAATATTGGACGATGAAATTGCCCAGCTTGAAGCTAATATTAAACCCCTGCTGGTCAAGCCCCAGACACGCGATGAGAGTGATGACGAAGATCGTACGTCGCTAACGCTAACGATTTGTTGTGAAAATATTCAGCGTTTGCAGGCGCAGCTAACCCAGGAAAACTTCAGACACTTATTAAGGGATTTTGAGGCTGTTGCCGATTGCACAATCAAGCTATTCGCAGCGACACGTTTACCGGGATCACAGAACTGCATGCATTTACGTTTTTATTGCGAAGGCGACAAGGACAACGCTCTGTTGCGTGCGGTCAGCTGCTATACCGCCATATCGGACATGGTCAGAGCCAGTGCGCCACGCAAAGGCACCGGACTCACCCTTTGCGCAGCACTGCGCGCCACCGACCAGCACCCTGAGGACTCACAGTTTTTACAAGACCAGCAACATGAATTAACTCTGCAAAAACTGGTCAAAACCACCGCGTTTGCCGACCCTTGGCAACTGTTGATACAGGCCTCGCTGCTGGACGACAGTGAGACGGAAAACGGCATCCTCTACGAATTATTACTAAATGTCGAAGATCAGGCTTTATTCACGGCCCTCGGAACCGAACAGCAAGCGAGCCTTGCCGGGCAATTGCACTATATACGCAGCCAATTGCCCGAACTCGCCACGCCGCTGATCAGCGGGGTTGCATCCTGATCCCGCCATCGATACGGATCGTTTCGCCATTGATGTAGCTATTTTCGACAATGTGCGCAACCAGACCAGCGTATTCGCTCGGCTCGCCGAGACGACTGGGGTTAGGCACGCTAGCCGCCAGCGACTGCTGCACATTATCGGGCATGGATCGCAGTAACGGCGTACCCATAATCCCCGGCGCGACGGTGTTTACCCGAATCGCCGACTTAGCCAGATCCCGCGCCATCGGCAAGGTCATCCCGACCACCCCGCCTTTGCTAGCGGAATATGCGCATTGACCGATCTGCCCCTCGTAAGCAGCCACTGACGCGGTGTGAATAATCACACCGCGCTCACCCTTGACCAGCTCATTTTTCGCCATCACCGCGGCACAACAGCGCGCCACGTTGAAACTTCCGGTGAGATTGATGCCAATAATTTTAGAGAAGTCCTCCAGCGGCATCGGATCACCTTCTCGATCGATAATTTTCTGGGCCGGGCCAATACCCGCACAGTTGACCAGCACATCCACCGTACCAAATTTATCCGCTACCGCCGCGACCGCCTTTTCAACTGACGACGCAGATGCGACATCTACCGCCCAGAACGCGGCATTGTCTGCACCCAGCGCCTTAACAACCGCTCCACCGGCCTGCTCGTTAAGGTCAAAAATAGCAACTTTCGCCCCCCGCGCAGCCAATAGTTCAGTCGTCGCCTTGCCCAGGCCAGATGCTCCACCGGTTACAACAGCTACTTTGCCAGCTAAATCCACAGTTTTCTCCTCTCTGATTTGGTCCGATTGCTCAGACAGCTAATATCTCTTAATTAATATCGCCTATTTAATGCCTGTTATTCAGTTTAATGCCCGTTACTCAGTGCTCAGATATTTTTCCGCCCTGTCTCCGAGGCTGTTGCTTATCTAAACCTTTAAACCCAGCTCTTCCACCATCGCATCACGCATTTTGAACTTCATGATTTTGCCCGTAACTGTCATCGGATAGTCTTCCACAAAACGAATATACCGGGGCACTTTAAAGTGGGTTATTTTGTCCCTGCAGAATTCACGAACATCGTCTTCGTTTAAGGTTTGCCCTTCATGGCATTTAATCCAGGCACAGACCTGCTCACCAAGGCGTTCGTCGGGAACCCCAACAACCTGTACCTCCTGGATACTCGGGTGGGTGTAGAGGAACTCCTCGACTTCACGGGGGTAGACGTTCTCACCACCCCGAATGATCATATCCTTGATGCGACCGGTCACCTGCACGTAGCCATCATCGTCCATCACTCCAATATCGCCCGAATGTAGCCAGCCCCCCTGGTCAATGGTTTCGCGGGTTTTTTCCTCATCGTCCCAGTAGCCACGCATCACCGCGTAACCGCGGGTGCAAATCTCGCCTTTGTCGCCAATCGCCACCACGCGGTTGGTCTCATCGACAATCTTGGTTTCCAGGTGGGGGCAGGGCTTGCCCACCGTACCAACCCTTTTTTCCAGCGGGTCATGGGGTTCTGTGATATGACTAACCGGACTCAATTCGGTCTGCCCATAGGCGATAAGAATCTGCTCCATGTGCATCTTGTCTATCACTTTTTTCATAACCTCCACCGGACACGGTGCGCCTGCCATGATGCCTGTACGCAGATGGCTGAAGTCGAACTGTCCAAACTGCGGATGCTCAAGTTCCGCAATAAACATGGTCGGCACACCGTGGAGCACCGTGCAGTGCTCCTCTGCAACCACCTGTAACGTCGCCAGCGGCTCAAAAGCTTCGCCGGGAAAAACCGCAGCTGAACCATGGGTCACGCACCCGAGGTTACCAATGACCATGCCGAAACAATGGTACAGGGGCACCGGAATGCACACCTTGTCCCGCTCAGTCAGTTGCATTACGTCACCGTTGACCTGACCATTATTAAGCACGTTGCAATGGCTCAGGGTAGCGCCTTTCGGGTTACCGGTGGTGCCACTGGTAAACTGTATATTGATGGCATCATCTGGTGATAACAGGCCGGCAAGTTCCGTCATGCGGGCGAGTTCATCGGCGCCACCGAGATGGCAGATATCGCCAAAATTGTGCATCCCCGGGGTCTTGCCTTCACCGAGCCGGATCACCGTCTCCAGAGCAGGAAGCTTCGCAGATTTGAGTTTGCCGGGCTCACACCCTGCCAGCTCTGGCGCCAATGTCTGCAACATTTCCAGATAGCGACTGGTCTTAAACACCTCGGCAGTCACAATCGCGCGGCACTGCACCTTGTTGAGGGCATATTCCAGCTCGTACAGACGATAAGCTGGGTTGATACAGACCAGTATCGCGCCGATTTTAGCGGTGGCGAACTGGGTCAGGCACCACTCGTAGCAGTTTGGCGCCCAGATACCAACCCTGTCGCCAGGCTCAATACCCAGCGCCAACAGGCCTGTGGCCAATCGATTCACCTGCTGCTGATACTCACGATAGGTCCAGCGAATACCCTGATGTGGAATTATCAACGCCTCACTGTCCGGGAATCGCGCTACCGTGATATCGAACAGGTTGCCGATGGTGTCATAAATCAGCGGGGTCGTGGCCGCGCCACACTTGTAGCTTTGATTTTTCATCGTCTATCCAGAAAATAATCAAGTAATTGCGTGTTGAGTTTCAATCGACAGTGGCTAGCGTCGATATTCGATTCTTTTGCGTGCGGCGACCGTTGCGCTCGACGCAATCTTTTAATTGCTTATTCAACTGTTCGCGACGATCGCACGATCGACGCGAGTTAGCGGTCCTGTGGCACCAGCTTAGTGTCGTTTCGACCTAACTAACCCGGGCTGCTATTCTGGTTGAAATAACCAGCGCTAGCAACTCTCGTGGAATCGTCTTTAGCCCTCAAAGACCCTGGCGACGACGGCGGTACCGGCCACCTGCCCCGACCAAATTGATGTTTATCGGCGCCTCCTATATATTCCAGCCCCTCGCCTCTCGTTGGCGCGCCATCCGAGCCAACAGGCACTTGCGTCATTAACTGAAAACGTCGAGAACCGTTATGCACAGCACGTTCAAAAGTATGAATTTCAATCTGGGACAGGACATCGACATGCTGCGCGATGCCGTTTATCAGTTCAGTCAGAAGGAAATTGCTACACGCGCCGAGCAAATTGATATCGACAACGAATTTCCCGCCGACCTGTGGCGGAAATTTGGCGACATGGGCCTGCTCGGTGTCACCGTCGAAGAAGACTACGGCGGCACGAATATGGGTTATCTAGCCCATGTCGTGGCCATGGAAGAAATCTCCCGCGCCTCGGCCTCGGTCGGGCTGTCCTATGGCGCCCATTCCAATCTCTGTGTTAACCAGATTCGCAAGAATGGCAACCCGGAACAAAAAGCCCGCTACCTGCCGAAATTGTGCTCGGGCGAGCATATTGGCGCACTGGCGATGAGCGAACCCGGCGCTGGCTCCGATGTCGTCAGTATGAAGCTGCGGGCTGACAGAAAGGGTGATCGCTACCTTCTCAACGGCAACAAATTCTGGATTACCAACGGGCCTGACGCCAACGTCTACGTCATCTATGCCAGGACGCAGCCCGATGCCGGCTCCAAAGGCATCACCGCCTTTATTGTTGAAAGAGATTATCCGGGCTTCAGCCGCGCGCAGAAATTGGACAAACTGGGCATGCGCGGCTCTAACACCGGCGAGCTGGTGTTTGTGGATTGTGAAGTGCCCGCGGAGAACATCCTCGGCAAGGAAAATGAGGGTGTCAGGGTGCTGATGTCCGGCCTCGACTACGAACGCACCGTGCTATCCGGTGGGCCAGTTGGCCTCATGCAAAGCTGCATGGATATCGTTCTTCCCTACTTACATGACCGTAAGCAGTTTGGCCAGTCCATCGGCGAATTTCAGCTCATGCAGGGCAAGCTGGCAGACATGTATGTCGACCTCAACACCTCTCGCGCCTACCTCTATGCGGTGGCGGCAGCCTGTGATCGCGGCGAAGATTCCCGCAAGGATGCCGCGGCCGTCATCCTGTATACGGCGGAAAAAGCCACACAGATGGCGCTACAGGCCATCCAGGCCCTCGGCGGCAATGGCTACATTAACGATTATGCGACCGGGCGCTTGCTGCGCGACGCCAAGCTCTACGAGATTGGCGCTGGCACATCAGAGATACGGCGTATGCTGGTCGGTCGTGAACTGTTTAATGAAACGGCGTAATTAAACTTGATCGCCGCGACCCGACGACCAGAGAATCTCACTAACCTGCGATAACAGCCAAACACTAACCCAGACACAAGCTTCAGGGCGAGGACAAACATGAGCTACCAATCAGTGCTAAAACCCGGTCTTTTTGCCGGTAAAACGATTCTGGTGACCGGTTCCGGCAGCGGTTTCGGGCGTTGCATCGCGCACGAGCTGGCCGCCCTGGGCGCGACCATATTGATGATGGGCCGCACCGAAGAAAAACTACGAACCGTCAAAGGTGAAATCGAAAGCGATAATCCCGGCGTGGTGTGCGATTACGGCTGCGCCGATATTCGTGACGCCGAAGCCGTCGAGGCAGTGATCGATCGCTTTATCGCCGATCACGGCCCCATTCACGGCCTGGTCAATAATGCCGGCGGTCAGTTCCCCGCCGACCTCGAAAATATCAGCCCCAACGGATTCCTGGCCGTGGTGCGCACCAACCTGCTGGGCGGCTTTATCGTCGCCAAGGCGGTGTTTCTTAAATCCATGAAGGAACACGGTGGCGCCATCGTCAATATCACCGCCGACAACTTTGGCGGCATGCCGCGGATGGCCCACTCCGGCGCCGCCCGCGCCGGCATGGAAAACCTCACGCAAACCGCCGCCGTTGAATGGGCCTACGCGGGTGTGCGACTAAATGCTGTCGCCCCTGGCTATCTCGCCTCTTCTGGCCTCGACACCTACGAAGACCCGGAAATGCTCGAATGCATCCCCACTTTTCCGGAGTCCGTGCCGCTGAATCGTGTCGGCACCGAATCCGAAGTCAGTTCGGCGGTGTGTTTTCTGTTAAGCGAAGGTGCGAGCTACATCAACGGTGTCACCCTGAAGGTCGATGGCGGCAGCTCGCTGTGTCTGAGCTCGCCATTGGGTCGAAAAATCAAACGCGCGCAACGCAACAACGCCGCCTACGATGGTTTTCACCGCGCTACCTTCCCGAAAATTTTACAACAAAAGCCTGAGTGAGCACCCCTTTCATGCCCGCGATTAAAACCAAAATCAATACCCGCACCACGGACTTTGCCGATAACGCCGCACATATGCAGGCCCTGGTTGATGACCTGACCGCAAAAATTGCGCAAATCAAGCTCGGTGGTGGCGAAAAATCTCGCCAGCGTCATGTCGCCCGTGGCAAGTTACTACCGCGCGACCGGCTCAAATACCTGCTGGACCCCGGTACACCGTTTCTGGAATTTTCTCAGTTCGCCGCCTGGGAGTGCTACGACGACTACATCCCCGCCGCCAGCATGATTACCGGTATTGGCCGCGTATCCGGTCAGGAGTGCCTGATTATCGTCAACGACGCCACTGTCAAGGGCGGTACATACTACCCGCTAACAGCCACCAAAAACGTGCGTGCGCAAACCATCGCCGAAGAAAACAACCTGCCCTGTATTTATCTGGTTGACTCCGGCGGCGCGTTCCTGCCCATGCAGGCACAGGTGTTTCCCGACCGTCTGCATTTCGGCCGCAGTTTTTACAACGAAGCGCGCATGTCCGCCAAGGGTATTCCGCAAATCGCCGTGGTCATGGGTTCCTGCACGGCGGGTGGCGCCTATGTGCCCGCGATGGCCGATGAATCCATTATCGTTAAAAGTCAGGGCACCATTTTTCTCGGTGGCCCACCCCTGGTAAAAGCCGCTACCGGCGAAATTGTTACCGCCGAGGAGTTGGGTGGCGCCGATGTGCACTGCCGCACCTCGGGCGTTACCGATCATTACGCGCAAAACGATCACCACGCCCTTAAACTGGCGCGGCAGTCGGTGGCACGGCTCAATCGCGTCAAGCCTGTGCAACTTGATGTTCGCGAGCCCCTAGAACCGCTCTATGACGCCAAAGAAATCTACGGCGTGGTACCCAAGGACTCGAAACACCCTTACGACGTGCGCGAAGTCATCGCCCGCGTGGTGGACGGCTCAGAATTCGATGAATTCAAGGCCCTTTACGGCGCCACGCTGGTGTGCGGCTTTGCGCGCATTCACGGCTACCCGGTAGGCATTCTCGGCAACAACGGCATTCTTTTCGGCGAGTCCGCGCAAAAAGGCGCGCACTTTATCGAGCTGTGCGCGCAACGCAAAATCCCGTTGGTATTTCTCCAAAATATCACTGGCTTTATGGTTGGCAAACAGTACGAGGCCGGTGGTATTGCCAAGCACGGCGCGAAAATGGTCACTGCGGTAGCCTGTGCGGAAGTACCCAAGTTCACCATTATTATCGGTGGCTCCTTTGGCGCCGGTAACTACGGCATGTGTGGCCGCTCCTACGACCCGCGTTTTTTGTTTATGTGGCCCAATGCACGTATCTCAGTGATGGGTGGCGAGCAGGCCGCCGGGGTATTGGCCACCGTCAAACGCGAGCAGATAGAAGGCCAGGGGCAAACCTGGAGCGCCGAGGAAGAAGCCGCTTTCAAACAGCCGACCATCGACCTCTATGAACAACAGGGCCACCCTTACTATGCCTCTGCGCGGCTGTGGGACGACGGCATTATCGACCCCGCCGACACGCGAACCGTACTGGGCCTGTGTATTTCAGCCAGCCTCAACAAAGAGATTGAAGACACCAAGTTCGGCGTCTTCAGAATGTAATTTTGTGGCCTGCCTTGCCCAGGCCACACCGGGAATCACACACTATGTTTGACAAAATTCTAATTGCTAACCGCGGTGAAATTGCCTGCCGTGTTATTCGCACAGCGCGTAAACTGGGCATCCGCACGGTGGCTGTCTACTCGGATGCCGATCGCCACGCGCTGCATGTCACCATGGCCGACGAAGCCGTGCATATCGGCGGCGCGCCTTCCAAAGAATCCTACCTGCTGGCCGACCGCGTGATTGCCGCCGCCAAACAGACCGGCGCTCAGGCCATCCACCCCGGCTACGGTTTTCTGTCCGAGAACGCCGCGTTTAGCCAGGCCTGCAAAGCCAACGATATTGTCTTTATTGGGCCGCCCGTGGGCGCCATCGAAGCCATGGGTTCAAAATCTGCGGCCAAGCAAATCATGGAAAAAGCCGGCGTACCCCTGGTACCCGGCTATCACGGCGACGATCAAAGCCCGGCCATTTTGAAAAAACACGCCGATGACATGGGCTACCCGGTGCTACTGAAGGCCACCGCCGGTGGTGGCGGCAAGGGCATGCGCCAGGTCTGGCATAGCGACGAGTTTGACGAAGCGCTGGCAGCGGCAAAGCGCGAATCCCTGTCCAGCTTCGGCGACGACCGCATGCTGGTGGAAAAATACCTGACTCAGCCCCGCCATGTCGAAATTCAGGTGTTTTGCGATCAGCAGGGCAACGGTGTTTATCTGTTTGAACGCGACTGCTCTGTGCAGCGCCGCCACCAGAAAGTCATCGAAGAGGCACCCGCACCCGGCATGAATGATACCGTGCGCACCGCCATGGGCGACGCCGCCCTGCTCGCCGCCGCTGCCATCAATTACGAAGGCGCGGGCACAGTGGAGTTTCTTCTCGATAAAGACGACTCCTTCTACTTTATGGAAATGAACACCCGCCTGCAGGTGGAGCACCCGGTGACCGAAATGATCACCGGCCAGGATCTGGTGGAGTGGCAACTGCGGGTCGCCGCCGGGCAACAACTACCGCTCCAGCAAAGCGAGTTGCGGATCAACGGCCACGCCTTTGAGGCGCGCATCTACGCCGAAGACCCGGACAACGACTTCCTGCCGGTGACCGGCACCTTGTCGTACCTGCAACCACCGGAAGAAAGCCCCCATGTGCGGGTCGATACCGGCGTTTTGCAGGGCGATGAAGTTAGCGTCTTTTATGACCCCATGATCGCCAAGCTCATCGTCTGGGATGAAAACCGTGACCGGGCGCTGGCGCGACTGGCCCAGGCCCTGAGCGAATACCGTATCAGCGGCATGACCACCAACGTAGAGTTTCTCTACAACCTGTGCACCACCGAACCCTTCCGTAAGGCCGATCTCGATACCGGGTTTATCGATAAACACAGTGCGCTGATTTTTCGCAAAAGCGCTGCTGACCTCGGTCGCTATTTATCACTCGCCGCCATCTACCTGATACACCGGCGCAAACTGGATGCCGCAGCCCTGGCCTCACAAAGCACCGATCCCTACTCACCGTGGCATACACCCAACGGCTGGAGCAACTGCGGTGCCAGGATTCACGACTTCCCGCTGATGATCAACGGCACTGAAATTACCGTGGTCGCGGAGGAAACCGCAGCGCACCGTTTCACTGTTACCACCGCTGGCGGTGACTTATCCATCCACACCCAGGTCAGCGCAACACTGGCTGGCGAGACGCTGCACGCCGACATAGATGGCCACCGCAGTCGTGCCAGCGTCGTCGCCCACGGCGGCACCTACAGCCTGTTTACCCAGGACGGCGCGCTACAGTTCAGCGTTGTTGAGCCCGACTGCGGCGACAGCGATGGTGATGCTGCCGATGGCGGTTTGACTGCACCCATGACTGGCACCATTGTCGCCCTGGCCGTCGCCGTTGGCAGCGTCGTGGAGAAAGGCCAGCCCATCGTTATTATGGAAGCCATGAAAATGGAACACACCATCCGCGCACCGGCCAATGGCACCGTTGTCGAGTTTTACTTTCAACCCGGCGAGCTGGTCGATGGCGGCGTCGAACTGGTCAATTTCGAATCTGCCGAGGAATAGACGCAAATACGCCGGGAATAGATGCTCATGAGCCTGCCAAAGCACGTCAGATTATTTGAGGTCGGCCCGCGGGATGGTCTGCAAAATGAAGCAGCGCCCGTCGCTACGGGAACCAGGGTGGCCCTCGTTGAAAAACTCGCCGATGCCGGCATAAAAGCCATCGAAAGCGGCAGTTTTGTCAGCCCAAAATGGGTGCCACAAATGGCCGGCAGCGAAGCGGTGTTCGGCACTATCAGGCGCCTGCCCGGCGTCACCTATTCCGCCCTCACGCCCAATATGCGCGGCCTCGAACGCGCCATAGCCGCCGGCGTCTCGGAAGTCGCGGTGTTCATTGCCGCCACCGAAGCATTCAGCCAGAAAAATACCAACTGCTCTATTACCGAAGGTATTGAGCGTTCCGCCCAACTAACTGAAGCCGCACTGGCCCAGGGCCTCGCCGTGCGCGGCTATATTTCTGTGGTGGCCGGCTGCCCCTATCAGGGCGACGTACCCGCCGCCAACCTGGCGCCACTGGCCAAAGCGCTGCTCGCGATGGGCTGTTACGAAGTGTCCCTCGGTGATTCCATTGGCGTTGCCACGCCGGGGCACATCAAAAATATTATTCAGGCCGTGGCCAGCGCAGTGCCTGTCGATAAGCTCGCCATGCACCTGCACGACACCTACGGTCAAGCGCTGGCCAATATCTACGCCGCGCTGGAAATGGGCATCTCCGTCGTCGACAGTTCCGTTGCCGGCCTTGGCGGCTGTCCCTACGCGCCCGGCGCCACTGGCAACGTGGCCAGCGAGGATGTGGTGTACATGCTGAACGGGCTGGGTATTGCGCATGGCATCGACCTTGAGAAACTCGTCGCCGCCGGGGATTTTATTACCGGCAAGCTCGGCCGCGACAATGGCTCGCGTGTCGCCAGGGCCATGCTGGCGAAGCAGCAGGACAAGCACCAGGTGGTAATTTCCTGACACCTCACCGGCGCCAGAGAGCGGACGCCTAACGCCTCGCCTAATAGCGAACTCGACTTCTCAAGGCCCCCTCCTCCGCAAAACTACATCTGTGAGTAACAATGGCAGATGGGACTAGCGAGGACTCTTAACTTTGCTTTAAAATTTTCTTCCAAATTCAAACAGTCGCAACTATCCCCATTAAAATTGCTGTGTTAAGGGGCATGTAATGGGATTGCTTTTTTAGCAACGGATCCCGAATTAAGCAACAGTTATAGAACTTAGTGGTATAGAACTTACTGGTATCAACGTAAAAATAGTACTTCATCACGCCATCAACAGCGGATGAGCGTCTAGAGTTTACTCTCGGCTGAGGACGCGCAAGACGTTCAACCGACCGGGACACTAACACCGGGACACTAACAAAGCTGTTGCAGCGAGACAGGCGCGGCTGTCGCATCAGGCCGTCAGGCAAGCTTATCGAATATCCCCCGGGGCCATCAATACGTGTCACAAGCGTTCAGTTACATGAAATAATAAGGCTTACACTCGAAACGTAGTACGAACATGCGCAAACTTGCTTACCTTCTTTTCTGCTTCACATTCACTGCGACCGCCCGCGAACCCGAAACACAAGCCAACTTTGAACCTGCGCACGAGCACGAAACAGTTGGTGTGCACATTCAGACTGGCTGGGAAAGTCGATATTCTCTGGAAGGTAGAGACAGCCTTGATGGCGATTCCCTGCTGACAACGAGTATTGAACTCGACTGGAATCGCTTCTTCGCCGGGATATGGTATGGGCAATCTCCGGACCAGCACTATGACGAATTACGGATGACGTTAGGCTTGAATGAAACTGTCGGCGATTTTGAATTCTACGCTTCCTACACTCACCTGCAATTTCTGTCCCATGACTTTCACGATAATGAGGTCGGCATGGGTGGCAGCTGGTCTGGCCTGCCTCTGGAGCTAGTGATCGCGCTGGATACCTACTACTCATTCGATGCCGACGGCTCGTTCTGGCAAGTGGCTCTGAACCGTGCGTTTGAAATATCAGATCACCTCACCGTGGCGGGGTCGGCAATGTTTGGCGTTAACCAGGGCTACGTTGCCGATGGTCATGACGGCGCCAATAACGTTGCCCTGCGCCTTGGTACCGAATACATTATTACGCCGTTGCTTACAGTTACCGCCCATGCGACATACAGCTGGGCGGTCGACAGCGACTCAAACCTGACGGGTGACGAGCAACTGGTCGATTTTTTTCACGGCGGCGCTAGCCTGCAGTGGTCGTTTTGAGTTTCTACCGGGCACAATCAATGCAAATCTCGGGCAGGCACAATGCTGAACTCCAGGCCGTGCGAGCTTGCCATGCCCTGAAAGCATCATTCATCGGCAACCTGCCTGGTCCAAACTAAGTTACCCGCGGACTTTCAGTACACGCCGATATTTGAAACAATGAGCCCTGAAACCACCCAGTTCAAAACCACGTTAATCAAAATCACGCTGTTCGCCTGATATTAAGTTTTCAGACTGCTGGAGGCAGGTCTATCGGCGTCCCCCACTTGCTGTCCATGTGGAGTTATATGCTGCCATTACTCATACCCATCTCAGCACTTTTAATCTCGAATGCACTGCTGCTTGTCGGGCACGGACTGCTGCTAACACTGCTGCCCATTGTTGCAAGCACCTCGGGGTTTTCAGATACCCAGGTAGCACTGACCGGGTCCGCTTACTTCCTCGGGTTTGTATCCGGCTGTATAGCCACGCCTAACATCCTGCAGCGGGTTGGGCATATACGCAGTTTCGCCGTGTTGGCGACCCTGTATTCCGCCATCATCCTGTTGTTTCCCTGGGTGCCAGAATTTTTTTCCTGGTTATTACTACGTTTTTTTGTTGGCTCTGCCATTTCCGGCTTATACATGATTATCGAAAGCTGGCTCAACGAACGTGCCAGTACCGACAATCGTGGCACCATATTGTCGGTCTATACGATGCTAAACATGTTGATGATAGCAGTTGGACAGCAACTGATGAATTTTGGTGGCGCCGATAATTACCGGTTATTTACACTGGCGGCCATCTTCGTTTCGGTCGCCATCATCCCCGTATCCCTGACCTTATCGCTAGCGCCTGCCCCCATCCAGAAAGTAACGGTAAGCTTGCCGAAAGTATGGCGACACTCTCATATCGGTTTGATAGGCGCTGTCGTTTCCGGTTTAACGGGCGGCGCTTTCTGGTCGCTGGCACCAGTCTACGCCAGAGACAGTGGTTTTGATAATTTCCAGCTAAGCCTTTTTATGTCAGCTACGGTGTTAGGTGGGGCATTTTTTCAACTGCCACTGGGGAAATTATCAGACCACTATGATCGACGGATAATCCTTATGTATTCAGCACTGGCAGGCGCCATAATTTCAGTGCTATTTGTGCTCGCTCCTTATACTGATACCGAATTTGGCGGGTGGCGGACCAGCGCTCTGGCTTTTCTCTGGGGAGGAATGGCTACGACTCTGTATGCCATTTGCCTGGCTCACGCCAACGACAATGCCACAGCAACAGATTTTGTTGAGATTGGCAGCGGCATGTTAATCACACTGGGGGTTTGCTCAGCCCTTGGCGCGCCAATTGCCTCATTGGTTATGAGCGTTATTGGCCCGGAGGGTCTTTATGTCTATATGGCGGCATGCCTTATGGCCTTTGTTGTAATTATTATGTCGCGACGCCGTACACATGTACTTCCTGACATACTGGAATCGGGCGAAACCTTTAGACCTGTGACCGATATGACAACGCCCGCTGCCTATGAAATGGATCCTCGTCATGAAGAGGACACCGTTGCACCATAATCAAAGGCATAGCTCTGCTACCCCTTGCTTTCTCTACCACGCCGCGTGAACAACCCCTCGTCAAATACGCGGGTGTATTTTCGCCGTAACCAAACCGTAAAACGCCTGTAAAAACTATCGGTGCTTAAACTGTTCTTACTATCGCGCCAATGGCATTGGCTCGCGTAATCATTTTTCCCAATCAAAACGCGGCAAGCCGGTAAATGCCTGATGCAACCCCGCACTCCAGCTGGTCTGTAACGACCTGTACATGGGCGACTCCAGGGTCAACTTGATGTAATAGGGAGCCTGTATTACGTCTAACGTATGTATTGCCAGTTCCAGTGGCGGACCAACAGAAAGATTGCTACGCATGGTCGAGTCCAGCGACACCAGTGCACAACGGGCGGCATCTTCCAGAGAAACCGTTGGTGTAATTATTCGATCCAGAATCGGTTTGCCATACTTGTTTTCGCCGATTTGCAGGTAAGGTGTTTCCGGCGAAGCACTGATATAGTTCCCCTCCGGGTATATCAGAAATATCTCCGGCCTTTGACCGGCAATTTGTCCACCAAAAATAAAACTGGCCCCGGCGCTTATATTAGTTTTTTGCATCGCGTTGGCATAACGTAACTGTTCATTCTGACTCAATTCGCCTATATATCGTGCAACTTCGTTGAGATTACGACTTGTGCGCAAGCTAACTTTTTGCGTATTCAATTCCACATCGTTCCTGATGGTATTGATCACTGCCTGAGATGTGGCGAGATTTCCCGACGTCAACAAGACACATATCCGGTCCTCCGGCCAGACAAACGTGTGCATTTTGCTGTAGGCCGTCACATAATCGACACCCGCATTGGTTCGCGAATCAGACGCAAAAACAAGGCCGTTATTCACATTGATTGCAAGGCAATAGGTCATTTTATTTTTCCTGCTTTAATTGGTAAATATGGTACTAGTAAGCATATACGGCGCACAAAAAAGCGCGAAAAATCAAACGTTAAACTGCTCTAAAAACAGTGCACATCACACCACGAGACCGCAGCAAAATACAGCGATATTTAGCCAACACACATTGTCATCCCGGCATGTTTTTTCGCGCTAAAAGCATTTTTTATTTGCATTCAAACCTACATATACGTTATAAATTGACATCCACTAATTTCTCTTAAGACTTATAAAACATGGCAATTCGCTGGGGCAGTTACCGAGTAAAAGGGCTTTACGATGAACTGCTTCGCGCCAGTGGACGCCCGCGACCCGCCGCTGAAGCACTGTGCAATTATTTGCGCACCCTCAAAGATCAGGATATCGAAGACTACAAGGCGGCTGCAGAATCAGCTATCCACGTCATGGGTATTAGCTTTACCGTCTATACGGAAGAGGATGGCTCGATTGATCGAGCCTGGCCATTTGACATTATCCCACGCATCATCGAAAAACAGGAATGGCTGCAAATTGAAGCTGGCCTGAAGCAGCGGGTCCGGGCGCTTAACCTGTTTATCGATGACCTGTATCACGACCAGCAAATCGTCAAAGACGGCGTTTTTCCCGCAGGTTTATTAAAAGACTCAAAAAATTTTCGCCCCCAGTGCGTCGGCGTCAATCCACCCCTCGGCGTCTGGGCACACATCTGCGGCTCCGATCTAGTGAGGGATCATGACGGCACCGTCTACGTGCTGGAAGATAATCTGCGGGTTCCTTCAGGGGTATCCTACATGATGGAAAACCGTCAGGTAATGAAGCGCGTTTTCCCCGATATGTTCGAACAATACAACATCATGCCGGTTGATGATTATCCCTCACAGCTGTACGACACGCTGGCTGCGCTGTCGCCACGACCCAGTGATCAACCTGAAATTGTTGTCCTTACTCCGGGCATATTCAATTCCGCCTACTTCGAACATGCCTACCTGGCCCAACAAATGGGCGCCGAGTTAGTTGAAGGCAGCGACCTGGTGGTGACTGACGATGACGAAGTATTTATGCGGACCATTGAGGGTCTGACACGTGTAGACGTTATCTACCGCCGTATTGATGACCTGTATCTTGACCCCGAAGTGTTTCTTCCCGATTCCACACTGGGCGTACCGGGTCTGATGCGTGCCTGGAAAGCTGGCAAGGTGGCTCTCGCCAATGCACCTGGCGCAGGGGTCGCTGATGACAAAGTTGTCTATGCCTATGTGCCAGAGATGATCAAATACTACCTGGACGAGGAAGCAATCCTGCCCAACGTGCCTACATACAAGTGTGTAAACAAACAGGAGCGTGAATACGTCATTGAGAATATCGCCAAAATGGTGGTCAAACCGGCCAATGAGTCCGGCGGCTATGGCATGTTAATCGGGCCACACGCCAGCAAGGCAGAGCATCAAAAATTTGTCCGCCTGATTCGCCGCGATCCACGTAACTACGTTGCCCAACCCATGCTGACACTGTCCACGGCGCCGACTCTGGTCAACACGCGAGTGGAACCGCGCCATCTGGATTTGCGCCCCTTTGTCCTCAGCGGCAAAAACACCTTTGTAACGACCGGCGGCCTGACGCGTGTCGCGTTACGCAAAGGTTCGACCGTGGTTAATTCATCACAGGGCGGTGGCAGTAAGGACACATGGATAGTCGACATGGAGGCGTCCTCATGACCATGCTCTCTCGTGTCGCCAACAACATCTACTGGATGGCCCGGTATCTGGAACGCGCTGAAAATACCGCGCGCCTCGTCAACGTCAATGGTCACCTGCTGCTCGATTTGCCGAAAGGCGTACGCCTCGGTTGGGAGCCTATAATTGCTATCACGCACAGCCGCGATCTGTTCTTCAGCCTCTACGATGAAGCCAGCGAACGCAATGTGGTGCGTTTTCTGGTAGCGGATGTGAAAAATCCGGATTCCATCCTCAGCGCCCTCGGGCGGGCTCGCGAGAACGCTCGTACCGTCCGCGACATCATTCCTCGCGAGGCCTGGGAACAGGTTAACGAGCTTTATCTCATTGCCAAAAACAACTCAACCAGCGTAGTAACGCATCGACACCGCTTCGACAACCTGCGCGCAATAATGCTTGGCGTACAGACGATTAACGGTTTGCTAGCCGGTGCCATGACCCATGACGAGGGCTACAACTTCCTGCGTATGGGACGAAACCTGGAGCGGGCCGACATGACCACGCGAATAATCGATGTGCGCTCGGCAACACTGCTGCCCGAAATTGGAGAAAACTCCAAACCGTTCGACCATCTGCAATGGATGAGTGTACTCAAATCACTAACTGCTTATCAGATGTACCGCCGCGAAACGGGTTTACGTGTTAGCCGACGCGAAGTTCTTAAATTCTTACTTCAGGAAGATCGCTTTCCACGCGCGTTCCATCATACCTTGCGGGAAATAAAGAATTGCCTGGAAGACCTGCCGCACAATGAAAAGCCATTGCGGGTTCTCAGAAAACTGCAACGTGAACTGCTACGGGCGAAACCAGAAGAGCTAAAGCAGGACAAGCTGCATGATTTTATCGACGTTCTGCAATTGGGGCTAATTAAACTCAATAAAAGTATCGCCACAACTTATTTTTAGTATATTTCGCCACAGTATTTTTGGGCGTACGCTGGTTGGTTGAACGTAGTCTTTTTAGGCACTCAACACAACGCTCGGAGTAAACGGCAACCCCAAATCAACTATACCAGGCCTACCTGCTTTGCCACTTTTCCGCCGCGTATCCTGACGCAAACTGCTTACTGACGGTCAAATTGACGGCCTGCTAAATCAACCAGAGGCGTCGCCGACAATCAGCTCGCCACGGTACATCTGCATCTGGCAGGTAAACGCATACTCTCCGGCGGGCATAGCCGGCAGGACAACAATTTTCACAGTGTTCAGGGGAAGTTCTTCGCTAATATTACAGGCGGGAAAAACGACAGTAGCAGCGCAGGGTGACGGGTCTTTACGCAAAAATAGCAAAGTAGCCGTACGGCCCTCGGGCAACAAAATATGTGACGGCGAATACACACCATTTTCTACCGTTATTGTCAGCGGAGCCCCAATCGCTTCAGCGGCTGTCGGCTTACACAGCCAGAACCACCAGATGATCAGTGCAATCACCACCAGGCCCCAGACATTAACAAGCATCATAGCGCCATCTCCGGTCAATGCACACGGGTTTTAAGCAGGCGTAATCGATTGGCATTGCTAACCACCGTAACGGAAGAAAACGCCATCGCGGCACCAGCAATAACAGGACTTAATAGCACGCCAAACCCTGGGTATAACAGTCCAGCGGCAATCGGAATACCGACAATGTTATAAATAAAGGCACCGAATAGATTCTGCTTAATGTTTGTCAGTGTGGCTTTGCTAATCGCGACGGCATCGGCAAGGCCGTGCAGAGAACCTCGCATCAGAGCTATGTCCGCGCTCTCTATTGCGACATCCGTACCGGTGCCGACAGCAAAACCCACGTCGGCCTGAGCTAATGCAGGGGCATCATTAATGCCATCACCGGTCATGCCGACAATCTCGCCTTGCTGCTGCAGCTCGATTACTTTTTTTGCCTTATCTTGTGGCAATACCTCGGCGAAAAATTCGATAATGCCGACTTTCTCTGCGACCGCCCGAGCGGTAGCGCGATTGTCGCCGGTCAACATCACCACGCGCACCCCTTTATCCCGTAGTCCTTCAATAGCCGACAATGAGTCATCCTTAATGGGATCCGACACCGCAATAATGGCCGCTAGCTGACCATCGATCGCAAAATACATCGGTGTTTTTGCTTCCTTCGCCATCCGCTGGGCGACGCCGACAACATCGTCAACGGCAATATTTTCATCCCTCATTAATTTTTCGTTACCAAACAATAAATGCCTGGCGTCAACGGTACCGGCGACACCGTGCCCGGCGATCGCCGAAAACGCCTCTACCTTTGCCGGAGTTAACCCGCGCGCCTGCGCAGAGTCCACAATGGCCTGTGCCAGAGGATGTTCCGATCCCACCTCCAGACTGGCCGCAAGCCTCAACACCTGGTCTTCATCGTTACCCGCTAGCGCGTGAATGTCAGTTACTTTGGGGATCCCCAGCGTTATGGTGCCAGTCTTATCAAGAATCATGGCCGTAATTTTAGAAGCAGTTTGTAGCGCTTCTCCATTACGAATTAACACCCCTGCCTCAGCAGCTTTGCCAACACCCACCATCACCGACATGGGGGTTGCCAAACCCAGGGCGCAGGGGCAGGCAATAATAAGCACGGTGGTGGCGCACACCATCGCCAACGCAATGGTCGGTTCAGGTCCAAAGTTCAACCATATCAAGGCACAGACCACGGCAATGATCATCACCGTGGGCACGAAGTAGGCAGCAATCACATCGGCCAAACGGCCTATGGGCAATTTGGAATTTTGCGCACGTTTGACCATGTCAATAATCTGCGCGAGCGCGGTGTCCTGTCCAACTCTGGTCGCCTTGAAAACAATGGAACCACTTTTATTCATTGTGCCCGCGGCAACTTTGTCGCCGACAGCTTTCGCAACCGGCATAGGTTCGCCGGTCAGCATCGCCTCATCAACGGCGGAATATCCCTCCGTGACAATACCGTCTACGGGAATTTTTTCACCTGGCCGAACGCGGACATAATCGTTCAACAGCACCTGTTCGATAGGGATATCGATTTCCCCGTCATCCGTGAGGACGCGTGCTGTTTTGGCCTGCAGGCCAAGCAAACGTTTTATAGCCTCGGATGTTCTACCACGCGCCTTAACTTCCAGCGCCAGTCCCAGGTTGATCAAACCGATGATCATGGCCGTCGCCTCGAAATACACATGGCGGGCCATGTCGGGAACGATCTGAGGGAAAAGCACCACGGCCATCGAATAGCACCAGGCGGTGCCGGTACCCAGGGCAATAAGGGTGTCCATATTGGCGCTGTGATTGACGAAGGATTTCCACGCGCCGACATAAAAATGTTTGCCCGAGTAGAACATCACCCCAGCACACAGTAAGCCAACGCCCAGCCACACCCCCCGTTCCACCTCCGTGGCCACAGTCATCAGGCCACCCATAAGGCTGTATACCATCAGCGGTACACCGAGTGCCAGGGCCATCAGCATTTGGCACATTAAGCGCCTGTAATAGGCCTGGTCGGCTTCCTCCCTGACATCCAGTAGTTCGCCGTGGGAACGATCAGCGCCATTAATGGCGCTATATCCGGCGCCTTCAACAGCCCTGATCAGCGCCTCGCTGTCGACGTCACCGACCACGCTCGCCGTCCGTTGCGCGAAATTCATCGTCGCATCAACCACCCCGGCAACACCATTCAAAGCCGCTTCGATCTTGCTGACACAGCTACCACAGCTCGCGCCTTCAATGATCAATTCATGGGCAACAACATTGCTGGATTGTCCGTTAATGATCCCATCGGCATTCCGCCCAGACCGAGATTTCACTGCTTCGCCCATCGTCTAGTAAACCCGCCGTTGTGCTCGTTGCATAAGTCCTGCTCGCAAGTTATTCAAATTGCCTTCAGTTCTAATTCAGCTCAAACTCTTTGTAGTTCATTGCCCCGACGTCGCCATATTTTTTTCCGTAAACTGGCGTGCCGTTGTAAGGGCTGACAATAGTATGCCGGTTCGGCCATCCAACCGCCTGCATACCAGGTAGGTGCGCGAACCACTCGCCTATTTAGCCTTGAGGCGATGTCCGCCATCGCCGCGACTATCAATCCGGTTACCCCCTTAACTGCATCAAAGCCTGAGGCATAGTGATCATGTCCAGTTCGATTCCGCCAGCGCTGGCTTTGACGCCTGTCGAGGTAATACGTTCAATAGACGAATTACTGGCAACAATTTCCCAGCAACGACCTCCCAGCAATAATGGCCATGGGCTCTAATCAAAACACTCAATGTCGCCATCGACGCAACGTCGTTGTGACGGCAACAAAAAAAGGCGGCCCCCTACTTGGGAGCCGCCTCACACCAAACCTGACAGAAAACTCAGGCTACGCGGATGCTGCCAAGAAGGGGTTCAACTGAGTACGAAACCCTCATAACCTTTCTCAGCGACCTCATCACATTTAGCCTTGTAGTTTGGCGCGCCACCGGCATAAAGCATGAACGTCCGCTTTTTTGTCGGGTTGTTAACGTTGATACCCATAAACCAGGAATCAGCAGTGGGGAACAGGGTATGTTGCGCGGTTTCATCCACATGAACCGTCCACGCGTCCTCGGCCTCCAGGGTCGGCTCGATCTGCTGCAGGTTTTCACGGTGCATATAAGCGATCAGATCAGTTACCCACTCTACATTCTGCTCAATGCAACGTGGAATATTACAGAAGGTAGCGCCGTTATGCGGACCAACCAGCGTGAACAAATTCGGGAAACCAACGGTTTGCATACCCAGCAGAGTACGAGGACCATCGGCCCATTTATCAATCAGCTTCTGACCGCCCTTACCAGCGATGTCAATCCGATTCAACGCACCGGTCACTGCGTCAAAACCTGTGGCATAGACAATAACGTCAAGGTCGTAGGTCTTATCGCTACACTGAACACCGGTCGGCGTAACTTGCTTGATCGGGGTTTCAGTCAGATCAATCAGGTGGACATTATCCTGGTTGTAGCACTCAAAATATTTGGTTTCCAGGGGTACACGACGCGTCCCGAAACCATGATTTTTGGGTATTAGCTTTTCTGCCAGCACTGGGTCATTGACGCGCCCACGTATTTTCCGGGCAATAAAATCGCTAAGCAGTTTGTTGGCGTCCAGATTCGTCATGATGTCGGCGAAGTTACCCAGCCAAATGCCAAAACCAGGTTCGTCATAGAGCTTTTCGAACTTGGCCTCACGTTCTTCGTCAGTCACATCGAAAATGGAACGTTCATCAAACTTGTGCTGGAAACCACCAAAGGTTGCATTACATTCCGCGAAGATTTGCTCGTAGTTAGCCCGTATCTCATTCATCTCCTTGTTGTCGATGGGACCATTCTTTAACGGCGCGCACCATTCCGGCGCCAGCTGAAAGACGTAAAGCTCATCGGCAGTTTTAGCCGCTTCCTGAATAAACTGTACACCGGTAGCCCCGGTGCCAATGACACCGACACGTTTGCCGCTAAAATCATTTTTATTGGCGAGACCTTCTTTCGGATAACGGGCCGTATGACACCACTCACCCTGGAAACTCTCAATGCCTTCGATATTTGGCAGTCGATAAGCTGATAGCGGGCCAGTCGCCGAGATCAGAAACGTTGCCTGCGCGGTGCTGCCGTCTTCCAGCTCAATTTTCCACTTGCTGTGGGCCTCGTCAAAAACAGCTTTTGTGACCCGACTATTGAACTGAATATTGTCTCGCAGATTGAATTTATCTGCGACGAAATTCAGGTATTTGTTGGTTTCTGTTTGTGGTGCAAAACGCTCGGTCCAGGTCCACTCTTTCAGCACCTCGTCAGACCAGGAGTAGCCATAAGTGTAGCTTTCGGAATCGAAACGACAACCCGGATAGTTATTCCAGTACCAGGTGCCACCCACACCGGTACCCGTTTCGTAGGCTCGAACCGAAAGCCCGAGCTCCCGCAATTTGTAAATCTGATACATGCCGGCAATACCGGCGCCCATGACGATGACATCATATTGATCTGACATAGTTTTCCTCATTGAATATTTGTGACTCTAGATCACGACAAGTGTCTGAAATCCGAATCGTCGTGCGCGTATACGCCGAAGCTCAATTCCTGGTCCGGCACAGAAGCAGCGCGGCATTGTATAACACGAACTTGATCATTTGGAGCTTGAACCGCCCGCACCCGCACGGGCGACCTCAATAACTACCTTATCACCGGCCTCAACGACTCTATCACCGGCTATCAAGCCCACAGCATGATGGCCAAGTTACACATTTCGGCGATATGACGGTTTGATTTGGCGCAAACTCTTCTCAATTCAAGCGTGGTTAGAAGCACCGTCGACACGTGCCCCCTGGGCACTATCGTCATGAGCGCAACTGACTGGACGAAATATCGTGCCGGAACATCGCCTCCTCAACGCCCTGGCATATCCCGCGCAATACTTCAGGCAACAACAGGTCATCCAGAGACTCGAATTTATCGCCCTGCTGACGACCAAAAACGAGGAAGCGGTTGCCACGCTCACGGATGCTAGCCAGCGCTTCGAGACATTTCTCCAGGCTGCCATCGTAATAGCGCGGCTCAGCTACTCGTTTGATGGTGTCGACACCAACCACAAAGGTAACGCCCGGAAATATCTCGGATTTTTCAACAAAGGTCGGCGCGTGGGTGAACACCAGGGGGTATTCAGCTGAAATCGCCGTATCGCGATGAGCCATATCAAAGTAGTCCAACGGGGGTTTATCCACATTGAAGGCAGATATTTCCAGCGTAACCGTTTGCTCCAGCAAGGTTTCAGCCAGACGAATCATCGTGCGATGCCCATCGTGGAGAGGATTGAATGCACCGGGGAACAGCGCTGCTGGTGGGGTCGCCAGCGCATGGCTTGAACGACACTCGCCGTTAAGCAGCTTCTGCCAAGCCGGCTTGCCTAACGTTTTCCGCTGGTGAAACTCGTCTGCGCCGGCGGCAAAGGCCAGGTCGCCAGGCAGTCCACAGGCGGCCGCCAACAAATCGATGACCATGGTCGCTACCAGAGATTCTTCTTCCTGACGGGTCCGATCATTATTCAGTAGCAGTGACGCTTCTCTGGTGCAGCCCAGGGACTGGATGCAAACAAAGGCCCTGTTGTCCCCTTTCCTGCTGCGATCCGTCCGCAGGGCAGCGGTCACGCCAATGCCAAGCAATACCTGGTGATCGGTGTGTGGATCCAGGCTCATGGCGCGCTGGAACGCGGCCATCGCCATCGCACGTGCGGTTTTGTCGCTACAGGCCTTATCCGGCTGACCGCCGAGGAACTGCTTCAGTGAAGCGGCATGATACGGCACCAGGGCCTCCAGCACCGTGCGCGACGCACCCGGCACACTCAGCAAGCGGGACAGCGCCTCACTGCCGCCACCGGTCACGGCGAATACGCCGCAAAAGGGTGAATCGTGTATTTCAGCAATAATGTTTGACAGAAGCAGTGGCATAAGGATTTGACAGGCGTTGACGTAAGCTTTATTAAGTTGAGTTAGAGAATACAGCGTGTTGCAAAATAAGGTTTAAGTGACACACGCAGTATCTCTTTCGTATTGCTAACTATAAGCAACATAGACAGCACTTTCATAGCCGCGGACTTGATAGCAATTTCTCCGTTCAATCATTACTCGTTCATCCAGACAATGCCACACGGTCGATGATTCTGTCACCGTCCAACCATCCAGTCACCATCCAACTACGCTATTCGGTCGCACGATTCATGTACGCTATTACTTTGGCTCATTTTGACAATATCCGAACCCCGGATACACTGTGCTGCTCCACAATTTAGTCGTCATCCAGCCACCGGCTAGAAGCATACCCTTCAGACCATCGAAGCAATGTCTGTGTCCAGATTTTTCGTCTTACTTTTTTTGTCTTACTTTTTACCGTGCCCTGATAAGGCTATTTTGGATAACAGCAATTTATTAACAGCTTTTTTGCACCGTACTTTGAATCGTTTTGCAGCCCGTCTTTTGAATGACCACACAGTCGCAACCCACAATCAACTTGCAGACTTAACTTTAGATCACTTTACACATAGCAGGAGTACATGATGATCCAGGATCAAAAATTTGCGGACGCCATCGCCATCGCCAACGTCCCGGCGTTGTTGATGGTGCTGGTTCAGTTAACCGGCGACAAGCGCTGGCTACAGGATCCCTATCGTATCCGCCGCGCGGGCGGCACCGGTGACAATGACACCGGGGGCCTCAGTGACGAAATTCAGAAAGAAATTCGCGACGCCGCTTTAGCGGCTATATTGGCCTGGAAAGGCGGCAAGCCGATTGCGCTGCCCACGCTCAGCAACGACGAACTGGTAACTATGTTAACCGTGGCCATGGGCGAGAAGGTCCCCGCTGAATACGGGGAGATGACCGCCGCCCAGCTCGGCCAGACGCCCATGCTATGGAGCGATAAGATCAATGTTCCCAAAGACTTTCATGCCATCGTCATTGGGGCCGGTGTGTCTGGCCTTTGCGCAGCAGTAAATTTGCAGGCTGCAGGCGTTCCTTTCACGGTGCTTGAGCGTCGCGCTAACGTCGCGGGCGTCTGGCAGGACAACCGCTACCCTGGCGCTGGCGTCGATACCCCCAACCATCTGTATTCTTTTTCGTTTGCGCCCTACGACTGGACCGCATACTTTGCACTCCGCGATGAGTTGCACGACTATTTCGAACATGTCACCGATGAGTTTGATCTCAAAAAGTCCATCCGTTTCGAGACCGATGTCATCAGCGCAAACTACCAAGCAGACAGTCAGCTCTGGAAACTGGACGTTCGCAACGCCGACGGTAGCGAGCAGACGCTCACCGCCAATGTCGTGATCAGTGCCGCTGGCATATTTAACCCCCCGGCCTTTCCAGACATCAAAGGCCTGGACAGCTTTACCGGCGACAGCTGGCATACTGCCGAATGGCCTAAGGACAAAACCATTGTCGGTAAACGCGTCCTGATGATTGGCAACGGTGCGACGGCCATGCAGATCGGCCCGGAAATACAGAACCAGGTGGAATCCCTGACCATCTTCCAGCGCGGCCCACACTGGGCCTCTCCCTTCGAACAGTTTCGCACCGATGTGCCCGAGCCCATCCGCTTTCTGTTCAACGAAGTGCCGCTGTATCGTATGTGGTATCGCATGCGCCTGGGCTGGACCTACAACGACCGCATCTACGAATCCCTGCACAAAGATTCGAACTGGGAACACGCCGACCGCTCGCTGAACGCCACCAACGACAGTCACCGCGCCTATTTCACCAGCTATATCAAAAAGGAACTGGGTGATCGCACTGACCTGCTTGATAAAGTGCTGCCCACCTTTCCACCTTTTGGCAAACGCATGCTGATGGACAATGGCTGGTACCGCATGTTGCGCAACCCGAAGGTTAATCTCGAAGACAACCCCATCGACCACATCGAAGGCAATAAGGTCATCACCAAAAATGGCACCGAATATGAAGCGGATGTACTGGTAGTCTCTACGGGCTTCAATGTGCTGAAGTTCCTCTCCACCTATGATGTTGTCGGTCGCAATGGCAAAAATCTTCGCGATGTCTGGGGCGATGAAGACGCCTCCGCGTATCTTGGTACGGTCATTCCCGGCTTCCCAAATTTCTTCACCCTGTACGGCCCCAACCTGCAGCCCGGTCACGGCGGTAGCTTTATCTTTGTGGCAGAGATGCAGGTGCGTTACGTCATGCAAATGATTGACGCCATGGCGAAAAAATCCATTGGTGCGGTCGAATGCCGTCAGGAAGTGCATGACAAATACATTAACGATGTCGACAGGATTCATGAAAACATGGTTTGGGCGCACCCCGGCGTGAGTAGCTACTACCGCAATAGCAAGGGTCGTGTCGTGGTCAACTCACCGTACCGCAACGTCGACTTCTTCAAACTCACCCGCCATGTAAAGCTGGAGGATTACGTCACCGAGCCGAGCGGCCGGGCGGATGTCGCGTAGGACAGTTACGAAGCAGAATACGCTAACGACCTCGGTTATGTAGCGAACTAAACTAGGGGGCTGGCCTCGTTGATCCTTGTCGATCCTTGACCGACCAACCAGCTCCCTGTTTACCCCTCCCCTGTTTAAATATCGAAAATAACAACCAGAATACGACCAGATGACTGTTCAACGGCATGGATAAGTCCAGCCGCATGGTAAATAGTAGCTACCGTTCGGCTACGGTTTAGCTACAATCGGACAACGACAACCAGTTAATAGCGCCAGAAAA
>JBFIEE010000046.1:0-27467 GCA_041603535.1 Porticoccaceae bacterium
GCCATCCAGACCCGCAGTAACTTTGTCAACGATCATTGCGACCGCGACATCATGATTCTCGGCACTCACTTTAATACACCAACGGGTGTTTATATTGTCGAGAAGAATGGCCAACGTCGCGTTCGTTTGAGTGAATAGCTGAGCCCGACATACCGCCCAGTAACCCCCTCAAAAAGGTCCGATCAAAAGCGATCCAGGGCGTGTTAACACTAATTTTTCTAAAATATGGGAATAAGGGAATAAGGGAATAAGGGGAGTAATAAGGGAGTAATAGTAATAAGGGGACGCTACCCTTATTTATCTTTCCAGGGTCTGCCTTGAGGCTTGAAAATTAATGAACGCACTGCTAACCGCTCCAGGTTGCTTATGAACGCGTCTTTACCACACGGCAATCCTTTATCTATGTTGCGCCTTAAAATATTCAATTCTTCCGTTATCATGAAACATGATATCCGGCCTTTGCTGATCTTTTTACGCTAGTGACTTAAGAATTTTCGCCCCACTCGCCCCTCGGACACCTTTCTTCACTTGAGAAAAAGCTTTGGCATCGAGTTTTTGCAAGCCCTGGGCAATCTCTAAAGCCCTTGCCAGCAAGGTTTCTGGAGCTACTACTTCATCCAGGTAACCCACCTCCACTGCCTTACCTGGTTCATAGAGCGTTGCGTTCATGGTCGCTTGGGTCAGATGACGATTGTCGAGACGATCCCGCGTTAACTCCAGTCCAAACACCGGCAGGCTCAAACCAATAGAGGTTTCATTCAAACCGATTCTAAAATCACCCAAAGCACCCACTCTATAATCCGCCGTCAAGGTCAACAAAGCGCCTGCTGCAATTGCATGGCCGGTGCAGGCTATAACAATCGGTTGAGGATGCAAGTAGGCCTTTAACAACACGTGTCCTCCCGCATTGACCATCGCTTCTCGTTCTTCTGCGCTACCGTTAATCACCTTGAGATCAAAACCTGCGCAGAGCAGGCCTGGTCGGCCAGAAATTATCACCACATCAGCTTCTTCATTGGCACGGTCGAGATTATCGGACAAGGCATTGCTCATTGACACATTCAGGGCATTGGCCTTGCCGTCATCCATGGTCAGATGGGCAATGCCGTCTTCTAATTTATAGTGAACGTAACCAGTCATGAGGACTCTCCTGCCTTGTTTTGTTAAGTTGTCCTATTTTCTTATTAGGTGGTGAATTTTAGAGTAACCCTTCGGAGTATTAAAATTTCTCAGCGAAGGGTCGTAAATCCAGCTCAAGTGTCCAGGCATCTTTGCTCTGCCCATGTAAAAACCAGTAAGTGTCACCGATAGATGCAGGATTCATCAATGTGCCAGTCGGTAAACTATCCGGATCTTGTCCGGCTGCAAATGCGGTATAACCACTGCCTCCGCGAATGCTCGCGGTCGCCCCAGTGAAAAATATTGATCCACTCGAACGCGGCACCATATATTTGGCAGCCTCCCGACCCACGAGAAAACCTGACAAACAAGCCATCTCCCAGACCTTTCGAAATACCCTGGCGGTGGTTTCCTGTATCGGGAAATTTACGTTGCCGCCAATATTGTGCAGCACAAAATTGACCGGACCATGGGTGTTTTCTATATTGGCAAAACAGTCTATAACGCCATCTTCATCCCGGGCATCCATGGCATAGCCGTAGGCTTCGCCCCCCTCCGCCAGAATCTCATTTGTCGTCGTTTCCAGTTTTTCTCCGCTGTGGCGAGCCAAGCACACCAGATAACCTTCTCTGGCAAATTTTTTTGCGACTGCGCTACCGATGTAATCACCGGCACCGGCGATAAACGCGACGGGATTGTTCATGTTTTATTGTCCTTGCAGTAGATTATTCTGCTAGTGGTACATTGAGGCGTTCTGATTCATACCCTAAGCCACGTGTTGCTTTAACTTCTTTTGCGTGTAGCTTTCGACCATCATGGCTTCTGACCGCCATCGTCTGGATGGGCTTGCCACTGGCACGGTCTACAAACACCAGGCGCTTACCTTGCTTAGCCGGTTTGTATTGATCACCCCAGTGCGTCATCGACAGCAAAATGGGCTGCAAGGCCAGGCCTTTTTCGGTGAGGCGGTATTCAAAGAACCCCGCCTCATCTTTAGTCTTTTCCAAAATACCTTCTGCCAACAAACGTTTTAATCTTTCGCTGAGTATGTTTTTGGCGATACCTAAATCTTTTTGAAACTCACTAAATCTCCGCAAACCCATAAATACATCACGAATGATCAGCAGTGACCAATGCTCACCGATGACTGACAAGGTTTGTGCGAGCGAACAATTCATATAGTCGAAATTACTGTTTTTCATGGTTGCATTCTAGCTATAAGGTTTTATTATGCAACCATGATTGTGTCACACAAAACCCGCTCAATATTGAAAGGAAGGGTTGTGGTGGCTGATAAAATGACAGGCTTAAGCGTTCAGAGAAGCTAATCGGCACAGATTCGGCCAAACTCATGACAAACGGAGAACACCATGCTTAAACTACACCACGCACCAAACTCGCGAGCGGGCCGCATCGTCTGGTTACTCGAAGAGTTAGGTCTAGATTACCAGGTCAACAAAATGGCCTTTAATCCAGCCGATCTAAAATCGGAGCAACATCGAGCCAGGCACCCTCTGGGACGGGTACCCGTTTTAGAGGATGGTGATATCACGATCTATGAATCGGGCGCTATTGTTGAATACCTGATTGCTCGCCACTCAGATGGCGGGCTAAAACCTGCCGTTGATTCAACTCGGTTCCCCGAGTATTTACAGTGGTTTCATTATTGCGAGGGTATGGTTATGCCCCCCGTGAATACGATTGTGGTGCAAACTATTTTGTTACCCGCAGACAAACAAAACAAAGAGGCTCTGTCCCAGGCCCAACGTTTGCTAACTAAAGCCTTAAACCCAGTCAACGAGGTGCTCAAAGATAAGGACTACCTGATTGGTGATTTTACTGGGGCTGATATCATGCTCGGCCATGCCTGTTACATGAGCCGCCGCCTGAGCTGCGTGAGCGATGACATGAACAATTTACATGACTATATCAATCGACTTGAGACGCGCCCTGCTTTCCAGACTGGCATAAATATGTGAGTGGCGACTTTTGGACAACTTATGCCCTGGTAACTAGAACCTAATCAGCTAAACGGCTGAGACTGTAATAAAAATTGTGTAACTGTCTATCATTAACCCCCTAACGGGAAGAATAGACAGACTATGACTAAAGAAGAGCTAGAAGCCTTTGCACGCGAAGCCGCAACAACCTTAAAAAACAGAGCAAGACCTCAATGACTTCAGATCTATGCTCACCAAAATCACCGTTGAGGCCGCCCTCAATGCGGAACTGGATGACCGCCTGGTACGCCAAGTACGAGCAATCACCCTCACAAAATAGCTGTAATGGCGTTACCCGCAAGACGCTGTAATTGAACAAGTGATTGAGTGGCAATCCCGGCCTCTGGATGCAGTTTATCACATTGTTTACCTGGACTGTATTGTGGTCAAAATCCGCCAAGATAAGCGGGTCATCAACAAGGCCTTTTATCTTGCTCTAGGTGTCAATATGGAGGGTCACAAAGAGCTGCTGGGCTTGTGAGGAGAAGTATCGGCCTTGCCATACATGCCCTTTCCAGCCCCGATTCCGATTTATGTATTGTGCATAGCGCATATGTAGGGTTTGAGAACGTCCTGTAACCCTGACTCGGCTGAGGGCACCAGAATGAGATGTATGTGGTTAGTCATTAGGCAGTAAGCCTGTACGTCGACTTTGTGGCGTTCGCCGTAATGTTGCAACCATCCCAGGTATTTGCCTCGGTTTTCGTCGTTAAAAAATATGTCTTCCTGACGGTTTCCCCGCTGGGTTATATGGCGAGGTATTTCCGCAAACACTGTTCGAGCTAATCTTGGCATTAGCGAACAGTATCACCATATTCCACAAATTATTAGGGTAGCGTCCCCTTTAGTGCCCGCGCCCCTTTAGTGCCCTTTAGTGCCCCCCCCTCTAGTGCCATAGTGATTCTATAGTGATTGACCGATCGGGATCGATGCACTGGGGTGAGGCAGCCACGCGCTCACTGCGACAATTTGTCGCATCCCCATTGTGGGTTCGCTCGCTTAGAATTCGCCCGAATTTCTTACAGAGAGCAGCATCATGAAACAACTCGTTTGCTTTGCAGCCTTGTTCATTGCGACAACCGCATTCGCTGATATTGCCCCCGACAGCCACGGGCCGGCCGGCGTGATGTACGAACACCTGCACCGGCAGGGAGAGTGGATGGCGGGCTATCGGGCAATGTTCCAGCGCTCGGATGATCTTCGCCACGGCGGCAGTGATGTCGGTCTTGGTGATCTGGCGGATCAGGGGTACTCCGTGGCGCCGACCAATATGACCATGACCATGCACATGCTCGACATCATGTATGCGCCAACTGACGATCTCACGCTCATGTTGATGCCCCAATACATGACCATGGACATGACCATGACACCAGCTGGTCCCAGTCATCACGATAGTCATGGCATGCCGGTTCACACAGAAAGTCACAGTCATGGCGTTTCCGCGCTAGGTGATACAGTAATGGCCGCACTTTTTCGGCTGGGTCGTGTCGCCAACCAGGAATTCATCGGTACGCTTGGGGTGTCCGCTCCTACCGGTGATGTGCACAAGAAAAACCCTAATGGTACTTTTATGCATTATGGCATGCAGGTCGGCACCGGTACTTGGGATCTGTTACCTTCATTTACCTATTTGGGGCGCGATGATGCGTTGACCTGGGGCGCCCAGGCCGGTGCAGCCCTGCGTTTGGAAGACCGCAACAAGGCAGGATTTGCGTTTGGAGAGCGCTACCACCTGACTGGCTGGAGTGCCTGGCGATTTGCCCCCTGGATTAGCGCATCAGCGCGTCTGCAATACACTAAGGAGGGCGATATAGACGGTCATTTCGATGGCCCCCACAACCACGCCAGCCCTGCTGACCGACAACCCAACTACGGCGGCGAGTGGACCGAGGTTGGCCTCGGTATCAACACCGCAATGCAATCGGGAACCTTCGGCGGCATGCGCATTGCTGCGGAATACGTATTCCCGCTAAGGGACCACTACCGCGGCTACCAATTGGCCCGCCAAGAAGGGATCAATATGAATGTATCTCGCGCCTTCTAACTAGCCCGTTAACGATCGAGCGATCCGTCAGCCCATGAATACAGAATGAATACCCAGCCACGAATACAGGGTCAGACAGTGAATTGGGGACAACTGGGCCGCAGGGTAACCAAGCTGGGGCTACCAGGCCGGGTCTTGAAACGTTATATCCCAAAACCCGACCAGCCTTTTGCGCCTGCGTTACCAGGCACGAATAGTGACTATTTAATTTTGCCGGTAAAGTTCGGCAGCACTTTCTCGGTTAGCAGCTCGAAGTGGCGCATCATTTTGTTCTGCGGAATCAGGCCATTGTAGGTAAACAGCCAGAAATGGTCGCAGGGCAAATCTTTAAATAGTTTTTCGAGTTTGCGGGTGACGGTATCGGGGCTGCCGCAGATCACCAGGCCTCGCTCTTCAATGGTTTCGAAATCATTCTGCACGGTAAAGGGGTCTTCGCCCTTTTTCATGATGGCAGCATTGAAACCAAAGGGCTGGAAGAAATTACACCACACATAGGCACCGGCATTGCGGGCGATGGCGTAGGCTTCTTCGTCGGTGTCGGCGACGATGACTTCGCGCGTCATACCCATGCGGTAGGTTTTGCCCGCTTTGGCTGCCGCTTCTTTGGCGGCGCGAATGTGCGTCTGTGCGGTTTCTACGTCGGTGATGATGGTAATCGGCGTGACTTCATTTTCCTGGGCCCAGACGATGGAGCTTTCGGAAACACTGAAGGGCTGAAACAGTTCCGGCATGCGCTTGTTGTAAGTGCTCGGCGCGATACCTATTTCTGTCAGGTAGCCGTTTTCGTCAACGCCCTGGCCGTATTTGCGGGTCACGTTGTGGGTCGCCCAGAAGGTATTGGCCGGGGGAATTTCCCAGTGCCTGCTTTTGTGTGAAAAGGTATCGTTGGCCCAGGCCTTTTTGATAATTTCAAAATGGTCGTAGTACAGCTCTTTCTTCAGGGCATCATAGGCTTCCGGGCCGAGCTCGGGTTCTTTCGCCATATCGCCATTTTGCTGGCCCAGGGTCGCTACCCAGCGCGGCTGATAACCGCGGGCAAAACCGGCGAAAGTACGGCCGCCGAGCATTTGATCCACCATGGCGATATCTTCCGCCAGCCGAATCGGGTTGTGAGCGGGCAACACATTACCCAACTGGCCAAATTTCATGTTTTTGGTTTGCATACCAAAATACAGGTTGAGCAACACCGGATTGTTCGAGACTTCTTCGCCCTCGATATGAAAATGATGCTCGGTGGTGCCCATGCCGTAATAGCCATGTTCGTCCATGTACTGCACCTGCTCGGTGATTTCCTTGAGCATCTGCTGGTACAGGTCGGTGCGTTTACCCGCCATACCTTTTTCAATTTCTGCAATGTCGCCAATCACGGGCAGATAAAATGCGCCTACTTCCATCGATGTCTCCTGATAAATTGTGGTGATGAACTCAACTTAAGAGTCCCTGGTACAAAGCGCCTTTAGTATTTGCAGGCACCCCGCCGTGGGCTTTATTGCCCCCCGACAAATAGTTGGTACAGGCCGTAAAACAACAATGCGAGGATGCCTGTTATCAGCATTCGACCAAAGCCGGAATGCTGCCCTGTATATCGCGTACGCCTTAACTGCGGATTCTCGGCGATGTAGGTATCGATAATGGCCTTTGCCGCTTTGAGGTCGATATCGCGATTGTTTTCACTGGAATGTTGTCGCAACAGTTTGATGGCTTCAACCTTGCGATTAGCCCGCACGGCGGCGATCACATCCGGGGGTAGCTCGAGGTTCATTTGCACCGCCCTGGTATCGGGCTAGCACACATTTCCTCGGCGTAACAGCTGCCCATTAGATCAGCACCCCTTGTATACCGGGTCGCGGTTTTCAAGCACAGCGTCAATCGCTTCCAGGTGATCTTCGGTTTGTTGCAGGGTGGCCTGCATACCGGCGGCCATTTCCAGCGCCGCGTTCAACGGCATATCCTGGGAATCGCGAATCAGCTTTTTGGCCAGGCGAATACCAATCGGCGGGTGTGCGGCAATACGCTTTGCCATGGCCATAGCGGTATCCAACAGTTTCTCCGGTGCGACGACTTCCGAGACCAGACCCCACTTGTCGGCCTTGGCGGCATCGATAAAATCACAGGTATAGCTCATTTCGCAGGCCCGGGACATGCCAATCACCCGCGGCAGAAACCACGCGCCACCGTCACCGGGAATCAGGCCCACGCGCATAAAACTCTCGGCAAAAATAGCCTTTTCTGAGGCGATGCGGATATCGCACATCATGGTTAGATCACAGCCCGCACCGATGGCGTGCCCGTTGACGGCGGCAATGGTGGGCACGGTGATCGCCTGCATGGTGCGTGGAATATTCTGAATGCCATCGGTATACCAGCGACGTAACTCATTGGTGCTAAGCTTATTTTCCTGGGTCATGGCGCGGATATCTTTGAGATTGCCGCCGGAGGAGAAACTCTTGCCTTCACCGGTGATAATCAGACAACTCACCGATTCATCAGCGTTGGCCTGATTAAGCATCGCCACCAGTTCAGACACCACATCGTGGGACAGCGCGTTGCGGGTGTCGGGTCGATTTAGGGTCAGTGTTACTACCCTCCCATCCTGTTGATACAAAACGGAATCAGTCATGATCTAATCCTTATCAGTTTGATTTTATGATGGCGTTTGCTTTTAAAGCACTCACGGTCACGTATACAGTTACCTTTGCCTTAATTTGATTTGGCGGCCAGTGCTTCATGCTTGCGCAGTGTTTCGCGCGCTCTGTCGACAATCGGCGCATCGATCATTTTGCCCTTGAACTCGACGGCACCACGCCCCTGGGCCATCGCCGCATCGTAAACTTCGAGCAAACCTCGGGCATGTTCAACCGCCTCCGCTGAAGGCATAAATTCTTCATTCATAATTTTAATCTGGCTGGGGTGAATACCCGGCGCGCCGGTAAAACCCAGCTGCCTGGCCTGGCGAATTCTCTGCCGGAAAGCGTCCAGGTCGGAGTAATCGGCAATGGTGCCGACAAAGCCCAGCGGCAGAATGCCCGCCTTGCGCGCCGCAAAAAGCAACTGCTGGTTAGCGTAAAACAAACCTTCGGCGAAAGGCTCCATACCCACTTCGGAGGAAAAATCCTCGGCGCCGAGGAACATGCCGAGCATACGCGGCGAGGCGGTAGCAATCTCATCGACATTGCGCAGCCCTGCCACGCCTTCGATTAAGGCCACGATACGGGTATGACCCGCGGGCAGACGTTGCTCCACTTCAATTTCGTCAATCACCTCGGCAATAAACCGAATATGGTCGGCACTGGTGACTTTGGGCACGGCAATGGCACGGACGTGCTCGCAAACCGAGGTTTCCAGATCCCGCACCGCCAGGCGCCAGGGTCGGTTGATGCGCACCAGCACGTCGAGACCGTGGGCCGCCACCGTGGCCGCAGCCTCCGGCACCACGGCCCGTGCGCTGGCTTTCTCAGCGAGCACCACACTGTCTTCAAGGTCAAGAATAATGGCATCAGCACCACGGGTGTGGGCCTTGGCGACAAACTTTTCGACATTGGCGGGCACAAACAGTAACGAGCGCCACAGGGGGAGAGTTGACTGACTCATCGTGTTTTTCCTCAAATTGGTCCGCAACTAATCCTGCAAAATGGCCTTGGCCTGCATGGTTACCGCACCTTCGTGATCGACCACCCACAGCGTAACGCCGTCATCGCCGCGCGCGCCCTGAATCTGGAAGGGCTTGCCATCCAGCAAGGGGCGCACAGCGCGATAATCATAATGTTTGATAGTTGCGTCAGGCATTTCCGTGCGCACCAGATCCAGCAGCAACATGGCGCTCAATGGTCCCTGCACGACGAGGCCGGCATAACCTTCCTCGTTCATTGCGTAGTCGCGGTCATAGTGAATTCGGTGGCCGTTAAAGGTCAGCGCCGAGAAGCGAAATAACAAGACCGGATCGGGCGTTACTTCGCGACTGAATTCCGGCGCGGCGGGCGGCGTCATGGGTTTGGGTGCGGGTGCATTCGGGTCAGGGTCTTCTCGATAGACCAGATTCTGGGTATCACTGATCGCCAGACTATCGCCGCTGTAAATCTCGTGTTCGACCACCACGAAAACCAGGTTACCGGTGCCGCCCTGCTTGTGACTGACACTTTTAACCGTACTGACTTTGCGCACGCTGTCGCCGATATGCAGGGGGGCGTGGAAGTCGGCCTTACCGGAAGCCCACATGCGTCTTGGCAGGGGCACCGGTGGCAAAAAACCACCGCGCTCGGGGTGGCCATCACGGCCAATTTTTGACTGTCTGGCCGTGGCAAGAAAATGCAGCCAGTGCCAGGATTTGGCCAGTTGGTCGCCCGCCTCGGGCAGTTCTTCCCAATCCAGGGTTGCCGCCATGGCGCGGGCAGTGGCCAGGGAAATCACATCTTCGTGGGTTTCCTGCTTGCCTTCCCACTGTTTCAGGTACTCTAAATCAATATCAGTCACGGCTTAATCATGTCCAAATTTTGCTCGAAACACTCTCTCAATGACAGAAATATATCTCGAATATACTTTTAATTTAATTTATATCTAACTGTTTTTAAAATGATTTTGGCATACCTAATTCATGGATGCCCACATGGGAAAGGATCAGATTGGTGGAAATCGGCGCGGTTTGATAAAGTCGGCATTCGCGGAACTTGCGCTCGATGTCGTATTCCTGGGTAAACCCAAAACCGCCATGGGTCTGCAAACAGGTATCCGCCGCATGCCAGGCTGCTTCCGATGCGAACATCTTGCACATATTGGCCTCTGATCCGCAGGGCTTGCCTTCGTCAAACAATCGCGCCGCGTGATAGACCATCAACGTTGCCGCCTGCAGCTCGACATAGCATCGGGCGATGGGGAACTGAATGCCCTGATTCTGGCCGATGGGCCGCCCAAACACCTCCCGCTCATTGGCATAAGCGGTGGCCCGCTCAACAAAAAAGCGGTTATCGCCGATGCACTCAGCGGCGATTAAAATACGTTCGGCGTTCATGCCATCGAGGATATATTTAAACCCCTTGCCCTCTTCACCCAGACGGTTGGCCGCTGGCACCCGCAAGTTATCAAAAAACAATTCTGTGGTGGAGTGATTAATCATGGCCTTGATCGGATTAATGGTTAGCCCATTACCCACCGCCTCGCGCATATCCACTAAAAACACCGACATGCCGTCTGAGGGTTTTTTACACTCCTCCCGGGGCGTGGTGCGCACCAGCAGAATCATCAAATCGGAATGCTCGGTGCGGGAGATAAAGACTTTCTGGCCGTTGATAATGTAGTCGTCACCATCACGCACAGCGCGGGTACGAATGCGCGTGGTATCAGTGCCACTGGTGGGTTCGGTGACACCAAAGGCCTGCAAGCGCAAAGAGCCATCAGCGATACCGGGCAAATATTTGTTTTTCTGCTCATCGTTGCCGTGGCGCAGCAAGGTACCCATGGTATACATCTGCGCGTGGCAGGCGCCGGCGTTGCTGCCACTGCGATGAATTTCTTCGAGGATCACGCAGCCCGCTTCAATGGGCAGACCGGCACCGCCGTATTGCTCCGGAATCAATACCGACAGAAAGCCCGCATCGGTCAGGGCCTGCACAAATTCGGTGGGATAGGTGGAGGTATCGTCCAGGGCGCGCCAGTATTCACCGGGGAACTGGCTGCACAGCTTGGCGACAGCTTCGCGAATTTCGGGGTAGTTTGAAGTTATGCTCATGATGATCCTGTTGAGTTGTCGCGCTGTATACAGGCGTTATTCTCACACACCGCATACGCAAATTAATTAGAGGCCGCTGGCGGTGCGACCAGCATGAGCAGTCGCCTCGGCACCGTAGCATCAGGAAATGGACGGGGATTCTATAATGAATTGAAAAATGAGTAAATCTGCCGACGCGCCACCCGGGTCCAAACCGGCTGGCTTTCGAATATCAGCCAACGGGCAGACTTCATCCAAAAGGTGCGATGTGTGGCGCGTTGGCACAGCGGTCTACAGGAAGCCGTTCATCCACGCAAACAATAAACTGACGCCACCGAGGATACTGACCACCACCCACAGTACCAGCAGCAACAGCCAAGGCCGGTAAGGTTTACGCTCAACCTGATGAATGGGCGACGCCAGATACTGCTCAACCCGCGCCATGTCCTCTTCGGATAACCTGTTATTTTTTTTCACCACTAGTCAACCTCCAGACCAACAACAAATCTATCTTCAGCCATCGTCATTAACGAGGCTGCGCCAACTCTGATCGTCGTCGCCAGAGTCTGGATACGGGGCAACATACGGTCAAAATAGAAGCGGGTAGTTTCCAGCTTGGCTGTGTAGAAATCCTTCTCGGCACTACCCCCGGCCAGCTTTGCCTCAGCCACGGTCGCTGCACGCAACCACAAATAAGCCAGCGTTACGTAACCCGAATACATAAGATAATCGAAGCATGCGGCACCGATTTCCTCCGGATCTTTCAGTGCTTTCTGGCCAATCTCACCCGTTAATTGCTCCCACTCGGCGACCGCGGCACTGAGAGCACCGACTCGCTCCGCTTTAATAGCGCTATCACTTGCGGCCGCACACCAGTCTTTAATTTCGCCGGTAAAACGCCCCAGCGACTGACCCTCTGATGCGAGTACCTTGCGACCCAGCAGATCGAGGGCCTGAATACCGTTGGTGCCTTCGTAAATCATCGCAATACGAGCATCGCGGACGTTCTGTTCCATGCCCCACTCGCTGATGTAGCCATGCCCGCCGAACACCTGGACCCCATGATTGGCACACTCAAAACCGGTCTCAGTAATAAAGCCCTTGGCGATGGGAGTCAGCAAAGCCAGCAGATTCTCAGCACGGTTCCGCTCCGCTTCATCTGCCGTAAGCCGGGTGATATCCAGAAAAGACGACAAGTAATGAATCAGCAGACGGTTGCCCTCGGTCAGGGCTTTAATCGTTAACAACATGCGACGCACATCGGGGTGGACAATAATCGGGTCCGCTGGACCATCAGGGTTTTTCGGCCCGCTGAGCGAACGCATTTGCAAGCGCTCGCGTGCATATTTGGTAGCGCCCTGTAGCGCGCGCTCACCGTGGGCAATACCCTGAATGGCGGTGCCAATACGTGCCGTGTTCATAAACGTGAACATACAATTCAGACCGCGATTGACCTCACCCAGTAAAAACCCGGTGGCGCCGTCAAAATTAATCACGCAGGTGGCGTTGCCGTGGATACCCATCTTATGTTCGATAGAGCCGCAGCTGACGCCGTTAGCCTGCAGTTTACCGTCAGCATCCGGCAGATATTTCGGCACCAGAAACAATGTGATGCCTTTGGTGCCGGGCGGTGAATCGGACAGGCGGGCAATCACAATATGGATAATGTTCTCGGCCATATCGTGGTCGCCGGAGGAGATAAATATTTTGCTGCCGGTAATTGCATAACCGCCATCAGCTTTGACCTCAGCCCGGGTGCGCAACATCCCCAGATCGGTGCCGCAGTGGGCTTCCGTGAGGCACATGGTGCCAGTCCAGTCACCCGCTACCATTTTGGGAATATAGCCATCGATAATTTCCTGCTCACCGTGGGCAAGAATCGTCGCCCGCGCGCCTTTGGCGAGGAAGGGGTACATACTCCACGCCCAGTTGGCGCTGCCAGCAAATTCATTCAGGATGCTTTCCATGGACGGCGGCAAACCCTGTCCACCATGTTCAACCGGGCTAGTCAGCGACGGCCAACCACTTTCAGCGTACTTTTTATAGGCAGCCACAAACCCCATCGGCGTGGTGACACCGTCTTCTGCCCAGGTACAACCTTCCTGATCGCCCGATCGACTCAGGGGCGCCAGCTCTTCTTCACAGAACGTCGCCATCGCGTCCACAACGGCCGCTACCAGATCGGGTGTGGCCTCTTCACAACCGGGCAACGATTGCCATAACGCCGGAAAATCAAAAACGTCATTCCTAACAAATTGGATATCTCTTACCGGGGCTTTCCAGTCAGTCATTTTTCATCTCTTTGGTCAGTTACGAATTAGCCGTTGGACGCGTGTGTTCGAATTACGTGTTCCGCTTACCTTTTTCGTCCCTGAGAAAGCGGAGTGTATGCCCCCACCGCCAGATTTAACAGCATTGAGCACCCACCGCAGGCCAGGGCGTCACCCTATTAACCGGTATTGAACGGACAACGCAACTAAACGGGCAACCGATCACCCGCGCTTACCAGCGGCGTAAGGTCGATACATCGCGCAAGCAGGTCTTCCTCGAGATCATCAGCAAAGGGCAGATCGCCAAGCAAGGGGCTATGCAGCCGTTCCTGCAACGTGGCGACCATGGCGTCGTGACAGACATCCCTGCCCCCCGTCCGGTTGGCCACCCACCCGGCCAGCACCAGGCCATCATTACGAATGGCTTCGGCGGTGAGCAATGCGTGATTCAGGCAACCCAGCTTGATGTCGACGACCAGAATGATCGGGATGTTCAGGACAATCGAGATATCCGCAAAGGTCTCATCATCGTTGAGCGGCACCCGCCAACCACCGGCGCCCTCTATTAACGTCAGGCCTGCATTGAGTCGCAGCACCGTATGGCACTGTGCGGCAAGCGCCTCCGCACCGAGCTGTATACCGATCTGGGCAGCTGCGAAATGTGGCGCTATCGGCGGTGCCAGCGCCACCGGGTTGATCTGCTCATAGCTTAACGTCAGGGTACTCGCCCGCTGCAGCCGCAGCGCGTCATCATTGCGCAAACCGACCGCGGTCATCTCGCAGCCCGCGGCCACCGGTTTGATTGCGGCAGTACTCAACCCTCGCGCGGCGGCGGCATGTAACAGCGCGACCGCGGCGGTGGTTTTCCCGACACCCGTGTCGGTGCCCGTAACAAAGTAGACTGACTTCATGTGCACTCGCGCAAGGCGCTGGACAATGCATCGAGCAAGCCATCAACCTCGGCTTCGGTATGCCCGGCATTCAGGGTGATGCGCAAGCGCGCGCCGCCACGCGGCACAGTCGGCGGTCGAATGGCGCCGACCCAGTAACCCGCATCAAGCAGGCGTTCACCGACTTTTATGACTTTTGCATCATCGCCAATCAATACCGGCTGAATCGGCGTCATCGATTCGAGCAGGGGAATACCCAGCTGCCGTCCGCCGCACCTAAATCGCTCGATCAATCCATGCAGCTTTTGCCGTCGCCAGCTTTCGCTATCGATCAATTTTAACGCGACCCGCGTCGCAGCGGCGACCGCAGGCGGCAGGGCTGTGGTGTAAATGTAGGTCCGGCCAAACTGTATTAACGTTTCGATCAGGGCTTCGCTGCCCGCTACAAAAGCGCCGAAAGTGCCAAACGCCTTACCAAGGGTGCCAACCAGAATGGGCAGGCGATCAAGATCCATGGCAAAGTGTTCAGCAATGCCCCGCCCGTTCTCGCCCAGGACCCCGAAGCCGTGAGCATCGTCAACCATCAACCAGCTATTGTGACGATCGGCCAGATCGGCAAGGCCCGGCAAATCCGCCAGATCACCGTCCATGCTAAAGACTCCGTCAGTTGCCAGTAGTTTGCGGCTGGCCCCCGAGGCAGCCAGTGTTATCGCGGCTGCACTCAGGTCGCCGTGTGGGAAACGTGTAAATTCAGCGCGGCTCAGAAAGCCGCCATCGAGCAGGGAAGCGTGGTTGAGTTGATCCTGTAAAACCAGATCACCGACCCCACTGAGCGCGCGAATGACACCCACATTGGCCATGTAGCCGGTAGAAAAAAGCAAAGCCCGGGGACGCCCGGTGAACTCCGCCAGGTCTTCCTCCAGGGCCTGATGCTCGCGGCAATGGCCGCTCACCAGATGGGACGCACCGCTACCAACGCCATATTCAGCGGCTGCCTGATGAAACGCAGCCAGCAATGCCGGGTGGTTGGCGAGGCCCAGATAATCATTACTGCTAAAGCCAACGCAGGTGCGACCGTCTACCTGGACACGCGGCCCCTGAGGTGACTGCAGTGTTTTACGGTATCGGTAAAGATTATCGGCCCGCCGCGCGTCAAGCACGGGCTGTAATGCCGGATCAGGGGATACCACGGTGGAGCTCGCGCTGCCTAGCCAGCGGCGTCATAGAAATACTGGTCGGTGGTCGCCCTGTTAACTGTTGCCTGCACGGCTTGCTCCTGCTCGGGATGCACATGTCGCTGTTCTGGCTCAATACCCAGGCGAGCGAACAGCTTCATGTCATTGTCGGCCTCGGGATTCGGCGTGGTCAGCAGTTTTTCGCCATAGAAAATCGAATTGGCACCAGCGTGGAACGCCAGCGCCTGCATTTCTTCATTCATTTTTTCGCGCCCTGCTGACAGCCGCACATGAGATGCGGGCATCATTATGCGGGCCAGCGCGATAGTCCGTATGAACTCAAAAGGATCGAGATCAGCCTGATTTTCTAACGGTGTGCCTTTGACCTTGACCAGCATATTGATCGGCACCGACTCGGGGTGTTCGGGCAAATTTGCTAGCTGCATGAGCAGGCCCGCCCGGTCATTTGCCGATTCGCCCATGCCGACGATGCCGCCACAGCACACCTTCATGCCAGCGCCGCGCACACTGGCCAGGGTGTCGAGTCGATCCTGATAGGTTCGGGTAGTAATAATATCGCCGTAATACTCCGGGGAAGTATCCAGATTATGGTTGTAGTAATCGAGTCCAGCCTCAGCCAGTGATTGCGCCTGGTGGTCACTTAACATGCCCAGTGTCATACAGGTTTCCATACCCAGCGCTTTTACTTCCCGAACCATGGCCACCACTTCTAGCATCTCTTTATCTGGCGGCGAGCGCCATGCAGCGCCCATGCAAAAACGGGTAGCGCCACGCGCTTTCGCGGCCTGCGCTTCGTGCAGCACCCGGTCGATATCGAGTAACTTCTCTTTCTCGAGCCCCGTATTGTAGATGCCGCTTTGTGGGCAATATTTGCAATCCTCGGGACAGGCGCCGGTTTTTATCGATAATAATGTACTTATTTGCACCCGGTTGGGATCAAAATTCTCGCGATGCACCGTTTGTGCCTGGAACAACAAATCGTTGAAAGGCTGATTAAACAGGGCCAGCACTTGCTGTTTGGTCCAGTCGTGACGGGGTATCGGGGTCATAGAATCACTCTCATATCGGGAATCGGTTGAAGAAACTTGTATTGACCGGCGTGCCTGTCCGGCCGGCGCTCGGCTTCGATCGGCGGCCGAACTAGCCATCGTTGCTGTCCACAGCCGGCTCGGTGATAATCTCCGTCATGATAATGTAGGCGATAGCGCTGTCAACCCAAATAGCACACCAGGGTTGACAGCGAGTCAAGGCAAAGAGCGATTATGCAAGGATGCATTTGTGTCTCGAAGCACTCCCGATAGCGGCTATGTGGGTCGGCGCCTTCTTAAGCGCCTGAGCTATTTCTGGCTGCCTGGTCTGTGCCTGTTGTGTAAGATGGATTCCGGGCGAAACCTTGATCTGTGCGCGGTCTGCGAGCGCGACTTACCCTTGCTTGGGCATCACTGCAAAATTTGTGCTGCGCCATTACCGACTATATCTACTACACCTGATACACCTGCTACATCCACTACACCTACCACATCTACTACGGCGCGTTGCGGCGAGTGCCTACAGCGGCCCCCCGCTTTTAGCGAAACCTTAACACCCTATCTCTACCAGGCCCCACTTAATCGCCTGGTGTGGCGCTTCAAATTCAATGGTGACCTCGCCGTCGGTCGAGTACTCGCAAATCTGTTAGCGCAACACCTTGGTGAACTGGGCAACGAGATGCCCGATCTCATCGTGCCGGTGCCATTGCACTGGCGACGAAAGCTCGCCAGGGGGTTCAACCAGTCAGGAGAGCTGGCCATTATCGTGGGCAAGCTGCTGGATATTCCTGTACGCAACGACCTGCTGACCCGGGTTACCCACACATCCCCCCAGCGGGGACTCGACCGCGACCAGCGACGACGCAATGTGAAACACGCCTTTGCTCCGAAGACAATCCGTGCGCAACGGCAAATCAAGGACCGGTCAATTGCCATTGTCGATGATGTTGTGACAACCGCCAGCACTGCCGACGCGGTGGCCAGGTCGCTAATGCACAATGGCGCTGCGCAGGTGCAAGTGTGGGCCGTGGCGCGCACACTGCTGGAAAATTAATGACCGGGGGACGATAATGCCCGGATGGATGCTCTCACCAACCCCTGCAACGAAACACTGTGGCAACAGCTGGTCGACGAAGTTGCTGTCATCGCGCACCAGGAACCGCTGCTGGCAGGCTTCCTGCACGCCACCATTCTCAACCACAATGATCTGGCGTCGGCGCTGAGCTTCCACCTGGCCAATAAACTGCATAGTGATATTACGCCCGCTCTGCTGCTGCGCGAGGTGTTTGACACCGCTTTTGCCGACGAACCGACCATTATCGACCATATCCGGTGCGACATTATCGCTACCGTTGAACGCGACTCCGCCTGTGCAAATTTCTCTACGCCGTTTCTTTATTACAAGGGCTTTCATGCGCTGACCGCTTACCGGGTGGCGCACTGGTTGTGGCTTCATGAGCGACGACCCCTGGCGCTGGTGCTGCAAAATCGGATTTCAGTAGTCTTTGGCGTTGATATCCACCCCGCCGCAACAATTGGCAAAGGCATTATGTTCGACCACGCTACGGCTCTGGTCATTGGCGAAACTGCGGTGATCGAAGACTGCGTGTCGATTCTGCAATCGGTTACGCTCGGCGGTACCGGCAAAGAAAGCGGTGATCGGCACCCCAAGGTTCGCCGTGGCGTGTTGATAGGGCCCGGCGCGACCATTCTGGGCAATATAGAAATCGGCGAAGGGTCAAAAATAGCGGCCGCCAGCGTCGTGCTTAAAGATGTCCCACCACACTCAATCGTTGCGGGCGTACCAGCCCGGGTGGTGGGTACCACCAGCAATGCGGATCCCGCTGAAAAAATGGATCATGGCCTTGAAGGTTGTGGGTGCGATTAGCGCCCCGCACCTTACCTGAAACTGTTCGTAGCCGCGACGGACAACGAGACCGGGCGGGAACCCGCGCTCAACCAGCACCGAGATCGGCGAATAACAGTACCTGCTGAATTTTGTCTGCGCCCACCAGGTTCATCAACAGACGATCAACGCCCAGCGCGACTCCGGCACAGCGCGGCAACCCGGCTGTCATCGCTGCCAGCAGGTTTTCATCCAGCTCAACAGTGTTTTTCGCCAGTTGTCGACGTCGCTGATTATCCAGCTCAAAACGTTGACGCAGCGTAAGGGCATCGGTGAGCTCATAATAGCCATTGGCCAGCTCCATACCATCAACAAACACCTCAAAGCGACGCGCCACCACTACCTCCTCCCCACTCGGCTCATCCGCCAGCGTGGCGGTCTCAGCTAACGCCGCCTGGCAGGCCGGATAGTCATACACAAAAACGATGCCTTTTGGCAACGCTGGCTCGATGTACATACTGAAAATCAGATCCAGACAGGTCGCGCGATCCTGGTCGGTAAAATCCCGGTTAGCGATCTCACTGGCCAATCGGGTTAGCTCCACCAGCGCACACGAATGGGGGTTTAAAGCGGTTCTTTCCTGGAAAATATCCTGATAGGTAAGCCTGGTAAAATTTTGTTGGGCACCGGCCACCCCCAGAGTAACAAGTAGCTCGCCCACCTCTCTCATCAACTGATGCTCATCCCAGTCGACACGGTACCATTCCAGCATGGTGAACTCTGGATAATGACGCGCGCCCAGTTCTGCGCCTCGAAATACCTTGCCCAGGCAATAGATTGACCCCGACCCCGCGGCCAGTAATCGCTTCATAAAGTATTCGGGAGAACTTTGCAGGTAGCCGCGGCACGGAGCGGCGAGTTCGGGGCAGTCGATGTGGACATCCGTAACACCGGTCAAACCGAGCACCGGAATATCCATCTCTGGAATATTTCGTGCCGCAAAAAACGCTCGGATCTCAGATAGCAAGCGTGCCCGCCGTGCGAGCGTAGCGAGGCTCGCCGATGGTTGCCAGGTTATCGGATCACTCATGGCGGACCCTTCAGTTATCGGCGTTGCCGGGCGATATCAGCGCTAACCCTCGCCAGGGAAATAGCAGCCCGCAAGAGCACAATCCACACGCACCCCAGCGACGACAGCTGCCGAAACCGACGCTCGGCCTAGTCCTTTGCCCGGCACAGGTACTCACCGGTACGTGTATCAACACGGATGACTTCCCCGGTGTTAAGAAACAGCGGTACTTTGACCACGGCGCCAGTAGACAGCGTCGCTGGCTTGGTAGCGCCCTGCGCCGTATCTCCCCGTAGACCTGGATCGGTTTGAGTGATGGCCAATTCGACATGGTTGGCCGCTGTCACCACGAGAGGCGCGCCATTGTAGAGAGTGACCACGCAACTCTCCTGCTCGGCAAGCCACAGCGCCGTATCGCCAACGGTGGCTTTATCCGCCTGATGCTGCTCGAAAGAGTCGGGCTCCATAAAATGCCAATATTCACCGTCGTTGTATAAATATTGCATGTTCCTGTCGGTAATATCGGCGCCTTCCAGGGACTCACCGGAGCGAAAGGTGCGCTCCCAGACCCTTCCGGTTTTCAGGTTACGCAACCGCACCCGGCTAAACGCCTGGCCCTTGCCGGGTTTCACAAATTCGTTTTCGACAATCGCGCAGGGGTCGCCGTCGAGCATCACTTTCAGCCCGGAGCGGAATTCATTGGTAGAATACGTCGCCATTCTTGCCTCTTGGTTTTAACAGGTCATTTCGAGGGTTCCTATGATACCGCACACTGTTATCCCTTTGCAGACCGAAAACTGGCAGGAGGAGCTTTCCCGTGCAATTCGCAACCCCCGTGAATTATTCGAGTTACTAGAGCTCGATCCGGCTGACTTGCCATCCAGTCTGACAGCACACGACGACTTTAAATTAAACGTGCCACGCCCTTATCTGGCCAAAATTCGCCGGGGTGATATCAACGACCCCCTGCTAGCCCAGGTGCTGCCCGTCGGAAGGGAGCTTGTCCCAACAGCCGGCTACAGTATCGATCCGTTAGGTGAGAAAGCAGCAAATCCAGCGCCTGGCCTGATTCATAAATATTACGGGCGCGTCCTGCTGGTGGTCAGTCCAGCCTGCGCCATCCACTGTCGATATTGTTTCAGGCGCCACTTTCCCTATGAAGACAATCAGCCGGGACGGCTACAGTGGCAGCAGGCTCTCGATTATATCGCCGCCAACCCAGGCATCAGCGAAGTAATCCTGAGCGGTGGTGATCCGCTCGCTGCTAACGATCAGCACCTGCGCTGGTTAACCACGCAAATCGCCACAATTGCACACGTGACGCGGCTCCGGGTACACACGCGTTTCCCGGTTGTTATCCCGTCACGCATCAACAATGACTGCCTGCGCTGGCTAGGCGAAACGCGCTTAAAGACCATCGTTGTGCTACACGTGAATCACCCCAACGAACTGGGTGACGATACACAGCAGGCGGTTGCACGCTTAAAAAACGCTGGAATCGACGTGCTCAACCAGGCCGTGTTGTTAAAAAATGTCAATGACGACGCGGATACGTTGGTAGAATTAAGCGAAAAACTGTATGCCCATGGCATTCTGCCCTACTACCTGCATGTTCTCGATACGGTACAGGGTGCCGCACACTTCGCCGTCGATCTGGACAGCATTCACGCACTGCAGGAACAGATGCGTACGCGCTTACCGGGTTACCTGGTCCCAAGAGTCGTCATTGAAAAACCGGGGGCCACCGCCAAAGTGCCGTTTTAGCTAAGCAACTGTCTAGGGCTACTCTGATTAATTCCCATAATCGTTCATACCAGGCACAGCCAATAACACCGGTAAGTATTCATACGCCAGGACTCCTTTTCTGATACTGGGTTTGAGAAGTACTGCAAGAAGACCCGCAAAGAACCGTTTCTGGAAGAGATGGAAACTATCATTCTCTGGCAGGAACTGACCGAGGCCATTGTGCCTTTCTATCCCAATCCCGAAGGCGCGGGACGCCGCCCCATCGGTATCGAACGAATGCTGTGAATCCACTTCATCCATCACTGGTTCAAGCTGTCCGATGCGGCCGTCGAGGAAGCGCTTTACGACGCCCGCGCCCTGCGCCAGTTCGCGGGTGTCGATCTCGGCAGGGAGCCGGTCCCGGACGAGACAACGATTTGTAAATTTCGCCATCTGATGGAGAAACATAATCTTGGCGATCACTTGTTCCACCTGGTCAATCAATACCTCAAGGAAGACGGGTTGAAGGTATCCCGAGGCACAATCGTTGACGCCGGCATCATCAATGCCCCGAGTTCTACGAATTACAAAAAGAAGGCGCACGATCCGGACATGCACCAGAGCCGAAAAGGTAACCCATACCCAAAACATTTCCTGGGGCAGGCTCTGGTACTTCGGGATGAAAGCCCATATCGGCGTAGACAGCCGGACCAAGCGCATTCATTCGGTGGTCGCTACCACGGCCAACGTGCACGATTCTCAGGTGCTGTCCGATCTGCTTGATGGGGAAGAAACCCGGGTGTGGGGCGATTCCGCCTATACAGGTCAGAAGCAAGCCATTACTGACTCCGCGCCACGCGCCAGGGATTTTACGCAAGCCAGGGGTAGCCGCCCCCCGAACATTGACCGATGACGAGCGCGCCAGAAACCCGTATAAGTCACGAGTCAGGGCGAAGCCGGTTGGGTTTGCAGGAGTTGCGCCTGAAAAGCGGGAACTGGGGTAGATAGACCTCGGAATACGGCTAAAGCAGGCCCTTTCGCTGCGCATTTCGACAAATCGGATCGTGATTTTTACGATGGAATAAATATTTTTATGAGGTGAGTCAGTTGCGCGGATTAATCAGATGATCCCTAATATTTCCCATACAGCGAATTAACCAACTCATTACCCTGCTACGTGAGCCTCGGGTTGCCACTGATGAATTTTCTTGATTTTTGTGCCTATTACCGCCCTGGCCTTATCCAGGTCATAAGCTTTTTGCAGGTTCATCCATAACTCCGGTCCTGTACCGAAGAATTGACCCAGGCGTAAAGCCGTATCCGCAGAAATATCACGCTTTCCCCTTATAATTTGGGAAATACGGTTCGGCGGCACGTCAATCTGCCGAGATAACTCCGTGGGTGTTATCTCGATTTCTACCAGTTCATCCACCAGGAACTCACCGGGATGGATAGCTTCTCTTTTGGCCATCTCTAACTCCGTTCTTAAATAAATTAGTGGTAATCTACGATCTCCACATCATCAGCGCCTTCATTCCAGGTAAAACAGACAGGCCATTGCTGGTTCACCTTTATGCTGTATTGCCCTTTCCGATCGCCGGATAACGCTTCAAACCCGTTGCTCGGTAAGGCCTTTAATGCCTCTAGCGCTTCAGAAGCATCCAGTATGCGAAGCCGTTTCTCCGCTTGCCTCTTAAACCCCGCAAAGGCTGGAACCCTCTCGCCGCCAAAAAGGCGTTCCGTCTTCTTACATTTGAAACTTTTTATCATTTTTGCCTTACCATGCATTGACGCATTACGTCAATCGTAAATATAATTGCAAGAAGACGATCGGTCAATAGAAAACTCACGAGTGAATTGCCCTGAATGGATAGAATTACATCAGGGTGATGCACTCTGACGCACATTGGAGAAATTCGAGAATAAAGTTCTATACTTTTCAGATAGTTATGGGGCTTTGCGAAGTGTAAGAAAGTGTGGGTTCAAGTCCGGCCTCTGTACCAACTCAATATCTGCAAGTCGCTCCAGAATCAAATAATCAAGATGTCGGCTGAAAAATGCACTCAGACTACGTGCTTATCCAGGTATTTATTGACTTCCGACTCGATCATTCCCTTCAAGGCGGCCATTAAAAGGCCCAGCTTGACATCCACATGCAGCGTCGCCTCATTAAAGCTGACTTTGGCATCAACTCCCCTGTACTTATAGTGGACCATATCGCCTTCCCACCGATAATTTCCGCCGAACTTCCCTTTCAACTCTTCACCTAACTCCTGCGTCAAGGCACGCACATGCTCTTGGTCCATTGTGTGGTGACGTTTTATACGAATCTGACTCATGTACTCCCACCCTTCATCTTTCTTATATGTCTCAGCTTAGCGACCAACTGTAGGGGTCGATGCTAACTTTGTTTATCTCTCTGGTAAAGGTTGAGGCAGGCCTCCATAAACAGCAAATGTTAAATGAATACTTACCGGTGTTATTAGCTGTGCCTGGTATGAACGACTATGGGAATTAATCAGAGTAGCCCTAGACGGTTGCTTAGCTAAAACGCCATTTTGGCGATAACACTGACTTAGCGCCTGGCGATTGTTTTTCGATCGCAAGTGCGTAAACTTGACAGGGCATCACAGCAAAGAAATCGAGCATCAGGGAAATGATGAAGCCAACCAGTGACAGTAACAATTTAAAACTCCTGGTTCACAACCTGGCGCTGGCGCCGCAGGATTTGTCGCAACTATCCTTCGCCAAAACGACCATCCCGGCGCTGCATCGATTTGTCCGGCGCCTTCCTCAATCGGCGACTGACCAGGTTCAGCAGGTGTATAGCGCGATCAAGGAAGTCAGCCAGCTGAACGCGCTTCCCACGCTAAAACTCGCCATCCTCGACATCCTCGCGCAACCCATACGGGAAAGCATCGAGATATTGACCGAGAAAACACACCTCAATCAGCAAACCTATACGGCCGTTTCGCTCGCCCTGGCCATGCTGAAGTATCAGGCCATGGGTTATAAGTCCGTGCTTATCACCGCCAGCGGGGACGAACCCGCTCAGCGGACTGAGCTACAAAAACCCATACGAGCCTCGCTCGAAGCGATGAATGCGCTTTATCTACATTCACTGATTTTTTATGTCTCCCTGCCAAAAGATTTCTGGCATGAACTACATGTTTTTTACAGGTTGATCAAACTGCTTCACCTGGAAAATACGCCACTCTTCGCCACCGATAAAGATTCAGCCTCCACGCATCGACCGACTCTGCTGTCGCTATACCTCAAACCGCTCTTATTAAGCGCCACCAACCCGGGCCAGTACACACCGGTTGAGATAAAGAAAATTGCCCTGTTTCTTGATCAATGGGCAAATATGGCGCAACTGACCCCATCCAGGACGGACGGGTTGTATGTAATAGACCTCGATAGTGACATCGGACCACATTATGAAGATCGGTTTGGCGCGCTGACCTCAAACCACATTCGTCTGCAGACCAATCGACTCGTTAACCTTATTGGGGGCAATTTCTACCAGACCGAGCGCGGCACCCGCTTTGTTCCACTGCCAACCAGACTGGTCGACAGTTTGTGCAATAGCTGGGGGCAGGCGCACACGCGGCGACATCAACATGTTCTCGATCAGTCGGATGTAGAGGTGCTAATCGGCTTTACCATGATTCATGACAAATTGACCGAACAGGCCGACCTGCCCAGATCGACACAACAACAGAACGATGTGGTCTCACTGGATAAAGTTAAAACAGGAACAAGTCCCAACACCTGTGGAGTCAGGAGGACGGGCTGCTGGGGTAAACTGCGTAACGCCAGCCAAGCGGGCATCCAGCTCTCACTCAACGACCCCGCGAATCGGATTGCACCTGGAGATTTTGTTTGCTACCGCACGGGTGCCGATGACTCCTGGTCGCTGGGACTCGTCCGGTGGCTCAATGTCAGTGCGGGCCTCAAGCAGGTCGCGGGCATAAAAACCCTGTCTCACCAGGTCGAGCCGTGCTCTGTAAAACTCATGCAGGACGGGCGACCGATGTCACCTTTCTTGCCCGGCCTAAGGTTCATCGACTATACCAACCCCGACTCACTGCGTCTGGCAACCCTGCCCAAACCGTTTCGTGTACAAAATACCATAACCCTGGTGACACAGACCAACGAGCAGTCACTGCGCCTGGTCGAACTGTGTGAGTCAACGTTTCATATCGCCGTCTTTTGTGTCGAAACCACGTCAGAATATCGACCAAACCGCCGGGATTAATCCGTGCGCTTAGCTCAGCCAGCCCCAGCGGTATTGCCCTCAGCTAATCGACATCGACAACAAACACTACGTCAACATCAGTACCAACATCAACGCATTAATCAACAAACTTACCATTTGCACCTGTTCACTACTATAATGCGCGCGGGCTGCTATGGCAGCTCATTTCACCATATTGTAAACTGGGGTATGCTGAACTGATGGAAGGGGATGGCGTAATTAATCTGCTGGTCGCGCACGACAGCGTCGACGTAGCCAATCGACTGGTCAATTTGCTGAGGAACGCCTCCTATAGTGTCAACAGCACTTTTGTAGAGTCCACCGAAAACATCCCTCAACTGCTCAATCAGCAGCCGTGGAACCTGGTGCTTAGCGAGCTGGAATCCGAAACCGTTCCAGCACGTGAACTCATGTCCCGCATCAGAAGACTTGAGCTGGACATTCCCACCATCATGATTACATCCGGCACCGATCATCTGGCCATTGTCGAAGGCCTGCGTATGGGCGCTGATTACGTCGTGCCTCTGGATGAGGATCAGTATTTCCTGCTCGCCGTCACCGCCAGCATGACCAACCTGGAACACCGGCGGAAAGAAGCATACTGGAAGAAAAGATACCTGGAGGCCGAATCGCGCTGCGACCAGCTCATTGATAGCTCGCAGGACGCCATTGCCATCGTCCAGGAAGGCACTTACGTTTATGTAAACGGGTTTTATGCCCAGCTGTTTGGTTACCAGGGGTCCGAGGGCATGGTGCTGATTCCGGTCATGGACGGTTTGACGGAAGCGTCTCAATCGTTGCTTAAAGCCTACCTGAAACCACTCTCGCCAGACGAATCTGTGGAACCCACCACCGTGGAGATCAGGGGCACCAAACCTGATAACGGCGATATGGAGACCACCGTCAATATTTCGCAAGTGCAGTACCAGGGTGAACCCGCATTGCAGTTTCTGGTGCCGAAAGAACTGCTCTCTCATGATATTCAGCCAGCCCAAAATAGAGATGGAAGTTCGCCAGCATGGTCGGAGGTTCAACCTAAAAAAATCCTTGACGAGATTAAAAAAGCCATACTCAAGTCTGCTCGGACCGAAGAACAGTCAATGGTTCTGTATATTCGCGTCGACCAGATCCATGAAATTCTCCATAGCTCTGGCCCGCGATACGCCGATCAGCTGTTTACCATCGTGCTCGGCAACATCATTGAAAGTAATCCCGGCACCAAGACCATGGAGAGGTTTGCCGACGACTCCATCGTCATCCTGCTCGATATAAACAGTGTTCAGCAGGGCCGGGAAATAGCCGAGAAATTATCCCGAGATATTGCCGAAAAAACTTTTTCTATCGGCACAGAAAGCATCGTGTTGTCTTTAACAATCTGTGTCAGCGCCATTAATGAAACCGTTGAATCTGCTCAGGAGTGTATACAACAGTGCCAACGGGCGATTGAGGAGGGCGACCAGGGTCTGCAGCGAATCGGTAGCGACCATCGACTCTATGTGTTCGAAAACAAGGGCCATAATCGAATCAAGTCCGAAAAACAGGTCATAGAGTTTGGTCGCCTGCTGCTGGAAAAACGTCTTATCGGCATCGCGTTTCAACCGATCACCGCTCTGCATGGCACCACCGCCGAGTTTTATGAAGTGCTGATGAGACCCAAAGTCGAAGAATACCCCGAGTCAGTGCCGGAGGACTTTATCGCAAGAGTCTTCAAAACGTCGGTGGCGAGCGAGATCGACCGCTGGGTAATTCTTGAAACCGTTAAAGTTTTGGCAGAAAAACTTCGTCAGCGACCGCAAACCAAACTTTTTATCAATCTCAGCGCGAAAACCATCCAGGATACCGGTTTCGCCGCCTGGCTCAAGGTTGCGCTGCAGGCGTCTAATGTTTCTCCCACACACCTTGTATTCCAGCTTCGCGAAATAGATGTTGGGCGTTACATTGATCAATCGGCAAGATTGATCCAACAGCTTGCACAACTGCAGGGCCGTACAGCACTCACCCACTTTGGACTGGCGATTAACCCGCTGCTGGTACTGGACAAATTGGCCGTCAATTTTGTCAAAATCGATAGAGTAATCGTCGAGGCAGCACGAAAAGGCGATGCAGAAAAAGCTGTGATGAGCCACTTGCTAAGCTCGCTTCAGGAGCTGTCTCCACAGGTAATCGTGCCCTTTGTCGAAAATCCAACCATCATCCCTACGCTTTGGCAGCACAAAGTCGATTATATCCAGGGCCACTACATTCAGCCGCCGGCGGCTGAAATGAATTACGACTTTGTAGAAGAGAGTTAATCGTAGAAGATAACTTGCCTGACC
>JBFIEE010000047.1:0-25617 GCA_041603535.1 Porticoccaceae bacterium
CGGCTAAAATCTTCAGGTTCATCGGTTGGATAAACAGGTTGTGTGGGGTAGAAAAAAATTCCGAGTGACTAATAACTTTTATGCGTGCAGCCAAAGGCTGGCGCACCGTGGAGGTGCGGCCAGCTCCCCAACTTCTTATAGTTTTGAAAGCCGTGGGAACTGCAGCGCGATGATTCTATGGTACCTGTTGTATTGTTTTCAGACACCCGGTTTTTTGCTAATAAAAAACCCCTTTACAACAGATTGCAAAGGGGTTTGATAAATAAAGTTTACGGAGAGTGCTGCGATAGATCAGAGCGTACGGGATTAAAGCAGACTGAGATCTCTAACTGCACCTTTATCAGCGCTGGTGACGAATTTGGCGTAGGCTTTGAGGGCCGCGGATATTTTCCGTGGACGGTACTCAGCGGGTTGCCAGCCAGCGGCATCCTGCGCGGTTCGACGTTGCGCCAGCTCTGTTTCGTCGAGTTTCACGTTGATCGTGCGATTGGGGATGTCAATGTGAATGAGATCGCCATTTTTTACTAACCCGATAGCACCCCCGGCAGCCGCTTCCGGAGAACAGTGGCCAATGGACAGACCGGACGTGCCGCCAGAGAAGCGGCCATCCGTTACCAGCGCACAGGCTTTGCCCAAACCCTTGGATTTGAGATAGCTGGTGGGATAGAGCATTTCCTGCATACCGGGGCCGCCACGTGGGCCTTCGTAACGAATAATCATGACATCCCCGGCTTTCACTTTACCGGCGAGAATGTCGGCCACAGCGGAATCCTGGCTCTCGCATACATAGGCGGGACCTTCAAAGACCAGAATCGACTCATCGACACCTGCCGTTTTAACCACGCAGCCATCGGCAGCGATATTGCCGTAAAGCACCGCGAGACCGCCGTCCTTGCTGTAGGCGTGTTCAACGCTGCGGATACAGCCGCCAACCCGGTCGAGGTCGAGACTTGGCCATCGAGTAGCCTGGCTGAATGCGGTCTGCGTGGGTATACCCGCAGGACCGGCGCTGTAATACTGGGCAACTTCTTCCCCGGGCTGCAACGCGATGTCCCAGGTATCCAGAGCTTCGCGCATACTTTTTGCGTAAACAGTGGGCAAGCCGGCGTGCAGTAATCCGCCGCGATCCAGCTCGCCAAGAATACTCAGGACGCCACCAGCGCGGTGCACATCTTCCATGTGATACAGGGGCGTACTCGGCGCCACCTTGCAAAGTTGCGGGATTTTACGGGACAGCCGATCGATATCGGTCATGGTGAAATCCAGCTCGGCTTCCTGGGCAGCCGCCAGCAGGTGGAGAATAGTATTGGTTGAGCCGCCCATAGCAATATCCAGGCTCATGGCGTTTTCAAACGCTTCGAAGCAGGCTACCGATCGGGGTAGCACGCTGTAATCATCCTGCTCGTAGTGCTGTTTGGTGATGTTAACTATCACGCGACCGGCTTTAAGAAACAATTCGCGCCGATCAGCGTGGGTGGCCAGCAGAGAGCCATTGCCCGGCAGCGACAAACCGAGTGCTTCGGTCAGGCAGTTCATGGAGTTGGCTGTAAACATGCCGGAACAGGAGCCACAGGTTGGGCAGGCCGAACGTTCGTACTCAGCGACTTTTTCGTCGCTGGCGCCATCGTCGACGGCGATCATCATCGCATCGACCAGGTCGAGTTTGGTCTCCGAAAGCCTGGTTTTGCCCGCCTCCATGGGTCCGCCGGAAACAAAAACGGTGGGGATATTAAGCCGCAAAGCCGCCATTAGCATGCCGGGTGTGATTTTGTCGCAATTGGATATGCACACCAGTGCATCGGCGCAGTGGGCATTGACCATGTATTCCACGGAGTCGGCAATAATATCTCGCGATGGCAGTGAATAGAGCATGCCGTCGTGGCCCATGGCGATGCCATCGTCGACGGCGATGGTGTTGAATTCCTTGCCGACGCCACCGGCTTTTTCGATCTCACTGATGACCAGTCCACCCATGTCTTTTAAATGCACATGCCCAGGCACGAACTGGGTAAAGGAGTTGGCAACAGCAACGATAGGTTTATCGAAGTCCTGGTCGGTCATCCCGGTGGCTCGCCACAGCGAGCGGGCGCCAGCCTGGTTGCGGCCTTTGGTGGTGGTATGGGAACGGTAGGTAGGCATGTTCAACCCCAGCTCAGATTCGAAGTACAGGTTAAAAAGGCCAAACAGGATACCAGACCTGCGGGCCATGCCGAAACAACTGGATTCACCCCGCTAAATTCCAGTACGCTACGGTTATCGTTTATTTGACCTGCCTATCTGAGCAGGCGGTTATAGAGGAGAGCTATATGGGGTGTTACGACAAATATTTTTTGGCGCCGTTCATCAATTGCGCCTGCGGCACCAAACCAATTCTCCATCAGCGTAAAAAAGTGGTACCCCAGTGTACCGGTCGTGTGCTGGAAGTTGGCATGGGTACGGCGCTTAACTTGCCCTATTACGACCGCGATAAGGTGGAATTTATCTGGGGTCTGGAGCCTTCCGAGGCGATGCGCGAAAGGGCGCGGCCAAATATAGAAAAATCTGGGCTCGAGGTCAGGCTCATTGATTTGCCCGGCGAAGAAATTCCTCTCGAAGACAACTCGGTGGACACGGTGCTACTGACCTATACACTGTGCACGATCCCTGACTGGTATGCTGCGTTGCGGCAAATGCGTCGGGTTCTCAAGCCAGGTGGCAAGCTCATCTTTACCGAACATGGCAAGGCTCCGGATGAAGGTGTGTGCCAGTGGCAGGATCGTATTAATCCCCTGTGGAAAAAGATTGCCGGTGGTTGCAACCTGAATCGCCCCATTCCCAGCCTCCTGTCGGAAAGCGGTTTTAGCACACTTGAAATCGAATCCATGTACCTGCCTTCCACGCCCAGGTTATTCGGCTTCAATTACTGGGGCGTTGCTGAAATTGGCTAAAACATGGAGGGGTTGACCACCGTTTGTGCGATGGTATTTGAAGTGGCCATCCTCTATTATCGCTAGCCCAATTAAACAGATACAGGAGATTGACCATGGCCTGCACCGTATTGCTGGAATTAAAAGTCAAGCCCGAGTGTGTTCAGGATACCCTCAACGGTTTAGCCGCGATGTTGCCCGAAACCCGCAACTATGATGGCTGTATCGAAGTCTATGCCCATCAGGATCAGGACGATCCGACGACCATTGTTGCCATCGAGCAGTGGCAGTCCCGGCCGCATTATGAGAAATATTTTGCCTGGCGCGGTGAAACCGGAGCGCTGGATGCGCTGGGTGGGTGGCTGGCTCAACCGCCATCCATTAGGTACTTTGACAAAAAAGCTTAAGTGCCGCTGCAACCTGCTAATAAGGCCTGTAAAACGGTACTGGCAGGCAAAAAAGGGTGAACCCGGTGTTCGCCCTTTTTTGTGATCGCGGTGAACGTCGCACGCCGCTGGACAATACTGGTCGCGCCTGGTCGCGGGTTAAATTAATTTGACGAGGATTTTGGAGTTTCTCTGCCAGTTATAGAGCGCCATTTTTTCCGCCGGTAAGTCCTCCAGAGAGGACTCCTTGAAGCCCTGCTCCAGAAACCAGTGGGCCGCCTGTGTGGTCAGGACAAACAACTTGCTCAAACGTAATTCATTTTTGGCCCGTTGTTCGAGGGTTTGCTGGAGGCGTGCGGCAAACCCCTGTCTGCAAAAATCTGGATGCGTGACTACGCAGGCGACTTCCGCGGCGTCGGTACCGGGAAACGGATAGAGCGCGGCACAGGCGATGGTCATCCCTTCTGGATGGACCACAACGTAAAAGCGAGAAATCTCTGTCTCCAGCAATTCTCGCGAGCGCTTTACCAGAACCCCCGATTTTTCCAGCGGTGTGATTAACTCCAGTATTCCACCAACATCATCAATGGTGGCTTGCCGAATGATTTCGCTGCCATTGTGGGACAGTAAGGTGCCGGCGCCTTCACGGGTAAATAATTCTCGCAGCAGTGTGCCATCTTCGGCATAACTGATCAGATGGCTGCGGCGAACGCCGTTTTGACAGGCTGCATAGCCAGCCTGTAGCGCATTGCAGAGCTGACGCTGGCCCGCAAGTCGTTCCAGCCAGTGGCGTACATCGACCATGTCGATCATCTTCACGAGCGCGCCCTGCTCATTGTAGACGCCATTTTCGCCACAGAAAAAAATCAGTTTTTCTGCTTCCAGCGCGACGGCGGCCTGGGTGGCGACGTCTTCGCAGGTTAAATTGAAGGCTTCTCCAGTGGGGGAGCAGCCGATCGGGGACAGCAGCACGATAGCGCCGTCATCAAGTTGGCGTTTGACGCCGGCACGGTCAATTTTGCGCACTTCCCCGGTATGGTGGAAATCCACGCCATCACGAATGCCGAGCGGCTTGGCGGTAATAAAGTTACCGCTGACCACGCGAATCCGTGCGCCCTGCATCGGCGAATTCGGCAGGCCCATGGACAGCAGTGATTCGATGGCGATGCGGGTGCTGCCCACGGCCTCTTTGACGCACTCCATGGTTTGACTGTCGGTGATGCGCGTGTTGTTGTCGAAGCGCGGTGCCACGTGACGCTGCGCGAGCTTTTCGTCGATCTGGGGTTTAGCGCCGTGAACCAGCACAATTTTTATGCCGAGGCTGTTGAGCATGGCAATATCGTGAATAATATGGGGGAAATTATCGTCGCGGACACCCTCACCGCACAGCACCAGCACAAAGGTTTTGCCCCTGTGCATGTTGATATAGGGTGATGTGTCGCGGAAAAATTTCACATAATCGTTCATTGGCTTGCCGCCGCGCTTACAAAAAAGGGCTATTTTCGGGTGATTATATCAGGCACAGAATTGTGCGGGCAGGTAATTACGACGCTTTGAGGCAGTATTCGCCGATAAGCTCGGACAAGTGGTGGATGGTCGGCTGAATGCGCTCTGTGGCGAGGAATTCGTCGGGCTGGTGAGCCTGATCGATATTGCCTGGCCCCATGACCACGACGTCCAGACCCAGGTGTTGTAGGTAGGGGGCTTCCGTCGCGAAGGCCACCGAGCCACGGCTGTGGCCGGTGAGCTTTTCGCAGTAGGCGACCAGGACGCTTTGGTCAGCAGCCGCAAAGGCGGGCACGCCGAAGTGTTCCAGCGATATCTCGGTTCCCTCCGGCCCGCCAAGGCCCAGCAGACGCTGTCCGAGCATGTCGTGGAGCTCATCAATGTCCATGCCGGGCAGGGGACGTATCTCGAAACCGAGCTCACAGTGCCCGCATATCCTGTTGGGGTTATCGCCGCCGCTAATGTTGCCAAGATTCAAAGTCGGGTAATCGACGGCGAACAGGGGGTTGGCATACTGAGCTTTGAGCTCCGCCTGCACTGTGCGTAATACACTCAGCGCATCGTGCATAGTATGCAGGGCGTTATTGCCCAGCGCCGGGTTGCTGGAATGTCCGGATTTGCCCTGCACGATAAGTCTTTCGATCAGGATGCCCTTATGCATTGCGACAGGCTTCATGCCCGTGGGCTCCCCAATTACCGCGTACCGGGCTTTGGGCTGGCCCGCTTCCGCCAGGGCTCTGGCGCCAGCCATCGAAGATTCCTCGTCAGATGTGGCGAGAATAATCAATGGTTGCTGCAGGGGGCGTTCGACAACTTGTTTGGCGGCTTCGATGGCAAGGGCGAAAAACCCTTTCATATCGCAAACGCCGAGACCGTAGAAGCGGCTATCCCGCTCGATAAGTTTGAATGGCGATTGTCGCCAGAGTCGCTCGTCGCAGGGTACGGTATCGGTGTGGCCGGCGAGCACCAGACCTCCGGGGCCGCTGCCGAGCGTGGCGATCAGGTTGGCTTTGCGCGGATCGGCCAGGGGCATTACTTCTGTGACAAAGCCGAGGTCGTCGAGCCAGCTGGCAAGCAAATCTATAACGTTGCGATTGCCCTGATCAAAGGCAGGGTTAACACTGCTGACGGAGTTGCAGGCGATTAACTGGCGGAGCATGTCAATAAGGGTCATAGGGCTGGCAGTGTAGAGCGCTGGTTAGAAAAAGCAATTTCCTTGCTATCGTCAGGGCGCTGTGTCGCGGTCAGGCGATACACGCTACAATTCCTCGACCAGGATATACACGGTATGAGGAGAGCAGTTTATGGCGCTGGCTGACGGACAAGATCGACTACTGGAACTGCCAGCCCTGCTTAACCAACTGGTCACTGATGGACTGCTGGCCAGGGGCAGCGCAAACGAAATCATCGGCAAAGTGCGTACGCGCGACGAAGCCTTGCAGCATCCGCTGGTTTATATCGCGGGCCAGCAAGCGGATAACGTGCGTAATTCAGGCAAGATACTGGATCTCGACACCATGAGCGAGTGGTTAGCCGATTGGGCCGGACTACCGTTGGCGCATATTGATCCGCTGAAAATCAACGTGCCGTCGGTGACGGGGGTGATGTCCTTTGAATTTGCCAAACGGCACCGCATTTTGTGTATCGGTGTTCAGGCAACCGAAGTGGTGATAGCCGTCGCGCAACCTTTTGCGACCTCGTGGATCGCCGATATTGAGCAGATTACTGATAAGACAGTCCGTCGTGTGGTGGTCAACCCCGCCGACCTTGAAAAGTATTCCGTTGAATTTTATACCTTGTCCCGCTCGGTGTTTGGTGCCGGAAAAACCTCCCAGACCGGTCGTGGATCGCTGAATAATTTTGAGCAATTACTGGAACTGGGTTCGCTAAAAGATCCCGATGCCCAGGATCAGCATATCGTCAATATCGTCGACTGGCTTTTGCAGTACGCGTTTGATCAGCGGGCCAGCGACATTCATGTTGAACCGCGGCGGGATAAAGGACGAATTCGTTTTCGGATCGATGGTGTGCTGCACCAGGTTTATGATTTGCCCGCGGCAGTGATGACGGCAATGACCAGCCGGCTGAAAATTCTTGGTCGTATGAACGTTGCGGAAAAGCGTCGGCCTCAGGATGGTCGTGTCAAAACCAAAACTCAGGAAGGCCACGAAGTGGAGCTGCGTTTATCGACTTTGCCCACCGCGTTTGGCGAGAAAATGGTCATGCGCATCTTCGACCCGGAAGTGCTGTTGCGCAGCTTTACGGAGTTGGGTCTGGGCGGTGAAGATTACCGGCGCTGGCAGGAAATGACCAACCGCTCTTACGGTATTGTGCTGGTTACCGGGCCAACCGGCTCAGGCAAAACCACAACGCTCTACTCGACGTTGAAACAGCTGGCCACTGAAACGGTTAACGTAAGTACTGTTGAAGACCCCATTGAAATGGTTGTGGAAAGCTTTAACCAAACCCAGGTGCAATCGCAAATCGATCTGACTTTCGCTGCTGGTATACGGACCTTGATGCGTCAGGATCCCGACATCATCATGGTTGGTGAGATCCGCGACCTGGAAACGGCAGAGATGGCTATTCAGGCGGCGTTAACCGGCCACCTAGTCCTCTCCACTCTGCACACAAACGATGCGCCGACGTCGATCAGCCGGTTACTCGATCTCGGTGTGCCTGCCCACATGCTCAAAGTGACGCTTAACGGGGTGATGGCCCAGCGGCTGGTGCGTACGCTCTGTCCTCACTGTCGGGAGCGGGGCGCAACGGATACGGATGCCTGGAAGCAGCTGGTGCATCCGTGGACGGCGCCGCCGCCAGCGCATATGTACCGTCCGACAGGTTGTCTCGAATGCCGAGATACCGGTTATCTGGGCAGGCAGGGTATTTATGAAGTCATGCCGCTGTCGGAAACCCTCAAAGGTTTGCTCACCGAGGACTGCGACGTCAGCAACCTGCGGCTGAAAGCGATGAAAGAAGGCATGCGTACGCTACGCCTCAGCGGAGCGCAAAAAGTCGGTGCGGGCATTACCTCGGTAGAGGAAGTGATGCGAGTCGCACCCGATATCGGGCGTTGATGGAACCTATATTGACCGAGCCTATGTTCACCGAGTTGCCGGGTCCGCTATCCGCCAGGGTCGCGCAGTGTCTCGCCAGTTTTCGTGAAAATGCCTCGTTAGAAGTATCGTCCTGGCTTGACCAGCGCATGGCTGAACCAGCTTTTGCTCGCCAGTTGACCTGGGTGTGGAGCGGCAGTGAGTTTGTCGCCAACAACTGTATACGCCATGCCGAGCTGTTTCGGCGGCTGGTCGACAGCGGTGATCTGTTTAATGGCTATCGAGACTCGACGCTGCGCGACCATTGTCTGGCCGCGGTCATCGAAGAAGGCGAGGGGGCGGATCGCGAAGCCGTTCTGCAACATCAATTAAGGGTTTTTCGCCGATACGAGATGCTTCGTATTGTGTGGCGCGATCTGGCGCGACTAGCCGACATGGTGGAAACCACGCGCGACATGTCCAGATTGGCCGATGCCGTTATCGGAGTCACTCTGGACAAGCTTCATCGCTGGGGCTGCGAGAGCTGGGGTAGGCCAGTCGGCGCAACTAGCGGCGCAGAGCAGACTCTGGTTGTCCTTGGTATGGGTAAACTCGGCGCCGACGAGCTCAATGTATCGTCTGATATCGACCTCATTTTTGCGTATCCGGAAGCGGGGCAGACAGAAGGTGCCAACAGACAACTGAGCAACCAGGAGTTTTTTATACGCATTGGCCAGAAACTTATCCAGGCGCTGGATAACCAGACGGTGGACGGCCAGGTGTTCCGTGTTGACATGCGCTTGCGCCCCTACGGGAGTAGCGGTGCGCTGGTGCTTAATTTCGACGCGTTGGAGGAGTATTACCAGGCTCAGGGCCGTGACTGGGAGCGTTATGCGATGATCAAAAGCCGCATTATCTGCGGTGATGAGCTAGCGGCGCGAGAGCTTATGGAGATGCTGCGGGCTTTTACATATCGACGCTATACCGACTTTAGTGCCATCCAGTCGCTGCGTGATATGAAAGCGATGATAAGGCTTGAAGTGAAACGTCGGGATCTCGGCGATGACATTAAACTGGGACCGGGCGGTATCCGGGAAATAGAGTTTATTGCCCAGGCCTTTCAGCTGATTCATGGGGGTCGCGATCGACGGTTTCGCAATCCGCGTCTGCAGGATATTTTGGTCTTGCTCGATACAGAGCATTTGCTGCCGGACGGCGGCGGCGCGAGGCTGTGGGTGGCGTATGGCCTGCTGCGCAACGTTGAGCACGTGTTGCAGGGCTGGGCCGATCAGCAGACGCAGCAACTGCCTAAGGGCGAAGCAGACCGTCGGCGGGTCGCGGCCATGATGGGTTTTAGGGGATGGCCTGAATTTCTGGTGGCGCTGGATGAGCAGCGCCGGGTGGTGAGCGACTTGTTTGCCGGTCTCGCGGCCGACAATACGCCTGACGCCACCCCCGACAATATCCCGTCGGGTACATTGCTGGCATGGCAGGGCAGCAGTCAGGCGGAATTGCAGGTGGCGCTACAGAGTTTGGGTTTTGACGCCCCGGAGCTTGCTGCCGAGCGTCTTGTCAGTCTGCGTGGTAGTCATGCGGTGCGTGCCATGCAGGCCGACACCCGTTCGCGCCTTGACCGGCTGTTGCCAGGCGTCGTTGTCGCCTGTACGCGTGTTGCCAACAGTACCCAAACTCTGATCAGGGTGCTGGCACTGCTGGAATCTGTCGCCCGGCGCAGTACTTACCTCGTACTGTTAATCGAAAACACGCCCGCGCTGCAGCAACTGGTGACACTGTGTGCGGCCAGTCCGTGGATTAGTCAAAGTTTGAGCCGGTATCCGGTGCTACTCGACGAATTACTGGATACGAGGGCGCTCTATGCACCGTCGGATCATGCCCAGCTTGGGAATGAGTTACGCCAGCACCTGATGCGTATCCCGGATGATGATCTGGAAGCACTCATGGAGGCGTTGCGTTACTTTCGCCTCGCAAACGGACTGCGCGTGGCGGCCTGCGAAGTGACTGGTGTGCTGCCCTTGATGAAAGTCAGTGACCACCTCACCTGGCTGGCGGAAGTCATTCTTGGGGAGGTGTTAACCGTGGCCTGGCGGCAACTGACCGCAAAACACGGTTTGCCAGGTTTTAGCGGCAATGGTCCACCCGGTTTTCTCATTATCGGTTATGGAAAGTTAGGCGGCATAGAGCTGGCCCATGGTTCGGATCTGGACCTGGTTTTTCTTCACGAAGCGCAAGGGAGCTTAATGACCAGCGGCCAGCACAGCGTCGATAACGAAACGTTCTTTGCGCGACTCGGGCAGCGCATTATCCATATCCTCAGTGCCACCACGTCTGCCGGGTTGCTCTACGAGGTAGACATGCGTCTGCGCCCTTCTGGCAATTCCGGGCTGTTGGTCAGTTCGTTGGCGGCGTTTGAAAAGTATCAGCGGGAACAGGCGTGGACCTGGGAGCATCAGGCTCTGGTGCGTGCGCGGCCTGTTGCGGGTGATGCCGTGCTTGGCGAAAAATTCGCGCAGGTACGCCACGACATCCTGACGCGAGCCCGCGATATGGAAACTCTAAAAGGCGATGTTGTCGATATGCGGGGCAAGATGACTGAGCATCTGGGGCTTGGTGCCGGTCAGCAGGAGGCGGGTCGATTCCACTTGAAACAGGATCCTGGAGGTATCGTCGATATTGAATTTATGGTTCAATTCGCGGTTTTAGCTCAGGCTCACAATTTCCCACAACTGACGCGATGGAGCGACAATGTCAGGTTGCTGGAAACGCTCTCAGAAACCGGATTTTTCACGGGTCTTGAGCATCAGCAACTGACGGACGCCTACATTGCTTACCGGTCCGCTGGGCACCAGCTGCAGTTGCAGGAAGAGCCAGGTATTGTGGCGACTGAGGATTTTGACCTCCACCGACAGGCCGTGCTGGCCATCTGGGAAAAATTGTTTGGCGGAGCGTCCGTGACGAGGAGTGGATAGATGTCGTTTGATGATCGTGATGGTTATATCTGGTTTGACGGTAAGATGGTGCCCTGGCGCGATGCTAAGGTGCATGTCCTCACACACACCCTGCATTATGGTATGGGGGTGTTTGAGGGGGTGCGTGCCTATAATACGGAATCCCACGGTACGGCTATCTTCCGACTTAAGGAGCATACCCAGCGGCTGTTTAATTCGGCGAAAATCATTGGGATGAAACTGCCCTTTGACATGGCCACTATCAACGAGGCGCAACGTGCAGTGGTGCGGGAGAATGGTCTGCTGGAAGGCTACATCCGCCCTATGGCTTTCCTCGGCTCTCAGGCCATGGGTTTGCGTGCTGATGGGTTAAAGACTCACGTTATCGCCGCGTCCTGGGAATGGCCGTCTTACATGAGCCCTGATGCGCTTGAGCAGGGCATACGTATTCGCACCTCGTCTTTCACACGACACCACGTCAACATTACCATGTGCAAGGCCAAAGCCAACGGCAACTATATGAATTCGATGATGGCGCTGCGTGAGGCACTGGAGTGTGGCTATGACGAGGCACTACTGCTTGACCCTGAAGGTTACGTAGCTGAAGGCAGTGGCGAGAATATATTTATAGTTCGTGGTGGGGTGCTGTATACGCCGGAGCTGACTTCGTGTCTTGACGGTATTACCCGCGGAACTGTAATTCAGCTGGCCCAGGAACAAGGCTATGAAGTTCGTGAAAAGCGCATTACCCGCGATGAGGTCTATATCGCCGATGAAGCTTTCTTTACCGGCACGGCTGCAGAGGTATTGCCGATACGGGAAATGGATAATCGGGTCATTGGCAGCGGTGTTCGCGGCCCCGTAACTGGTCTGCTGCAAGGCCTGTATTTCGACGCGGTGCGGGGACGGAATAATGATCACCCGGAATGGTTGGCGCCTGTCGCTGATTAACCTTCGGTAAAATGGCCGAACCAACTGCCACTGCAAGATCATTTGTCGGCCAAAGAGACGGCGGTCCGGTAAACATCGGCCAGATCAACAGCGACCAGACCTGGGGACGGCAACCTTGAGTGGTCAGGCAATTCTGGTCGTCGGCCCGTCCTGGGTCGGTGATATGGTGATGGCGCAAACGCTGTTCATTATTCTCAGGGCGCAACATCCGGATGCACCGATTGAGGTGCTGGCGCCGGGCTGGAGTCGGCCGATCCTGGCGCGGATGCCTGAGGTTAACGCCGCGATTGTGATGCCGGTTGGCCACGGTCAGTTTGGCTTTCTCGCCCGTTGGCGGGTTGCGCAAACGCTGCGCAATCGACACTACCAGGCAGCGTACGTGCTGCCAAATTCCCTCAAATCAGCCTTGATTCCGCTACTTGCCGGCATACCCCGACGCGTGGGCTGGCGGGGGGAAATGCGTTTTGGGCTGCTCAACGATATTCGTTTACTTGATGAAGCGCGTTATCCGCTGATGGTGCAGCGTTTCGCGGCGCTTGCGTATCGGGCCGATAAGGCATTGCCCGCGACCTTGCCGCGGCCGTGTTTACAGATTGATGAAGACAGGTTGCCCGGGTTGTTTGCTACGTTCGGCCTGGATGTCAGTCGACCGATACTGGCGCTTTGTCCCGGCGCTGAATTTGGCTCCGCCAAACGTTGGCCCGAGCGGCATTACCGGGCTGTTGCGGAGACAATGATTGAGCGCGGCTGGCAGGTGTGGATTATGGGTTCTACTAACGATCAGGCCGTCGGTAACGCAATTCGGGATTCACTGACTGGGCTTCAACAACAGCACGTGATCAATCTTGCTGGGCAAACCGAGCTCGCGGATGCGATCGATCTGTTGTCCTGTGCCGGGGTAGTCGTCAGCAATGACTCCGGTTTGATGCATATCGCTGCAGCGCTGAACCGACCTTTGGTGGCGGTTTATGGGTCGACATCGCCCGCATTTACCCCGCCATTGGGGGAGCAGGTGGAGACGCTGGCGATTGCCGTCGATTGTGGTCCCTGCTTTCAGCGAGACTGTCCACTGCAACACCTCAAGTGCCTGACGGATCTTCTGCCGGGCAGTGTTCTGGCAGCCATTGATCGGCTGCTAGACGCGAGCCCTGAGCGAGCCTGGCGAAGGTGAAGCTGGCGTTCGTGCTGTACAAATATTTCCCCTTTGGTGGTCTGCAGCGCAACATGCTGGCGATCGCCCGGGAAGCGCAACAGCGGGGTCACCAGGTGACGGTATATTGCTCTGAATGGCAGGGTGATCGCGACAGTGGTATTCAGCTCGAATTGATACCCAGTCGCGGCTGGAGTAACGCCGGGAAGATGGAAAATTTTGCCAGTGATATGGCGCGCCGACTGAAGTTGAAAAATTTTGATCTGGTGGTTGGGTTCAACAAGTGGCCGGGGCTTGATCTGTATTACGCAGCTGATTCCTGTTTTGCTGACAAAGCCTGGCGTGAGCGAGGTTTCCTGTATCGGATGACCGCGCGGGCGAGGCGCTATCTGGCCTTTGAAGCGGCGGTATTTGGAGTGCAGGCCGACACCCACATTCTCGAGGTCTCGGTGCCGGAACGGGAACGCTTTATCACCCATTACCGGACACCGGTGGAGCGCTTCCATACCTTGCCGCCAGGCATATCACCAGACCGTGCGGCAGCCCCGGACTGGCGCAATACAAGGGTAAAAACCCGTCAGGCGCTGGGCGTCGCCGACGAGGAAAAAATTCTCCTGGCGGTGGGCTCCGGGTTTCGCACCAAGGGACTTGATCGCAGCATTAAGGCACTAAAAGCGTTAACTGAAGTTAACGCCCGGCTGTTTGTTGTCGGTGACGATAACAGCAAGTCTTTTGTCAGATTGGCTAAGCGTAATCAAGTGAATGACCGAGTTGTTTTTCTGGGCGGTCGTAGCGATATCCCGAGCCTGTTGCAGGCAGGAGATGTATTGCTACATCCCGCCTATAAGGAAAACACCGGGAATGTGTTGCTGGAAGCCATGATAGCGGGCTTGCCAGTAGTGACCACGGACGTCTGTGGTTACGCCCATTATGTTAGCGCGGCGGCCATGGGCGAGCTGATTGCCAGCCCCTTTAAAGAAGCGGAGTATGTCGCCAGTATCAAGCGCGTTTTGCTGGATACGCCTGAAACCTGGCACCAGAGAGGCGAGGTATTTGCGCAAACCGGTGACATTTATCACCGACCTCGGGTGGCGGTAGATATTATCGAAACTCTTAAGAGGAGTAGGTAATGGAGCTGGTGCTGCGAGGTGCACTGAAAACGTTATGGGCTGATGCGGATGTTTTTACTCTCGTGCAGCAGCTCCCCGGTGACGTAATCCGTGACAAGGAGGGACGTCAGACGCTGAAGTTTAGCTATGCCGGTAAAAATTACTATCGAAAGTTGCACAGAGGTATCGGCTGGCGGGAGATCGCCAAAAATTTTTCCCAGTTGAAAATGCCTGTACTGGGCGCCCGCAATGAGTGGCGAGCGATCAACCGCGTCAGGGAGCTGGGCCTGGACACCCTCAATGCGGTGGCTTATGGCCGTAAGGGCAGTAATCCGGCCAGCCAGCTTTCTTTTTTGGTGACCGAAGAGTTGAGCGACACGCTGAGTCTTGCGGTCTATGCGGCCCGTTGGCCTGAGCAGCCGCCGTCATTACAGGAAAAGCGGGCACTGATTCGTAAGGTGGCTGAAATTGCTCGCACCATTCACGGCGCCGGGATCAATCATCGCGACCTGTATATCTGTCATTTTTTGCTGGACCAATCTACTCAGGCCGAGCGCTCGACAATGCCACCCAGACTGTTTCTGGTGGATCTTCATCGTGCACAGATCAGGGATGCCGTGCCGGTCCGCTGGCTGGTCAAGGATCTGGCGAGTATTTATTTTTCATCGCTGGATATTGGCCTGACCCGAGGCGACGTATTGCGTTTTTTACAGGTTTACTTTGATGAGCCCTTACACACCACACTGCACTCGCGACAGGGGCTACTGCACAAAATCACTCGACGCGCGATCAAGCTTTATCGACGGGATTTTGGCCGCTCGCCAGGATTGCCAGGGCAGTAGTGGTTAACGGCCGTTAACGCCAGTTGCTATATCCACAGGTCGCTCTGTTCGATTCTCTTTTTTTCGACCAGGCGAGAGATACGCTTGTGGGTTTTGTGCAGCACTTTGGTCAATAATTGTTTATTGAATGAACCAAAGCATTGCTCGCAGTAGACCTGATAGAAATACAGGCGGTCTGTACGGGAAATGGCGGGATTAATCAGTAGGCTGAGCTGGACAAGGTTTTTTATCCGCGCCCTCATTGGCAGGGTGATATGCCGTTTGGTTCTCTCGTTGTCGAGGAAGGCAAATTGCCACTCGCGATCATGCCGGGCGAGGATATTGCCCGCCCGCATATCGCCGTGACTGATATTTGTTGCGTGCAACTGCGCAACAGTGTGGGCCAGTCCGGCCAGAAATGCTCTTTTGGCACTTCGTCCTTCGCGGGCAACCCGGTCGACCTGGACATAGAGAGTGGTGTATCCCTCCAGGGCTGTGGTCACCGTAAAAAAGTCTCTCCTGATTCCGTATTGCTGTCGCCACCCGGCAATCAAGGTCTGGGGGGCGGTAAAACCCTGACGGATTAACATGGTATCTGCCTCCACCGCTCGTATGGCTCGACCTTTGCGAAGCAGGTGCATGATTCTGTCGCGCTGCGAGCGGAAGTGGAATTTCTTCACGAAAACGGCCGTGGTTTTGTCGCGCAAGTGCAATCTGGCTTTGCAGACATCGGAAGACTCTGAAGAGTGGACAGCCTGTTGGTCAGTGAGACAGTGAGCCAGCGGAATATCTGAGTCGTCGGTGTGGCCCGCGTTGTCAAGAGACAGGGAGCTGTCCGTATAAAACCGCCAGGTTCCTGTTGTCCTTTTGATTAAATCGCGATTTCTGTCCATTGCCTGACTATACGTCATGAGTTCCTGTTGCATACGACGGTTAGAAACACACCATCAGCCCTGTTATGGCATTTGCCGGTGATGGTGTCGGTACCGGTGATACTGTCGGGCGGCGCGGTCATTATACCGTCATTAGATAACGCTTTAACTGAGCTGAGGATGACTTGTTTCTCGTCCCAGTTGAAGACTTACCGGGTGAAGTAGAGCTAATCAAAAACGTGGACGATCAGCAAGACCGTTCTGTTTGAACGGATGGACAGGGTGCGGGTGGGCTGCCGGTTGGGGTGCGTCGGCGGGTTCGGTGGCGTTGGGCAAGTCTATTCGGGCTACGATCGGGCCCGTTTAACCGGGGGGCTTCAACACCTTATAAATATCTACCCTGGTATTTTTCGGGCCGACGTCCGAATGTGCCAACTCCAGTTTTGACTCGCTGTCCACACTCACCAGGCAGGGTGTCGAGCCGACTTTATCTGTGTGAATAACGACATACTGATAATTTTGGTGGCTGAGTTCGGTTAGCGACTCACCGGGTATACGAAAGCTTTGATTCGAATAATCGCCACTGTAAAAAGCCAGCTTTTGGTCGTTATAGTAGACGCGGGAGGATGGCGGCACGTGTTTTCGAATCCAGCTACCGGCACTGACAATATACGCTTTGTCGTTACCATCGCGAATGACCGGTTCGACAATGCTGAGTACAGGAATGATAATTATCGCAGCGCGAGCGAGCGCCGTTGCGCGGTGGCTACCACGGGTATGGAACCATAGCTGATCAAGCCAGAAAGGTAGTGGAATGCAGAGTAACAGCGCAGGCATGAATACGTAGCGGCTATCGACAAAGAAGCGCGAAGCCACCGTGTAAAACGCAATCAGGATGCCTATTGAGAAGTAGCCGGCGATCAGTTTCACGTCGGCGGTTCGGGGTAACGGTCGTACTGTTGCAAACAGTACGACGAGTATCAAAAATAAAATGTTTGTGGTGCTAAGCAGTGTTATTGCGACGTGAAACAGCAGGCCTCCGATGATCATGTCTGAGGTGGCTTTTTCGGCCCACTTGTTCGGCATGCTGGCGCGGATAAGGGTTTTTTGCCGGGTTATGCCTTCCTGCAGGTGCCGGGCGCGGTCGAGCTCCTGCTCGAATCTAAGTGTGGGTGAGAAGACGTTGTTATACGTATTGTTGTTGACATCGTTATACGCGGTGTAATCCGGAGGATTGTCCGTATCGTTGTTAACTGGGGCAAAATAAAACCGGCCCAATAATCCGAGGACAAGCGCGCAGCACAGTATTACCAGGGCGAATACGGCGAATCGTTTTCTGGCCGCGCCAGTTAGTACTATCGGTGCCAGTAGAGCGATGCCAACAATGTAGACTACTGCCTCTATTCGAAATGATATCGCGGCGACGCTAAAGCCTAGCCATAGCAACAGATATCGCCAGCGTTTCGAATGGGTGTATTCAATAATTGCCCACAGTGCCCACAGCTGGCTCGCCCAGAAGCCAAAGCCCTTAATGATATGGGGCCTCAGGTGATTGAGGCTGCTCATACTGGCCATAACGACTATCGCAAGGATTTGCACGGAGGTGGATGCGCCGAGAGCTCTTGTTACCGCGAGAAAGCCGCACATCAGCGCGATTTGCGATAACAAGCTCAAGCTGTAGGCGGCGTAGCTCAAAGACAGCCCGGTGTACTCGGATAACAGGGCAAATTGCCCGTAGAATGTTAACTCCGGGCGGAAGGCAAGCGCACCCACGGTGTTGCCATTGATATATTCGTAAGCTGCGTAAATATAGTTGATGCCGTCGTCATTAATGATGTCATCGATGTAACAGAACAGTAAAAAAAGTGCAGTACTGACGACCACGCAAAGGCCGTACAGCGAAAGCCTGTCCGCATTGATCGGTGCGGATAATGACGCCTGGTTCATGGTTTACCGACCGACGCCCGGCTATTACGGGTGCGTGGTCTGGTCGCGTCTGATATACCTGCGGATACATCTGCTGACACGTCGCGATCCATATCTGAGCGTGTAGTCTGCGTTAGTTTGATAAGATGCTGAGCCAGAACGTTACGAATTACGCTTTCGTCGAGTAACTTGAGGCAACGAAAGTCCTGAGGACAGAATTTTTTTGAGCATTCAGGCGTACAGGGCTCTGGATCGCGGATGATTGTTGCGCGCTTGCCCAGTGGTCCCCATCGTTGCACATCGGTCGGGCCAAAAAGCGCAAAAACTGGCGCCCCTGTGGCCGTCGCGAGATGCATGGGTCCACTGTCATTGCCAAGGAAAAAAGTACAGGTGCTGAACAGCGCCATCAACTCGCCCAGGTTGAGCTTATCGCAGAGGTTAATGTGTGGTTTGGCGCTCTGATTGAGCACGTCGTCTATAATCGCGCTGTCGCCAGCGCCAGCGCCAATGAAAACCACCTGAAAACCCTGCTCCGCCAGCCAGTCGGCGGTGTGCGCAAAATTAGCAGCGGGCCATTGCTTGTACGCCTTCGTGGCGCCAGCGTGAATGCAGATATATGGCTGAGCGGGTTTGACCTGGTGAGCCGCAAGTATGCGGTCAAGCGATTGTCGATGCCGGGCGGAGATGGTCAGCTGGGGGTACCGTGATTTATCACAGGTACCTAAGAGTTCCGTAACGAGCTGTGCGTAATGGTAGTAACGATGGGGGCGCTCATTGCGAGCAACTATTCTGTCGTAGAACGATTTGTACGCACTATTGACTAATCCCCATCGGGTTTTCGCTCGAGGGATCATTGCCACAAACGTCGCAAGTCCCTTCGCGTCAAAATTAAGCAGCAGGTTCGCCCGGTGAGCGCGCAGCGTCCACACAAAGCGACGCAGCAATTTTAGCCTGCCGAAAAAGCCTTTCTTGCGAAACCAACCCCGCGGATAGTAGAGCACATTGTCGATGCCATGTACCGACTCAACAATATCTTTGTAGGCTTCATCGACGATAACCAGTGTGTTGCTATGGGTGCAGGCCAGTGCGGCGATACTGTGCAGCGCGACCAGCAGATTGCCCATGTGTTTGGTCGTCATTAGCAAAATTAATGGGTGGTTGTGCGGGGGGCTCAATGCGACAGATTTCCGTTCCAGTTATTTTGCGGGCGTTAGATGTCATCTCCGATGCGCAGGCCTCGGACGTAGCAGTATAACGAAAGCACTTTAACCAGTGAAAGCGGCGTATGGCATATAATGGACTCCTGCGAGTGTCGGGCACGTTGCCGACGGCGAGGCGAGGTAGCGGCATTGAGCGCCGCGATGGATGGTAATTCAGCGGAAGGTGATAATGTCTCATCAAACAGGGAAAACTCTCGGAATTATTGGGTTGGGCTATGTGGGTCTGCCGTTGGCTGTGGCTTTTGGCAAGCGTCGTGGGGTGGTTGGCTTTGATATTAATACGCAACGTGTAGAGCAACTCAATGCTGGAATTGATGCAACGCTGGAGGTGGACCAGGCTGGTTTAGCGCAGGCTACACACCTGACCTTCACCGATAACCTCGATGAGCTGGCACGGTGTGCAATATTTATTCTCACGGTGCCGACCCCGGTTGATGAGCATAAGCAACCGGATTTTACGGCGGTGAGCGGTGCCTGCCGCACAGTAGGGGGTATTCTGAAACGCGGCGACATCGTTATTTTTGAATCCACAGTCTATCCCGGTGCAACGGAGGAGATATGCGTCCCCCTGCTGGAAAAGCAATCGGGACTGGTCTTCAACCGGGATTTTTTTGTTGCCTATAGCCCGGAGCGTATTAATCCCGGCGATCGGGTTCATCGTCTGGAATCAATCGTCAAGGTCGTCGCTGGCTCTACGGATAGCGTAACCGATGAAATTGCCGAGCTGTACGGCGAGGTGGTGCAGGCCGGCATTCACCGGGCGCCGTCGATCAAGGTGGCCGAGGCAGCGAAAGTTATTGAAAATACCCAGCGTGACGTCAATATTGCCCTGATCAACGAGCTCGCCATGATTTTTAATCGTATGGATATCGATACCGGGGACGTGCTCGACGCGGCGGCGACAAAGTGGAATTTTCTGAATTTCCGCCCTGGCCTGGTGGGCGGTCACTGTATTGGTGTTGACCCCTACTACCTCACCCACAAGGCGCAGGCGATTGGTTACCATCCCGAAATGATCCTCGCCGGCCGCAGGATCAACGACCAGATGAGCGCGTATGTGGCGACCGAACTTGTGCGCTTGATGATTCGCAGGAAAATCGCCATGATCGGTGCACGTATTCTTGTGTTAGGGCTCACTTTCAAGGAAAACTGCCCGGACATAAGAAATACCAAGGTGGTTGATCTGGTTGCGGAGCTGGCCGGTTACGGTGTGCAGGTGGACGTACACGACCCCTGGGTGGATGCCCAGGACGCGCACCGTGGGTACAACCTTGAACTGGTAGAGCACCCCGTTGAGGGAAGTTACGATGGCTTGATCGTCGCTGTTGCTCACCAATGTTTTGTCGATGAAGGGGTCGCGTCGCTTAAGCGATACGGCAAGGCGGAGCATATATTCTACGACCTGAAGAGTGTTTTTCCTGCCGCGCTGGTTGATGCCAGGCTGTAGGCGAGTTGGGTCGATGGCGGTGCACCGATACCGTAACGTCGTGTTGGCCACTGATTTAACTAAGTATTGAGAAATGAGTAAATGAAAATACTGGTTACCGGCATGGCCGGCTTTATTGGTTCCCATGTTGCGTTGCGCCTGCTGGCGAGGGGTGACGATGTGCTTGGCCTGGACAATCTCAATGACTATTACGAGGTGACTCTCAAAGAGGCGCGTTTGAGTCGGGTTGAGGCAGCCGGTAATGAAGCAGAGACTGGCACGTTTTCTTTCGTCAAAATGGATGTGGCGGATCGCGTGGGTATGGCTCAGTTGTTTAAGGATGAAAAATTCGACCGGGTTGTCCACCTCGCCGCCCAGGCTGGCGTCAGATATTCCCTGGAAAACCCCCACGCGTATATCGACAGTAATATTGTTGGTTTTACCAATATCCTAGAGGGTTGCCGTCACGCCTCAGTAGCGCATCTGGTCTATGCCTCGTCGAGTTCGGTATACGGTGCCAACGAGGCACTGCCGTTTTCGGTGCATGACAACATCGATCATCCGTTGTCACTTTATGCAGCCACCAAAAAGGCCAATGAACTGATGGCGCATACCTATAGCCATCTCTATGGTCTGCCAACCACGGGGTTGCGCTTTTTTACGGTGTACGGTCCCTGGGGTCGACCCGATATGGCGTTGTTCCTGTTTACCCGAGCTATTCTTGCCGGTGAGCCGATAGACGTTTTCAACTATGGCAGGCATAAGAGAGACTTCACCTACATTGATGATATTGTCGAAGGCGTTGTGCGCACTCTCGATGCAACCGCGCGACCAAATCCGGACTGGGACGGCAATTACCCGGATCCAGGGACCAGTTCAGCGCCGTGGCGGGTCTACAATATTGGCAATAACCAACCGGTCGATCTGGAAGATTATATCCTCGCTATCGAGGAGGCTCTGGGCATGACAGCGGAGAAAAATCTGTTGCCCCTGCAGCCGGGCGACGTGCCGGACACCTTTGCGGACATTGATGCGCTCATAGAGGATGTTGGGTACCGGCCAACGACGGGTGTACGCACGGGCATTCAGCGCTTTGTGGCCTGGTACCGGAGCTACTACCAAAATGAGTTGTGACGCGAGCAGATTGTGTCGTGATCCGTTAGCGTGGCGCGGACGGGTGGTGTCAGGCGCGCCATTGCGCCGTGCTAGCATATGCCTGTTCCTGACAAGGCGAGGGTATAGCCCATGCTTCAGCTAGAGGCCTTACGCACTGCTCCTCTGCGGGTCGATCCGTACCCTTACACGGTGGTGACTGACTTTATTCAACGCGACAAGTTGGCTGCGGTGCTGAGAGACTTTCCTGATATCCAGCATGCCGGCAGTATCCCGGTTGAGGAAATTACCGGGGGCGACGCTTATCAGGCGTTGTTGCAGGCTCTGGAGGGTGATGCATTCCGCCAGGTAGTGGCCGACAAGTTCGACATAGCACTGGACGACTTTCCGATTATGACCACTGTTCGCGGTGTTATGCGAGATAAGGACGGCCGCATCCACACTGACTCGAAAACCAAAGTCATCACTGTACTGCTTTACCTCAATGAAACCTGGGATCAACCTGGGGGCCATTTGCGAGTGCTGCGCAACGACCTGGATATAAACGACTATGTTGAAGAAATCCCCCCTCTGGCAGGCACCTTGATAGTGTTCAAGGTAACTGATAACTGCTGGCACGGGCATACACCCGTAGAAGGTAAACGTCTGTCCATTCAGATGAATTACCTGATTGGCGAAGCAGCGAAGGGCAAGCATCAGTTGATCCATCGCCTGAGCGCTCGCGTAAAAAAACTCATTGGTGGGAAGCGAGCTATTGCCGACTGATCGCGTGAGTGTGTTCATTTCTTGTTGGTCTTCTGGGGTGCAGTGCCGTCGAGTCGACCCGTCCCCGGGGCGGTGCCCGGTGACGCCCCATCCAGTTATACCCCGATAGGCGGGCTGTCTGGCAATGCGTGTGTTAATCGTTAAGCTCACTTCCATGGGTGATCTGGTGCAGGCCTTACCAGCACTCACGGATGCGCGGGAGGCTCTGCCCGGGATTGAGTTCGACTGGGCTGTTGATGAGGCATTTGCGGAAATCCCCGGTTGGCACCCGGCGGTCAGCAAAACACTGTGCACGGCACATCGCCGCTGGCGCGGACAATGGCCAGTGTTGTCGCGTAATGGTGAACTCAGGCGATTTATTCACGCGCTGCGTGCTACCCGTTACGACGCGGTGATCGATGCCCAGACCAATCTCAAAAGCGCGGTGGTGACCCGGCTATCCAAGGGTTTCAGGCATGGCCCGGATAGCGCGTCGGTTCGTGAATGGGGTGCTCATCTCGCCTATAACCAAACGTATGCGATTGCTAAAAACCAGCTGGCTATTGATCGTTGGCGTCAGTTGTTTGCCCAGGTGCTTGGCTACGCACTGCACGATACACCGCCGCACTTTGGCCTGGATACCGATGGCTGGGCAACGCCGCAACTGACGCTCCCGGCGATTCCTTATGTGGTGTTTGTGCAAAATGCCAGCTGGCCAAACAAGCGTTGGCGGGATGACTACTGGCGGCAGCTTATTGAGCGTGCGGGTCGGGAAAATTACGCGGTACTGTTGCCCTGGGGCTCGCTTGCTGAGCAGACGCAGGCGCAGACTCTGGCTAGTGGATATCAACACGCACAGGTGCTGCCGAGACTGTCCCTGACAGAGTTGGCGGGTGTACTGTTGAGCAGTGACGGTGCCGTTTGCGTGGATACCGGGCTGGCACATGTGTCGGCCGCGCTGGATGTGCCGACGGTGACGCTGTATGGCGCCACTGATCCCGCTTTAATTGGCGCGACAGGTAGTCGGTCCGTGCATCTGGTCGCTACCGATTACCCGTGCATTCCCTGCTATAAACGGCACTGTCAGGTTGCCGGGTACAGGGGTGATGATGCGCAATGCATGACCACTCTGGAGGTTGACCAGGTGTGGCGCAAGCTGCAGACCTTAATGGGAAATCCGAGAGTCAATCTGGTAAATTGACCATCTGTCTGGATCGTCGCTCAGACCACCATCCAGGCTGTGGATGAGGTGATGATTTGGGCTCTGCTTCGGACTAATACTCAGATGATGATGGAGATTTCGCGTGAAGGGCATAAATCCACGCTTTGATAACGCCTGCGTATTGGTGGTGGGTGATTTGATGCTTGATCGCTACTGGTATGGCGGGACATCCCGCATTTCCCCAGAAGCGCCGGTGCCGGTAGTGAAGGTTGAGCAGGTCGAAGATCGCGCCGGTGGCGCTGGCAATGTGGCGTTGAACATCGCCTCGCTAGGTGCTTGCGCATTTCTGGTGGGCGTGGTCGGCCAGGACGTCGAGGGTCAGTCGCTCGAGGAGCGATTACGGTCCGCAGGTATCCACACCGATTTCCAGCATGCGCGGGCGAAGCCGACGATCACCAAGTTGCGGGTGGTCAGTCGTCAGCAGCAACTGCTAAGGCTGGATTTCGAAGACCAGTTTGGTGCCGAAGATATCGATCAGATCCTGGCCAAAACCCTGGCCTTATTACCCAGGGTATCAGTGCTGGTGCTTTCCGATTACGCCAAAGGTGTCCTGCTTGACCCCCAGCCGCTAATAGCTGCGGCGATAAGCCATGGCGTTAAAGTGCTGGTTGACCCTAAGGGTGCAGATTTTTCACGCTATGCCGGAGCTAGTTTACTGACCCCCAATATGGGTGAGTTCGAAGCGGTGGTCGGGCCCTGTCCACAGGAAGCCGATCTGGTTGAGCGGGGTGTCGCCCTGCTCAACAAACTGCAACTCGAGGCCTTGTTGATTACCCGTGGTGAGCATGGCATGACATTGCTGCGTGAGGGGCATCCTGCATTGCACCTGCCGGCCAGAGCGCGGGAAGTATTTGATGTCACCGGCGCTGGGGATACCGTCATTTCGGTACTGGCCAGTGCCCTTGGTGCCGGAGAAGAACTGCCGACGGCTGTCGCGCTCGCTAATCTGGCCGCAGGTATCGTGGTCGGCAAGCTGGGAACCGCTACGATCAGTGCCCCTGAATTGCGTCGCGCAGTGTCTCTGGAGCAGGGTTGCGAGCGCGGTGTGGTTAATGAAGATCAACTGCTGGTCGATATCGCCGATGCGCGTGCCGTCGGCAAAAACGGCGAAAAAATTGTCTTTACCAATGGCTGTTTTGACATTCTCCATGCTGGCCACGTCGGCTATCTGGAACAGGCCCGTAAACTCGGCGATCGGTTGATTGTTGCGGTCAACGGCGACGATTCGGTCACGCGACTAAAGGGCGCGGGGCGGCCCATTAATAGCGCTGACCGGCGCATGGCGGTACTAGCGGGCCTTGAAGCTGTAGACTGGGTGCTATCTTTCGACGATGACACCCCGGAACGGTTATTAGAGTTGATTAAGCCTGACATTCTCGTCAAAGGCGGCGACTACAGCAAAGAGGAAGTCGTGGGCTGGCAAATTGTCGAGGCTTACGGCGGCGAGGTACGCGCGCTGGATTTTCTCGATAACTGTTCAACAACGGCGATTGTGGAAAAAATTCAGAATAAATAAAGTGGTGCTGAGTGCATTATTGGGCTGATGCTATCAGTAGCACTGGTAGATCAGCGCGAGCGGTTTTGTTTTTTCCCCGATCTCGTTTTAAGCCCATGTTACTTTAACCAGGGTCGAGCTTCACGACGGCGTCGATATTGGCGAGCAGATGCTGCGGGTTGATGGTGCCAATGATGGCGCTACTGACGCCAGGATGGGCAAATATCATGGCCAGGCTTTGGTTGACCGGTTGATCCTGACGCCCCGCCGACGTTTCTGCGGTAGGTCGCAGTTTGCTTTCTGAAAACGGCTTCCCGGTAATGTTTTTGTCTGCGGTATTGTTAGTGGTAACCGCGTTGGTTCGCGCGACATGTCCGCTAGCCAACGCTTTCTTGATCAACACACCTTTGCTGTGTTGGTGGCAGTAATCAATTACTGGGACTTCATCCTGGTGTTGCAGGTTCCAGGTCAACATCACCACATCAGTTTTTTGTGCAGCCAGTAGCCCGCCGGCGACGGTTTTTGTGGACATGCCTATAGCGCGGAGTTTGCCCTGGCGCTTGAGTTCCGCAAGCATATCCAGGGTGCCAAAGCTGTTGATAATAGCGAGATCATCGCCGTCCGAGTGGACAAGTACAATATCCAGCACATCGGTGCGTAGGCGTCGCAGACTCCGCTCAACACTTAGCTGTGTATGTTCCGGTGTGAAGTTAAAACTCGACAGGCCGTCGTTGAACTCCTCCCCTACTTTGCTGCATATCAGCCA
>JBFIEE010000048.1:0-25114 GCA_041603535.1 Porticoccaceae bacterium
GGCTGACCATTATCGACAGCCCATACACGCAGATAGCGGCTGTCACCGCACAGGGACATTATGGCTGGTTTATAGGCGCTGCTACGGACACCGGGAATCAGCTGGTGCGCGTCGATATCGACAACGGTCTATGCCACGCTGTCTACCAGTTTCCGCCACCACCCGTCGACCCTGCCACGTTCTCCCGACCACAGGCGGTAGCCTACACGACCACCAACGGGGATCGCAGTTATGGCTTTTACTATCCTCCAGCTAATCCGCATTACCAGGCACCATCCGGCGATCTGCCGCCACTTATCGTGATTTGTCATGGCGGACCCTCCGGAGCAACCTCGGTAGCACTTAATCTCAAAATCCAGTTCTGGACCAGTCGCGGATTTGCCATATTTGATATCAACTATCGCGGCAGCACGGGCTACGGTCGACACTTTAGAGAACTGCTGGACAGCAACTGGGGGGTCAGTGATGTAGAAGACGTTGTCATGGGTGTTCGCCATCTCATCCAGCAAGGTCTCGCCGACCCGGAGAAACTGGCCATTCGCGGCAGCAGCGCAGGCGGTTATACCGTTCTGGCGGCGCTGACATTTCACAATCTGTTTAAGGCCGGCGCCAGCTACTACGGCATAGGCGACCTTGAAACGCTGGCGCGAGACACCCATAAATTTGAATCGCGATACCTCAACCGCCTGGTCGGCCCCTATCCGGCGGATGCACAGCGCTACCGGGATCGATCGCCAATCCACCATATTAAACAGCTATCCTGTCCGGTGATTTTTTTCCAGGGGCAGGACGATCGCGTCGTGCCACCCAGCCAGGCAGAGGCCATGGTTGCGGCGCTCGGGGAGCGAGGAACAACCGTGGCCTATGTTCCTTTTGCAGATGAGGGACACGGCTTCCGTAACGCGGACAACATCGCACACGCGCTCGCCATGGAATTGGAATTCTACCGCGATGTGTTCGATTCCGGTCCCGCCGGCAGGACGCAGGTACCTTAGCCATGTCCAGATATCGCCCGCCCTCGCCCCTCTCAAGCCCCTATATTACGGCCGCCGGTGCAGCACGATTGCGCAAGGAATTGCTTCAGCTGTGGAACGTTGAACGACCGCTCGTAACCGCTACCGTTCATGACGCCGCGAAAAACGGTGACCGCTCTGAAAATGGTGACTATATCTATGGCAAACGCCGCTTGCGTGAAATCGACAGCCGAGTGCGCTACCTGACCGCGCGACTGGAAAACATCACCATTGTCGACCAGGCGCCTGCCGACCAGAGCAGGGTTTATTTTGGCGCATGGATAACCGTCGTCAACGACGAGGGTGAGCAGTCAACCTACCGCATAGTCGGCGGCGACGAAATTGACCCAGCGCGAGGTTACATCAGTGTTGACTCACCGATGGCCAGGGCCTTACTCGGTAAAACCGGCGGCCAGGATATCGAGTTCGGGCACATGGAACAGCAACATCGCTTCCGCCTTGTGGTGATAAGTTACCAAACTCCTGACTAGTACTTTCTACTTTTACAGCCGTGCCCAACAAGTCGGCGATACGACTACCGCAACGATCATTTGAAACCAGGAAAACTGCTGATTTCAGCGTAACAACCTCGCCGACAAAAAGCAGCTACACACCGCTAATATAAAAAGGCCAGCAAGATAAAAATCAACTTGCCGCTTCGACCTCAGGCCTTAAGTCTTCGAGCCGCAGACCGTGTGTCCCATCTTTAAGCGCCTTCTTGATCAAAAAGCTTTTATCCAGTCCACCATCGTCGATAAGAGTCAAGTCAAGCGTTTTTCGCGAAATCTGTTGTTTTTCCTTATTCAGCACCAAAATCACTCTCGGCAGGTGACGGAATTTACGTCTTCCAGCCAGCACAACACCCACCATACCGTTACGCAGTTCCACCCAGGTTCCTGGCGGATAGGGGCCGATTGCCTGCATAAACTGCAACGCGCACTCTTCGTCAAACTGCGTGCCACGATTTTCGTAAAGGATTTTTTGGGCCTCAACGGGCGACTTTGCCCGGGAGTAACAACGATCACTGGTCATGGCGTCGTAAGCGTCGACAACAGAAATAATACGCGCGTACTCGGAAACTTCATCGGCCTCTAGCTGCCGCGGGTAACCCCCTCCGTCGGGACGCTCATGATGGTTCAGTGCCACATCCGCCGCCAAGGGCGGTGCGTGTCCAATTTCGACCAATAGTTTGTGGCCAGCAACCGTGTGATCCTGCAGTATCCGCAACTCTTCTGACGTCAACTTTTCGACCTTATCGAGAATCGCGGCGGGCACCCTCATTTTACCAACGTCGTGCAACAACCCACACAAACCCAATCTCTGAAGTTCGTGCTCCTCAAAATTTAGGTACCGCCCAAACGCTATGGCGAGGATGCAGACATTGAGACAATGCTCCGCCGTATACTCATGTTCATGCTTTATTTTGCTCATCCAGATCATGGCATCCGGATTACGGACAATACTATCAACACAGGTGGCAACCACTTCTTCAGCCACCGCAGTATCGAGCATTTGACCAATTTGCGCCGAGCGCAACAGTTTCTGTACTGCTAACTTGCCTTTTCCATAGGCTCGCCTAGCTACTGGGTGCTCCTCTCGGATCGGTTTATTAACATCATAGGCCGGGCGTGACCGGACGATAGAACGTCGGCCGCTTTTGCTAGTCTTTTTCCCCGCTCCCTGATTAATTAAAGTGCCGGTATTTTCCCGTCGCGGCGGCGTCCAACTCCTTGACTGATCAGGTTTAAATATTTTTCTCGGCACACCCTCGCGCAGTACAAATACATGATCACAGTACTGGCCGATGGTCGCCACCTGACTGCGGTGACGAATCTCAAAACCCTGAACCAGAAACGGGGTCTCCAGCCACGGCCGATCCAGTTCAGCCACAAACATACCTATCTGCAGCTCCGAGGAACGCACCTTGACCAGGTTTTCACTGGTGTAGGTTTTTTTGGAATCGTCAAATATATCTTTCATCAGCATCTTCGTCCCTGGCGACAGGCCCACGATCAACCCGGCAAATTATAGGTAAACATATCACGTAAACAAGGGGTTGGCGTAACAAAACAATGTCCCACCTGACACTACCCTATGGACGGAATCACGGCGTTGATACCAGTTATCATACGACCCCCATTATTACCCCATCGGCTACATCAGGGCGCCGCACCCGGAGGCCATGACGTCACCTACTGATCAGTTCACGAGCCCATTGTAGAACGTCCGGAAAAACCTCAGCGCACCCGACTCGCGCTGGCCAACCGGCACATTTCTCCGCGCCTATTAGTGCACGTGTCACCCTGTTGCCACTAATTTGCTGGCCCGGATCGCCGCTTGCTATGATTGCCCGGAAACCCGCTTATAATTGCAAAATATTGGCTGGATTTCGCAATGTTTGACTGAGTACTTGCCGAATAAGCATTGTCGACCAGGCACCAGCCTGCTCACCATCTCCGACATCAGCCATCATCAGGGATTTTCATGCAAGAGACTTTCGTAAACGGCGCATCGGGCTCTGATGATTTTGTGTCTCGCCACATTGGACCCAATCGTTCAGAAATTGAAGCCATGCTCACCGCCATTGAGGTGGACTCCCTTGACGACCTGATCACCCTGGTCGTGCCGAAGTCAATCCGCAAAACAGATTCGCTCACACTGCCAGATGGGCTGTCAGAACGGCAAGCCCTCGCCGCACTGCGCGTATTGGCAGACAGAAATATACTGCGCAAATCCCTGCTTGGGCTCGGCTATCACGACACCGTCACACCGCCGGTTATCCAGCGTAATGTCCTCGAAAATCCCGGTTGGTACACCGCCTATACACCCTATCAACCCGAGATTGCCCAGGGCCGTCTTGAGGGCCTGCTAAATTTCCAACAAATGATCATCGATTTGACCGGGCTCGACATGGCAAACGCTTCGATGCTCGATGAGGCCACGGCAGCGGCTGAAGCCATGGCCATGGCAAAACGTCAGCAGCGCAAAAGTAGCAGCCGGGCTTTCTTTGTCGATCATCATTGCCACCCGCAAACCCTGTCTGTGGTAAAAACACGAGCCGAACATTTTGACTTTGACGTTTTCGTCGGCGACCCGGAAACCGATTTTGCTGACGGAGAGTATTTCGCCGCCTTGCTACAAAACCCGGCAAGTAATGGTCAGCTGCGGGATCTAACAGCCTGTATTGCCGCCATTCACCAGCGCGGTGCCCTCGCCATTGTCGCCGCCGACCTGATGAGCATGGTGCAACTTAATTCACCGGGTAGCATGGGCGCGGATATTGTTGTCGGTACCAACCAGCGCTTTGGCATACCGCTGGGTTTCGGCGGTCCCCACGCCGGCTTTTTTGCCTTTCGATCGGACTACAAGCGTGCTGCACCCGGACGTATCATCGGCGTCTCAGTAGATCGGCACGGCAAGCCCGCTTTGCGGATGGCAATGCAAACCCGCGAACAACATATTCGGCGCGAGAAAGCCAATTCAAACATTTGCACCGCCCAGGTGCTGCTGGCGTTGATGAGTGCTTTTTACGCAATTTATCACGGCCCCCAGGGCCTCAAGCGAATTGCCGAACGGATCCATGGGCTCACCAGTCACCTGGCATCCACGCTACAGTCGCAGGGCTATCAACTGCGCTACCGCACCTGGTTCGACACACTCACAGTGGAAACGCCAGGCTGCCAGGGGAGTATTCTTAGCCGCGCCGAACAACACGGTATAAACCTGCGTGCGGTCAGTGATGATGCCATTGCCATCAGTCTTGACGAAACCTGTGATGTTGCACTGGTCCAACAATTGGCCGACATTTTCAACAGCGAGGCGGCAGCCATCGCAACAGCCGACCAGAGGTCTGCTTCGATGCCGCCCACCGCTATCCACCGGGATAATCCCGTGTCCGGCATTCCTGACGACCTGCGACGCCGCGACGCCATCCTGTCCCACCCGGTGTTCAACCTTTACCACAGCGAAACCGACATGCTTCGCTACCTGAAACGCCTGGAAGCCCGCGACCTAAGTCTCACCAGCAGTATGATCCCGCTGGGCTCCTGCACCATGAAGCTCAATGCCACCGCCGAAATGATGCCGCTAAGCTGGCCTGAATTTGCCAACATGCACCCCTTCGCCCCTGCCGAGCAGTCCAGAGGCTATCAGCAACTATTCGGCGAACTCGAAGGCATGCTGGCCGCCTGTACCGGCTACGATGCCGTGTCGCTACAACCCAATGCTGGCTCCCAGGGTGAATATGCCGGGCTCATTGCCATCAAAAAATATCACCAGCACCGGGGTGAAGCGCAACGCAACATCTGTCTGATCCCCTCTTCCGCCCACGGCACCAACCCCGCCAGCGCACAGATGGCAGGCATGCAAGTGGTCGTCATCAAGTGCGATGAGCGCGGCAATATTGACATCAATGATTTGCGAAACCGGGTTAGACAAAGTGGTGAGCACCTGGCGGCACTCATGATTACTTACCCCTCGACTCACGGCGTTTTTGAAAATAACGTCATCGAAATCTGCGAGCTGGTGCATGACCACGGCGGCCAGGTTTATATTGACGGTGCCAACCTCAACGCCCTGGTCGGAACCGCTGAACCGGGCAAGTTCGGCGGCGACGTCTCGCACATTAATCTGCACAAAACTTTCTGTATCCCGCACGGCGGGGGCGGACCCGGCATGGGGCCCATCGCGGTCGCCGAACACCTCAAACCGTTTTTGCCGGGCCATCCGCTGGCCACACAAGTTAGCCAGAGCGGCGCCGACAACACCATTGCCGCTGCACCATGGGGTTCCGCGTCGATCCTGACCATCTCGTGGATGTATATCAAGATGATGGGAGCCGACGGACTCAAACGCGCTTCGCAGGTCGCCATACTCAACGCCAATTACATCGCGCGAAAGTTAAATCCCCACTATCCCGTGCTCTACACCGGCGAAAATGGTTTCGTAGCCCATGAATGCATCATCGATATCCGCCCCCTGAAAGCGAGCAGCGGTATCAGCGAAGAAGACATTGCCAAGCGCCTGATGGACTACGGCTTTCACGCCCCAACCATGTCATTTCCCGTGCCGGGCACACTGATGATAGAACCCACGGAAAGTGAGTCGAAAATCGAAATCGACCGTTTTATCGAAGCCATGATCACGATTAGAGGTGAAATCGCCCGGGTTGAAAGCGGGGAATGGAGTCCACAGAATAATCCCCTGAGCAATGCACCGCATACGCAGACCGACGTCCTCAGCGACGAATGGCAGCGGCCCTATAGTCGCGAGGTAGCGGTACGCCCAGCGTCGTGGCTGCACGCCTACAAGGTTTGGCCAGCGGTGAATCGTATTGACAATGTTTACGGTGATCGACACCTGGTCTGCTCCTGTCCACCGCTGTCATCTTACGAACCTCCCAGTGGGCATTTAAAGTAACGCCAGGTCAAGTAACGCAAGGTATAGCGTATACATTGCGTGCTGTATAAGGATGGCGCGTTTATAGAGAATAAAAAGCGCAACACACGAAGCACAGATCATAAATATAAGCGGATACAACCCCGGTATTTTCCCGTTTTTCCACGCAGCCCACGGAGGCGCACCATGGCACAGGCAACACAACTGAAGGCTATCGACAACCCGGAATCGGAAGCACAACGAATTTTCCTGTTACAAAAACAGGCCTACCGTCAACGCCCTTATCCAGACCTTGCCGAGCGTCGCGCCAATCTGACCAAACTGGAGCAGATGCTGGAAAATAACGTCGACGCGATTACCGCTGCCATTTCCGCAGATTTCGGCCACCGCAGCGCCATTGAAACCAAACTGCTGGAGATGTTTGGTAATTTGTCCGCCATACGCGATACCCGCAAGCACCTGAAAAAGTGGATGAAGCCACAACGCCGCAGCACATCGATCATGTTTGCCACCGGCAAAAACCGTCTGATCCCCCAGCCCAAAGGCATCGTCGGCATCGCCACGCCCTGGAACTACCCCCTTTATCTGTCCGTCGGACCAATCATCTGTGCACTCGCCGCCGGCAACCGCTGTATGGTCAAGCTCGCCACCAACTCGCAAAACCTCTGCAAACTGATGCAGAAACTTTGCGCAGCGACATTTGGCGATGACACTGTGGCCTACTTACCGGGCGTCAGCGGCAGCGAATTCACATCGCTCCCCTTCGACCACATTGTTTACACGGGTTCTGCGGAGAGCGGCAAGACAGTAATGAAAAGCGCTGCCGAAAATCTCTGCCCCGTCACCCTTGAACTGGGCGGCAAATCCCCGGCAATTATCTGCAATGACTTTGCGCTGGAAGAGGCAGCCCGGCGCTTGCTTTACACCAAGTATATGAATGCCGGACAAACCTGCGTGGCTCCAGACTATTTGTTACTGCCCGAAGACAAGGTCGATGCATTTGTTGGCTACGCTCGCAAAATTGTGACGGAACGCTACCCGGACACCAATAAGGACGCCTTCACTTCGGTCATCGACACTCGATCTTTTAACCGCTTGCGAGAAACCCTCGACGACGCCGTTGCCAAAGGCGCCACCGCTATTAATCTGACCGGCAACGACTTCAACGCGGAGCTAAGAAAGTTTCCACCACATCTGGTCATCAATCCCACCGATGACATGCTTGTCATGCAGGAAGAAATATTCGGTCCGATACTGCCGATATCGACCTACCAGACTATCGACGAAGCCCTCGACTACATCAACGACCGCGATCGCCCCCTGGCTCTCTATGTGTTCACCCACGACAAAGCCATCCAGGAAAAAATGCTCTATCAGACCATGTCTGGCGGGGTGACTATCAATCATTGCGCCTTTCACGTTTTTCAGCACGATTTACCCTTTGGCGGTGTCGGCGCCAGCGGTATGGGCCACTACCACGGTCATGAGGGTTTTCTGGAATTAAGCAAGCTGCGTCCGGTGTTTACCTTTCCCACCGTCGGCAAACCGGATCTATTCTATCCACCGTACACCCGCTGGCACGAACGACTATTTAAGGTTCTCAACAAACTAAAGCTATAGCCACGAATTGTGACCCTGGCCACTGGCACGCTGGTGGCTAAGATAAAACGTCGGGGGTTCCCTGTCCTGTCCCGCCACGGCCACATCGATCGCCAGGCAGCATGCGCAGCGCGGGCAGTAGTATTCAATAATATCGACGGGGTTTTCCTGCCGTCGCCGCAACACCGTTTCCGCCTGGTCGAAACAATCCGCCAGATCGCGCCGCACTGAGGGCGCACAATGTTTCCAGTTCTCTGTGTCCTCACAAAGCGACGTCTGACAATGGCAACAAACCATCAGCCGACCCATGTGGCCCACCCCGTCAATACCCGTAGTCAGCGAAATATCAGCGAGGCTACCCACTTTACCCAGCACCAGTTGCGCTCGCCGGGCATCTCGCCGCGCCCAGGTCGCCACCTCATCGACCGTGTAGGGCTGGCCCGCACCACCACGCACCACCGCACCGTACAAGTTTTCGGCGGCGGCAACGGAAACCTGACCGTCGTTCAAATCGGCGACGATTTCATGCACTGGCCGCAGAAACGGATCACCCAGACCTCCACCACCCGAGGCGACCGCCCAAAACACATCCCCCTCCCGCAAATGTACATTGGTGGTATTAGCCCGCAGAGAGGGATCCTCATCGCCCGTTAACACGCCCGCGGCGGTAGGTAGTTCACCGCCGTCGAGTAGCGCCCAAATATTAGTGTTGCGCAAAACCCAGCTAGCGCAGGTACTGCCCGGATAGCCGCCCGCAAAACCCTTGCCCGGTATCTCCGTGGCAGTGAGAAAATTCTGACCAATGAGCGTCTCGCCCTTGCGTACCGTAAACGCAGCGTCCATGCCCATCCCACCCCGGTAACGTCCGGCACCACCGGAATTGGTTTTAATACGCCGCCACAGTAACAACACGGGATCACTCAGCTCATAAACTTCGACATCCGCCCAATTCAATGACAGCGCAGCCTGCAGCCCGTAATTGTCCTGCCCATCCCCGAACGACTGCGCACCACCGCCCACACCAGACCCGGAATCAAGCGGAATAAACACCGAAGGATCACCGCTTTTATTGCGGCCAAACCACACTGAAACCGCCAACGCTCCCGACGCCAGACCAGATACGCGTTTGCGCAGATCCGCTGATTGGGATAACGAGCAAGCCGCAACTATGGCTTCCTGAACCATTCGCGCCACCCGTGCACCGCCGGTGGCATGAGCCGCAGTCACCGGTGCTGGCACAACCGGGTTGGTAATGGTGCCAGCTTCGCCTCGGTCGATGTCGATACACCGCCAGAAACCCTCGTTGAGCGGCACATCCGGCGCCAACTGGCAAATTATCGGCGCGATCAAATTGCCCTCAAGCCCAGCCTGCGCGGCATTCACAAAAGCCGGTACCTGGGGGCAACCGCCAAATACAAAATGCAATTTGCGATCGCGAACCGTCATATCACAATGCATGGGGAATAGTTCCGGGGTACCAGCACCGTCATACTCCACCCACTCGTAGGTGCGATAGGTACCCTCGGGCAATTGACCGATGCGATCGCGAAAGGCCTTTTCCGTCAAGTCGATGTTGTAATGCGAGTAAGCCCGAAGCTGGTCATAGCCATACTCAACAATCATTTCCCGGTAACGTTCAGCCCCGGTGTTACAGGCCGATATCAGACTGCGCATATCACTGATCAAAGACCGTGGCACCCGCACGTTGTTGCTGATGAACGCCACCCATTCAGAGTCCAGAACACCATTACGGACGATCCGTGTACCGGGGAACCGCAGCGCTTCGGAATAAACATCACGCGCCTCCGGGGCGAAGCCACTGATGGCGGAACCGCCGACATCACTCATATGGGCATTGGCAAAACACCAGCCGACCAGCCTGTCCTCATCTGCATCGCTGCCCTCACCCTGATCAAAAATCGGCATGATGATACCGACATCGCCCTGATGAGCGGCACCCATGTTGTGGGGATCGTTGCAGACGAAAGCGTCACCGGGTTTAACATCGTGAGGGTAGCGGGCTTTGGCAACAGCCCGCACACCGAGCCGGGAACTGGCCAGGTGATACAGCAGGTAACCGACTACGCCAAGCTGATTACAGTCTGCGTCAAAAAGAATTGTCGAAAAGTCCTTTGATTCGGTGAGTACCGGCGATCCAGAGGTGCGGAGTAATACCACGCTCATTTCACGGGCAATGTTGTCGAAGGAAGAACGAATCACCTCGGCGGTAATAGGATCAAAATCCGCCTTTGCCAGCGCATTGTTACTGGCGATGCCGCAATCAATTGCGCTATGGCCACCTGAGGGTTCTTCACTACCTGAAAGTTCGTCGCTAACTGAAAAGTCCTTACCAGAAAAATCCTTACTAACGGTACCGATGTAAGGTTTTGCCTCGGTGTGCTCAACAGTCATAACCGCTCTCCTCTATGTTATAGAGCCTGAGTATTTAAAGGCCGAGTTCACAACGTTCACGGTTTAGTAACGTTAAGCGTTTAATCAGACTACTATTCCACCTTGATCAAATCTCACGGCAACGCGCATCAGGCAGTTATCAGGTGCTTACGATGAGCTTAGCTTAAGCCAGTTCAATTGCATTGCAAACAGTAAAAAAACAGGGACAAAACCCGAAATAAACTCGCCAGAATGTCACTTGCTGCCGACGTGGTGATGAAGAAGGTACCCCCATATGAATAATGAGCAGCCCTGTTAATGGCCCGGCGCCACTACCCAACGGGACATTAAAGTCGCGGACCCATATGACTATTGGCTTAACAGCGCTTAATCAAACAGGCTGAACTGACCGTCATTACTGCCGTTGTCGAGAAACCTGACACCGATGCCAAGCAAGCGCACCGGCCGGGATTTTCTCCGCCAGGCCTCTTCACATAGCTGCTGATAACCGGCCAGACTCACGCCATCAACTAACTGCCTCTCGATGGTTGTTATGGTGAAATCATCGAAGCGCAACTTGAGGAACTGCCGCATATTTTTATTTTTATTTTTATTATCAATTTTTTCATGCCGGACGCGAAATTTTTCGAATAAGTCGGGCAGCTGATTCTGGCAAGCGGCAACGTCGGGCAAATCAGTAGCAAAGGTTGTTTCAACACTCAGGGATTTTCGCCGTCGGTCGGTTTTCACTTCCCGATCGTCATTGCCGCGACACAAATCATGCAAGCGCTTGCCCATGACGCCAAAACGCTCACTCAGCTCGACAAGGCTGAACGCGCGCAACTCTCCACAGGTGGTCGCGCCGAGTTCGTGTATTTTTTTTTCGGTGACTTTGCCGACACCGAACAGTTTGCCCACCGGCAACCGCCGTACAAACCCATCGACCTGATCCGGGGTGATGACAAACAGACCATCGGGCTTATTCCAGTCGCTGGCTATTTTTGCCAGAAATTTATTGGGCGCTACGCCCGCAGAAATAGTGATACCCACGGCCTGCCTAACCCGCCGACGAATATCCTGGGCGATCAGGGTGCCGCTGCCGCTGAAATCGGTGGATTCGCTGATATCGAGAAAGGCTTCGTCAAGCGACAGCGGCTCTACCTTGTCCGTAAACGTATTAAATATATCTCTTATCTGTTGGGACACCGCGCGGTATTTATTGAAATCGGGCGCTATCACGACCAGTGATGGGCACAGGCGTAAAGCCCTCGCGGTGGGCATCGCTGAATGAATGCCGAATTCGCGAGCCTGATAATTACAGGTGGCTACCACCCCGCGACGTGACGCATCCCCACCCACTGCGATCGGCACATTCACCAACGAGGGATCGTCACGCATCTCCACCGCCGCATAAAAGCAGTCACAATCGCAATGAATAATTTTACGTTGTTGTTTCAATTGAATCGCAGGTATTTGTCTGGTTTCCATGGCGGCATTATCCTGCAATCTGCTAGCAACACCATTACCCGGTCAACTCACGGCAAACCCCCCGGCAACGCATAGGGGAGGGGCATGTCGCCAGATCGGGGACGAGGCCTCGCGCTCCATTCTTGCTGATGCGCCGGTTTGACCGAGACCGGTATCGCGGCTAGCGTCTGCGCAGTAAGGTCAAACCGTCGCCGACCGGCAGCAGGGTCTCATCCACCCGCTCGTCGGTCTTTACAAAGCTATTGAACTGACGAATGGCCTCGGTATCTTCACTAAGATCATTTTGATCAATCACCGACCCGCCCCACAATACATTATCAACAGCGATCACTCCGCCGGGGCGGAGCAAGACCAGGCATTGCTCATAATATTGCTGGTAGCCGGTTTTATCTGCATCAATAAATGCGAAATCATAGCTCGCCTGCTCACCACCATCGATCAGCTGTTGCAGCGTCGCGCTGGCCGGCCCCAGGCGCAGGTCGATCCTGTCCGCCACCCCTGCCCGTCGCCAGTAACGTTTCGCGATGTCGGTGTACTCCCGGTTGATATCGCAAGCTATCATCCGCCCCTCGTCAGGCAAGGCGAGCGCTACCGCCAGCGCACTGTAACCAGTAAATACGCCCACTTCGATGGTTTTTCGGGCGCCCAGAAGCTTCACGAGGAAGGCCATAAACTGGCCCTGCTCGGGCGCGATCTGCATCACCGCCATCGGCATGCCTGCGGTTTCGGCGCGTAACTCCCGCAGCACCTCGGCTTCACGCAGCGATACATTCTGCAGGTAGCTGTACAGCTCGTCAGTCAATTTAATCGTTTTGCTAGACACCGTTACTGCCCTCCCGCCTGATAAAACCGCACTTGTTTGACGTCCTCATACTCACCTAGATCCGGGACGGTCACGGCCCGCACCTGATCGATGAGGGCGAAGCCCTGTTGGTTAAAATTTTTAACCCGCGAATCGGCCACAACGACTGTCTCCGCACACTGACAAAAGCGTTGCAATAACATCATGTTTTGCGTGTCATACAGAACGTCGGCGGCAAAGAGCACGTCAACTGACTCCCTCTGCCTGTTAAAGTCATTCAGAAATTCCACCACCACATTATTTTCAAACGCATTCAGAGCCGTGGCAGTCAGGGCCTGCTGATCCAGGTCACAGGCAATGACGCGCGCGGCACCCGCCAGCGCCGCCGCGATCGCCACCACCCCGGAACCGCAGCCAAAATCGAGTACAGTTTTGCCCGCCACACATGTGGGCTGAGTAAGAATCCGTTGTGCCAGCGCCAGGCCACTGCCCCAGCAGAAACTCCAGTAGGGTGGATTGGCAAAGACATCGCTGGTTTCGCGCTCCGTAAGCGGCGCGCCCATGCCAGCGGGATCGATCAACCATAGCGTGATAGCCGTCTTACCCAGCGCAGACGACACCGAAATATCGGTACGTTGAAGACGCACATTATCGAGCAATTCACCGAGCGAACAATTCAGTTGCCTGAGCAAAGCCTGCGGATCCGTGCGCGGCAGCCCAGCCTGGGTGGCAGATGTATTCAAGCTATGCCTCGCTCTATCCGTGCTTTTATTTGAATAACTAATGTTCTAAAAACTTTCTCAGGGGTTCTCATGAGAGCTTTCATCCGGATAACCCTGCGGCACTTCGCTGTCGCCGATAGCCTCTCCCGCGCCCAGCATGATGCCCAGCCAACGCGTATCCGCATCGCTTTCCAGACCGATTTTGACCAGGATGGTCAGCGGAATCGATAGCAACATGCCAACCGGACCGAGCACCCAGCCCCAGAAGACCAGTGACAAAAACACCACCAACGACGACAGGTTAAGTCCCCTACCCATCAGCCGTGTTTCCAGCACGTTGCCAACCACCACATTGATCACCACATAGCCCAGCCCAACCATACCAGCCATCCAGGGTGTGAGTTGCAATAGCGCTAGCAAGACCGCTGGTACAGCGGCCAGAATCGAACCGATGGTGGGCACAAAGTTAAGCATAAAGGCCAGCAATCCCCACATCACCGGGTAATCGACACCCATGGCCCATAACATGATAACCACCAGCACACCCGTCAACAGGCTGAGCAGAGTTTTCAGACCCACATAGCGATTAACACTGCTGGTAAAACTCGCTATGGCAGCGACCGAGTCCTGCGAACCGCCGCGGGCCTGTATCAATTTTTCGCGAAAACCCACCTCCTCCGCCAGAATAAAAATCACCGTCAATAAAATCAGAAAGGCGTTGGTCATCACGTTGCCAAACGAAGCCAAGGTATTGCCAGCCATCTGCATCACCACACTGGGGTTGACCGTCTGCCGCCATTGTTCACTGTCGAGTACCACTCCCCTGTCGGCCAGCCACCGAAGCAGAATCTCGCTCATATTCTCCAGGCGAAACTGATATTCCGGCAGGTTACCGCGGAAATCCCGGATCGAGGCACCCACCACCGCGCCCATCAAGGTGCCCAGCGCCATAACAAACAACACGATCAACACAATCGCCAGCACATTGGGAACCCTGAGAGATTTAAGCCAAACCAGCGGCGGAGAAAATATCAGCGCGATAAATACGGACAGCAGAAACGGCACCAAAAGTGGCTCGGCAGTCTTCATGCCAGCTACCAGCACTACAAACGCCGCGGCGATCAAGATAAACCGCGTGACGGAGGAGAGATCATTCATTGATGGCTTCCTGTTTTTTTAATTCTGCGAGCAACTTTTTCAATTCAGCCAGGCCCCTGGCACTAAACAGCCGATCGCCCTGATCGCCGGTATATTCGGCCTCGGTCAAAGCTGCGCAGCGTGTTTGTATGTCCTGCAACTCATTGTCGTGCCGCAGCGGAATACCGATAAACACCTGCCAGTCATTCTCCGTCGCAGTCCCGTCCACAACCAGTTCGAGCAAAGTGATAATATTTTTTCGGTCGACCCGGTAAACCGGCGTACCCACCCGCATAAACACCCACATGGCAACCAGCACAAAGCCCAATGTTAGCAATAAGGTCAATAAATAATTCATGGCCATACCAGTAGCTTAAACGCCATAACCACCGTCACTGTGACTATCACCGGTTGTACAAAGCCGGTACCGCGACGCATCACCGCATTTGAACCAAGGCGCGCGCCAAGCATTTGCGCGGCGGACATCAGCACCGCCAGATCCCACAGCACGTGGCCCCCGGCAATAAACAATGTGGCTGATGTAGCATTGATGGTCAACACCATCATTTTAGTCTGAGCGGTCGCTTTAGGAAGGCTGTAACCACACAGCCAAACAAATAAAAACGGAAAAATAGACCCCATACCGGGACCAAAAAATCCGCCGTAAAACCCCATCGGCAAAGCCACGATCACGGCAAACTGCAGATGTGAGATCCGCGCCCGCGTGGCGTGGTCGGCAATGCGCGGCGAGAAAAGAAAATAGATCGCGATCACCAACAACATGATTGGAATGAGCCTGACCAGGACTTCATTACCAACCCGCTGTACGACCAACGTACCCCCTACCGAACCAATCAGCGCCAACACAATAGCTGGCACTAACTCGCGCAGATGAAGGTGTCCCCTGCGGAAAAAATTCCAGGTTGAAGACAAGGTTCCCAGCGCGCTCTGCACCTTGTTGGTGGCCAGGGCCTGAACAGGCGGCAGGCCGCTCCACAGCAGCAGCGGCAAGGTCAGCAGACCGCCAGCCCCGGCAATGGACGAAATATATCCTGCGACAAAGGCTACGGCTGTTAACAGCATGGTGATTTCTATTGAAAGGCTAACCGACTGGCTCCATAAAAATTCCTTTCCCCGCGTAAATCAGGTAAAAAGCAATTGCGTGACCGAACAATTTTATCATCAATAACACAATGGATATGTGCGCCGACCTCATGTATCTCTGTCCAATATGCCGCTATACAGATTGCCTATTATCCCAAATGCCTGTCGACCCACGCCGTCAAACGCAGACTATTTACCGACACCGCTTACTGAAACCGCAAACCGCTGCGACATTGTCGTGATAACCTGAGCTTTTCCCAGCCGGATGCGTCTTCTTCCTATGGATAACACAACCAAAACAGCCGCGACCGGGACATTTTCTGCGAAGTTCCGCAGGCTGACCCAGTACTTAAGCCCTCGACACTGGTCGTTCTGGGTAATCCTGGCACTACTCCTGTATACCCTGATGGGATTTCTGCTGGTGCCTTACGGTGTCAAAAATGGTGTTGTCCGCCTGCTTGAGCGTGATCTCGGTCGCAGCGCCCAAATTGAGGCGGTTAAGTTTAATCCCTATACCCTGAGCCTGACGGTGCACGGTTTTGAGGTTCGTGACACAGATGGCGTAAGGTTAGCGGCGTTCACTCGGTTTTCCGCCAATTTCGAACTGATCAGCCTGTTCAACAGGGCCTGGACGTTCGACGCGGTTCGCCTTGAAGAACCCTATGTCTATGTCCAGCGATTTGCGGCAAATGACTCACGCCTGAGTCGTTTGCTAACTGATATCTCCGCCGGCCGCACCGACAAAGCGGCCAGCCACGCCGCTGACGAAAATGACAGTAACCTGCCTCGCCTGCTCATTTATACCCTGCAGGTCACCAAAGGCCAGGTCGCGCTCAAGGATGACGTTCCGGCAACGTCGCTGGAACTGCAACTGGGTCCCATCGATATCGTGATTCAGGCGCTGAGCACCTTACCCAACCAATCGGCGCAACAAAATGCCACCATCGAATTACCCGGTCATGGCCGCCTCGATTGGGAGGGCAGCCTCGCGCTGGCGCCGCTTCACGCAGCAGGAAAACTGTCGTTAAAAAACGCCAGGTTGCATTACCTGCTTGCCTATCTACAACCTCTGTTGCCTGCGGATGCGCTTGCAACCATGGATGTCACACTTTCCAGTGATTTTAACTACCAGATACAGTCAGACAGTGGCGGCACCCTTACTGCCCAACTTGATCAGCTCGCGCTTGAGCTGGACAAACTCCGGCTAAGCGGATTAACACCGCCAACCGAATTTCTGACGATCACAAAATTCGCGCTACTGGGCGGAACCCTGCGCTACCCGGAACGAACCCTGCGGTTCGCCAGCCTGCGTGTCGAGGAACCGACGATCACCGCCTGGCGAGATAAAGATGGCGGCCTGAGCCTGGCTGACCTGATCCCCGCCGCACCCGATGACAGCAAGCCCGAAAATCCGGATCCCGGGTGGCAATTCAGCATAGACCAGGCAAGCGTTAATGACGCCCGCCTCAGTTTCTCTGATCAAAGCATCGACCCACCCGGCAATTTCGAAATCAACAATTTGCAGATTCAACTCAGCGAGTTCGACACTCGCGGGGAGGCGGTGCTGCCCCTCAACGCGACCGGGAACCTGACGGCCGGAGGACAGTTCGGCATTGCCGGCAGGCTGACTGTATTCCCAACGTTTACCCTCGATGCAAAAGCCCAGGCGCATGACATTCCTCTGACCATTGGGCAACCCTTTGTTACACAGTCAGCCCATGTACAGCTCAAGAACGGCATCCTGGCTAGCAACCTCGAACTCGCCATCCTGGATGATAAAAGACTGACGCTCAAAGGCGAGGTTCAGGTATCCAGTCTTGCCCTGCATACAATGGATAACGAGCCGCTGTTGACATGGAACAAACTGGATATTGATCACTTCAACCTGGATCTAAATGCCAGCGAAGCGGCAAATAGCCTGCACATTTCCAGGCTAAACTTCGACAAGCCCTTCGGCCGCTTTGCGATTTTCGCCGACAAGACCACCAATCTGTCCACACTGATGATCGAGAACAAGGAAAATGCTGGTGGGGCTCAAACTGATCGTTCGGGGACACAGCCAGAACCCTTTGAAGTAGTGCTTGGCGGCATTCTTGTAAACGATGGCGCAATGGATTTTTCTGACCTGTCGCTGCCACTGCCCTTTGCCACCCATATCAAAAATTTGAACGGCGCCATTTCAACGGTTGCCACCAACAGCACGCAACCAGCAACTGTCAAACTCGAAGGCCAGGTCAATAAATACGGCCTGGCCAGAATCGACGGTAGCGCGAACCTGTTCGATCCGCTCGCTTTCACTGATATAACCGTCGAATTTCGTAACCTGCAGATGCCCAACATGTCGCCTTACAGCGCCCGTTTCGCGGGACGTAAAATAGATCAGGGTAAATTGACGATGGATCTTCACTACGCTATCGACAAGGGCAAGCTGCATGGTAAGAACAACATCTTGCTGAGCGATCTGCAGCTTGGCAAAAAACTGGAGGGGCCTGGCACAACAAATTTACCGTTAGACCTGGCTGTGGCCCTCCTCAAAGATGCCAACGGCATTATCCGCGCCGATATACCGGTGAGCGGCGATGTCAACGACCCGAAGTTTGAGCTGGGCAGCGTCATCAGGGAAGCCGTTGTCGGCATGATCACCAGCGCTGTAACTGCGCCGTTTCGGTTACTCGGAAAAATTATAGGCATCACCTCGGATAATTTCGGTGAAGTTCAGTTTCTCGCTGGGCGCGCAGACCTGACGCCACCTGAACTTGAAAAATTTGCGGCCCTGGAAAAAGCTCTCGAGCTACGCCCAAAAATTGGCATAGAGATCCGCGGCATCACCGCTCCGCTTATCGATGTGCCTGCGCTTAAATCCATACAATTGCGCAACACCCTCATCGGCAAACTGGGTGGCGGCCAGCGCACCGATGGCCCCATTGATATACGCATTGATGGCAGGGAAGCCCTGCTCGACGATGAGCTACGCAAGCTGCTGGAATCACTGTTCACTGAGCGCTACCCCGACTCACCCCTGGCGTTACTCCAGGCCAGACACACCGTGCCACCGACTGATAACCCCGCAGGCAAGCCAGCACTGGATGAGCAGGCATACACGATGGAACTGCGGAACCGTTTACTGTCATCGGAAGTAGTTGGCGAGCAACAACTGGCAGACCTGGCCCAGACGAGAGCGCAGGCCATACGCACCACCCTTCTCGCCAACGGCACACTGGATCCGGCCCGCGTGCTGATAGCGAAACCCGTGCAAGTGAAAACTGCCGATCAGGAATGGGTTACGCTAAAACTCCGACTTGTCCCCGTGGCGGTATCCACACCGTGATAACCAGGGGTTCAACAGGTTCCGCCGATCACACCGATGATGCCCGCTCTATTGCCAGAATAAGCAACGGACACGTGTCTGTGCTGGCCTCGACCAAGCAACGCGATAAACGCGGTCTACACATCCCGTCACCGTTTGCCCGGTTCGCCGAGCCTGTTTCGCATGATGGACGCCGGGACCGGTACAATACGCCCGGTAACCAGTCATCTTGACGCATCCACGATCCAGCTACCTGGATCCAATATCACACAGGGAGATAATATTTTGAGCATCAACTATGAAGGTCGAGTCGCAGTCATCACCGGAGGCGGAGCGGGCCTTGGCCGCAGTCACGCGCTGTTCCTTGCCAGTCGCGGTGCCAGGGTTGTTGTCAACGACCTCGGCGGCACCGTCGAAGGTAAAGGCAGCTCCAATGCTGCCGCGGACGCCGTAGTCAAAGAAATTACCGACGCAGGCGGCATCGCGGCGCCCAACTACGATTCCGTGGCCGACGAAGCGGGCGGCAAAGCCATTATTCAGACGGCACTGGATCAGTTCGGCAAGATCGACATCCTGATAAACAACGCCGGTAACAACATCGAAAATAGCTTTCGCAAAATGACCATGCCTGAATTCAGGGCGGTGCTGGATGTCCACCTGATGGGCTCCGTCCACTGTACCAAAGCCGCCTGGCAACACATGATAGATCAGGAATACGGTCGCATTATCATGACTACTTCTGCCGCCGGGCTGTATGGTGGCCACGGCCTGAGTAACTACGCCGCGGCAAAAATTGCCCTGGTCGGCCTGATGAACTCGCTGGTTCTCGAGGGTCGCAAGCGCGGCATCACCGTTAACGCTATCGCCCCTATGGCTATGACACGCATGTCGCGGGACGCCATGGATGACAAAACCGGACCACTATTAAAACCGGAATTTGTCACTGCGGTGGTCGGCCTGCTCGCCGCCGAACAGCACACGGGTTCGGGCGATATTATTTCAGCCGGTGCTGGCTATTATTCAAAAATAGGCATCGTCGAGGGCGCTGGTGTTTACTTCGGCGCCGGGACACCACCAAGCCCTGATGCTATCTCCGCGCGCTTCGATGAAATATGCGATCTCAGCCAGGCCAAACCTCATCGGGATGCCTTTTCGTCGGTCGCGGAGAGTATGCGCAATGTACTGCGCGGGCTGAAAGAATAGCGGGCTGAAAGAATAAAAGAATATAAAGCCTTCCGCCTACATACAAAAACCCGGCTAACGCCGGGTTTTTGTATGAACGGGGCCTGCCGGTTTAACTGCCGGTAAAACTCTTTACATCAAAGTATTCCCGCCAGCCTGAGATTTTCCCGGCCTTATCAAACTCCAGAATACCCATGACTGGAAGACTTTTCCGCTCGCCCTTATGCGTCCATCCATCAACACGCTCGGTCACCACGGTATCGCCAGCCACCACCAGCTTACACAGCTCAAACGTCATATTCTCGCCAGTTTTAAGGAAGCCATTAACCGCCTTGCGAATATTATCCAGACCACTCACTGGCTTGAATGGAATATTGTGGTACACCGCATCGCTGGCAAAAGCTGCGACAATGCCATTCTCGTCAGCACGTTCCCATGCGGAAAAAAAATCCCGTGTTAATTGCTCGTTACGGGTCAATGTGGGTTGATCTCCAGATACTGCCAAAGCTGAACTCGCCATTTTTATCACCTCATTTAACGTCAGTTATGTAATTTTTAGTTCCCGTCGAGCAGCGCTGCGTCGTTTTACTAAACAACCAGACAATCATCTGAAGGGCTGCCATTTTTGGTGCTTGTTTGGTGCTTACAAGTTTCGTCAACCCTGAGTATAGACGCAAAACTGATAATGGGTAGCCACCGCAAACCCAGACGGGCAAATCCAGACACGCGCAAGAAACTTGTTGCCTTAAGCAGGTGACAATACCCACTTTTTTGCAGTAGAGTCCAAATCAGTAAAAACTATCGAGCGGTAAATTCTGGGGTTCAGTTGGCGCAGTAACACAAACTCTCTGTGTACGCCGGGCTGCGGGTTTCCCGCCACCGCCAGTATTGCCGCGCCAACAAGCATCTATTAATTTCAGGAACTACTCGCCATGACCAACCACACCTTTAAGGTATTCGCCGACGGCTTTACATTTCTCGAGGGCCCGCGCTGGCGCGCTGGCCTGCTTTGGGTTTCCGATGTCAATGGAAAAAAAGTCTACACCCTCGCCCCGGATGGCTCCCGAACCGTCATGGCCGAGGTGCCAACCCGGCCTTCAGGCATCGGTTTTTTACCGGATGGCACGCCGCTGGTGGTATCCATGAAGGATCGGTCACTGAAACGCATCGTCGATGGCAAGCTGGTGCTCCACGCGGACATCAGTGCACTGGTGAAAGGCGAAATTAACGACATGGTCGTAGATAAAAAAGGCAATGCCTACGTCGGCAGCATGGGCTACGACCTGTTTGCCGGGGAGGAATTCAAGCCCGGCGCACTGGTACTGGTCACAGCCGAGGGCAAGGCCCGGGAAGTAGCCAACGGTTTACATTTCCCCAATGGCCCGGTGGTGACACCTGATGGCAAAACTCTGATAGTTGCCGAAAGCTGGGGCAAGCGCCTGACCGCCTTCCATATAGAAGATGACGGCACCTTGACGGGCCGCCGTGTCTTTGCCGATCTAGGCGACTACACACCAGATGGTATTACCCTGGACGAAGAGGGCTGCGTCTGGTTGGCTGCCTTTGCCAACGACTGCTTTGTGCGGGTCAAGGATGGCGGTGAAGTCACCCACGTTGTCAAATTACCGGATCGACGCGCGGTAGCCTGCACACTCGGTGGAGACGACATGAAAACACTGTACTGCATGACCTTCGACGGCAAAATGGCGGATATCGGCAAAGGCAAGCAAGCCTCCCGCGTGGAAACCATCAAGGTTGATGTTGCTGGCGCGGGCTCGCCATAACGGGCTCACTATCACGGGCTCACCATAAGCGGATGGATACCGGTCGCCTGAACTCACTATCAGCGTTTGGGCGTCGTTACTATTTTGGGGGGCTTTGCCAGATGACTGCTCGCACCGGGTGGATGCAGATTTATCAGGTTGCCAATCAGCATTAAGGCAGCGCCCAGGATGAGGGCGATATCAAATGCCTCATTGTAAAAAACCACCCCTACCGCCGCGATTAGCGGCAGGCGCAGAAAGTCCAACGTCACCACCACGCCGGCCTCAGCTAACTTCATTGCCCGCGTCACGCAGTAATGGGCGCCTAGCGCGGCTACGCTAACGATACTTACCCATAACCACTGTAACGGCGTCGGCTCGATCCAGTGGCCTACGGTAAACAACAAACTCACCGGCAGCTGAATAAGGCACATATAAAACAATACAGTTAATGAGCTCTCTGAACTCGACAGCCCCTTGGTTGCGACATAAGACACGCCGAAGCAGGCGGCCGAAGCCAGCACAATCAGGGATGCAACATCCAGAATCTGGCCACCCGGCCGAATAATGACCAACACGCCAATCACCCCAACCAGGATTGCGGTCAATTTCCTGGCGGTTAGGTATTCCTTCAGGAAGATGCTGGCTATCAACACGGTCCAGAGGGGAACGGTGAACTCCAGCGCAAAAACCTCCGCAAGGGGTAACAGGCCGATACCGACAAACCAGCCATACTGCCCGGCAAAATGAAAAATATTGCGCCCGATATGTAGAGTTACTCGCCTGGTGACAAAAAGATTGCGTTGCCCAGAACCAAGAATTAGCACTGACATAATCGCCAGGCCCATCACGCTGCGAAAAAAAAGAATCTGGAAAACATTAATCTCGCCCGCCAGTTCACGGGCGCCAACAGCCATCAGACTAAAAGCCATGATGGCCCCCATCATCCACAGCGCTGCTTTCAGCATCTCCCTTTACACCTGCGTGACAGATCTGAATGGCGGGAAATCGGCGTGCCGCTCTTTATAGCCCGCTGTATTCAACGTGCACGCTCCTAATTATTGGTCTATACATTCATCTGTTCTTTTGATTCGGCCGGGGGAGGAAATAGTGGGTATGCGACTTTGGCTAACATTGCAAAACGGTTCCAATAACATTGCAAAGTAATGCTAACACCATTACTAAATGGCTCTGAAAAAGCACTTTCCCAGTATCGAGCTTTTACTGTTCGCTGCGTAATAAAGCCCCGCGATGCAGCCTGAAATAGCTCCACCCGGAAATCGCCATGGATACAAACAATAATACCTGCTCAGCAATGGCGTGCCACATCATTGTTCTTATCTTCTTCTTGCTCACCGGGTGCGGGGAAGACCCTAACCGAGTCGCCACAGACCGGCCGCTCAACGGTACGCTGAACGTGCCGATCTTCTCCGTCGCTCCCGGGGCGACTGTCAAAGTACCTGATGATCTCACCATCAATGCCGACAGTGATATTTTCATCGAAGGTAATATCCGGGCTGCTAACGACCATGCTAACCGCAACGGCGCTAGCATCACGTTGCGGTCACACGGTGGCGATATTCATATCCCTGGCGAAATCGAATCAGGTGATGGTGCCGACGGCGAAGATCAGACAGGCCAGGCTACTGTGACAGGTTTACCCGGCCTTAATGGCGGGAACATAACCCTTGTCGCTACCCGCGGCGCAATACTAGTTAGCGGGAGTGTCGTTGCCGGCGCAGGCGGTGACGGAGGTTCCGCGACCGCTAGCGGTGCCAACCAACTGGTGTACGCCGAAAGCGGTGCTGGCGGAGCCGGAGGAGAAGTGAGTGTTGTAGCAGCAAAACGTATCGAGGTCTCGAATATTACCACGGGCGCCGCCTCGATTGAGGCGGGCAGCGGCGGCGACAGCGGCAGGGCGGACGCAGAGGTCCAGCGCGGCGATACTATCGATCCCGTCAACGAAGAATCCACCCCCGACAACGGAGCAAATAACGCTGGGAACGAAGAAGGAAAACCCCCAGAGTCCGAACTACCCGAGACAGCCCCGGCGGTCATCGCCACCACAGCACAGGCCCGTGCGTTACGTGGCGGGGATGGCGGCAAAATTACCCTCCAGGTAACTCATGCCGATGGCGAAATTCTACTTCAGGGAGATATTGAAGCGGGTGACGGCGGCAATACAGGTAGCGCCATGGCATCCGGCGCAGAAACTGCCAAAGCCGAGAGCGCAACGGCCGCGAAAGGCGCTAATGTTGACGTGGTTATCACCGATCTGACAAAACTGCTCAGTTTCACTTTCCCTGAAGCCGGTGATGGTGGTAACAACGGCGTAGCTGCTGGCCCGGTTCAGGCTTTTGCGATCGGCACGGTTTCTGCGCTAGCTGAAGTCAAAGGCGGCGGTGCGCCGGGCCACGTAACTGAACAGGGGGCCAATATCTCCGCTGGTACAGGTGGCAGCACTGGACATGCGCGCGCCGATACTCCGGGTATCAGCAACCTGACGCCAGGGCACACGCATTTTGACGTGACCCCCTCACCTGCCATTCAGGCGCGCGCGCCCTGAGCGCAGGAGTTATATAGCCCACTGCTTAGCTATCCTCTCAGTGGGGCGTCTACTCAAAGAAAATAACCTGACAAGAATAGTATGCGCACCACCCGCAATTAGGGCACTCATCATCTGTCCCCAAGCTGCGCCAGCGAGGTAATACAGGTATCCAGATCTTTCAGAATGCCGTTTTCAATGTTATAGATCCAGCCGTGAACCGACAGATCAGCACCTTGCTTCCAGGCATTCTGGACAATGGTTGTGTTGCAGATATTGGTTACCTGCTCGACAACATTCAACTCACACAGCAAATCAATTTTTTGATCGCCTTCGACGCCCTTTAATTTTTCGATATTGAGCCTGCTGACATCCTTAACATGACGCAACCAGTTATCGATAAGCCCGTGCTCCTGATTATCCATGGCAGCCTTCACACCGCCACAGCCGTAATGGCCACAGACGATAATATGCTTCACCTTAAGCACATCAACCGCGTACTGGATGACCGATAAACAATTTAAATCCGTATGCACAACGACGTTGGCAACATTGCGATGGACAAATATCTCGCCGGGCGGCAAGTCGACAATCTGGTTCGCCGGAACCCGGCTGTCCGAACAACCGATCCACAGATACTCGGGTTCCTGCTGCCTGGAAAGAC
>JBFIEE010000049.1:0-24109 GCA_041603535.1 Porticoccaceae bacterium
AAGGCCAGGAAATGCGCGAGGATCATCGTCGCAAATGGTGGAAGTACTGGGAGTAGGTGCAGCTGCCACTAATTAATGTGGCTGGACAATTGACGGCAACAAAAAGGCCGTTATCCCGGCCTTTTTGTTGCCATGACCCGTTTCACCCGGCCATAGAAATGCCGCCGCTGACCGAAAGCGTCTGGCCTGTTACATAAGCCGCTCCATCTGATGCCAGATAAGCGACGGCATTGGCAATATCTTCTGGCTGCCCCATACGTTTGAGTGGAACATTTTTTTCGATAGAGGCAATACCCCGGTTAGCCAGCTCATTATTCGCGGTAATTTCCTTGATCAGCGGCGTGTTGGTGATACCCGGACATACCGTGTTGACAGTGATCTGGTTGCGTGCAAATTCACGAGCCAGTGTTTTTGAAAATGCGATCAATCCGCCTTTGGTGCCAGAATAAATCGCTTCCAGAGCTGAGCCGATACGCCCGGCATCGGAGGCGATATTGATCACGCGGCCGCCGCCAGCTGTAATCATTCCTGGCAAAAATGCGCGGCAAACTCTGACCGGGCCGGTGTAATTAATAGCAATGACTTTATCCTGAAAGGCCTCGTCGGTTTCCAGGAATGGCATGAGGTTATCCCAACCCGCGTTGTTGACCAGGATGGTGGGTGTGCCGACATCTTTGCTGATTTTGGCCGCCGCCTGGGTTACAGAATCTGGTCTGGTGACGTCCATTTCGATGGCGTAACCACCCAACTCGTTGGCCAGCGTCTGGGCGGCAGTGGTGGAGATATCGCTGACGATTACCTTGTGGCCAGCACTGGCCAGGACCCGGCAAATCGCCTCTCCGATACCGCGGGCGCCGCCGGTGACCAGTGCAATCTGTGGTTTTGTGTTCATGGCTCGATCCTCTCAATGGTTAAAGTTGTAGTAATTCAAAGTTTGATTGTTAATGTTTTGATCTATGCATGCTATAAATGACGCCGACGCTAACTTTATCAGGTGTTAGTTCGAGCGTGTCTAAGCTCCTATAGCTGGGTTAGTTGCTCGCTGGCAGCGGTGTGGGCAAAGCGCCGTTTTCGACGGTAAGGAAAGACGTCAACTACCGCGCCCTCGCGAATTTGCTGCTGCAGGCCCTGCCAGAAGCTGGCGTCGTAAATGTCGCTGTGTAATTCCTCGAAAGCTTTTCTGGCTACGGGATTGCCGGAAAAAAACAGGCGAAATTCTTCCGGAAAAACGTCGGCGGGTCCTACCCCGTACCAGGGGGTAGCGGCCATGGTTTGCTCTTCGGTTTGCGGTTCCGGAATGCGGCGAAAATTGCATTCAGTCAATGGACAGATTTCGTCGTAATCATAGAACACTACCCGTTGGTGTCGGGTAACGCCAAAATTTTTTAGTAGCATATCGCCGGGGAAGATATTGGCTGCGGCGAGCTGTTTGATGGCATTACCGTATTCTTCAATGACGTTGCGGGTCTGCTCCTCGTCAGCGGTTCTGAGATACAAATTAAGGGGCATCATCCGACGTTCAGTGTAGAGGTGGCGAATAATGAGTTTGTCGCCCTCGATGGCCAGTTGGGACGGCACGACCTTGTGTAGCTCGCTGAGTAGTTCGTCAGAAAAGCGGGCCAGGGGAAAGCTCAGATTATGGAATTCCTGGGTATCAGCCATACGCCCAATGCGATCGTGATAAAACACAAACTTGTATTTTTCTCGGACGATATCGTGTGTCACTTCCTTGGGCGGCGCAAACTTGTCTTTGATGACTTTGAAGACAATGTCATAAGAGGGCAGGGTAAATACGCTCATCACCATGCCCTTGATGCCTGGTGCGATGATGAACTGATCATTTGAGTTGCGCAGGTGTTGCACCAGTTCCCGATAAAACTCAGTTTTGGCGTGCTTCTGGAATCCCAGGCTGGTATAAATTTCGTAATCGCCCTTGTGGGGCAGCATTTTTTTAATGAAGTGTAAGTATTGGTGAGGCAGCGGTGCGTCCACCATAAAATGGGCGCGCGTAAAGCCGAAAATGACGCTCATTTCGCTGGCGTTAAAAATTGCAGTGTCGACGTACAGCCCGCCTCGTTCATTATTCAGTATTGGTAGCACGAGTGGGATATCAGTGTGCTGGTCCCGAATGCGACCGACAAGATAGGCGGCCTTACTCCGATAAAACATTGCTTCAAGAATATCGAATTTTAGCTTATCAACTGGGCACGTTATCTCTGGTAGCACTTCCATGTTAAAAGCGTTGCTAATGGCGTCTACATCGCGGTTGAGATCTTCCCAGGGCACCGAGAACTCTGTTTCGCTGAGTATTTGCTCAAAAATATTATTTACGCTGGCGATGTTTTCATACCGCAGGAAGATACTGAAATCGCTTTCAGGGGTTTCTTTGAGCTGCGATGAAAAGACATAGATAAGATCGTCATCAATTTTGTCATGATCATTGATTAGGCCGAAAACTGAATTAAAAAAAGTTTCGGCTATTTCGAAATTGGGTGCGCTGGACACGAGCTGGGTATAGACGATTTTCGTTTCTCGCCACAAATTGAGGTCGCTGACATTTTTGTTGGTGACTGTGTCAAGCAACTCAGCGGTTTGTCGAACCTTGGCCTTGTGCAGCTCAATGCGTTCCTGATTGGAGCGCTGTACCGCGTGCCAGTCAGCTTTTTCAAAGCGCGCTTTTGCACCGAGCGAGATGTTGAGAAAGTCAGAAAAGTAACTTTGAAACCCATACATAATAGTTTTGGCCATCCGGCGGGCCGTACTGTTATGGACGGAGAGCTGCGTGCTCATCGGGGGGCTAAATATCCAGCGTTTCCCGTAGAGTTTTGAGTTGTTCGCGACGCTCAGCCTTGCTCAGGGAACTGACATCGGGCGATTCAAGTTGCGCGATGGGCGTAATCTCCAATGACTCTCCCTGCAGGGCCTTACGCCGAAAATCGTCATAGTTACGTTTAAAGTTTGGCCACGAAACATATTCGGGTTGATGTTCAAGGTCATACCAGCCAGTTTGGGCGCCAGCATGGTAAACCGCTGGATGCGACCACTGGTGCTGAGCCTTTGGGTGGGCGGCGAGGCACGCTTCCAGATAGGCGTTGCGGGCGTTGGGCAGGCCAGTTTCGACATCCTGCTGATTGCAGGCTTCGAGCATTTTATGCAAGGTAGGCAGGTATTCCGATTCCTCGATAATCTGCCGGGCGGCTTTTAACAGGCAGGGTGCCGGGTAGTGACGCAGCGACTCCAGCCACAACCGCTTGGCCTGGTTAAGCAGGGATGTGTCGTTAAAGGCACTGTAAAACTGATTGTGGAAATTAATGCGAAACAGGGCAAATATCTGATTGATGGTATCGATGATCGCCGGATCGTCAGCTTGCCCAGCTGCGGTCACTGAGTTCCGCGGCGATGTCTCGATTTCTTGTATTGCTTGGTCTACTAGATCGTTGCTGTGTTTCATGATTGGTATTCATTGTGTTGTTGCGTAAATAAGCCCATTGGCGCTTGGTGTACTGGAGGAATTTGGTATTCCAGGAGCTAAGCGCCTGGCCGTTATCCTGCCAGTAGAGGACAAACTCGGCGACCAGATCTTCACCGAACTTTCGATCAATATTGGCCATGGCAAGAATATCAAAAACATTCTCGTCTGGCTGCCAGTCAGCGGTAATGGGGCGGGGGTCGAGATCCGATTTTAATGTATTGGTGAATCGCGCCCACTGACGTTTCACGTGTTGAATAAAGCGTGAGTTCCAGGTGCTGGATTCAATGCCGCGCTCCTGCCAGTAGAGGATAAACTCGGCAATGGCATCATCCACAAAATTGGCGTTGATACCGGCCTGGATGGTGAGAATTTCCATGGCTTCAATGGAGGGTCGCCAGCCTGGCGAGATCACTATTTCGTGACTCTGGCGAAATTGTTCTGACTGCTGGTCACGCCAAAGACGCAAAACGTGTTTTAGAAACCGCGCACCCCAGCTGTGTTTGGGTTCATTGCGTTCGGACCAATAGGTCACAAATTCACCGACCTGATCGAGAGCAAAGGCTCGGGGTATGGCGTACTGGGCCAGCTGAGCGAGCAAATCGGCTTCTGGTTGCCACCCTGTCGGGATGGGGTTGCGAGCCTGGTGGCGTGGGTATTCTGATGGCTGAGGGGCAGGCAACCCCTGGGTGCGTTGATTAATGGCAAAGCGAAACGGCAGATTGTGGCTGAAATGTGTGGAACCGATTAGCAGAATGCCCTGGTCACGCAATTGTGAGCTAATACGCTGAATGTCGGATTCATCCCAGAAGGGCAGCAGACTGGACAGTTTTTCTGCGCCGACAGTTACCCAGACAAAACCGTTGTGCGTTTCGCTGGCACCGAGTTCGACCAGATCCTTTAAAACCTGCACCATCACCGCGCCTTCGAGACCCAATGTGACAGCGAGCTGCGGATAAAAAAGTAGTGGTCTTTCCGGGATCAGTGACATGTCGCCACTCTAGCAGATTCGTTCAGTCTTGCTAAGCACGTTGCTCAGATGCAGAGCTCTGAGGCATGACTTTGGTGCATTGTTCTGGGTTGTTCTGGATTGTTGCGCTGTCTTCGCCAAGGTAGCATGCAGCGCACAGAACGGACAACATTCATCGCAAAAGGGTAGTAGCATTCACCCCCAGGCATTTACCTTCAGTAGCACGAAAGGGCGTCCCGTGGCGAAAAAGAAGACTTCAGCTTTTGTCTGTCACGACTGTGGTGCGGACTTTAATAAATGGCAGGGGCAGTGCGCCGAATGCGGCGCCTGGAATACCCTGCAGGAAGTGCGTATGCCTGGGGCGGGCGCCATGGCCGGCGTCCGTAAAGGCTTTGCTGGTGTGGCTGGTGGCGATGTCCGCATTTTGTCTGAGATAGATCTCGACGAATTGCCGCGTATCCCAACCGGTGTCGGCGAATTTGATCTGGTGCTGGGCGGCGGTCTGGTGCCCGGTTCCTGCATCCTTATTGGTGGCGAACCTGGCGCTGGCAAAAGCACCTTGCTGCTGCAAACCCTGTGTCATCTCGCCAGACATCACTCGGCGTTATATGTCACCGGCGAGGAGTCTCCTCAGCAAATAGCCATGCGCGCCCAGCGACTGGGTTTGCCCACCGATCGACTCAATATTATGGCCGAAACGTCCGTGGAAACGGTGTGTGCGACCGCGGCAATTGCCCAGCCGAAGATTCTGGTCATCGACTCCATTCAGGTGATGCACTGCGAAGATATCGCCTCGGCGCCGGGTAGCGTGTCCCAGGTCAGGGAAAGTGCCGCGTTGTTAGTACGCTACGCCAAGCAGACGGGCACAGTGTTGCTGTTGGTGGGCCATGTTACCAAGGAGGGTTCGCTGGCCGGCCCGAAGGTACTGGAGCACATGATCGACTGTTCGCTGATGCTCGAAGGCTCTCACGACAGCCGCTTTCGCACCCTGCGCAGCAATAAAAACCGCTTCGGCGCGGTTAATGAGCTGGGCGTTTTCGCCATGACTGAACAGGGTCTGCGGGAAGTTGCCAATCCGTCCGCGATCTTTCTGCAACGTGGTCAGGAGGTTGCGTCAGGCAGTGTGGTGATGGTGGTTTGGGAAGGCACTCGCCCACTGTTGGTTGAGCTGCAGGCGCTGGTTGATGACAGCCACCTGGGCAATCCGCGTCGCGTTACGGTAGGCATGGAACACAACCGGCTGGCCATGCTGCTGGCTGTGCTGCATCGCCACGGTGGCATCATGGTGGGTGATCAGGATGTCTTCGTGAATGTTGTTGGCGGCGTCAAGGTGATAGAGACCAGCGCCGATCTCGCAGTCGTGCTCGCGGTCGTATCAAGCTTTCGTGACCGCCCGTTACCTGATGATCTGGTGGTTTTTGGCGAAGTAGGTTTGTCCGGTGAGATTCGTCCGGTACCCAGTGGCCAGGAACGCATCCGGGAGGCTGCCAAGCACGGGTTCAAGCGCGCTATAGTGCCCGCCGGTAATGCGCCAAAGCGCAATATCAGCGGTATGGAGATCGTGCCGGTACGCAAGATCACCGAGGCGCTGGAAGCGCTCATCTGATATCAAGTACAATCGCGCCTCGCCATGGTCCCGCAAGGGCTACGAGGGAATTCAAGGCAGCTAGCTGGCTGCTCACTGAAGCTGTCCCCGCAACTGTATCCGGTGAGAGACACTCATATGCCACTGCCCCATCAGGGTTGGGAAGGCGAGTGAATCAATGACCCGGGAGCCAGGAGACCTGCCGTGGCGGCGTTGTATTCCGACGGTCGGGTGAACCGTGGGGGCGAGCTGCTGTGTAAAGATGGTAGTCCGTAGTGGCAACGCGCCAGGTGAAGCTGTGCTGTTGCGGGTGACGACTAACTAATAGTCTTATTGGTCGTTGTTTATTGTCACCAGGGATATTCCGTTCAGTCCGGCTTCTGTTGTGTTGTTTATTGACAGAAGCAAAGCTATGTTTACCCGCTACTTAAATCATCACCGACTATTAGCCGTCGGCCTCACTATTTCTCTCTCGTCTACATTCGCGGACACCCGCCCCGAACTGAAGTCAGACACGGGGCTAGACGCCAGTGTGATCAGTGAAGAAGTGGTGGTCACTGCCACGCGTTCGCCTTATGCCATAGCCCAGGTCGCGAATACCGTCAGGGTTATTGATCGCGCCACCATCGTGCGCAGCGGTGCGCGCAATATTGCTGATTTATTGCGCAGTTACAGCGTAGTGCAGATCCACGATAGCCAGGGTAACGGGCGTGATGCCCAGCTTAGCCTGCGGGGTTATAGCGCGGTGTCCAACGCACTGGTGCTGGTTGATGGCCGTAAACTCAACAATACTGATCTGGGCGGCCAGGACCTTACTGCGGTGAGCATTACCGACATCGAGCGGGTGGAAATTCTTGAAGGCGGTGCTGGCGCGCTGTATGGCGATCAGGCGGTGGGTGGCGTTATCAATATTATTACCACTGACAGCAGAGCCAGGCCTGGCGACGGCGGGAGCCGCCGTGGTGGACAAATAGCGCTTGGCCGCGGCAGTTATGACAATGATAACTACGCCCTTAGCTACGGCAGTCAGCCGGATAATGGCTGGTTTTATCGCTTCAATAGCGAGCTTGAACGCGGTGATGGTTACCGTGACGATAGCAGCGTCAATTATGAAAATTTTAGCGGTAAGCTCGGTTATCACTATGGTGATGGCAGCGTATTTGTGGAGGCGCGTGACAGCGACAACGAATACCGCCTTACCGGCGCCTTGCTGTCAGCCCAGGTGGCGGATGACAGGCGCCAGGCGGGGTCGAGTTTTAATGACTATGCAGCAGACAACAGAACCACACGTCTGGGTGTTGATCATCGGTTCAGTGATGAGGTGCAGTTGCTGGCTGCCTACAGTGATCGGGACGAAGATGTCGTGATCGATGCTTCTTCCAGCTTTGGTGACACCACAACCCTGCAAAGTCGTCGCGTGAAAACCTTTGATCCACGCCTGATACTGGCGATTGAGCGGTGGCATCTTACTGTGGGCGTGGATGTCGAGCGTGTCGACTACGATTTCGCTATCGACTTTGGTTTCGGTTTATCGGCCAGTGCCCATGAAAACCGAAAACGCGGTGAGTATGCGCATTTGCTTTACACCGTTTCGGATGCCCTTACGCTTCAGGCGGGCATCCGTCATACCCGGCTCGACACCAGCATCGAGCCTTTCGGCATTGACTACGAGCAGAGTGCCACAGCGCATCATCTCGGCGCAGTCTGGGCGAAGGACGAGTGGCGGATTTATTTGAATCGCGACGAAACCTTCCGCTTTCCCCTGGCTGATGAAAACGTTGATTTCTTTGGCGTGGTGGGTTTGCTGGATGTACAGCGTGGCATCGCCTGGGAGTTGGGCGGTGAACGGCGCTGGCGGCAACTGGAGACCAGACTGGTGCTCTTTCAGCAGGAAAACAGCGATGAAATCGGTTTTGATCCGGCACTGGGTTTGTTTGGCGCCAACACGAATTTTGATGACACACGCCGCCGTGGCGCTACTTTTGAGCTGGCCTGGCTGGGCGAGGACCGGTGGTCAGCGCGGGGCCTTTTCAGCTATATTGATGCTCGCTTTGCGGAGGGTGTTTATAACGAGAGGCGCGTTCCCAATGTGGCACGGGAGATGGCCAGGGCGCAGGTCAATTATCAATGGTCCGCTGCTCTCGGTGTCTCAATCGAGGTGGTCCACACCGGTTCGCAGACGATCGACCTGGCCAATAGCGCAGGTGGGCCTGGGTCTTACACCGTCGCGAATCTTGTCACCGCGTACCGTATTGATGGCTGGGCGTTGCGTGTCAGGTTGAATAATTTAATGGCGAAGGAGTACACCGAATTCGTTACTTTCTATGGTACGAAGGCGTTGTATCCGTCGCCGGAACGTAATCTGATGTTAACCTTGTCCTATGACTTTTAGCGCACGACTTTTAGAGCGGATTGTTGAGAACGGATTGTTGAGAACAGACCGTTGAAGGCTGACCTTCAAAGCCCGGTGTTAAAGCCAGGTTTTAAAGATTCGCTAATCCACGTTAGTAATTAATTCGGGAAAAATACCATGACTACTCGTACACACTGGATTTTGATTGCCGCCATCGCCGCGCTGGCATTGAGTCGCCTGCTGCCTCATCCACCGAATTTTTCACCCGTGGTAGCCGTGGCCCTGTTTGGCGGCGCAGCGTTGACGAAACGTTGGCTTGCCTTTGCGGTACCCCTGGCGGCTATGCTGGTGGCTGATGTATTTATTGGTTTTCATAACACCATGACGTTTGTTTATGCGGGTATGGCGCTTGTTGTCGTGATCGGTATTGCGCTGGGTAAACATCGCCAACCGGTTGTACTTGTCGGCGCTGCCCTTGGCGGATCGGCGGTATTTTTTCTGATCAGCAATGCCGGGGTGTGGTGGCTTAGCGGTATCTACTCTCACAGTATGGAGGGTTTAGTGACGTGCTTTACGGCGGCCCTGCCATTTTTTCATAACACTGTATTGTCGACCTTGTTTTATGTTGTGGTACTGTTCGGTTTGGAAAGTTGGTTGCAGCGCCATCCGCAACAGGAAGCGATGGTTCGTGGGTAAGGTTTGCAGAAAAAAACACCGGCAAAAGCCGGTGTTTTTTTCTTTATCCAGGATAACAGGTCGCGAAGTTTTGATGGTCGCTCAGCAGACCGCAACCCTGGAAATCCTGACCTTATAGATCATAACCGCGCTCGTCGTGTTGTGAGAGGTCGAGTCCCATGGTCTCCTGCTCGGCATCGACACGCAGCCCGATAACTGCATCGAGGACTTTTAATATGACAAAAGTAACTGCTGCAGTGTAAGCCAGGGTAGCCAGTACGCCGGTTGCCTGCACCATGAGCTGGCCACCCATCGTCACACCTTCTGCATAACCCTGGCCACTGAAAACCCCCAGCTGACTGGAGGCAAAAACGCCTGCGAGCATGGTGCCGAGTATGCCGCCGATACCGTGTACAGGGAAGACATCGAGGGAGTCATCGATCTTGAATTTCTGTTTGATAAGCTGGGTTGCGAAATAGCAGATAACGCCGGCGCTAAAGCCGATAATCAGCGCGCCACCGGGGCCGACAAAGCCCGAGGCCGGGGTGATGGTGCCAAGGCCGGCAACCATACCGGTCACAATGCCCAGCACTGAAGGTTTGCCGTGCCTGATCCACTCCATCATCATCCAGGCCATTGAGCCAGCTGCCGCTGAGATATGAGTGGCCAGCATAGCCATCCCCGCATCGCCGTTGGCTGCCAGCGCCGAGCCTGCGTTAAACCCGAACCAGCCGACCCACAACATGCCCGCACCAGCGACAGTCAGTGTCAGGTTGTGGGGTGGCAGTGCCTGTGTTCCGAAACCTCGGCGGTTGCCCATGACCAATGCCGCTACCAGGGCCCCTACCCCTGCCGTAACATGGACGACGGTGCCGCCAGCGAAGTCGAGCAGGCCCATCTCGCCAAGCCAGCCGCCGCCCCATACCCAGTGGGTGACCGGGACATAAACGGCGAGAAGCCAGATCATGCTAAATGCCAGCATCGCCGAAAACTTCATTCGCTCAGCAAAGGCACCGACAATCAACGCCGGCGTGATGATTGCAAAGGTCATTTGAAACATCGCAAAAACACTTTCCGGGATATCGCCCGAGAGGGAATCCTCGCTCATCGCGCCAAACATGACCTGGTCGAGACCGCCGACAATGGCATTGATGCCGCCGCCGTCGGTAAAGGCCAGACTATAGCCGCACACCATCCACAGCAAAGATGCACCACAGGTAATGGCGAAACATTGCATGACAACGGAAAGTACGTTCTTGGAGCGGACCAGGCCAGCATAGAACAATGACAGACCGGGAATCGTCATAAATAGCACCAGCGCCGTGGCGGTGAGTATCCATGCGGTATTAGCACCATTCAGTTCTTCAGCGTGGCTGGCGAGCGGTGTGGACAATAGGCAAAGCAGGGCAAATACCGATCGTAGTCTGGGCATTAGTGTGGGCACGTATTTTCTCCTCCCGTTAGAGCGCACTAATAGCGTGCGTTTATTCCTCGTTGACCAATAAAGCGACCCACAACAGTGCGTTTTATTGGTGAGAATCTAAGCTTTAGCTTAGTTTTTAGAGCTTATAGCAAGTTGTGTGCCTTATTTGTGCGTTCTCTGTTTTTGTGCACAACTAATGATCATAGCGTTTGTGTGTCGAGCAAGGCGCCAGGTATCCACTCTTCTTCAGGCTACCGCCGAACCTGGGACAGGGTGCCCTGATAAGTAAGCGCCACTCGGTTTGGTTTACGCTTGTTACGTTAGCATAGGTGTCTGGAAAGTTGGTATCCGTGCATAACGTGATGTGTGTCCAGTAGGCCGCGCTGGCGCTATACTCGCCTGACACATACCGGGCAGACCTCAAACTCATGACGAAAGAAACCTTATTGCAACATATTGAAAAAGCGCGTGCAGAATTGCATGCGGCGCGCGACTTGACGCCCCAGGATCGGGATTTGGTCGGTAATTTGATGACCGATATCGTTACGCATCTCACAGAAGGTGATTTCGATGAGCATACCCGTGACAGGCTTAGCGGCCGGTTTGCTGATCAGGCTGCCCGTCTGGAGGTCAATCACCCGAAGTTGGCCGGTTTACTGGAGCGCGTGGTGAGCTTTTTGTCCAGCATGGGTATTTAGTCGAGTAATGCAACATATGACGCTTCCGCGTGAGCGAAGTTGACGGTATGTAGGCTAGCCAGCCGCGACCACGCCAGTCGACAAGCCTGTGCGGTGCCGGGGTTTTACGGTAAGAGAGGGAGTAGTGATGTCGGGGCCGTTAACGGGATTGCTGCGGGTGTTGCCAATGCTGGGGATGTTGCTCGTTGCGTGCCAGAGCACCATTGACCACAGCAGCGTGTATATAGGCTGGCAATGTGACGCTGGCCGTGGATCGAATATCAACTGTCAGCAGCGAGCGATGCGCAATGGCCAACCAGTCGATCAGATGGTGGTGCCAGGCGAAAAGGCCAATAGCGACGTGCCGGATGGGGCGACCGTCGAGCCCAAGCTAGGGGCGGGCACTGGGGCGGGCACTGGGACGACTGTTGCGGGGGTAGTGGACGTGGACGCGCCTGTTGCAAGGCAGCCCCTCGAAATTGTCTGGGTCGGCGACAACCGGCCAAAAACATGGCGCAAGCACTTGCCCGCGCTTACGTTGGATCAGCCTGAAGTTACCAGCACGCCCGCTAAGCCCCCTGCTCAGGGTAACCGCGAAAGTAATGGACGGCCGGAGCCGGAGCCATTTGCATACTGGACTCGCGATTCCGGCTCTGGAGGTACGCAAGATGCCCAGTCGGCAAGCGTCGTTGTCGATCAATCTGTAACCGATCGACAAACCAGTGAACGTGGCGTCGGGGCGGCGCTGCCGGCCTCTCCTGGCAGCGCGGGATCGTCAAAAACCGGCTATACCGTGCAGCTCGGGGCGTTTAAAAATGCCGACACCGCACAACGGTTTTTACGGGACAAGGGACTACTTCATTTGGCCGTGAACAGCTGGGAATACGAGAACAACGGTCAGCATTGGCACCTTCTTACCTATGGTCATTATGTTGATCGGCAATCTGCTCGGGAAGCGTGGACGGTAGCGGCGGATAATGCCAGCGAGATCGATGTATGGATTCGCCCCATAAAACGGTAAGCGCGATACCTTGTTTGTACAAAGCAGATTGTTTTCCCGCCGAGATTTGTGCGGTTCGTTTGACGTGGGGGAGCGAAGCGCTTGATTGTGGAGGGAAAGCGGAACGCAGTTGAGGATACAGACTCAGCCGATCCACACGCATGGTCGGCTGAGTCTGGTCAGCACCGGGGTAAGTGGGTGATTAACGTCGGTCGTGGCGACGCTCGACACGCCGGTCAACACGTCGATCGATGCGATGACCAGTGCGGTCAAGGCGATGATCTATTCGCTGGCCCTTGTTGTCGAGGCGTTGATCGATGATGTTGCCCCGCCGATCGAAGCGTTCCTCAATGATATCGCCTTTGCGATCCAGGCGAGCGGCGCGATCCGCTCTGCCCTTCGCCTCGGCACGCTCGGCGGCCTGATCAAGACGCTCGTTAATGGCCTCGCCGCGCCCGTCCAGGCGATCGTTGATCCGGTTGCCGCGTTCGTCGAATCGTTCTTCGACAAGGTCACCGCGCTGATCCAGGCGATCCTCGGCCCGGTCCCCTCGGTCGTCCGCCAGCACTGGCTGGCAGACCAGCACTGCCAAAGCTATTCCCCAAACGGTATTTTTGTACATGATCATCTCCTTTTGCGTCCCTTATTCTCGAGTATGTAACGAGCAACAACGTCTATACCCGGTAATGGTTTACCGATGGGACGCTAACGCTGTGTATCTCCTGATCGATGCCCGGCATGCCTGGGCAAATGAGCGACGTAGATGACTGAGGTAGATGACTATAGGCAGCGGACAGGGATCAGTGCTTTAAGGGTTTGTATTTTATCCGTTGCGGTTGCGCGTTCTGTCCCTTGCGGGCGATCAGGTCGTCATGATAATCACTGAAGTTGCCCTCGAAAAATACCACTTCGCTATTACCCTCAAAAGCCAGGATATGGGTGGCGATCCGATCCAGAAACCAGCGGTCGTGGGATATCACCAGCACACAGCCAGGAAAGGCCAGAATGGCCTCTTCCAGTGCCCGCAGGGTTTCTACGTCGAGGTCATTTGATGGCTCATCAAGCAGCAGCACATTGGCACCCTGTTTCAGCGTGTTGGCCAGGTGCAGGCGCCCGCGCTCACCGCCGGATAAGTCGCCGACCCGCTTTTGCTGGTCTGAACCCTTGAAATTAAAGCGCCCGACATATGATCGCGAGTTGACCTCGTAGTCAGCCACCTTGAGAATGTCGTGACCATCAGAGATGGCTTCCCATACGGTTTTGTCGTCAGCCAGGTTTTCCCTGCTCTGCTCAACAAAAGCGAGCTTCACCGTTTCACCAAGTGTTATTGAGCCGCCGTCGGGTTGCTCGCGTCCCGTAATCATTTTGAACAGGGTGGATTTGCCTGCACCATTGCCGCCGATAATACCCACGATGGCGCCTTTTGGAATACTTAACGACAGGTTGTCAATCAGCAGGGCATTACCAAAGCCCTTGCTGACGTGGTCGAGCTCAATAATTTTGTCGCCCAGGCGCGGACCCGGCGGGATGTAGATTTCATTGGTTTCGTTGCGGTTCTGGAATTCCCGGCTGTTCATTTCGTCGAAACGCTGCAGGCGTGCCTTGTTTTTAGCCTGTCGCGCTTTTGGATTTTTGCGCACCCATTCCAGTTCCTGCTTGATAGCTTTTTGGTGGGATGCTTCGGTTTTTTGCTCCAGATCGAGCCTTTTTTCCTTGGTCTCCAGCCAGGTGGAATAATTGCCTTCATAGGGAATGCCCCGTCCCCGGTCGAGCTCCAAAATCCAGCCTGCAACATTGTCGAGGAAGTAGCGGTCGTGGGTCACAGCGACCACGGTGCCATCAAAATTGTGCAGGAACTGTTCCAGCCAGAACACCGATTCGGCGTCCAGATGGTTGGTTGGCTCATCCAGCAGGATCATGTCGGGCCGGGATAAAAGCAGCTGGCACAGCGCGACGCGACGTTTTTCACCACCGGAAAGATTGTCGATACGGGCATCCCAGGGTGGCAGCCGCAGGGCATCCGCCGCGACATCAAGTTTGTGCTCCAGATTGTGGGCATCCCAGGCCTGGATGATATCTTCCAGTTGGCTCTGGCGTTTGGCCAGCGCATCGAAATCAGCATCGGGTTCGGCATAAGCCGCAAACACGCGGTCGAGCTCCTCCAGCGCATCCACCGCCTCCCTGACGCCATCTTCAACATTACCGCGCACGTCTTTTGCAGTATCAAGTTGCGGCTCCTGGGGCAGGTAGCCGATTTTGATATTCGGCATTGGCCGTGCCTCGCCCAGGATGTCGGTGTCCAGCCCCGCCATGATTCTCAACAGCGTCGACTTGCCAGAGCCGTTCAGGCCAAGCACGCCAATCTTGGCGCCGGGGAAGAAAGACAGGGAGATATCCTTCAGGATTTCACGCTTCGGCGGCACGACTTTGCCGACGCGATTCATAGTGTAAACGTATTGGGCCATGCGGTTAGTTACCACTCAACGTGAGGGTGGCATTGTAACGAACAAGGCTGCAGGGACGGAAGCTAAGCTCAGGCGAAGACGGGCATGTTTGTCAGTGGAGTGGCCAGATCAGCAGGATAACGGCGATGGAAACGGCACCCACCAGCACGTTCATCGGTACACCGACCTTGATGAAGTCCATCACTCGGTAGCCACCGGGGCCAAACACCATCAGGTTGGTCTGGTAGCCAATCGGTGTGGCAAAGCTTGCGGACGCCGCCATCATTACCGCGAACACGAATGGTTCGGCGGGCAAGCCGGCCTGTTGGCTGATTTCCAGCACAATCGGCAACATCAGCAGGGCTGCAGCATTGTTGGTAATCAGTTCGGTAAGAACCGATACAGTCAAGTAGGCCAGCACCAGGGCAAGCCAGGCTTTACCCATGCTGGCGACCAGCACGCCGTCGGCCAGAGACGCGGCAACACCGGTCTTGGCCAGAGCCTGGCCGAGGGCGAACGAGGCGCCAATGGTGATCAGTACGTTGAAGTCGAGACTTTTGTGAGCCTGATTCAGCGAACAACAGCCGGTGGCCATAATGGCGCCAGCGCCGAGCAACGCGGCATTAAGCATGGAGGTTATTTCCGTCGTCGCGGCGACCACGACGGCGAGTAGAATTGCCCACGCCAGATAGGCGCGGTGATGCCGCGGCTGCTCGCGGTCGAGATCATTGATGATTAAAAAGTCTTTGTTGTAACGCTGGCGGGTGACAAAAGCCGGGCGGGCTTCCAGCAATAATGTGTCGCCAGCGCGCAGGCGGATGGTGCCCTGATTGCCCGACACCCGATTGCCGCCTCTGGCGACGGCCAGAATGACCGCACCGTAGCGGTCGCGAAAGCGCGAGTCACGGATGGTTTGCCCGATACAATCGGAGTGTGATGATAGCGCCGCCTCTACCAGGCAGCGTTCTTCGCGCTGCTGGCTGAGCGCAGGTCGTTCGGATTCAGTTGCCGCAACGATGCCTCTGATGCGAAGCAGGTCTGATATTGCCTCGGTGTTGCCCGCGAATACCAGCCGGTCGCCACCGCGGAGGTGTTCTTCGGAGGACACGGCGGTAATGATGCTGTCGCCGCGGATAATTTCAACCAGGTATATTTTCACAAGCTGCCGCAAACCGGCAGCTTCGACGCTTTTGCCGACCAGCGGGCCATCGTGCGCCACTGCTACTTCCAGCGTGAATTCCCGCACATCGCCAAACAATGTTCCATCCCGCTGATCGGGTAACCATTTGGGAAAAAACCACAGGATAAACGTCAGGCCGACAACAGCCACCGGCAGGCCAATCATGCCAATGGCAAACAGCGAAAATCCAGGTTGGCCGGTTAATACCTGATACTGGCTGTTAACAATCAGATTGGTGCTGGTACCGATCAGGGTCAGGGTGCCGCCCATGATCGCGGCGTAGCTGAGTGGGATCATCAATTTCGATGAGGACACGCCGATTTTTCGCGCCCAGGCGCTGACGGCGGGAATTAGCGTGGCGACGACAGGCGTGTTGTTCAAAAAGCCGCTGAGTAATATGACGGGCAGGCAGAGTCGCAGCTGCGCGCCCCTGGCCGTTTTTGGCAAACCCAGCCAGTGGTTAACCAGCAGATCGATGCCGCCACTGGCGTGTATGCCCGTGGCGACAATAAACATAGCGGCTACGGTAATCAGCCCGGGATTGCTGAACCCAGCCAGCGCCTCTGTCGCGGTGAGCACACCACTGACACTGAACAGAGCCAGTGCGCTCATCATCACCAGGTGCGGACTAATACGAGAAAATATCAGCGTTAACAGGGTAGTGAGTGTGAGCGCGATGGCAAAATAACCCTGCCATTCCATTAAGCGGATTCCTAGATAACGAAGGCGCTGAAATATATCACGGCTGATACTCAGTGAAGCCCGGCTCGCAAGACAAAATATTCCGGTAAGCGATGGCTTTGGTTATAAGTAAACCGAGCAAACGCGGTCAGTGCACGATGTCTATAGCGCCACCGTCAATGCGGATGTTTTGGCCGTTAATAAAAGCCGCGCGCTCACTGGCGATAAAGCAGACAAGGTCGGCCACCTCTTCGCGGGTCGCAATACGGCCTACCGGATTGGGAAATCTTTTGGCGACGATGCGGGCCTCAATGGCCTCCCAGTTGTCCTCCCAGCCTTCCCGTTTTGCTTTTGCGCGAAACGCGGCTTCCACCTCGGGCGTGCGAATATAGCCTGGCGAGATCGTGTTTACGGTTATGCCGGTGCCAGAGAGTTCCTTGGCGAGGCTGACTGCGATATTTGCCAGTGCGCCCTTTGCCGCATAGTAGTGAGGGCGCAGTGCGTTGGGCTGGGTGGAGCCGATGGTGCCGAGTTGAATGATCCGGCCACTATTCAGTTCGCGCATCTGCGGCACCAGCAAACGGATCATCCGCGCCGCTGAAAGTACATTGACCTGATACATGCGCAGCCAGTCTTCGGTAGTGGCTGTCTGCCAGCTCTGCTCTTCAGCGGTGCCATAGTTGTTTATCAAAATATCAATCCGCCCGGTAAGGGCTATGGCCTGCGCAACCGCCTGTTCCGCGCCCTCGTCGGTGAGGATATCTCCCCACACTCCGTGGGCTACCTTGCTGGTGGATACCACATGGTCTGCCGTGCCCTGCTCAAGGCCATGGGCGATGACCACCGCACCTTCTGCGGCTAGCTGCTGCGCGATAATTTGACCGGTGCCGCGGTGGCTGCCGGTCACCAGCGCCACTTTACCTGTTAGACCAAGCTCCATTGTTAATCTCCAGCGGAAGTTAAGTGCGGTTGCTGTTTACTCGTCGTTTGGTAGCAGTCGTCATCGGGCGAGCATCATCGGGTGTAGTCAGCCGCGTTGGATGGTGAATTGAAGTGTCGCCATTATTGGTCTGCGCGATGGGGTATGCGCGACCAATAGTGCCTTACAAGCAGTGGCTATGACAAGGCTGGCCGACGGGGCGGGCTCTCGAAATTATAATGATCTATAACGTATTTCGAGGTCGCGTAGCAGCCTGGTTTGAGCAAGGAAGGAAGCGGTTGAAGCGTGAACTGGTTAACATTCACAGAAGATGGCTGGGCTAAAATTTCATCTTCGGGTGTTATGGCGAACTTGAGCAGAGCGCCCGAAGCGGTCGGCTGGAGGCAGTGGCTGATCAGCTAGTGGTGATCGAACGCGAATATGCACGGGCTACCCAGGCGCTGCGCGCGGCGGCGCAGGGGTGATCGATAGCGCCGGGCCGTCGTTAAATCAGGGCGGTCTTTTCACCAGGGCAATAGTTTCGCCAGGACAATCGCTAAATCAGGCCAGATAACCCTGTCTATACGCCGAGGGCGACAGGCCGGTGCTTTGCTTGAACAGTCTCGAAAAATAATAAGGGTCTGTATACCCCGTTGCCGCGGCAACCTGTTTGATCGAATCGCTGGTGGTGTCCAACAGTCGACAGGCGTGCTGCATTTTTAACTGGATAAAGAACTGTATTGGTGAGCGACCAGTAAGCTGTTTGAATTTGCGCGCGAAGTGATACTTTGACAGGTTGGCGGATGTTGCCAGAGCGCCCAGATCAAGCTCGGTGTAAATGTGTTGCTGCATGATTTTCTGAATATATTCGAGGTCGATCAGGCGACCGGGTTGCGGTCGGTGACGTTCCGCTGAAAGCGCGATCAAACTGAGCACCTGCTTGAGCAGGCAGGCGCTATGGATGTAGGCCTTTATTGAATAGCTTTCGGTCTGCTGGACACATAAGGCCTGCAGATCTTCAAGCAGACGCAGTTGTATGCCAATGGTGACGACCGGACAAAACGGTTGAGTGAAGTTGCTGTACTCGCTGGCCAGCGTTCCGCGATAGTGGACCCAGTAAATGCTCCAGGGGGTGTGGCTGTCAGCGTGGTAGTGGTGTGCCATACTCGCTGGCAGCGACACGATTTGCCCGGCGCTGACGGTGAACTCCTCGTCGGCAAGACTGAGTCGCCCCTTGCCCCTGGTGCAGTAGATGAGCAGATGGCTGTCATGCTGCTGCCGGGTCATACGGTGGTCGGCGGCGTGGGGGTAAAAGCCTGCGGCAATGGGATAGAGGTCGCGGCAGAGCGGATCGGTGGCCAGGGTTTGTTCAAGGAATTGCGGATAAAGAAAGCGAATTCCTTCAGGTGGCAAGGGCCATTGCGAAGTTAATGTCTGGTTATTCATTGATTTTGTTGGAAATATATGAAAAAGGCTAAAGCTGAAGCGGTTCAGTATAGAGCAATATAGTCCATTACATAATCAAGATATTCAATGTTGGTCGACTTTGAGATATGTTTACATCATTGGCCAATCAATAACTGATCAATCTGCTGCAGGTCAGCGAGGTGAGTATGCAATTTCCCAAAATAGTTCCGCTGTACATCGATGGTGAGTGGGTGCAAAGCGCGAGTACCGAGCGCACCGCAGTTATCAATCCCGCCACGCAGGAGTTGCTGACGGAAGTCCCTGCCGCCACAGATGACGAAATGGCGCGTGCTGTCGCATCCGCGCTGGCCGCCTTCCAGACCTGGAAGGAAGTGCCGATCCCCCAGCGGGCGCGGATTATGCTCAATTACCAGCATCTGCTGAAACATCACCATGACGAGATCGCCGCCATTATCAGCCAGGAGCTGGGTAAGACTTTCGAGGATGCCAGGGGTGACGTGTGGCGTGGCATTGAAGTCGTCGAACACGCGGCCAACGTGGCGAGCCTGATGATGGGCGAGACCGTCGAAAACGTGGCGGGCGGCATTGACACCTACTCCTATGTCCAGCCCATCGGGGTGTGCATGGGTATTACACCGTTTAATTTTCCGGCAATGATCCCGCTGTGGATGTTTCCCCTGGCCATCGCCTGCGGCAATACATTTATTCTTAAGCCCTCGGAACGCGATCCCCTGACACCGACGCGGCTGGTCGAACTGTTTGAGGAAGCTGGCGCACCCAAAGGCGTACTGCAGGTGATTCACGGCGGCGCTCACCAGGTGGATTATCTGCTGGAGCACCCGGACATCTGCGCCGGTTCTTTTGTCGGCTCGGTGCCGGTGGGCAAACACATTTACCGCAAGGGCACCGAAAACCTCAAGCGCATGCAGTGCATGACCGGCGCCAACAATCACATGGTGGTGATGCCCGATGCCAATAAAAGCCAGGTGGTGAACAACATTATCGGTTCGGCCTTTGGCGCGGCGGGTCAGCGTTGTATGGCCATTCCCAATGTCATTCTGGTGGGTGAAGCCTCGGCGTGGGCCGGCGACATTGCCGCAGCGGCGGAAAAAATTCGCCCCGGCGTGTGGTCTGACAAGGGCGCGGCCTATGGCCCACAAACCAATAAAGCGGCGAAAGAGAAAATCACCGCCGCTATCGCCAAAGCCAAAGCAGACGGTGCGACCTGCCTGCTGGATGGCAGTGACTGCACCGTTGACGGTTATCCAGATGGTAACTGGATAGGCCCGACCATCTTTGCCGATGTGACGCGGGACATGAGTATCTATAAGGACGAAGTCTTTGGCCCGGTGTTATGCTTGCTGAATGAGCCGACGCTGGACGCCGCGATTGCTGCCATTAACGAAGATTTTCGTGGCAATGGCACTTCCATTTTTACTTCATCCGGCGGTGCGGCGCGCAAATACCAACATGAGATTCTGGTCGGCCAGGTGGGCATCAATGTGCCGATTCCGGTGCCCCTGCCGTTTTTCTCCTTTACCGGCTGGCGCGGCTCCTTTCATGGCGACCTGCACGCCTACGGCAAACAGGCGGTACGGTTTTATACCGAGACCAAAACCATTACCGCGCGCTGGTTTGATAATGACGTCGCCAGCGGGCCGAATATGTCCATCAATCTGAAATAAGGTCGGTGGCCATGGACTTTAATCTCAGCGAAGAACAAAAGGCCTTTCAGGATGCCGCCCGCGCCTTTGCTGAGGGTGAAATGGCCCCGCACGCCGCCCGGTGGGATGAAGAGAAATTCTTCCCTCGTGACACCATTGCCGCCGCCGGGGCGATGGGCTTTTGCGGCATGTACAGCCCCGAAACCCTGGGTGGCATGGGTCTGTCACGGCTCGATGCAACGATTATCCTCGAAGAGCTAGCGGCGGCCTGCAGTTCAACCGCGGCGTTTATTTCCATTCACAACATGGCCACCTGGATGGCCTGTACCTGGGGCAGCGACACCGTGCGCAGCCAGTTTTGTGCTGACCTGGCGAGCGGTGAAAAACTCGCCTCCTATTGCCTGACCGAGCCCAATGCAGGCAGCGATGCGGCATCGATTCGCACCAAAGCGGTCCGCGCTGGCGAGGAGTACGTGCTGGACGGCGGTAAATCCTTTATCAGCGGCGCGGGCAGTACCGATGTGCTGGTGCTGATGACCCGCACCGGCGACGTCGCATCCGGTGCAGCCGGTATCACCGCTTTTGCCGTGCCCGCCAACCTGCCCGGGATCGACTACGGCAAAAACGAAATTAAAATGGGCTGGAACAGCCAGCCGACCCGCACCATTACGTTTGACGGTGTGCGAATTCCCGCCGCCTATCGCCTTGGCGCAGAGGGCGAGGGTTTTAAAATCGCCATGCAAGGCCTGGATGGGGGTCGCATCAATATCGCCGCCTGTTCAATCGGCGCGGCTCAAGCCACCCTCAACCACGCCCAGCGCTACCTGCAGGAGCGCAAGCAGTTTGGTAAAACCCTCGCCAGCTTCCAGGCCCTGCAGTTCAAGCTGGCAGACATGGTCACCGAACTGGTTGCGGCCCGCCAGATGGTCAGGCTGGCGGCCACCAAGCTGGATAGCGACGACCCGGACAAAACCACCTACTGCGCCATGGCCAAGCGTTTCGCCACCGACATCGGTTTTCAGGTCTGTAACGAAGCCCTGCAATTGCACGGGGGTTACGGCTACCTACGCGAATACCCCATTGAGCGGTTTTTGCGGGATGCCCGGGTGCATCAAATTCTGGAAGGCACTAACGAGATCATGCGCGTGATTGTGGCGCGGCGGATTCTTGAAGAAGGAGCAACGGAGATGATTCGATGAGCGAACTGTTTATAAGGGGATTAGCATGAGCCAACTGTTAAAAGTAGAAAAACGCGGTCGCACAGCCATTTTGACCATGAACAACCCACCGGCCAACACCTGGACGCCGGAAAGCCTGGCTTATCTTGAGCAGGTTGTCGCAGAGTTAAACGCAGACCGGGACAATTTCTCATTGATTCTCACCAGCGAAAGCGAAAAATTCTTTAGCGCTGGCGCCGATTTAAATCGCTTCCACCACGACGATACCGGCGCGGCCTTCGACTTTATTAAAGCTTTCGGTGTGGCGTTTGAAGCCCTGGTGAATTATCAGGGCGTGTCCATTGCCGCCATCACCGGCTTTGCCATGGGCGGTGGTCTGGAGTGCGCGCTGGCCTGCGATATCCGCATCGCCGAAGAACAGGCGCAGATGGCGCTGCCAGAATGCACCGTGGGTTTGCTGCCCGGTGGCCTGGGCACCCAGCACCTGCCCTGGCTGATTGGCGAAGGCTGGGCCAAGCGCATGATTCTGCTAGGTGAGCGAGTCAAAGCCAGCAAAGCCGAGCAAATCGGCCTGGTACAGGAAGTCGTACCCACCGGCAAGGCGCTGGAAAAAGCCCTCGAACTGGCAGCCAAAGTGGAGGGCCAAAGCCCAACGTCGGTGCGTATCTGCAAGGCGCTGACCATGTCTTCCCGCGAGCGCCCGCTCAACAGCGGTTTTAAATTTGAGCGCGACGCCTTTATGGATTTGTGGGGCTCTCAGGACCAGAAAGAAGGCGTGGCCGCGTTTGTTGAAAAACGCCCGCCCGCATGGAAAAACGGCTGATTCCGCCGCCAATATTTATGTTGATTCACCTCGCATTGCCAGCAGCAGGAGTTACGTGTGGCTGATACCGCTTCGGAACAACCCGTACTGTTTAGTGAAAAAGTTTGTGCCGATGGACACAAAATCGCCATTGCCACACTCAATGCCGAAAAATCCCTGAATTCCCTTAGCCTCGCAATGGTCGACCTGATCAGCGCGCAGGCTGACAGGTGGGAAGCGGATGAAGCCGTTGTCGCGGTGCTGATCGACAGTGCCGGTGACCGGGCTTTTGCCGCCGGGGGTGACATTCGCATGCTCTACGAATCGATGGTGGCCTGTGGTGAAAACCACAACGCTTACGCCAACGATTTTTTCGCCCGCGAATATCGGCTCGACTACCGTCTGCACAATTTTCCTAAACCCGTTATAACCTGGGGTAACGGCTTTGTCATGGGTGGCGGCATGGGAGTCTTTGAGGGCGGTGACTTTCGTGTGGTCACCGAAAATACCCGCATCGCCATGCCGGAGATTGGCGTCGGCTTGTTCCCCGATGTGGGCGGTGCCTGGTTTTTAAACCGGGCGCGGGGCAATACCGGACTGTTCCTCGCCATGACGGGTGCACAGATTAATGCCAGCGATGCCATTTATATTGGTCTGGCCGATGTATTTATTCCCCACGGCGAAAAAGCCGCGATGCTCGACAGTCTGGCGGCTCAGGCCTGGACCAATAGCGCTGACACCAACCGCGCGCTTATCGACACAGCCCTGACCGCACTGGAAAGCCGGCATCAGGCGCAACTGCCTGCCCCGCAACTGCAAGCCCATGAAGACTGGCTTGAAATGGTGACGGCGCACAACAGCCTGGAAGCGGTTTCCGCCGCCATCAGTGCCTACGATGGTGACGACAAATGGTTGTCGCGTGCGGTTAGCAGCCACAAAGCCGGTTGCCCGGTGTCTATTTTTCTGGCTTATGAACTGAATCGGCGAGGCAAAAACATGACCCTCGCCGAGGTCTTCCGAATGGAACTCATCGCCGCCATCAATTGCTGTAAATACGGCGTATTCCAGGAAGGCGTACGGGCGCAGATTATTGAAAAGGACAATACACCAAAGTTTGAACCGGCGACATTGGCCGGCCTCACTCCGCAGATTCGTGAGCAATATTTAACCGCACCCTGGAGCGGGGAACATCCGCTGGCCGACCTGTAAGCGTGGACGCATTGCCGCACGGTTGCGCCGAGTTGAGCAGAGTTAAACAGGGCTAAATAGCGAAGCACATAGCCGGGTTAAGGCTAATAGTAACGTCTAAGAAGGAAACACACATGGCAAAGAAAGTCGCGTTTTTTGGTTTGGGTAATATGGGCGGCCCCATGGCGGCTAATCTTGTTAAAGCCGGGTTTGCGGTTTGCGCATTTGATCTGGTGCCCGCTTCCGTGCAAAAGGCTGTAGAAGACGGCTGCACCGCAGCGACGAGTGAAAAAGCAGCCGTCGCCGGTGCCGACTTTGTTATCTCCATGCTGCCCAACGGCGCGATAGCTGAAGCGCTTTATATAGGTGGAGAGATCGACGGCCCCGGCCTGCTCGACCTGGTCGAACCCTCCGCCCTGCTGATCGATTGCTCCACCGTCGCCGCGTCGAGTTCTCGCCGCATTGGCGAAGCG